>JARIED010000022.1 GCA_029266945.1 Slackia sp. | reverse complement strand
GGTGGTCGCCGCGGTGCTGCTGGTGTCGGGCGACTGCATTCGTTATGTGCTGGAAGGCTCCGATCGGCGCGTTTTCTCGGCGGGCTGCAGGTGCATTCGGCTAGACTATTCGTGGCGAAGCTGGCATAAAAGCGACGTTTTATGCCTTTATGTGGAATAAATCATCCAGAAGAGATTGGAACGACCAATGACCGAACACGATGCGGCCTCTTGCGCCGCCGCGCCGACGCGCGATCTGGCGGGCAAGCGCATTCTCGTGACGGCGGGGCCCACGCAGGAAGCCATCGACCCCGTTCGCTTCATCAGCAACCACTCCACGGGCCGTATGGGCTACGCGATCGCGCAGCGCGCCTGCGAGCGCGGCGCCGACGTGGTGCTGGTGTCGGGCAAGGTTTCGATCGACGCTCCCGAAGGGGTCGAGCTGGTGTCCGTCGTGAGCGCCCAGGATATGTTCGAGGCGGTCGCCTCGCGCTATGAATCCTGCGACGCGGTGGTCAAGGCCGCGGCGGTGGCGGACTACCGCCCCAAGCACACGGCCTCCGACAAGATGAAGAAGAAGGACGGAGACCTGACGATCGAGCTCGAGCGTACGGTGGACATCCTCTCGTGGCTCGGCACGCATCGCATGCCGGGCCAGCGTCTGTGCGGCTTCTCCATGGAGACGCGCGATGTGATGGAGAACTCCCGCGCCAAGCTCGACCGCAAGAAGGTCGACATGATCTGCGCGAATTGTCTGAAAGAGGACGGCGCGGGCTTCGGCACGCCGACGAACCACCTCACGCTGATTTCCCACGAGCGCACGGTGGACCTGCCCCTCATGGATAAAATCGATGCGGCCGACCGCGTGCTCGACGAACTGTTCGCGATCGCGCCGAAAGGGGAGTAGCCGATGCTTCTGACGGTCGATATCGGCAACACCAACGTGGTCATGGGGCTTATGCCCGAACGCGGCCTGCTCGCCTCCAACCTGCGCTTTCCCACGGACAAGCGCCGCACGGTGCAGGAGTTCATGGAAGGCTTCGAGGCACTGGTCGCCATGCACGGCTTCGATTTCTCCAGCGTCAGCGGCGCCATCGTGAGTTCCGTCGTGCCCGAACTCACCGATTCGGTCGTGGCGTCGGTGCGCGCGAAGACGGGTGACGCGCCGCTCGTGGTCGACCACCGCATGGACCTGGGCTTTACGATCGACATGGAAACGCCCGAGAAACTGGGCGTCGACATGATCGCCGACGCCGCAGGCGCCATTAACGACTACGACGGCAACCTGGCCATCTTCGACATGGGCACGGCCACCACGTGCTCGGTGGTAAGCGCCGACCGCGTCTATCTGGGCTCGATCATCATGCCGGGCGTCGTGATTTCGCAGGATGCGCTGACCGCGAAGGCTTCGGCGCTGCCGTTCATCAAGTTCGAGCGCCCGAAACGCTTGATCGGCCGCGATACGGTTGATTGCATGCGCAGCGGCGTGATCTACGCCAACGCGGCCATGATGGACGGTCTGGTCGACCGCATCTCCGACGAGCTGGGCGGCGCGGTTCTGGCCGTGGCCACGGGCGGCATCTCCCGCCTGATCGTGCCCGCCTGCCGCAGGTACGTGGTGCACGATCCCAACTTGCTGTTGAAGGGCCTGTGGGACCTCTACCACCGCAACATCTCGTAACGCTCGGCGCTTCGTCCGACCGACCGCGCGTCTGCATGCCTCCGCGCGGTTTCTTCCATCGGTGTGCACTGTTACAATGGAGCCACCGTTTTAACGAAAGGAAGTTCGCATGAACATCGTATTGTTGGGCGCCCCGGGCGCTGGCAAGGGAACCCAGGCCGCCAAGCTGGTCGAGGAGTTCGGCACGCCGCATATCTCCACGGGCGACATCCTGCGCGCCGCCGTGAAGAACCAGACCGAGCTCGGCAAGAAGGCCAAGTCGTTCATGGACGCGGGCGACCTCGTTCCCGACAGCCTGATCATCGACCTGATGAACGAGCGCCTGCAGGAGCCCGACGCCAAGGTCGGCTTCATCCTGGACGGCTTCCCCCGCACCACCGCGCAGGCCGTCGCCCTCGACGACATGCTGGCTCGTCTCGAGCGTCCGCTCGACGGCGCGCTGCTCGTCGACGTCGACCCCGAGGTCATCGTTAAGCGCCTGACCGCCCGCCGCTGCTGCAAGGATTGCGGCTACATCGGCTCCGACGTTGACGCCTCCTGCCCCAAGTGCGGCGGCGAAATGTACCAGCGCGACGACGACAACGAGGCCACGGTCCGCAACCGCCTCGACGTTTACGAGAAGAGTACCTCTCCCTTGATCGACTACTACAAGGGCAAGGCGCTGCTCAAGGCCGTCGACGGCGACCGTCCGGTCGACGAGGTCTATGCTGACGTGAAGGTCATGCTGGGCCTTTAGGCTCATGACAATAAAGCCGACGGTACCCTCCGTACGGTGACGACTCCACGGCAAGGAGAGGCATTCGCCTCTCCTTGCTGCTTTTCAGGGGGCCGCAACGCCCGCATCGTGTCGTGCTTGTGCGCACGAAGCGAGCGTCCGCATGTTGTCGGCTATAATGTCCGCCATGCGTGAATTCATGACACTGCTGCGAGAATTCGTGGCCACTCATCATCCCGAACTGCGCCGTTTCGTGAAAACGGCGTGCATCATCGTGCTTTGCGCCGTGGTGCTGGAAACCTTCGTCTTCAATTTCAACCATTGGCGCAGCCTCACGTGGGAGACCGTGACGCTCGACTCCCAGGTCGACTTGCCTGAAACGCCTGACGGACGCTATCGAATATCGACGGTCGACAACGACATAGAATTCGAGCACCTCGGCGTGAAGGTGCATAATCTGCGGCTCGATTTCAGCTGGAACCAGGGGGCGCAAAACGTCCCGGTGAAGATCTGGTTCACCGATGACGCCCATTCGACCTACTTCGACGACACCGAATACACCTCGGGCGTGCCCGTGACCTACGTGGCCACCAACTGCGATGAAAGCGAATATCTCAACCTGAACTCGTCAGGCGAGATCGGCAAGCTGCGCATCCAGTTTGGCGGCGACAAGACGGTCTATCCGCTGTATCTGGACGGCGTGTCCATCAACGCGCCCGAGCCGTTCTCGTTCAGCACGCTGCGCCTGATGGCCGCAATCGCCGTCATGACGTTCGTCTATGCGTTTCGTCCGCGCAGCGGCCTGTACCGCATCTACATCAAAGAGCATCCGCACCGTTCGAAGATCGCCGCGATCGGCATCGCAGCCGTCGAAATCTGGCTGTGCTCGTCGTTTTTATTCATGGGCTCCAACCTGGTGGGCGTGGCTACGTCCTCGTATAACTCGGGCTCGTGGGACGGCGTGAGCATCGTGAACACCTTCGAGGTGGGCGGCGACAACGCCCAGCAGTACGCCGAGCTGGCCAAGAGCATGGCCGACGGCAAGCTCTATTTGGAAGAAGAGCCGCCGAACTGGCTGCAGAATATGGAAGACCCCTACGACCGCGGCGCCCGCGACCAGCTTGTCAAGGAAACGGGTGAGAACTACCTGTGGGACGTGGCCTATTACGACGGCCATTACTACGTGTATTTCGGCGTGGTGCCGGCGGTGCTGTTCTATCTGCCGTTCTATCTTGCCACGGGGGCCAATTTCCCCACGGCGGTCGGCGTGCTCATCGGCATGATCGCGTTCATCGCGGGCGTCTCGGCGCTGCTCGATCGATTCGCGCGCTACCACTTTAAGCGTGTGAGCGTGGGCCTGTACCTACTGCTCCAGATGGCCGTGGTGGGCTGCAGCGGCGCGCTGTATCTGCTGAAGTTCCCGACGTTTTATTCGCTGCCGATCATGTTGGCGCTGGCGTTTTCGGTCTGGGGCCTGTACTTCTGGATGCTCGGCCGCGTCCATCGGCGACCCGAGCTGCTCTATCTGGCGGGCTCGCTCAGCATGGCGCTCGTGGTGGGCTGTCGCCCGCAGTTCGTCATGCTGAGCTTCTTGGCCTTCCCGCTGTTCTGGCGCCCGTTCATCACTGAGGGGCGTATCAAGACGGCGGCCGGCATGCGCCAGTTCATCTGTCTGATTGCGCCGTACGCGGTCGTGTTGGCCGGCGTCATGTGGTACAACTACGCCCGCTTCGGATCGCTGTTCGACTTCGGCGCCAACTACAACCTGACAGTCAACGACATGACCAAGCGCGGCATGGCCGTGGGCCGCATCGCGCCGGCCCTGTTCGCCTACTTCTTCCAGCCGCCTTCGGCCACGGGCGTGTTCCCGTATCTGCAGCCGACGCCGTTCGATACCACCTATCTCGGACAGACCGTCAAAGAGGCCACGTTCGGCGGCATCTTCGCATGCCTGCCGCTGCTGTGGATTCTGCCGTTCGCAGGTACGGCGCTGCGTATGCGCGTCAGCCAGCGTAAGACCCGCACGATCGCGGGCGTCGTCGGCGTGCTGCTGGCGTCGGGCGTGATCATCGGCATCGCCGACGCGGAGGTTGCGGGCATCCTGCAGCGCTACTTCGCCGACTTCAGCATCATGTTCCTCATGGCCGCGGTGCTCGTGATATTCATCCTCAACGAGAATATGGCTCCCGGCAGCGCCCTGCACACGCTCATGCTGCGCGTGCTTCCCGTGGCGGTGTTCGTCGGCCTGGCCTACATGGTGCTTCTGTGCCTGACCGCCGAATCGGGCTGGTGGAGCCAGGCGTATCCGTGGGCGTACCAGTCGCTGCTGGAAACGTTCCAGTTCTGGACGTAGGCCCGTGCGCGGCGTCTGCGCGCAATCCGATGGATGTCTCTGCGATGACGAAAGGTCGTTATGAAGAAGCTGTTCGCCCAATTCATGAAATTCGGCGTGGTAGGAGCGCTGGCGTTTTGCATCGACTACGGCCTGCTGGCGCTTCTGACCGAAGCGTTCGGCGTGAACTATCTGGTCAGCGCCACGATATCGTTCACGGTGTCGGTGGTGTTCAATTACCTGGCGTCGATGCGCTACGTGTTCACGCACAAAGAGGATATGAGCCGCCGTCGCGAGTTCGTCATCTTCATCATCCTGTCGGTAATCGGCCTGCTGATCAACAACGTCTGCATGTGGGCGGGCGTCGAGCTTCTGGGCGTGCATTACCTGATCGTGAAGATTGCGGCCACGGCCATCGTCATGGTGTGGAATTTCGTCACGCGTAAAATCTTCCTCGACGCGGGCGAATAGCCCGGCTTCGTGGGAATAAAAAAACGGGCCCCGACCGTGAAGGTTCGGGGCCCGTGGAGGAAGTGGTCCGGGTTGGAAAGAGCGCGTCGCAGAAGGCGGCTCTTTGCGACCTTGCCTAGGCGAAGGTCTTGCCCGCCATGCGGAAGAGGTCCTTGTACAGGCTCGGACGCGTCATGACCTTGCGTTTCGTGCTCATGTCGCAGCCTGCACCGCGGCCTTGCGCGTCGGTGAGGTATTCGGGCTGATGCGCTTCGATGGCGTGGCCGACCTGCTGGGAGACTTCCCAAGCGTTTGCTTTCGCGGCGATGAAATAGGCATTCATGGGAATGCCCCCTTTCTTATTCGAGGCGTCCTATGCTCGTTCGCCGGGGTGCCGCCCCTGACGTCGTGGTCAAGATACCACGGTTCCTCGAAGAAAGGTGATAATTTCTATCTGATTTAACATTTGTCAATGAATTCGCAAAGCGAATCGGCGTGTGGAAAGACGTTATTGGCGAACGGCGTTTTTCGCGGATGACATGCGCTTTTTTTGATCGGCATTGTACATTTGCAGGCCGTTTCGCGCATGTGAAAAAGTTTCGGCCACGGGTCGGGGCGTGTCTATCGCACGCACCGTATTCGCGGTTACGGGCGCTGCGCGGCTTCGGCGGCGCGGGGTTTCGGGGCTGCGGGCCGTCTCGGCGCAGCCGCCTTCGCTTGTCGCTTTGTCATGCGTTTTCTGGTTTGCCTGGAAAGTCATTGGTAGAATCGAGGAATCGTATCGAGGCGCTTCCGAAAGATACCGGCTTTCGCAGGCGCGACCACATCAGGGGGACGGAATATGAGCGAAATCGATGTGCGCGCTGCCCTCGCGCACTGGAGCGAATGCGTGGCGGACGAAGAGCTTTCCGCAGAGCTCGCGCAGCTGTCCGAGGCCGACGACGCCGCGGTCGCCGATGCATTCTTCCAAGATCTTGAATTCGGCACGGCGGGCTTGCGCGGCGTGATCGGCGCCGGCACCAACCGCATGAATGTCTACACCGTGGCGCGCGCTACCCAGGGTTTGGCGGAGCACCTCAACGCCCGCTTCGAAAACCCCAGCGTCGCCATCGCGCGCGACTCGCGCCACAAAGGCGAGCTGTTCGTGCGCACGGCCGCGAGCGTGCTTGCCGCAAACGGCATCCGCTGCCTGGTGTATCCGCGCGTCGAGCCCACTCCCGCGCTTTCGTTCGCCGTGCGCGACCTGGGCTGCAGCGCCGGCGTCAACATGACCGCGAGCCATAATCCCGCCGCCTATAACGGCTACAAAGTCTATGGCGCCGACGGCTGCCAGATCACCAGCGAGGCTGCGGCCGACATCTCGGCCCGCATCGCGCGCCTGGGCTATTTCGAATCCGACGGAGCCTGCGCGAAGACGGTCGATTTCGACCGCGCGGCCGCCGAGGGGCTGGTGGAAGAGATCGGCGACGACACGCTGGGGCGTTTCGTCGAGGCGGTGCTTGCCCAGTCGCAGGAGACGCCCGAGCAGATGCAGCGTCCGCTCGAGGTGGTGTACACGCCGCTGTGCGGCACGGGCCTGGAATGCGTGAGCGACGCGCTGGGCCGCATCGGCATCGATAACCTGGACGTGGTGGCGGGGCAGGGCGAGCCTGACGGCGATTTCCCCACGTGCGAATATCCCAACCCCGAAGAGCGCGCCGCCCTTGAGGCGGGCATCGCGCGCTGTCATGAGCGCGCGGCGCAGGGCGCGGCTCCCGACCTGCTGCTGGCTACCGACCCCGACGCCGACCGCGTGGGCGTGGCCTGCGAAGATGGCGACGATTACACGCTGGTCACGGGCAACGAGATGGGCATTCTGCTCATGGACTATCTGGCCCGTATGCGCGCTGAGCGCGGTGAAGATGTCTCGCGCTGCATCGCGGTGACCACGATCGTGTCGTCGGCGATGGCCGACGACGTGGCACGCGCCCACGGCTTCGAGCTGCGCCGCACCCTGACGGGCTTCAAATACATCGGCGAGCAGATCGGCCTGCTCGAGGCGGCGGAGGAGGCCGACCGCTTCATGTTCGGCTTCGAGGAAAGCTACGGATATTTGGCGGGCACCCACGTGCGCGACAAAGACGCCGTTGTGGCGAGCATGCTGATTTGCCAGATGGCGCGTTTTTACCGCGAGCAGGGCATGAACCTGGTGCAGGCCATGCGCGCCCTGTACGAGCGCTACGGCTACTGCCTGAACCGCACCATTTCGCTGAGTTATCCCGGCGCCGACGGCGCTCGCAAAATGACCGACATCATGGCCGGCTTGCGTGCCCAGGCTCCCGCATCGGTTGCGGGCCGCGCCGTGCTGCGTGCGACCGACTACGCCCGGGGAGCGGCCATGCCCGTGGTGGGCGGAGCGGGCGAGGGCCTTGCGCCGCTGCCTTCCGCCAACGTGGTGGAGCTGGCGCTCGAGGGCGATTGCAAGGTGATCGTGCGCCCGAGCGGCACCGAGCCCAAGATCAAGGCCTACCTGTTCGCGAAGGCGGATGCCCGCGAAGACGCGCTCGCGTTGCTCGACGCGCTCGATGCGGCCGCCCGCGCTATGCTGGCCTAGCGTCTGGCGGCGCGCGCCGAAGCGCCCGATCGCGGCCTTGCCGCCTGAAAGGAAACGACGCCGCCTGCGGGCGGCATGGAGAAAGGAAATGCCGATGCTGTTCGGACATATCGATACGGCGAGCCTGGACGAATGCGCCCACGAGGGCGTGCGTCGCGCCGTGGCCTACGCGAAAGAGCACGACCTGAGCGCGCTCGAGCCCGGCCGCCACGACATCGACGGCGACGCGCTGTTCGTCAACGTGTGCGCCTACGACACCCGCGCGTTCGAGGATTGCCGCTTCGAGGCCCATCGCCGCTATATCGACGTGCAGATGGTGCTCGAAGGCGAGGAGCGCATCGACGTGCAGTTCATCGACCGTCTGGATGCCGAGCCCTTCGACGAAGAGGCCGACAACATGTTCCTCGACGGCAAGGCGGCGGCGTCCGTGGTTATGACGCCCGGCACGTTCGTGGCGGTGTTTCCGTGCGACGGCCATAAACCGGGCATCGCGGTCGATGGCTCGGTGCCGGTGAAAAAGGCCGTTTTCAAGGTATTGGTCTAAGCGTATTCGGCGGGCGGTCGGGCATGGCTCGGTCGCCCGCCCGCGTATCGGCGCTTCGGCCGCGCGCCCGCATGCCTCGCGTTTCGGGCAAACGGGCGAGCGGCCGAGGCGTTTTCGCGTCCAGGGGCCGCTCGCCGTTCGCCGACGCCGAGGCTCTCGAGAATCGGCGGTTCGTTTCGCGCGTTTATCGGTTGTTCGCGGCGCGCGTGCGTGCTGCGCGGCGGGCCAGCAGGGCGCATACGGCGATCGCGCCGAGGCATGCGGCCACGGTGTCGACCGCCCAGTCGGCGGGGTCGCACGAGCGCAGGGGCACGAAGACCTGGTGTATTTCGTCGGTCACGCCGTACAGGCTGGCGGCGACGCTTGCGAGCACGCCCGCTCGCCTCAGGGGAGCATGCAAGCGCAGCGCGTTGGCCAGAACGGCGCCGAACAGCAGGTATTCCGCGAAATGCCCGATGGGGGATACGTCCACCGGATGCCCTGCAGCCGCCGAAAGCACCTCGGCGAGCCAGGCTTTCGCGGCCGACAAAAGGCCCGATTCCGTGTCCAAGGTCACGCCGTCTTTGGCGCTCATGGCGAAGATCAGCGCCGCCACGCCGAAAACGGCCGCCCATGAGGTGGCGACGAATGCTTTCGAGCCGTCGGCGCATCGTGCGCCGCGTCGGTTTGGCGAAGAGGCGCTTCGGGGCGCGCTATGGGGCGTGTGGGATGATTTCATGGCAGGTGATTGTAGCAAAACCATGGCTCTCGCCGCGGCCTGAAACGCTTTACGCTACCATGGTCTGCATTGTAATCGTGCGCTTCGCAGCGCAGGCGTCCGGCGCTTTTCACGTCTCGGGCGCATCCATAGAAGGAGGGTTCGCATGACGGACCAGAACAAGGCTCCTGATGCCGTTGTGCCGCCGCAGGCGCCGGGCGCGACCCCGCAGCCGCCGTACGGGCAGTCGGCCCAGCCTCAGCAGCAATCTTACGTCCAGCAGCCGCAGCAGCAGGCGTATTCCCCGCCCTATGCGCAGCAGCAATACGCCCCGCAGCCCTATGCGGCGCCTTATGCCGCGGCTCCTGCCAAGAAGAGCAAGGCGCCCTGGATCGTGGGCGGCGTGTTCCTGTTCGTCATCGTATTCATGTTCACCATCGGCGCGCTTTCGTGCTCGCATGTGTATTCCAACGTGATGTCTGCGGGCCAGGCCGATACGGCCGCCGTCACCATGGGCGACAGCGTCGGCGTGATCGACATCGCCGGCACGATCCAATACGACGGCACGGCCAGCAGCCCCGAGGGTTTGCGCGAGCTGCTGCAACAGGCCGAAGACAATCCCGATATCAAGGCCGTGGTGCTACGCGTCGACTCCGGCGGCGGCGTGGCCACGGCGGGCGAGGAGATGGCTGCCTACGTGCGCGATTTCTCCAAGCCCGTGGTGGTGTCGAGCGCTTCGATCAACTGCAGCGCCGCCTATGAGATTTCCAGCCAGGCCGACTATATCTTCGTGAACGAGACCACGGCGATCGGTGCCATCGGAACCATCATGCAGGTCAGCGATTTGTCCGGCCTTATGGATATGCTGGGCATTTCGGTGGATAATATCGCTTCGGCCCAGTCGAAGGATTCTAGCTACGGCACGCGTCCTTTGACCGATGAAGAGCGAGCGTACTACCAAGAGCTGGTCGATACGATCAACGCCACCTTCGTCCGCAACGTGGCCGACGGCCGCGGCATGACGGTCGAAGACGTGAGCGCCCTTGCCACCGGCATGCAGTTCGCGGGCACGACGGCCGTCGAGAACGGACTCGCCGACGAAGTGGGCATCTACGACGATGCTCTGGACAAGGCCGCCGAGCTTGGCGGCATCGACTACGACGCCTACGAAGGCGCCCCGTCCTACGACGTGGTCCGCCTGACGTCATCGTCGGCCGACCTGGGCGCACTGATGGATTTGTTCGGCTCCTCCGAGTCTTCGCAGGCCGTCGAGGAGCTGTTGAGCTTGTTGAAACAGGAAGGTGTTCTTTCGTGAGTTATCTGAGCACGGTATCTTGGCCGAAGCGCGCCGTGGTTACGGCGGGCATGCCGTACGGCAATAAGAAGCTTCATTTCGGACACGTCGCGGGCGTGTTCGTTCCCGCCGACGCCTACGCGCGTTTCCTGCGCGACCGCCTGGGCGCCGAAAACGTCCTGTTCGTCTCGGGCACCGATTGCTTCGGCTCCCCTATCCAGGAGGGCTATCGCAAGGCCTGCGAGAACGAGGGCTTCGAAGGCACCATTCGCGATTACGTGCAGCGCAACCATGACGCTCAGAAGGCCACGCTCGACGCCTACGACGTGTCGCTTTCGATTTACGAGGGAAGCGGCATCGGCCGCGCGGGAGAGGTTCATCAGCAGGTCACCGATGCCGTACTGCATCGCCTGCACGACAATGGCCATCTGAACACTCTCGAAACGCTGCAGTTCTACGACGCCGAAGCCGGGGCGTTTCTCAACGGCCGCCAGGTTCTGGGCCATTGCCCCGTGCAAGGCTGCAAGTCCGAGAAGGCCTACGCCGACGAATGCGACCTGGGCCACCAGTTCAATCCCGAAGACTTGATCGCTCCCGTATCCACGTTGACGGGTCAGGTGCCCGAAATGCGTCCGGTGCGCAATTGGTATTTCGACCTGCCTAATTTCCGCACGCAGCTCAAAGAGCACGCCGCCCGTCTCGAGGCCGACGAAGACGTGCGCCCCGTGGTGGTGAAGGGCGCCAAGGAATTTCTGGTGCCGCCCGTGATGTATATCAAAAACGAGCTCGAGGGCGATTACCGCGCAGTGGCCGATAGGCTGCCCGCGCACACCTTCCATGAGGCAGAGAAGGGCAAGCAGTCCTTCGAGGTCGAATTCGAGAGCATCGAAGACCGCGACGCCGCGCGCGACGTGCTGTTCGCGGCGGGCGTGCGCTTCCGTACGGGCAAGGCCCTGGTGCCGTTCCGCATTTCCGGCAACGTGGAATGGGGCGTGAAGGTTCCCGAGATGGACGGCGTGGACGGCCTGACCGCATGGTGCTGGCCCGAAAGCCTGTGGGCTCCGATCAGCTTCAGCGCCACGGCTCTCGAAGAGCGCGGCGAAAGCCTGGAAGCCGTGCGCGACTGGTGGTGCTCCTCCGATGCGTGCGTGTACCAGTTCATCGGCCAGGACAACCTGTACTTCTACGGCGTTGCCCAGCCTGCGTTGTGGATGGGTCTCGAGGAAGGCGATGCCATGCAGGCCGAGCCTGCCGAAGGTCAGCTGCAGCAGACGCGTCTGATCGCGAACCACCACATCCTGTTCGGCAAGACCAAGGCCTCTTCGTCGGGCGCGGTCAAGCCTCCTTCGGCCGACGATTTGCTGGACCACTACACGGTCGAGCAGCTGCGCGCGCATTGGCTGGGCCTGGGCCTCGATCAGAAATCGGTCGGCTTCAAGCCCAAACCGTTCGATCCCGACGAGCAGAAGCGCACCGACCCGCGTGTGGCCGACCCGGTGCTCAAAGAGGGCGCGTTGCTCACCAACGTGCTCAACCGCCTGGCCCGCAGCTGCTTCTACGAGGCGCAGAAGAGCTTCGAGGGCTTCATGCCCCTAGGCGTGCCGGCCGCCGCCGTGGTGGAGCGCGCGCATGAGGCCATGGCCGAATACGAGCGCATCATGCACCGCGCTGAGCTGCATTCGATCATGACGCTGCTCGATGAGTTCGTGCGCTGGTCGCAGAAGTGGTGGGCCGACGGCATCAAGGCCGCCGATACGGCCGACGATGCCGACGCGCGCCGCCAGGTCCTGCTCGATAGCTTCTATCTGCTGCGCGTCTGCGCGCTGCTCATGCACCCGGTGGCCCCTGCGGGCTGCGAGAAAATCGCGCATCACCTGAACCTTCCCGTTCAGCGCGTGTTCTCGTGGAACGAGGCGTTCGAGAGCATGGATGAGCTGTGCGCCGAAGACGAGCGCGCCGCCGGCCGCCATGCCGTGGTGGAGCTTCCCGCCCGCACCGACTTCTTCGAGAAGCACCCGAGCCAGTTCAAATAGGCCTTGTGAAAACCGTTTTCCGAACGCCCTGGGCATGCGCTCAGGGCGTTTTCGTGCGCGGCGGCGTCTGCCCGATCCGCACGCATGCCGTATCGCGCCGATCGGGCGGATTCGCCCTACGTCGCATGATGCAGGCGGCCGCGCCCGTTGCGTTTTGTTTGCGCGTTTCGCGCCCGTGTCGCTTTCGCATGCGCCTGTGCACGCGACGAGCCGGTATAAACGCAGGCGAAAGAGAGACGCGCGGTCGACGTTCTTTGCCGCGCTGCATGAAAGATTGCGAGAAGGATCCCCGCATGGATATCGTGATGATGATTCTGTACCTGGCCATCGTGCTTTCGGTGCTCGTGTTCGTGCACGAGGGCGGCCATTACCTGGCGGCGCGTGCGTTCGGCGTGCGCGTGACCGAGTTCATGATCGGCTTTCCCGGCCCCAGCGTCGGGTTCACGTGGCGCGGCACGCGCTTCGGCGTGACGGCGGTGCCGTTGGGCGGCTATGCCAAGGTGTGCGGCATGGAGCCCGGTCCCGAAAACCCGCATATCGAAGGCGCGCTCGCGTTCGCCTATAAGCATGGCACCGTATATGCCGACGATTTGGCCGAAGAGATGGGCATCACCATCCAGGAGGCGTGCGACGTGCTTTACGTGCTGGAAGACTGGGGGTGCCTGACGGGTCCGAAGAAGGAGGACGAGCACAATATCTTCCGTACCCGCGCGTATGCGAACAAGAAGCGCGGCATCGATCTGGCCGAAGGCACGCCGCGCGAATTCCGCGATCCGCACGAGTTGTATCAGGCCGAACGCGCGCAGACGTACCGGGCTCTGCCGTTTTGGAAGCGCTCGGTCATCCTGCTTGCGGGCGTGTTCATGAACCTTCTGGTGGCCGTGGTGCTTCTGGTGGTGGCGTTTTCCGTACTCGGTGTGGATATCGTGGACGAGGCGGGCGTGGTCCAGCAGCACATCGTGCTCACGCCGCTCGAATCGATCCAAGGCGGCCTGAACTACATCGTTTTGGTGGCGCAGGCCGTGGCGGGCCTGTTCAATCCTCAGACCGCCGCCGAAACCGTGTCGGGATCCACGTCGATCATGGGCATGGCCGTCATGTCGAAGATGTACGCCGATGCCGGCTTGGCGATGTTTTTGCAGTTCATGGCAATGATTTCCGTGTCGCTCGGAATCATGAACCTGCTGCCGATTCCGCCGCTCGACGGCGGTCGTTTCGTGATCGAGGTCTTCCAGAAGATCACGCGCAAGACGGTGGGCTACAGGGCCATGAACTATATGAGCATCGCGGGCATGGCGTTGTTCATCGGATTCTTCGTCATTATGCTGAACCAGGACATCCAACGCTTCATCTTCGGCAACTGGTAGCGCATTTGCGCAGCGCATGAGAAGCGGCCGCAGGTCGGCACATCGTCTTCGATACGCCGCCTGCGGCCGCTTCTCGCGGCATGGGCGGCCTAGGCGCAAGACCCGACGAGCGGACGTTCGTACAGCACCGCCTCGAAGGTGCCGTCGAGATACGTGAGCACGACGTCGGCCACGCGTATGAACCCTTCGGATTCGTAGAGCTTTTGCGCGGGCAGATTATCGGGCAGGATATCCAAGCGAACGCAGCGCCTGCCGCGCTGCTTCGCCGTGTCGATCGCGCCTTTCAGCAGAGCTCGCGCAAGTCCTTTGCCCTGGAAGCGGGGGAGGGTGCAGAGCACGTGCACGACGGAGGCTTCGCCGCTTTCGGCGTCGGTCGGCCAGGGGGCTTCTTCGTAGCCCTCGGCTCCGTCCTCGTCGAGCACCAGGGCCCCTGCCAGCTCGCCGTCGTGTTCGCAAACGATGAGTTGTTCGCGTTCGATCGCTTGTCTCAAGAACGCATCGCTCGGATGGTTTTCTCGGTTCCAATGCGGGTCGAAGGCGGAATGCTCTATGTCGGCGACCATTTCGTCGTAAAGCGCGGCCACCTGTTCGAATTCGTCGGGTCGTGCGATGCGTACGCGCGTCATGTCTTCCTCCGTCTCTCGGCGATCGTCGGTTCATGGGTGCGTCCCGAAGGCCGCCGTCAGTCGGTCAGGGCGATCGTGCCCGCCGCTCCTTGCGCGATCGTGCCGATGCGCCAGGCGGGCCGTCCCGCGCGTCGCTCGAATTCGCGCGAGAAGGCGTCGGCTTGCTCGGGCGGAATGGCCGCCAGAATACCGCCCGAAGTCTGCGGGTCGCACAGCACCGCCATGCGGTTGTCGTATTCCTCGTTGGAAAGCGCGCCCTGGGCGACGTATCCTTCGGCCAGATCCATGATGGCGAAGGTGCGGTTGGGCCTGCAGTACGCGCAGGCATTGTCCCACGCGCCTTCGAACACGGGCAGCGCGCTCCAGGAAATTTTCGCCGCGCATCCGCTCGCCGAAAGCATTTCATGAAGATGTCCCGCGAATCCGAACCCGGTCACGTCGGTGGCCGCGTGCACGCCTGCGGCCTTCATGGCCTCTCCCGCGTGTAGATTCAGCTCGGCCATGGCGTCGAACACGGGGCGCATGACGTCGTCGTCGGCCGGGCCTACCGCATGCGCCGCCACCATGATGCCCGTGCCGAGCGGCTTGGTCAAAAACAGCACGTCGCCTGGCAGTGCGCCCGCATTGCGCACGATGCGCTCGGGATGCACGGTGCCGAACACGGTCAGGCCGTATTTAGGCTCCGCATCGTCGATCGTATGGCCGCCCGCCACGAACGCGCCCGCTTCGCGCACGGCATCGGCGCCGCCGCGCAAGATCTCGGCCGCCACCTCGCAGCCCAGGGCGCTATCGAGCGCCAGCATGTTAAGCGCCACGTGCGGCCTCGCTCCCATGGCGAACACGTCAGAAAGGGAATTGGCCGCCGCGATTCGTCCGAATAGGTATGGGTCGTCTACGATCGGCGTGAAGAAATCCACGGTGAGCACCGCGGCCGTATCGTCGTCAATCCGCCAGACCGCCGCGTCGTCGCTCGTCTCGAAGCCGAGCAGCAGCCTTTCGGCGTCGGCGGGAAGAAGGTCGTGCGCGCTGCGCTGCGCGAGCGTGGCGAGCACGTCGTCGAGGTCGCCCGGACCCCATTTCGCCGCTCAACCCCCGCGCGACGTCAGCTGCGTCAGCCTGATTCGTTCTTTCTCGCTCATGGTGTCTCCGTTCGTTTCGGTCGGCGGCGCTCCGTTTTCGTGCGTCTGTGTAAGTATACGACGCTATCGCGACTGCCATCCGCCGATACGCGCCCTCTCGTCGCCACGCAATCCGCGCCGACTGCGAATTCGCGCGATTCGACGCGTCAGGCATGCAGTACCGTGGTGGTTCCAGGCCCGTCCGACGCGTCCGGACGTGTCTGCGAGGCGTAGTCGTGCACCGTATCGGTTCGTCCGCGCGGCGCGGGCGCATGAGGGAAGGGAGGCCCCACCTATGGCGGTTCTGGACGATTTCGAGATGAAGGCCGTCAGGCCAGACGCATTGGCGCCGGCCGAAATCGAAGCGAAGGCCGAAGTCGTCGCAATAGGGAAAACCAAGACGCCGGTGGCGAAACTGCTCGTGCTGTCCATGCTGGCGGGCGCGTTCATCGCCTTCGGCGCCTTGTATTTCTGCGTGTTTCTGGGCGATCCGTCCATGCCGTTCGCCGTGCAGCGCATCGTCGGCGGCCTGTGCTTCAGCCTGGGCCTGGTGCTGGTGCTGTGCTGCGGCGCCGAGCTGTTCACCGGCAACATGCTCATGGTGTGCGCGCTGGCCAGCAAGAAGATCACGGCGGGCGCCATGGCGAAGAACTGGGTGCTCGTGTGGCTGGGTAATTTGGCGGGCGCGTTGACGGCCGTGGCGCTGGTGTATTTCGCGCACATCGCCGATATGAACGGCGGTGGGGTGGGCAACGCCATGGTGTCGGTGGCGGTGTCGAAGGTGACCCCCGATTGGACCACGTTGTTTTTCAAGGGCATCCTGTGCAACATTTTCGTGTGCCTGGCGGTTTGGATCAGCTTTGCCACGCGCACGGTGGTCGACAAGGTGGTCGGCATCCTGCTGCCTATTTCCGCCTTCGTGGCCTGCGGTTTCGAGCACTGCGTGGCCAATATGTTCTTCCTGCCCATGGGTCTTCTGGCCAAGGGCGCGGGCTTCGGCGCGCAGATCGACGCTTCGGCGCTCGACCTGGGAAGCGTTTTCTACGACATTTCGGCCGCCACGTTGGGCAACATCGTGGGCGGCGCGATCTTCGTCGGTTTGGCCTACTGGTTCGTGTTTCATGCGAAGAAGGAGAGCTGATCGACTGAAGGAGGGAGTCGAAGGCTGCGTGTGCGCGGGTGTCGGGGGAATGGATAGCGAAAATGCGATCGGGAGGTATACGTGGCCGAGAAAAGATTCGTTTCGTTCGATGCCGAAGAGCGTCGCAGGCATGAGGCGGCGCTGCGCTCGGTTCCCGAATGCGTGCGCTACGACGCGCACGGCCTGCAGATGCGCGATGAAACGGTGGCGGCCGAGATTCCGGTGCCGCTGTTCTGCAACGGCCTGTGCCTGAATGTGCTTTCATGCACGCCTGTCGACCTGGTCGACCTTGCCTACGGCGCGCTGTTTTCGGCGGGTGTCATCGACGGGGTTTCCGACGTGGCGGCGGTGGAAGTGGGCGGTACGGCCGATGCGCCCGTGGTAGACGTCGATCTGCGCGAAGGGCTTGCCGTGTCCGAATCGGCCCTGCGCCTGAGTCCGTTGTCGGGATGTCCGCGTTCGCTGTGCGAGCGGGGCGTTCCGTCGTATTTTCCCGCCCGCATGGTGCAGGTGGGAGCGTCGGAACCGTTTCCTGCGGAGGCCGTCACGCGCGCGGCCAACGCGCTGCGCGACAAGCAGGGTTTGCACCGCGCCACGGGCGCCACGCACGCGGCGGCTTTCGTCGGCCGTGACGGGCATTTTCTCATGCTGCGCGAAGACGTGGGGCGCCACAATGCCCTGGACAAGCTGATCGGCGCCCTGCTGCGCGCGGGGGCCGACCCGCAGGAGGGGTTCGTGTTCTTGTCGAGCCGCTGCGCGTTGGAGCTGGTGAACAAGGCGGCGCGCTTTGGCGTGGGGCTGGTGGCCACGGTGTCGGCGCCCACGTCGGCGGTGCTCGAGTTCGCCACGCAGACAGGAGTTGCGCTGGCCGCGTTCGCCCGTGACGACCGCTTCACGGTGTACGCCCATTCCGAGCGCATCGCATTCGATACGCCGCGCTGCGAGGCCGATTCCGGCGCCTGCATGGCATCGGCGTAGACCTACGACGCGCGCCCGGTCGCCCGCCGCCGTTCGTTCGGTGCTTCGTGAGCGGCATTGCCTTCTGGATGCGAAAACCCGGCCGGAGGCGCAGGCCTCAGGCCGGGTTTCTTCGTTTCGGGATGTTCGACGCCGACGGCCGCCGCCCCGCCGTTTTTCGCGGCCGGCGTCGCGCAGCGCGGCGCGATTTCTCGACTACAGCTCGATCGGCTTCCATTCGTCATGGTCGCAGATCCATGCCTGGGGTTCTTCCACGCTGAAGAACACGAGCGTCTCGTCGTCGGGGCCGTCGTAGTGTTCGCCCAGGCTTTCCAGGTGCTCGTAGCCCGCGCGGCGCATTTCGGCGCCCGCTTCGTCTTTCAGGCCCGCCTTGCCGCGCAGGATGAGCCAGCCGTGGCCGGGCCACCAGGATGTGGCCTCGAATCGCTGGTTTTCCAGCAGCTCCTGCCACACGTCTTTGGTCGTGGCGGTGCAGAACCGGATCTTGCCGTTCTCTTCGGCGGCGAAGCTGAACGGGCGCACGTGGGGCTGCCCGTCCACACTCGTGGCCAGATACCACGCAGGCACGGCGTTGAGGTATTGCAGGATCGTTTCGTTTCCGGTCATGGTTGCTCCTTTCCAGGGATGTATCGGTCGGGGACGTGCCGGGCGCGCGGTTTGGCACGGCGTCTTTTCGTGAAGCTGCCGGTCGGCGGCGGCTCGTCCGCCGTCCGGCTCGGTTACAGAACCAGATGGGCGCAGGCGGCAAGCGCGATAAGCGCCGCCATGACGCTCGCCGCCGCGGCATCGCGCGCGCCGAAGGCCAGCGGGTGCAGGCGGGTGCGGCCGTCGGCACCGTGGTAGCAGCGCGCATCCATGGCCGCAGCCAGGGTTTCGGCGCGGCGAAACGCGCTCGAGAACAGCGGCACCACGAGCGAGGAAAGCATGCGCATCCCGCGCGAGGGGCTGTTCGCGAATCCCGCGCCGCGGCTGATTTGGGCGCGATAGACCGCCACCAGCTCGTCGGCGAACTGCGGCATGAAGCGCAGCGCTATGCCCAATATCATGCCCAGTTCGTGGGCGGGAAGCCCGATGCGCGCCAGCGGCGCCAGCAGGCGCTCGAACGCCTCGGTCAGATCGAGCGTCGTGGTGGTCATGGCGACCAGGCTCATGCCCGCCATCATGAGGAAGAGCCTGGAGGCGATGAATCCGCACGAATACACGCCGGCTTCGCTGATGCGCACGATCCACCACTGGAACAAAACCTCGCCGCCCTGCACGAAGAACAGGTTGAAGATCGAAGCCAGCACCACGATCGCCAGAAGCGGCGCGATCGAGCGCGCCGCCGATCCCAGCGGGATGCGCGCCATGGCGTAAAAGCCCGCTACGAACGCTGCCACCACGGCTAATCCTGCGAAATCGCGCGCCAGAAGCGCCGCTGCGATCAGCGCGATGCCTGCGAGCAGCTTCGTGCGCGGGTCCAGGCGATGTATGGGGCTGTCGCCCTGGTAGTAGCTTCCGAAAGAGAACGCCGTGTTCATCGGGCACCGTCCTTGCAGGCGGAAACGACGCCTGCGACCAGCTCGTCTTCGGTGTAGAAACCAGAAAACGCCTCGGGCATGCCCAGGTCTTGCAGGGCGAGCGCCATGCGGCGCGCGGCGGGAAGGCCGAGGCCTACGGCGTCTAATTCTGCGTTGAGGACGAATACCTCGCGCGGCGTGCCCGAGGCGAACATCTCGCCCTCTTTGAGCACCACGATGCGCTGGCAGAGCGCCGCCAGGTCGTCCATGCTGTGCGACACCATGACCACGGTCAGGCCCGCTTCGGCGTGGAGGCCGGCCACGAGCCCCAGGAATTCCTTGCGCGCGGCCGGATCCAATCCGGCGGTGGGTTCGTCGAGCACCAGCACTTCGGGGTTCATCGCCAGCACGCCGGCGAAGGCCACGCGGCGTTGCTGGCCGCCTGAAAGCTCGAAGGGGCTCATGTCGCCGATCGCTTCGCGGTCAAGGCCCACCAGTGCGAGCGACGAAGCCACGCGCTTATCGACCTCATCGGCCGAAAGGCCCAGGTTGCGCGGACCGAACGCCACGTCGTCGTATACGGTGGCCGCGAACAGCTGGCGCTCGGGGTACTGAAATACCACGCCCACCTTTGCACGCGCCGCGGTGGCTTCCTTTTTGTCGGCGATGTCGCGCCCGCACACTAGCACGCGCCCCTCCGTGGGCTTCAGGATGCCGTTCATATGCTGGATGAGCGTCGATTTGCCCGACCCGGTGTGGCCCGCGATGCCTACGAATTCGCCTGGTCGAATGGCGAAATGAATGTCGTGCAACGCCCACACGGCGTTGGGGTCGTTGCCCCATGCGGCCGTTTTCTCGCCCTTCTTGCCGCGGTTTTTCCTGGCCTTCGAGGAGTCCAAATAGGTGTGGCTGACGTGTTCGAATGCGATGACCGGCTCTTCGTCGCCCGCTCCCGCCGCGCCGCTTTCGTATGCCGTGCTCTCGTCGTGCGCGATAGGCGTCTGCGCGGCCCGGCCTTCGGCACGGTCTGCGATGGCATGGGCCAGGTCGCGTTCTCGAATGCAGACGGGCACGTCCACGCCTTCGGCGCGCAGGCGCTCGGAAAGCTCGCACGCGAAGGGAGCCTCGAGGTTCAGGTGCGCCAGTTTGTCGGTCTGCACCAGCACGTCGGCGGGCGTGCCGTCGAGCGCCACGCGTCCGCCGTCGAGCACCACCACGCGGTCGGCCTCGGCGGCCTCTTCCATGAAATGGGTGATGGCCACCACGGTCATGCCGCGTTCGTGCAGCGCCTTGCATACGCGCATGAGGCCGCGCCTGCCGCGCGGGTCGAGCATCGACGACGCTTCGTCCAGGATGAGGATTTTCGGATCCATGGCAAGCGCCCCCGCAATGGCCACGCGCTGCTTCTGCCCGCCTGACAAAGCGTTGGTTTCGTGCGTCTCGAAGCCCATCAGGCCGACTTCGGCAAGCGCATCGCGCACACGCCGCGCGATTTCAGGCGTTTTGACGCCCATGTTCTCGGGGCCGAACGCCACGTCGTCTTCGACGAGCGACGCCACCAGCTGGTCGTCCGGGTTCTGAAACACCATGCCGGCGGTGGAGCGGATGGCGTAGAGCGATTCCTCGTCGGTGGTATCCATGCCGTCGACCGTCATCGTGCCCTCGTCGGGCACGAGCAGGGCATTGATGTGCTTGGCGAAGGTTGATTTGCCGCTTCCGTTGCCGCCTAGGATGCAGACGAATTCGCCCTGGGCTATGCGGATGCTGACGTCGGAGAGCACGAAGCGCTCGCCGTCATAGGTGAAGCTCATATGTTCGCAGTCGATCATCACGGTTCGTTTCTTCTCGAGGCGGTTCGAAGGCACGTCCGCGCGCGGCGTCGGACGCAGGATGGGGAAGGGGCCGGCGCAGGGGCGCGGCGTTTCGCGCGTTAGGCCTGCTTGGGCGAGGGACGTCCCTTGACCTGGTTTTTCTTCGGCGTGATCAGGTTGGAGACGGCCTTGTACACCACCATGGTCAGCACGGAGTTCAAAATAGTTTTCACCAGGTTAAAGGGCATCAGGGCGGGAAAGACCATGGGAAGGATGGCATCCAGGCTGCCGTACCAGAACGCCACGCCGATGGTCAGGTTGGCCGCAATCGATCCCGCGATCGCCAGCAGGCTGCCCAGGGCCAGGCCGGAAACGGCGCCCTTGAACGTGTGGAAGCGGCGATAGATCAGCGCGGCGGGCACCACGAAGCATAGCGTGGCGATGATGTTCATGAGGGTGCCCACCCATTCGCCGAGCACCAAGCCGTGGATCACGGCGGCCATGGCGCCCACGGCGAAGCCCGCGCCCGGGCCGAACGCGAAGCCGCATACCATGGCGGGCATGAGCGAGGGGTCGTAGGTCAGAAAGGGCAGGCCCGGAATCAAGGGGATCTGCGCGAACGAGAACAGCGCGGAGACGGCGCACATGAGCGCAATGGTGACGAGCTGGCGCGTGTTCCAGCGGTTGGTGTTTTTCACGGGTTTCTTCGGTGCTGCCATGACGGCCTCTTTTCTGCGAGACGGGTGCCTGTCGGAATTGCTTCTTGTCTCGCGGAAAAAGAAACAAGCCCGTATGAATTCCAATACGGGCTTGTCATTCGCATGAAAACGGTCCAGTCGTGCCGGAACGCGATGTCGTGCGAACTCTGCCTCTTCCATCCGGACTGTGACCGTTGGTATCGGATTCTCACCGAATCAGCCCGAACCGGCCCGAGGGCCGCATCGGGGTCGCGGACTTCCGGGGGCGCTGCGCGCCGTGCCGGTTACCGCCAGTGGGGAATTTCGCCCCGCCCTGAAACAGAATTCATGCCGGCTATTGTAGCATCGCCCGCTGCGTTCGGAACCCCCTATGCGCCGCCTGCCGTTTTCCTACGCGAAAACAGTCGAATTGCATGTCTCGCATGCGCGCTTTGCAGGTAGGCATGCGGGCATGTGTTCGCAAGACTGCATTTCGTAAGAATCGGCGAACGGTTTTATATGCACGGCAAAACGCCTTTTTCCTGACTGACTTCTGTTTTTATGCGCCGAGTTCCGTTTTGATTCACTTCTCATGCAGGGCCGCGAGCGCCAGGCGTACAATGCATCGCTACAGTGCAACCGGGGGAAGGCTGTTATATGGATATTGTCGGCATACTCAACCAAATCGATGCCGTCGTATGGGGTCCGCTCATGATCGCATTGCTGCTGGGCTCCCATATTTTTCTGACTGTTCGCACGGGCTTCATTCAGCGCAAGCTGCCTCAGGCTATCAAGATGTCCGTCGTCAAAGACGAGGGCAGCGAAGGCGACGTAAGCCAGTTCGGCGCTCTGGTCACCGCATTGGCGGGCACCATCGGCACCGGCTCGATCGTCGGCGTGGCCACCGCGATCATCGCGGGCGGCCCAGGCGCTGTGTTCTGGATGTGGCTCACGGGCGTGTTCGGCATCGCCACCAAGTACTCCGAGGTCTACGCCGCGGTGAAGTATCGCGTCAAAGACCATAAGGGAGAAATGCTCGGCGGCGCCATGTACGCGTGGGAGCGTGCCTTCAAGCGCAAGGACGGCTCCATTCCGTGGTGGGCCAAGCTCGGTGCCGTGTCGTTCGCGCTGTTCGCCATCGTGGCCACCATCGGCACCGGCTCCGCCGTGCAGTCCGCGGCCATGACCGGCATCATCGAGGCCAATTTCCCGGGCATCCCCGAGTGGGCGATCGCGCTGGCTATCGCCGTATTGGTTTCACTCGTCATTTTCGGCGGCGTGAAAACGGTTTCCACCGTGTGCGAGAAGCTTGTTCCCTTCATGGCTATCGCCTACACCGTAGGCTGCTTTGTAATCATGGCCTACAACTGGGAATACATCATTCCCGCGTTGGGTCTGATCTTCGAATGCGCGTTCACCGCCAAGGCCGCGTTCGGCGGCGCGGTGGGCAGCGGCATCATGGTTGCCTTGCAGTTCGGCTGCGCGCGCGGCCTGTTCTCCAACGAGAGCGGCCTGGGCTCGGCTCCGATCGTGGCCGCGGCCGCCGCGACGAAGAACCCCGCTCGTCAGGCGCTCGTTGCTATGACGGGCACCTTCTGGTCCACCGTCGTGATCTGCGCCATTACCGGCATCGTGCTCATCTCCACCATGCTGGCCAACCCCGGCCTCATCGAAGGCGGCGGCATCAAGGAAGGCGCGGCGCTCGCCAGCGCCGCCTTCGCCACCATCCCGTACCTGGGCACGCCCATTCTGGTAATCGGCATGATCAGCTTCGCGTACTCCACCATTCTGGGCTGGAGCTACTACGGCAACCGTTGCGCCACCTACCTGTTCGGCCGCAAGGCTGTGCGCCCCTACCAGATTCTCTACGTCATCGTGGGCTTTCTGGGCGCTGTCGGCGTGGGCGATATGGTATGGGTCGTCTCCGACATCGGTAATGCGCTCATGGCGGTGCCCAACATCATCATGGTGCTGCTGCTTTCGGGCATGATCGCGCGTGAGACCAAGCATTACGTCTACGAGGGCAATCTCGACGAGCCGTACGAGGAAGGGATCCCCATCATCGAGGCCAAGTAGCGCTCCTTCGGGCGGCATGCCTCGCCGGTAGTGAACGAACCTCCCGTCTTCCAGGTCGCACGTCGGCTCGGTGGCGGGAGGTTTTTGCGTTCGGAGCGGAGGCTCCAAGGGTGAATTTCCGAGGGCGGAGCCGCCTGGGCGCGTGTCGTGCCGTGTCGGAACGGGGCGTTGGGGCGCGACGGCGCCGTGCGGCCTGCTTCCGGACGGCGACCGGGGTCGCGATTCGGGGTCGGCTGCATGCGGGGCGAGGAGGCGTGTTCGGCCGCGCGTGCGCCAAGCGCGGAAGAAGGGGTCCGCGTACCGAGCACGCAGGGCGCACCGCATTCGGCGGGGGCATAAGAGAAGAAAGGGCCGTGCGGAAAGGGGCGCTTATGCATATAGCAGGATTGCAGAAGCTTTCGCTGGTGGATTATCCGGGCGTTTTGGCGGCTACGGTGTTCGTGCCGGGCTGCGACTTCCGCTGCCCGTTCTGCCACAACGGCTCGCTCGTGATCCGGTGCGCGGCCGCGGCCGGCGGTGCGAGCAATGCGGATGCGGGTTTTCCTTCGGTCGACGAAGGCGCCTTCTGGGCCTTCCTGGACAAGCGTCGCGGCGTGCTGCAGGGCGTCTGCATTACGGGGGGCGAACCGCTGCTTAGAAGCGACCTGCCTGATTTCTGCGCGCGTATCAAAGATATGGGGTATCGGGTGAAGCTCGACACCAATGGCACCCATCCGCAGCGTTTGGCGGCGCTGCTCGATGCGGACTTTATCGACTATGCGGCCATGGATGTGAAGTCGAGCTGGGGGCGCTACGCCGAAGCGGCCGGCCTGCAGGCCGATGCGGCGTCTGCCGCGGTGCGCGCCGTGCAGGAAAGCGCCCGCATGTTGATGGATGGGTCCGTGCCCTACGAATTCCGCACCACCGTGGTTCGCGAGCTGCACGATGCGGAATGCCTCGATGCCATGGCCGACGTGCTGCACGGAGCGCGGGCGTGGTATCTGCAGCGTTATGTCGATTCTCCCGACGTGCTTGCGGGCCGAGGAAGGCTGAGCGCCTATGATGAAGCCGAAATGGCTCGCATAGCCGAACGGCTCGCCGAGCGCGCCCCGTTCGTCCGCCTGCGCGGGGTGTAGACTGCCTGTCTGCCGCGAATCGACTGTCTCGCGAGCGTCTCTCGCCGTTCGCCCATTGCGACGCGCGGCATGTTCGATCGCGGCCTGCGTCCTCGTTGGTTCGCACGTCCGTCTGCTGCTGTTCGCGGGCGACGCGGCCATCGAATTCGCCGCCTGGCCCCCATGCCGCGCTCGCTGCTGTTTTTGCTGTTCGGTCGCTGCGTCCCGCCCGCGCCGCAGGCGTCTGTTCGCCGTCTGCCCGCGGTTTCGGCGCGTTTCCCTTCGCCGTTCGTCGGCGGCGGACGGCGCGATGCTTTTTCGGCGGGCGGCATTTGCCCAGGTGCGCTTGAATACGCCTTGATACCACCATATGTTGTGCTTCTGATTATTCGGCATTGCAAGATATTGAATTGAATTTTCCTGTCGTTATCATCGTGGACATCACGAGCGAAAGGCGGGCATCATGTACCAGGTCATCAAGCGCGACGGCGCCGTCGTCGCCTTCGACATCGCGAAGGTATCGGCGGCTATCTCCAAAGCCTTCTGGGCGTGCGAAAGAAACTACCATCCCACGGTCATCGACATGCTGGCGCTCAACGTGACGGCGCATTTCGAGCGCAAGGTCGAAAACGCCCTGATTGGCGTCGAGCAGATTCAAGACAGCGTGGAAGAGGTGCTTTCCGATGCGGGCTATGCCGATGTGGCCAAGGCCTACATTCTGTACCGCCGCCAGCGCGAAAATGTGCGTAACACGCGCGACACGTTGCTCGACTATAAAAAGCTCGTAGACGGCTATCTCAAGATCGAAGACTGGCGCGTGAAGGAGAACGCCACCGTCACCTATTCCGTCGGCGGCTTGATCTTGTCCAATTCGGGCGCGATCACGGCGAACTACTGGCTGTCCGAGGTCTACGACGCCGAAGTGGCCCAGGCGCACCGCAATGCCGACATCCACCTGCACGACCTGTCCATGTTGACGGGCTATTGCGCGGGCTGGTCGCTGCGCCAGCTGATCGAAGAAGGCCTGGGCGGCGTGCCCGGCAAGATTTCTTCCAAGCCCGCCAAGCACCTGGCAAGCCTGTGCAACCAGATGGTCAACTTCTTGGGCATCATGCAGAACGAATGGGCGGGCGCCCAGGCGTTTTCGAGCTTCGATACCTACCTGGCCCCGTTCGTGCGCGCGGACGATCTGAGCTACGAAGAAACCAAGCACTGCGTCGAAAGCTTTGTCTACGGCGTGAACACGCCGAGCCGCTGGGGAACCCAGGCGCCGTTTTCCAACATCACGCTCGATTGGACGTGCCCGCCCGACCTGCGCGATGTGCCCGCCATCGTGGGAGGCGAGCCGCAGGATTTCATCTACGGCGACTGTGCGCGCGAGATGGACATGGTGAACAAGGCGTTCATTGAGGTCATGATCGAAGGCGACGCCGAGGGCCGCGGCTTCCAATATCCCATTCCCACGTATTCGATTACGCGCGATTTCGATTGGAGCGACACCGAAAACAACCGCCTGCTGTTCGAGATGACCTCGAAGTACGGCACGCCGTATTTCAGCAACTACGTGAACTCCGACATGGAGCCCTCCGATGTGCGTTCCATGTGCTGCCGCCTGCGCCTCGATCTGCGCGAGCTGCGCAAGAAATCGGGCGGTTACTTCGGCAGCGGAGAGAGCACGGGCAGCATCGGCGTGGTTACGGTGAACCTGCCGCGCATCGCCTACCTTGCCGCCGACGAGGCCGATTTCTACGTGCGCCTCGACCATATGATGGATATCGCCGCGCGTTCGCTCAAGACGAAGCGCACGGTTGTTTCGCAGCTGCTCGATGCGGGGCTCTATCCGTACACGAAGCGCTACCTGGGCGGGTTCGGCAACCACTTTTCCACGATCGGGCTGGTGGGTATGAACGAGGCCGCGCTCAACGCGAGCTGGCTGCGTTGCGATTTGACCGACCCGCGTGCGCAGGAATTCGCCGCGCAGGCGCTCGACCATATGCGCGAGCGCTTGGTGGCGTACCAGGAACGCTACGGCGACCTGTACAACCTGGAGGCCACGCCTGCCGAAAGTACGTCGTATCGCTTGGCCAAGCACGACAAAGAGCAGTTCCTCGACATCGTGTGCGCGGGCGGGCAAGGCACGCCGTATTACACCAACAGCTCGCATCTGCCCGTGGGCTATACCGACGACGTGTTCAGCGCGCTCGACGTGCAAGACAACCTGCAGACGCGCTACACCTCGGGCACGGTGTTTCATGCCTTCTTGGGCGAGAAGCTGCCCGATTGGCGCGCTGCGGCGCGGCTGGTGCGCGCGATCGCCGAGAACTATCGCTTGCCGTATTACACGCTGTCGCCCACGTATTCGGTATGCCGCGCCCACGGCTACCTTGCGGGCGAGCAACGCGTCTGCCCGCAGTGCGGCGCCGAGACCGAAGTATACAGCCGCATCACGGGCTATTACCGTCCGCTGAAGAATTGGAACGAAGGCAAGGCGCAGGAATACGCCGACCGCATGGAATACGCGCCGCCTGCGTCGCGCTTGACGAAGGGCGAAGCGCCGTTTATGCCGCCCGAAAGCGCGATGCGCAACGCGACTCCTGGCGTCGACGCCGGGGAAGACGCGGCGCCCCGTGCTGCCCGCGACGAACGCGTTCAGGATGGCTTCGCGGGCGCGGCCCCCGTGTTCGGCAAGGCGGGCGAAAACGGTCCGCTTCCAGCGGACGCATGTGGTCTGAAACCGGGTTCGTACCTGGTCATCACGGCCGCGTGCCCGAATTGCCGCAGGGTGAAGCCGCTGCTTTCTTCGGCGGGAATCGCCTATCGCGAGCTGTGCATCGATGACGACGCGCGCGCCCGGGCGGTCGCTGACCGGCTCGGTATCATGGTCGCGCCGACGCTTTTGTTCGTGGCCGCCGACGGGTCTGTGGATGCGACGGCCGGCATGCCTGCGATCATGGCCGCCCTTTCCGAAGCTGCGCCTCAGAGCGTCTGACTCCTGTGCGCGCCGCTTGCCGTCGGCGGGCGGCGCGAGGCGCGTTCCGTTGTCCATGCAGGCTCCTTTCGCCGTCGAATAAGCGCTTTTGCGCGCTAAAGCGTTGCAGGTGGCTGATGCATTCGTATAATCGTGCGAACTTTCAGGCGCCGCGCTGCGCCGCCGTTTTTCGCGACGACGCGCTTGCGGGCGCACCATCTCGAAGGAGCCTCCATGGATATCGTCGGTGTGATCGACCTAGTGGACAGTTGGGTGTGGGGTCCGCTCACAATCGTGATCTTGTTGGGGTCGCACGTCTATCTGACCGTGCGCACGCGATTCATCCAACGCAAGCTGCCTCAGGCCATCAAGCTGTCGGTGACGGCCGACCCCGATGCAGAAGGCGATATCAGCCAGTTCGCCGCGCTGACCACTGCGCTTTCGGCCACGATCGGCACGGGCAATATCATTGGCGTGGCTACCGCGATCATTGCAGGCGGCCCGGGCGCCGTGCTGTGGATGTGGCTTACGGGCGTGTTCGGCATGGCTACGAAATATTCCGAGGTGTACGCAGCGGTGAAGTACCGCGTGAAAGACGCAGACGGCGAAATGCACGGCGGCGCCATGTACGCCTGGCGTCGTGCCTTCAAGCGCGCCGACGGCTCCATTCCCTGGTGGGCTAAGCTGGGTTCGGTGGCATTCGCGCTGTTCGCGGGTGTTGCTTCGCTGGGCATCGGCTCGGCCGTGCAGTCCAGCTCTATGGCGGGCGTGATCGACTCCAACTTCCCGGGCATTCCCATGTGGGCGTTGGGCCTGGCGATCGCGACCATGGTGTCGATCGTCATTTTCGGCGGCGTGAAGGTCATCTCGCGCGTGTGCTCGAAGCTGGTGCCGTTCATGGCTATCGCCTACGTGTGGGGCTGCATTGTGATTATCGGCATGAACTGGGAATACGTTTGGCCCGCCATCGAACTGATCTTCGAATGCGCGTTCACCGCCAAAGCCGCGTTCGGCGGTGCGGTGGGCAGCGGCATCATGCTGGCTTTGCAGTTCGGCTGTGCGCGCGGCCTGTTCTCCAACGAGAGCGGCTTGGGCTCGGCCCCGATCGTGGCTTCCGCCGCGGCCACGCGCAATCCGGCGCGCCAGGCGCTCGTTTCCATGACGGGCACGTTCTGGGACACCGTGATCATCTGCGCGCTGACGGGCGTGGTGCTGGTTTCCACCATGCTGGCCAACCCCGGCATCGTGACGGCTGGCAATCTCTCCGAAGGCGCTGCGCTTACGAGCGCCGCGTTCGCCTCGATTCCGTACGTGGGCACGCCCATCCTGGTGATCGGCATGATTTTGTTTGCGTATTCCACCATGCTGGGCTGGAGCTATTACGGCACGCGCTGCGCAACGTTTCTGTTCGGCCGCCGCGCGCTGCGCCCGTACCAGGTAGTGTACGTGCTGGCTTCGTTTTTGGGCGCGATCGGCGTGGGCGGCGTGGTGTGGACGGTGTCCGACATCGCCAACGCTTTCATGACGCTTCCTAACATCGTCGTGGTGCTGCTGCTCAGCGGCATGATCGCCCGCGAAACGCGCCACTACGTATGGGATAAGAACCTCGATGAGAAGTCGAACGAGTCCACGCCGCTGATGGAAGACGTGATGCGGTAGGAGCTTGCGGCGCCGAGAACGGTTTCGTCGAAACGGGACGGATGGCCATGGCCGCCCGTCCTGTTTCGTTTTTCGGCCCGCTCGAAAGCAACGTCATGCCCGCAATCGGCCGTTTTGCGGCCTGAACGTCGCGTCGGGGATACAATGATGCGACGAAGGGCGTTTTCTGCCGCGTTCCGCGGCTTTGCTTTGCGGGAGCCCACGCTACGACCATGCGGGCATGCGCCCGTTTTCTCTGTACGAAGAACAGGAGGCGTCATGCCCGACGACATTCGTCCGAACCGTACCGACGCCGCCCGCGCTGTGACAGGTGCAGCGCAGGAGGCTGCTCCGGAAAGGCCGGCAACACCTCAGTCCGCTGCGTCCGAAGCGTCTGTGTCGCACGCCGACGAGCCGCAGGTTCCAGAGGAGAGCCGCGGAAGGCTCCGCGAGCGCAAGTTGGTGGGCTATTCGCGCTTCATGGCCATCGTGCCTAGCGTCGGATTGTTCATCTCGTCCATGGCGCTTACCATTTCCACGCTGATATCCACCGTCATGGTGACGTTCGAGGCGGCGTGCGGCAGGCTCGAAATGCAGGACATGCTGGTTGATTACATCGAGTTCGCCGACTTCTTTCTGCTTGCCGTGGTGCTCTACATCATGTCGGTGGGCTTGTATTCGCTGTTTGTCGACGACGGCATCGACATGCCTTCCTGGCTGCAGATCCGCAACCTGGACGATTTGAAGGAAAAGCTGGTCGGCGTGATCGTGGTGGTCATGGGCGTGTACTTCCTGGGCCTGCTGATCCACGGCACCGAGCCGATCGACCTGCTGCTGACGGGCATAGGCATCGGCGCGGTGGTGCTGACGCTTGCGTATTTCGTGCGCTATGTCATGG
>JARIED010000018.1 GCA_029266945.1 Slackia sp. | reverse complement strand
TATCGGCCTCGAGCTTGGTGCGCTGTTCCGCCTCGCGGATGATCGCAGCGCTCTCATGCGTGACCTCGTCGCGCAGGCTGTCGAGCAGCTCCTGCTTGGCCTCGTCGGGGGTCATGCCGGCAACGCGCTCGAGACGAACGTTGACCTCCTGCATGGCGTTTTTCAGATCGCGCTCGCGGCGTTCGACCTGGCCCTGCATGGAGGAAAGCTGGTGCTCGCGGGCATCGAGGCTTTCGACGCGACGGTCGAGGCTCTCTTCGCGCTGGTTGATGCGATTTTCGGCATTGCGCACCTCGCGCATGCGCTCCTTGCTCTCGGCCTGGGCCTCCTGCTTCATCTTGAAGACCTCGTCCTTCGCCTCGACGACCGCTTCGCGGCGCAGGGTTTCGGCCTGGCGCTTGGCGGAGGCGACGAGCTGCTCGGCCTCTTCGGCGGCCTTCTTGCTCGAAGCGTTGACGAGATAACGGGAGATAACGAAACCGACAGCGACGCCGAGGATGGCGACGATGACTACGGCGATAAGCCATGGCAATTCGGGCATCGGCTTCCCCTTTCTTGCATTCGAATTCAGACAAAATGATGTATAGGTGTACCGGAAATAAAAAAAGCCGGGCATAAACACCTGGCATGAGCGAAGCGCATGGAACGATAAAGGCATGCATATGCGATTGTTTTTATCGAAAAGCATCGGACATTCGATGCGAATACACTCAAGCTTTTCCCATAATACACCGACACTGAGGGAAAACCTCCCGCGTTTCGTCAAAAAACCCTATCGTCGCGCTGTATATAACGGCGCGCCGCAGCGAACACGGCATCGCTGGAAAACCCACGCGAAGCGAGCTTGCGGCATGCGGCCGCATAGACGTTCTTCGACCGGGGAGGCTTTCTGCACAACAGCTCGAACGCGCGGTCCTCTTCCGAAGGCCCGTCCGAAGGAAAGTACTCGTCGGGCCACCCCGGAATATCGTAGACGGCGATACCTGCGGCGGCCAATTCATTTTCAATGCCGGCTCTGCCCTTTCCTTGGGAAAGGCGCGAGCGCACGAGCGCCTCGGCGTATCGGATGTCGTCGACAAGCCCGCATGCTGCGGCGCGCTCGATCGCGGCATGCGCGTCTTCGACAGAAAAGCCTTCGCGCTCGAGGCGTTCGGCGAGTTCGTGCTTCGAGCGGTCGCGCGCGACCGAAAGCCGGGCGATCTTCGCGAACGCCTTTTCTTGGTCTTCGGAGACGCACACGACGACGGGCTCGCGCACGAGCTTCGACAAGAATTCGTCATCGATGATCGGCATGGCGTCCCCGCCCCTTCCTTCCGAACTTTCCACGAACGCGGCGCGCCCCGCCCCATCGGAGCTCGCTGTGCGGATGGGCATCACGCCGCTTCGCCTGCTCGATGCCCGGCTATCGCTATTCGGCGGCGCCGTCATGGTCGGGGCACGCGCTGGGAATGCCGAAAAACTCGCGGACCTTCGCCTCGATTTCGTCGCGCAGGTCGGGATTGGTGCGCAGCATCTCCTTTGCCGCTTCCCTGCCCTGGCCGAGACGCTGCTCGCCGCAGGTATACCAGGCGCCGCTCTTCTTCACGACGCCTGCCTCGACGCCCATGTCGACGATACAGCCCTCGCGCGAAATGCCCGTTCCGTACATGAGGTCGAACTCCGCCTGACGAAACGGAGGAGCGACCTTGTTCTTCACGACCTTCGCGCGCACGCGGTTGCCGATAGGCTCGTTGCTCTTATTCTTCAGGGTCTCGATGCGGCGGATGTCGATGCGCACGCTCGAGAAGAACTTGAGGGCGCGGCCGCCGGTGGTGGTTTCGGGGTTGCCGAACATCACGCCGATCTTCTCGCGTAGCTGATTGATGAAGATACACGTGGTGTTTGACTTGGAAAGCGAGCCCGCCAGCTTGCGCAGCGCCTGGGACATGAGGCGCGCCTGCAGGCCGACGCTGCTGTCGCCGATTTCCCCTTCGATTTCGGCACGCGGAACCAGTGCGGCCACCGAATCGATGACGATGGCGTCGATCGCGTTGGAGCGCACCAGCATGTCGCAGATTTCGAGCGCCTGTTCGCCCGTGTCGGGCTGCGAGATCAGGACTTCGTCGATGTCGACGCCGAGACGGGCCGCATACGTGGGGTCGAGCGCATGTTCGGCGTCGATGAACGCGACCACGCCGCCGAGAGCCTGGGCTTCGGCGATGATCTGGAGCGCAAGGGTGGTTTTGCCGCTCGATTCGGGGCCGTAGATTTCGACGATCCTGCCGCGTGGCACGCCTCCGATGCCGAGCGCCGCATCGAGCGGGAGCGCGCCCGTCGGGATGACGCCGACTTCGAGATTGCACCCCTCCTCGCCGAGCTTCATGATCGAACCCTTGCCGAATTTACGCTCGATCTGCTCAGTGGTGAGCTTCAGCGTCTGTTCTTTGTCCTGATTCATCCCTGCTCCTTGATATCGACCCTGCAGCCGCGATGCGGCAGCCGCATTATTATTGCGAACAGATGTTCTCATGTCAATCGTCGCCGAAGAAATGCTTCCCCATACGACCGCATCACCATGAAACCACGACGGCCTTGCCGCAGAGCACGTGACTCCCGGACGCCGCCCGGCGCGCATCGCGCCCGAATCAGGCCCGTATGGCGGCGCGACGCCCGCACCCGCCGGCGTCGCGCCGGCGAAAAGCCCGCGCGCATCGCGCCCCGCAACGCAAAAGGCTCCGCCCGCCCCCACGAAACGGTGGGAACGGACGGAGCCGGAAAAACCGCGCGTTTTCGAAACGCTACGCCATCTCGTCGAGCAGCGCCTTCAAGGCCGCGTCGACGGCTTGGCGGCGCACCGCAGCGCGATCGCCGTCGAAATGACGCAGGGCGGCATGCTCGCCCGAAGCCGACGACACGCCGATCCAGACGGTTCCGACGGGCTTGCCGTCGACCGCGCCGCCGGGACCTGCGATACCCGTGGTGGACACCGCGATATCGACGCCGAGGGTCTCGCGGGCGCCCTTGGCCATCTGGCAGGCGGTCTGCTCGCTAACGGCGCCGTGGACAGCCAGCGTATCGGAGGAAACCCCGAGGCATCCCTGCTTGACGTCGTTGGCGTAGCTCACGACGCCGCCCCAGACGGCATCGGAGGCGCCGGGGACGTCCACCAGCGCGGCGGAGACGAGGCCGCCGGTGCAGCTTTCGGCCGTGCCGATGCGCAGCCCGCGCTCTTTCGCCGCGTCGATGACGCGCTCGGCGACCGGGCGCTCTTTCACGGCGGCGCCGCCTTTCGGCTTGAAGCCGATCAGATGGCGCGCCTTCGAGATGTAGTCGACCATCGACACAACGGTGAGCACCAGCGCGATGCCCATGACCGTCCAGCTCAGCACGTACAGGCCGATATAAAAGCCCGACGAGGAATCGCCGAACGCGGGGCTTTCCTTCACCACGAACAGCACGATGGCGACCATCTGGAACACGGTCTTGAACTTGCCGTACCACGACGCCGCGATGACCTCGCCCTTGCTGGCAGCCACCATGCGCACGCCCGAGACGATGAACTCGCGCGCGACGATGATGAGCACGACCCAGCTGGGAATGGCGCCCAGCTCGATCAGCACGAGCAGCGCCGCCGTGACGAGAATCTTGTCGGCCAGCGGGTCCATGAACTTGCCGAAATCGGTGACCTCGTTGCGTTTGCGCGCCAGATATCCGTCGAGCCAGTCGGTGCCCGAGATGACGACGAAGATGCCCGCCGCGATCCAGGCCTTCCGCACGTCCAGCTCGGCGAACCCGATCCACTCGGGCCACGGGCTGATGATCGCCGCCACGAACACGGGGACCAGGCAGATGCGGACCATGGTGATGATGTTCGCGGGGGTCATCACGCTCTCGGTCGGCTTCGAAACGTTATCGCCCATCGCACAGCTCGCCTTCCATCTCGTACACGAGCGTGTCGGAGATACGCACGCGCACGATGTCGCCGACCTCGCCCTCTTCCAGATACACGACGCCGTCGACCTCGGGGGCCTGGCACATCGCGCGGCCGAACAGCTGGCCGTCTTCTTCGCGGCCGAGCACGAGCACGTCCATCTCGCTACCGATGCGGGCCGATACGCGGCCCTCGCCGATGGCGTCGGCGATGTCGCGGATGCGCTGGGCGCGCTCGATCTTGACCTCTTCTTCGACCTGGCCGTCGAGCGTCGCGGCGCGCGTGCCCTCCTCGGCCGAATACGAGAACACGCCCGCGTAATCGAACTCGACATCTTCGAGGAAGGAGCAGAGCTCTTCGAAATCATCGTCGGTCTCGCCCGGGAAGCCCGCGATCAGCGTGGTGCGCAGCGTGATGCCGGGCACGCGCGAGCGGATGCGCTCGACCAGGGCGCGGTGGGATTCGGCATCGCCCGCGCGGTTCATGGCACGCAGCACGGGCTTGCTCGCGTGCTGCAACGGAACGTCGAGATACGAGCACACGTTGTCGCGCGCGGCGATCACGTCGAGCAGCTCGTCGCTGACACCCTGCGGCTCAATGTACATGAGGCGGAACCACGTCGTGGGGAATTCGCCCGCCAGCACGTCGAGCAGATGCGCCGTGGTGTCGGGCTCGTCGAAATCCTCGCCCCAGCGGCCGGTGTCCTGCGCGATCAGCGTGATCTCGCGCACGCCCGCCGCCACGCGTTCGGCCACGGCGGCGCGGACGTCGTCGAGCGGGAAGCTGCGGTAGCGGCCGCGGATGTAGGGAATGGCGCAGAAGCTGCAGAAACGGTCGCAGCCGTCGCTGATCTTGACATAAGACGCCGGGCTTTCGGCGTACGGCGAGGCGAACGATTCGCAACGGACCTGGGGACGCACGCCCAAGACGGCGCAGAGCACTTCGACGATGTCGTCCTCGCGGCTGCACGGGACGAACGCCTTGGCCTCCTGCAGCTCTTCTTCGAGGTCGTCGCCGTAGCGCGCCGGCATGCAGCCGGCCACGATCAGCTTCGCCGAGCCGTTCTCGAAGTTATCGAGCCCGCAAATGTCGAAAATCGTATCGAGGCTTTCCTCGGTGGCCGCCTGAATGAACGAGCAGGTGTTCACCACCACGGCGTCGGCCGCGGAAGGGTCTTCGATCACGTCGAATCCCGCGGAAAGGACGCGTTTGGTCATCTCCGCCGAATCGACTTCGTTCTTGGCGCAGCCGAGCGTGATGAAGCAGACCGAAGGGGCCACCGCGCGCTCGTCGCAATGCGCCGTCGTGACGTCGATGTTGGTCACAGGTGCACCGCCTTGCTATCGATAGTTGACATACTGCAACGGCTGGCCGTAGTCGTTGCCCTTCAAAAACGCAATGACCTCCTGGAGCGCGTCGCGCGAAGCGGAGCTCACGCGCAGCTTGTCGCCCTCGATGGCCACCTTCACCTTGAGCTTCTGGTCCTTGATGTCCTTGTTGATTTTGGAGGCCGTCTCCTTGTCGATGCCCTCGACGATTTCGCCCGTCTGGCGGACGCTCTGACCTGCAGCGGCCACGGGCTCGCCCCACTTCACGGAGTTCAGGTCGATGCCGCGACGGATGAGCTTGCTGGCCAGCACGTCGATGACCTGCTTGGCGACGAAGTCGGCCGGAGCGGCGACGACGATTTTGCGGCCGCCCTTGTCGAGCGTGATTTCAGCGCCCGAGTCCTTGAGGTCGTAGCGCTGGGCGAGCTCGCGCTTCGCCTGGCCGAACGCGTTGTCGACCTCCTGCATGTCGACGGTGGATACGACGTCGAAGCTGGATTCTTTCGCCATGGTCGAAAACCTTTCTTCTTGTTGAATGGAAAACAGCAAAACGGGCGAGTCGTGCGGCCCGCCCGTGGGAAAAAGCGCGTTATGCGGCAGAGGAAGCCCCGGCGTTGGACGCGGCGCCGTCGGACGCGGCGGCAGAACCCGTCGCCGAAGCGTCGCCGAAAGCGCCGTGCTCCTCGTTCCACTGCGCGAGGACGTCGGCGAAGCTCACGTTCACCGTGGCCACGCCCGACGATCCCGCCTTGAGGGGGATCTCGACGCCGTCCTGCGTCAGCTTCACGCCGTCAGGCGGCGTGACGTGGAATTCGAAATCGCCGGTGACGTCGTAGGACTGGCTCTTGGGGCCGGTCGCGTCGCCGCCGTCGACGTACTTGCCGTCGATGTATACCTCGAAATACGTCGTGACGCCCTTGGGGATGTCGTAGGCCATGACGGTCTTCGTGGGGGACGCGGCCTTGGCCGAGTCCTCCGCCTTCGCCGATTCTTCTTCGGGCTTGGCGGCATCGGCGTCGGAAGCGCCCTCGCTCGAGGACGAATCGGCCGCCGTGGAACCCGGAAGACCCGTGACGTTCAGGGGCGTGGGCTCCTGCTCGGCGCTCTGCGCGCGGCCGATGCCGTTGGCGAACACCGCGATGACCACCACGAGCAGAAGCACGACGACGCCCGCGATGATGAAGGGCAGCTTGTCGCGCCAGCTGGGAGGACGCACGCCGATGTTTTTCGGCGCGGCGTACAGGTTGGTGTAATGCTCCCCCGGCATGCTCGAACGACGGGCGCGATGGGTGCTGCGCGCGTCGTGGCGGCGACCGTCGTCGACCGGCTCGATGCGGCGCGTCTGGTCGCTCGAGCGGCGAGCGTTGCGCTGGGAAAGTCCCTGGCCGTAGGCGTTATACGAACCCACGTGCACCGCGCCGATGCGGCTGGTGGGCTCTTTCGGCGGCGCAATGGCTGCATCGATATCGTCGAACAGCTGGTCGTCGAAGCCGCCCGACGAGCAGCGCGATCGCGGACGGTCCGCTTCGGCGGGACGTTCCTTGGCGTCGCGAACGTCGTCGTGGCCGTGGTCGAGCATGGCCGAGCGGCGCGACGAAGGCATGTCGAAGCCCGAAGGCCTGATGTTCTCGCGCGCATGCTCCACCTGGCTGCGATAGTACGCGTTCTGATACATCTTCACCACTTCGGTGGTGTTCAGGCCCAGATAGCGCGCATAGGCGTTGATCATATTGCGAGAGTAGCCGCGCGGCGGCATGGCGTCGATATCGGAATCCTCGATGCGTTCGAGGATATCGGGGCGTATGCGGATGCGTCGGGCGACCGACACGAGGTCTTCGCCGCTCTGTTCGCGCGCATGGCGCAAAACGTCGCCGAAGTTCATTTCGTCCACGCCGTTCCTCCTTAGAATCCTTCCGAGGCATCCCGAGCTTCGAATGCCTTGAGCGTTTCAAGTTCCATCGCATCGACCAAGACCTCGCGCGGCTTGCTGCCGTTCGGAGGACCGACGATGCCCTTTTCTTCGAGCATATCCATTATACGGCCGGCGCGCGAGTAGCCCACGCTCAACCGCCGCTGGATGTTCGAGGTCGATCCCATGCCGCTCGCCACCACGATGTCGGCCGCCTCCCACAGCAGAGGGTCGTCCGACAAAGACGAGCCGCCCGAGCCGTCGGGCATCGACGAGCCCAGGCCGATGACGTTGGTCTGCAGGATCTCTTGATGATACTCGGGCTCGCCCTGCTCTTTGAGATGCGCCACCACGGCCTCGATTTCCTCTTCGGAAACGAAGCAGCCCTGCAGACGCTGCGGCTTGGCGTATTCGGGCTTGCTGAAGAGCATGTCGCCCAAGCCGATCAGGTTCTCGGCGCCCGGCGTATCGAGGATGACGCGGGAGTCGATGCCCGAAGCCACGTTGAAGGCGATGCGATTGGTGATGTTCGCCTTGATCAGGCCCGTGACCACGTTGGTGGACGGACGCTGCGTCGCCACGATCATATGGATGCCCGCGGCGCGCGCGAGCTGGGCGATGCGGCTGATCGAGAGCTCCACTTCCTTGCCCACGTTCATCATCAGGTCGGCGAGCTCGTCGATGATGATGACGATATAGGGCATCTTCTTGGCGGGCTCGGCGTCTTCGTCGGCCTCGTCGTCGAAAGCGCCCTGCTCGACCTTCTTGTTGTACTGGGCGATGTTGCGCACGCCGGCCTTCGACATGACCTTGAGCCTGCGCTCCATCTCGGCCACGCCCCAAGCCAGCGCGCTCGCCGCCTCCTTGTTCTCAGTGACGACCGGGACGTAAAGGTGCGGGATGCCGTTGTAGGGCGTGAACTCGACGCGCTTGGGATCGATCATGATGAAGCGCACCTCGTCGGGCGTGGCGCGCATGAGGATCGACATGATCATGGCGTTGATTGCCACCGATTTGCCCGAACCCGTGGTGCCGCCGATCAGAAGATGGGGCATCTTGGCCAGGTCGGTGACGATCGAGTGGCCTTCGACGTCCTTGCCGATAGCCATCTCGAGCGGAGAGCCCTTGGCGTCTTTGATCACATCGCCCAGAAGCACGTTCTGACGCACCTTGTTAGGAACCTCGATGCCCACGTGGTTGGTGCCGGGAATCGGCGCGAAGATGCGCACGCCGGGCGCCGCGAGCGCGAGCGCGATGTCGTCCTGCAGCGCCATGATCCTGCTCACGCGCACGCCGCTGGGCAAATCGACCTTGAACAACGTGACCGTGGGACCTGCGACCCAGCCCACCACCGTGGCCATGATGTTGAAGTCCTCGAGCGTTCCCTGCAGTTCGGCCGCCGTGGCCGAAAGCTCGCGCTCGTCGGCTTCCGCCGCGTGCTCGCTGTGGCGGATCAGGCTGAACGCGGGAAGCGTGAACCCTCCGCGCGTCTCGCCCTCGCCGCCCGCGATACGCGATGCGGCGGCGGGCTTTTTAAGCGAACGGGCCGAGGCGGAAACGGATGCGTCGGGCGCGCCCGCGGCGCGCTCGAGCTTGCGCGTCATGGGCGCGGGCGGCGTCGATTTCGGCTCGTCGAGCACGGGCGATGCCGCATGCGGCGCATCGTCTTCTTCGGGGTCTTCCCACGGAAGCGCGTGCTTGGCGGGCTTTTCCTTGCGTGCCGAAAGCGAGCGCGTCGCCGTCGCGGGCACGTCGTCTTCGCGCATGTCTTCGACTTCGGGCTCGGTCGCGACGGACGCCGGGCGCTCGGCGCGCAAGAACGCCGGAGCCGCAGGCGCCGCCTCGGATGCCACGGGCACCATTCCGCGATCGTCGAGCGGGTCTTCCACGCCGAGAACCCTCGTGCGCTTCGCCTCTATGGCGCGATCCTCGTCGGCAATGGCGCGGGCTTCGTCATAGGCGTAATCGGACGGCCAGTACATATCGACCGACGTCGTGGACGGACCGCCCTGGACGGGCTGTGGAGCGCCCAGGACCTGGGTGGAAAGGGATTGCGATGCGCGGCGGGGACGGGACAGGTCGCGCGGAACGCGGGGGATCGGATCGGGGCGGCGCACGATGCGCGCAGGAGGCTCGGAAGCCTGCGCCACGCGATACGGCGGCGCTTCGACCACATCGGATCCTTCTTCGGCCGCGGCCGCCTCGCGGCGTTCGCGGCGGCGCTCGACGCGCTCCTTAACGGAAGCCAGGGCGTCATGGGCGGTATGCAGAGCGCCCGAGACGGAGAATCCGATGACCACCGCTCCGCCCAAGGCCAAGCCCACCATGACGATGGAGCCGACCACGCGGCCGAGCAGCTCGAGCAGCACCCATGCGATGCCCGCGCCCAGATAGCCGCCGTGCGAACGCAGCGCCTCGGCGCCGAACAGAAGCGACGTGTCGGCATCGGCGCCCGGGACGAACAGCGCCATCAGGGCCTCGAAGGCCACGAACAGCATGGCGAATCCCACGCTCATGCGCACGGCGAGCGCATCGGTCTCGCCGCGCACGAGAAAGCACGCCCCCACCGCGGCCAAGAGAACGGGCAGAACATAGGCGCCCACGCCCAAAGCGGCGTGCAAGGCCTCGGCCAAGGCGGAGGTGATGAATCCCGAAGGCGGAAAGACGGCCGTGACGAACAGGACCACGGCGGCGACGGCGATGGCGACGCCCGCGATGTCGCGCTTGGTGCGTTCGTCGAAAATGAGAGGAGCGGCGCTTTCGGGCGCTTCGGCCTCGGCCTCTTTACGGCGTCCTTTGCTCTTCGCGGGCGCGTCTTTCAAAGCGACGCGGCCCTCCTTGGCCGCATCGCTTTTCTTCTTCGATTGTGATTCGGTGGTCTTGGAACCGCGAGCCACGTTTCTGCACTCCTTGCCTTATGCCGCGTTTATCATGCGTTTGACCTGCGTTTTCGCCGCATATGCACCGAGTCTACAGCTCGATGATCGCGCACACCACCATGGGACGCTGCTTGGTGCGCTCCCACAGAAGCGAGAGCAGCGCGTCGCGGCAGACCTTCTCGAGGTCTTTGCCCTTGGTGCCCTTGTCGAGCGCGCGGCGCAGCGTGCCTTTCACGGTCTCGCCCGCCTCGCGGCGCAGCTGCGCGACGTCGCCGCCGGTGATGCCGCGCATCTCCACGCGCACCGGGGCCGAGATCTGCTTCTTGCGCACATCGACCGCGGCCGCGATGGTCGCGATGCCGTAGTTGGAAAGCGCCTGGCGCTCGTCGAGGACGTCGCGCGAGGTATCGCCCACCGACAGGCCGTCGACGTAGACGATGCCGCTTTCGACCGGCTCGCCGAAGCGGACTCCCGCCTCGGACAGCTCGAGCGTGTCTCCGTTCTCGCACAGGAAGATGTTGCGCGGGTCGACGCCCGTGGCCTCGGCAAGGCGCGCATGGGCGCGCAGGTGCGTGGACTCGCCGTGCACCGGCATGAAATGCTTCGGCTGCACGATGGAAAGCACCAGCTTGAGCTCTTCTGCGCCTGCGTGGCCCGACACATGCACCATGGCGCGGCGCTTGTCGTAGACCTCGCAGCCGATCTTGGCGAGCGAGTTGACGACGCGCGTGACGGCCTTCTCGTTGCCGGGAACGGGCGTGGCCGAGATGATCACCGTGTCGCCCTCGTCGATCTGGATCGTACGATGCTCGCCGTTGGCGATGCGCGCGAGGGCGGACAGCGGCTCGCCCTGGCTGCCCGTGCACATGATGACGACCTTCTCGGGCGGCGTGCCCTTGAGGTCGTAGGCGTCGATCAGGTCGACGTCCTGGATCTTCAGATAGCCCAGACGGCGGGCGATGTCGGTGTTCTGAACCATGGAACGGCCCGTTACGACCACCTTGCGGCCGTTGGCCACCGCGGCGTCGGCGATCTGCTGCAAACGATGGATATGGCTTGCGAAGCTGGCGATGATCACGCGGCCCTTCGCGTTCTCGATGATCTGGCGAAGCGTACGGCCCACTTCGGCCTCGGAAGGCGTGAAGTTAGGATTCTGCGCGTTCGTGGAGTCGGACATCATCAGATCGACGCCCATCTTGGAGAAACGCGCCAGCGCGCCGAAATCGGTGTGGACGCCGTCGATGGGGCTCTGGTCGAGCTTGAAGTCGCCCGTGTGCAAGACGTTGCCTGCGGCGGACTGCATGAACACGCCCACAGCGCCCGGGATGGAGTGGTTCACCGCGAAGAAGTCGACGATGAAGCCGCCCAGCTTGATTTCGTCGCCCGCCTTGATTTCAGCGAGCCTGGCCTTCACGCGATGCTCGTTGAACTTGCCCTCGATCAGGCCGAGCGTCATCTTGGTGCCGTAGATCGGCACCTTGCGGGACAGGTCCTTCATCAGGTACGGCAGCGAGCCCGTGTGGTCCTCGTGGCCGTGGGTGATGATGATGCCGCGCAGCTTATGCTCGTTTTCGAGCACGTAGGTGTAGTCGGGAAGGATCAAATCGATGCCGGGATGGTCGTCGTCGGGAAACATCAGGCCCGCGTCGACGAGCAGCATGTCGTCGCCGCACTCGAACACGGTCATGTTCTTGCCGATGGCGTCAAGGCCGCCCAGCGGGATGATCTTGAGCTTTGCGGCGGGATTCTTCTTCACGCCCGCGCGACGGCGCGTGCCGCCCGTGGTCTTGGAGGCGTTGCGCGTGCGGGGCTTGGAGAAGCTTTCCTTCTCCATCTGGTCTTCCGGCGTGATCTGAGGACGCTTGTGCTCGACCGAGACGGTCTTGTGGCGCGTCGTGTTGCGACGACGGCGATTCTGACTGCGCTGCTCGGAAGCCGCGCCGTCGGCGGCGGGCTTGGCCTGGCCGCCGCGCGACTGCGAGCGGCCCTGGTTCTGGCTCTGACCCTGGTTCTGGCCGCGGGATGCGCGACGCGTCTCGGAATGCTCGCCCGCGTTCTTCTGAGGGGTGTCGGCGTTGGTCTCGCCGTTGATATGTTCGTTGCTCAAAACGGTAATGCTCCTTTGATATCGGACGACATGGTTGCTATACAAACATCGGCGCTCCGAGGCCGATGCTTCGTTCGTAAGAAGGGCTTTCATGCCCCGGACGCTTCGTGCGCCCCGGCGGCCGAAGCGTCCTGTTTCGCGATAATCAACGCTTTATTGTACCAATTAACCGCGTTTCGCTCCATCGCGCCCGAGCAGCACGTTCAAACGCCATAACTCGGAACGCCGCCTGCCGGACCCCGGACGGCGACGAGAAGCACGGCTAGTCGAGATACGCGCCCGTCTGGCGGTTCCACAGCCCCGCGTACACGCCGCCCGCCTCGATCAGCTCGTCGTGCGGTCCGTCCTCGACGACGCGGCCGCCGTCGAGCACCACGATGCGATCGAGGCCCGCAACCGTGGACAGGCGATGCGCCACGACCACCGCCGTGCGCCCGCGCATCAGCTCGGCAAGGGCGTCTTGCACCATCTTCTCGCTTTCGGAATCGAGGGCGCTCGTCGCCTCGTCCAAAACGAGGATCGGACAATCGGCCAAGATGGCGCGCGCGATGGCGATACGCTGGCGCTGGCCGCCCGAAAGCTTCACGCCGCGCTCGCCCGTGACGGTGTCGAAGTCCTGCGGCAGCCGCTCGATGAACTCGAGGGCGTTGGCGCGGCGCGCGGCCTCGCGAATCTGTTCCATCGTGGCATCGGGCCTGCCGTAGGCGATGTTTTCGGCCACGCTGCGATGGAACAGCAGCGATTCCTGCGGCACGTAGGCGATCTGGCGGCGCAGCGATTGCTGCGTGGCGTCGGCGATGTTCTGGCCGTCGATTTCGATCCTGCCCTCCTGGATGTCGGACAAGCGCAGCAGGAGCTTGGTGAGCGTGGTCTTGCCCGCTCCGCTCGCCCCCACCAACCCGACGCGCTGGCCTGCGGGAATATGAAGGTCGAAGCCGTCGAAGACGCGGGTCTTGACGCCGCCGCCGTCGTCGTAATCGAAGCCGATGCCCGAGAAATCGATCGAGCCCTCGCTCACTTCGAGGTCGAACGCGTCAGGCGAATCGGCCACCAGGCGCGGCTCGTCGAGCGCCGCCGTCATGCCGGACGCGTCGCCGAAAGCGCGGTTGAAGCGCTGCAGGCCGTTATTGATGAAATTGAACTGATTGGTCACCGTGTAGGTGTAGGTGAACATCATCACGAGCGTGCCGGGCGTGATGCCGTACCACGCGTTGCCGCCGGCGATGAACACCGACACCGCCGCCATGATCGTCACCGCGATGCAGGCCGTGATGATGCCGCGCGTAAGCGACGCCTGCATGCGCTTCGAATCGCGCGCCACCACGTCTTTGTTCGCTGCATCGAACAGGCTGCGCTCGTAGTCTTCGCGCCCGTAGGTCTTCACGGCCAGGATATTGGCCACCGAATCGGACAGTTCGCCCGACAGGTGGTTCTGCGCGCCCGCGGCCTGCTCGTTAAGGTGCAGGATGCGCTTGTACATATAGTAGGAAACGCAGGCATACAGCGTGAGCAGCGCCATGAGGATCGCCACGTACACCGGCACGCGCGGCGCCAGGATGGCGCAGGTGAAGATGATCGAGCAGGCCACCGGCAAAAACGGGAAGGCGATCGTTTCGAGCAGCAGCTGATAGGCGCTCATGAACTTCGCGGTCTGGCTGACCAGCGTGCCGCCGAAGCGATTGGAATGAAAGCTCATCGACTGGTTGCACAGCGCGTCGAAGCTCATCGTGGCAAGGTCGTAGGACGCCGCGATCTGCAGCTTGTACATGGCGTAATCCTGCAGCTTGCTGGCGGCCTGGCCGAACACGTTGATCGCGATCAGCGCGAAAATAAAGGGGCCGAACTCGAAAAACACCCGGTCGGGAGGCACGGGCCCCGCGCTCACCTTGTCGACCACCAGACTCATCACATACGGATTGCCGTACGAAAGCAGCGCGACGAAGAGAAACGTCGAAACCATGAGCAGCGAGAACAGGCCGAAATGCTTGCGCGTGACCTGCCAGTAGTAGTGAAGCGTGCGCTTCGTGGTCGATGCCGCCTTCTTCTTTTCGCCATCGTCGATCGCCATGAATCCCCTTTCGTCGGACTTACGATTATGCCACAGCGCACGCGCCCTGCGACGAAACGCCGCGGGGACGACGCAAGCGCCGCCCCCGTATATGACGAGGCGGCGCCGACCATGCGGCGCCGCCTCGAATCTCTCGTATGCGATTTCGAACGAGTGCTACAAGCCCAGCCAGAGCGCGACCTTCGGCGCATAGCCCATGATGAAGATGATCACGATCAGCACGGGAATGCCCCACTTCACCCACAGGCGGCTCCATGCGGGGAATTTCATGCCCTCGCCCGCATCGGCCTCGGCGAGGAAGTTCTTCCAGCCCCAGCCGAAGCGCTGCGTGCAGAACAGCACGAAGATCAGCGCGCCGAGCGGCAGCATGTTGTTGGACACGATGAAGTCCTCGATCGACTGGATGTCGCCGATGCCCGGAACGGCCACGCCCGAAAGCACGTTGAAGCCGAACACGCACGGCAGGCTTAGAACCACCACGAGCACGGCGTTGATCGCCACCGCGCGCTTGCGGTCGATGGCCCACTTGTCCATGGTGAAGCTGATCAGGTTCTCGAACACGGCGATGACGGTGGACAGCGCCGCGAAGCTCATGAACACGAAGAACAGCGCACCCCAGACGTTGCCGAGCGGCATCTGGCCGAACACCACGGGCAGCGTGACGAACACGAGCGAGGGGCCGGAGTCGGGCGTCACGTTATACGCGAAGCAGGCCGGGAAGATGATGAGGCCGGCCAGGATGGCGACGAGCGTGTTGAGCAGCGTGACGTTGACGGCCTCGCCCGTCAGACTGCGCTCGCGGCCGATCTTCGAACCGAAGATCTCCATCGCGGCGATGCCGAGCGAAAGCGAGAAGAACGCCTGGCCCATGGCCGCATAGACCGCTTCGCCGAACGTGGCCCAACCGCCTGCGAACATGCGGCTGAAATCAGGGACCAGATAGAACTCCAGGCCCTCGGCGGCGCCGGGAAGCGTGACCGAGCGGATGCAGAGCGCGATCATGGCGACGAACAGGATGGCCATCATCCACTTCGTGATGCGCTCGACGCCCTTCTGCAGGCCGAGGCTGCACACGAGGAAGCCAATGACCACGGCGGCGAGCATCCAGCCCAGAAGCTCGGAGGGATTCGCGAGCATCGACGAGAACGCCGCGCCCGTGACCTCGGCCGTGCCGGCGTCGAACATGCCCGACGCCATCTTGGGCACGTAGGCCAGCATCCAGCCAGCGACCGTGGTGTAGAACATCATCAAGATCATGCAACCGATGTATCCCCACCAGGAGAACCAATGGAAGCGGCGCTTGGGTTCCAGGATATCGAACGCCTGCGCGCAGCTTTTCTGGCTGGCGCGACCCACGGCGAACTCCATCACCATGACGGGCAAGCCCAGGATGACCAGGAAGATCAGGTACAGCAGCACGAAGGCGCCGCCGCCGTATTCGCCCGCGATGTACGGGAAACGCCACACGTTGCCCAATCCGATGGCACAGCCTGCGGCCACGAGGATGAAGCCCAGGCGGGACGCGAAGTGCTCGCGCTTCTGCTCCCCGCCCGCAGGCTTCACGGAAGTCGTATCGGCCATAAATCACTCCTTCTGACTAAAGCGACGAAATGAGGAGGATTTTAGCATGAATATTCAAGAGGAGGAATATTGGCCGGCAGGGCAAAGGCCGAAAGGAATAGGGAACGGAAAGCACGAGGCGCCTCAGGCCCGGCATCCCGGAGACGCGTCGCGCGCGGCTTCTTTTCCCGGCCATAAGAAAAGGGCGCCCGGGGGCGCCCTCGATCACAGGTTCTTCGCAAGGTCTTCGAGCCTGCGCACGCGGTGATACACCGCCGACTTCGACAGCGGCGGATTCGCGCGCTCGCCAAGCTCTTTGAGGCTCGCGTCGGGATAGCGCAGACGCAGGCGCACGAACTCCTGCAATCCCGGCGGCAAGTCGGCCATCTTGCCGCTTTCGGCCAGCTTGCGGATGCTCACGATCTGGTCGATCGCCGCCTCGGCGCTTTTCGCCTGGTTGGCGAGCTCGGCATTGACCTTGCGGTTGATGTCGTTGCGCACGCTTTTGCGCACGCGCTCGTTCTCCATGGCAAGCGCGCTCTGGTGCGCGCCGACGAACGCGAGAAATTCGGAGATGGCGGTGCCGCTTTTCAGATACACGATATACGAGTTGCGGCGGTGCAGGATGCGAGCCTTGATTCCGCGCTCGGTCATCAGCGCGACGAGGCCTTCGGCCAGGCCTTCGTTTTCGACCGTGATCTCGAAGTGGAAATCGCCGCGCGGCTCGGCGATGAAGCCGCTGCCCAGAAACGCACCGCGCAGATACGCCGCCTCGCAGCAGGGCTTTTCGATCAGATGGGCATGGATGCCCATCTCCAAGCCCGCATCGCCCAGGACGCCTAGGTCGTGCAGGGCCTCCTCCATGCCGGGCTGGGACGGGACCACGATCAGGTAGTTCGGCGTCTTGTGCAGCACGCTGCGGCGCACCGTGAGCTCGGTCTTGAGCGCATAGGTCTGATGGAGCGACTTGATGATCAGGCGCGCCACCGAGCTTATTTCGGTGGCCACTTCGAGACGGTAGCGTCCCGGGCCCGAGAAGAACAGCGTGCCCTCGATGCGGATGAGGGCCGCAAGAGTCGCCTTATCGCAATGGCTGCAACCGGGAGCGACGCGCGTGAGCTCGTCTTTGACATCGGCGGTAAACGACATGGAACCTTACTTTCTCAAACGCAGACGGGAAAGGCGGATCACGGTGCGCATGGCGTCTCGCAGCGCGGACGCGTCATGCCACGTGGGCCTCAAGGGATCGACGAGGTTGCGAACGAGCACCACGGGGCCCGCCTGCTGTATGGCGAAGGCGTCCTCGTAGGTGATCCGCACCGGACGGATGACATCGGAGGCGGGCGCGGCGGGCGCCGAGTCCTGCGACACGTCGCCGCAGACGGCGCGGGCCATGCGGTCCGCCCGATTCGCGGGGCGCAGCGCCACGGGGCTGTGCACCAGCACGTAATCGACCAGGCCGTCCATGCCGTGACGGGCCAAAGCCTCGAAGTGCTCGCGCGCCGAAAGCCCCCAGGTCTCGCCCTGCATGTCGGCCAGCGAGCAGACGAACGCCACCACTCCGTCGGATTCCCTGATCGCATCGATGACGCCCGGCACCAAAAGGTTGGGGATGATCGACGTGAACAGCGAACCCGGGCCAAGCACGATCAGGTCGGCCGAGCGGATCGCATCGAGCGCGGGGCCGTACGCACGCACCGGCGTATCGGACTCGAGCCGCACGCGGTGCAGCGCCGTCGTGGACTTGCCCGCCTTGGCCTGCCCTTCCAGCAGCATGCCGTCGCACGTCTCGGCGACGAGGCGCACTTTGTCAAGCGTCGAAGGATACACGTGCCCGCGCGCGCCCAGCAGACGCTCGCAGATGGCGATGGCCTCGGGAAAAGACCCCGTGGCGTCTTCGAGGGCCGACAGCATCAAGTTGCCCAGCGTGTGGTTGCGCGCGAACGAGAAGCGATATTTAAACGCGCGCGTCAGCGGGTCGGAGGCATCGGCCGCCATGGCGGCCAGGCATTTGCGGATGTCGCCCGGAGGCAGCACGCCCGCCTCTTCGCGCAGAATGCCGGTCGATCCGCCGTCGTCGGCCATGGCCACGACCGCGGACACCTCGGCCTCGAGCGAAAGCAACGTGCGGATCGAAACGGGAGCGCCCGTTCCGCCGCCGATCACGACCGCTTTCACGGGGGCTGCCGTGTCGTGCAGAACATCGTCGCCCACCTCCGAACGCAGACGCGCGAAAGCGGCCGTCGCCGCCGGGTCGTAGGCGAACGGCACGTCGCGCGGAATGAATTCGGCCATGGCTACTCGGCCTTTCCGTCGAGCGCAGAGCGCACCGACTCGGCGAGCGCGAGGTCTCGGTGGGTCACGCTGACGCGGTAGCCGCGGGTCTTCAGGTAATCGCCCGTGCTTTCCGCCAGCGCGACGCTGCGATGCTGGCCGCCCGTGCATCCCACGGCGATGGCCAGCTGCTGCTTGCCTTCCTTCACATAGCCAGGCATTACCACGTCGAGCAGGTCGCGCCAGCGCTTCAGGAATTCGACCGTTTCGTCGCGATATATCACGAAATCGCGCACGGGGGCGTCGAGGCCGGTAAGCGGACGCAGGGCGGGATCGTAATAGGGATTGGGCAGGAAGCGCACGTCCATCACGATGTCGGCGTCGAGCGGCGCGCCGTGCTTGAAGCCGAAGGAATAGACGGTGACGGCCAGGCCCTCGCGCTCGTCGACGCCCGCAAACAGGTCGCGGATCTTCGTGCGCAGCTGCATGGGCAAAAGCTCGCTCGTGTCGATCACGTCGTGGGCCATGTTGCGCAGCGAGAACAGCAGCGCGCGCTCGGCGGCGATGCCCTGGGCGATGGTCATGCCCTCCTCGCACATGGGATGGCGGCGACGGCTCGCCTTATAGCGCGCCACCAGCTTGTCATCGTCCGCGTCGAGAAAGACCACGCGATAGGACACGCCCGACGAAGACAGGCGCTCCAGCTCGCCTTTCAGGTCGGCGAAGAAGTCCTTGTTGCGCGCGTCGCAGACCACGGCGAGCTTGCGTGCCTTCTCGCAGGCACCGCGCGCCGTGCTGAGCAGCTGCGGGATCAGATTCGCCGGAAGGTTGTCGATGCAGAAATATCCCAGGTCTTCGAAGGCGTGCATGGCCTCCGTGCGACCGGCGCCGCTCATGCCCGTGACGATGACGAAATCGTTGGCGTTCTCGCCCTCGTATGCAGCGGTTTCGAACCCCATGGACACCCTCTTTCCTAAACGCCGCGCCCTCCCCTCGGGCCGGCGGACTACACGCTTCGCTCCGAACGGAGCCGTCGTTCATTATACTGCGAGAGCACCGCGTAGACCTCTTCGGCCACTTCGACCGGCACCGCCTGCGCGGCGACGATGTCTTCGAGGCTCGCCTCGCAGAGTTTGCGAAAACCCCCCATGGCCGCAAGCAGCGCCTTCTTGCGCACCGGCCCCAAGCCGACCACGTCGTCGAGGACCGATT
>JARIED010000039.1 GCA_029266945.1 Slackia sp. | reverse complement strand
GCGGCGCCGCAGCCCTGTGCTATGCAGCCTCCGAACTCACCATCGCCTCCCCGGGCGATTGGACCATCTCGGTGACAGGCGACGTCGCCAACGAATACTCCGCCACCCTGGCCGAGTTAGAAAGCGACGAGCAGGCCAACACCGTCATGGGCTGCTCCTGCGCCTCCAACGGCGTAGGCGGCCTGGCCGCCATCAACGCCAAGGTCGCAGGCGTGCCCCTGGCCTCCATCATCGAGAAGGCCGCGCCCGACGAAGGCGTCAACGTGGTCACGCTCGTGTCCGAAGACGGCCACGTGATCAAGCTTCCGCTGGCCTATGTGATGCAGCGCCAGGCCGTCGTGGCCAGCCAGATCAACGACGAAGCGTTGAGCGAGTCGGTCGGCGGCACCAATCAGCTGTGGATCGATTCGACCGCCGCGAAGTACTTCGCACGCAATATCGTCGAAATCCGCCTGGAAACCGTAGCCGACCTGCCGAGCGACCCCGGCAGCGAAACCCCCGACGAAGGCGAATACGTCAACCGTCCGAACGTCGGCATCACCGGCGCGCAGGCGTAACGCCCCGCCTCGACGCACGACCGCGACCCCTACGGCCGCGCGCACCCCTCCTAGGAAAGGCCCGCCTATGCGGGCCTTTCCTCTTTAAGGGCTTTTCGCGCACGGCGGCCATGCGGCGCACGGCGGCGTTAGAATGCTCGGACGACCTTGAACCGTTTCCGCGGACGGACGCCCGAAGCGCGGCCCGCCGCGACCGACCCATCGGAGCATCTATGCCGCACATCATCGAAACCTTGGCTCGCGAGCTCGGCATATCGCCCGCGCAAGCCGAAGCCGTCATGAAACTGATCGACGACGGCAACACCATCCCCTTCATCGCACGCTATCGCAAAGAGGCCACGGGCGGCATGGATGACGCGACCCTGCGCGCCTTCGACGAACGCCTGGCCTACCTGCGCAATCTCGAGGCACGCAAGGCTGAAACGATCGCCGCGATCGACGAGCAGGGCAAGCTGACGGCCGACCTTCGCGCCGCGATCGAGGCGGCCACGGTCATGCAGCGCGTCGAAGACCTGTACAAACCGTTCAAGAAGAAGCGCGCGACGCGGGCATCGAAGGCGCGCGCCGCGGGGCTGGAGCCTTTAGCGAACCTCGTCATGGCGCAGGCGACGGGCGTGAAAAGCGCGCTGGACGCCGCCTCCGGCTACGTGAACGCCAAGGACGGCTACCCCGACGCCGAAGCGGCGCTTCGGGGCGCGTGCGACATCGTGGCCGAAACGATCGCCGACGACCCCGAGCACACTGCGGCCCTGCGCGCCTTCACGCATAAGACCGCCCAGCTCGAAACCGTGGCGACCGACGCGTCCGAGAAGTCCCCCTACGAAACCTATTGCGACTTCTCCGAACCAGCGCGCCGCATCCCGAACCACCGCGTGCTGGCCATCGACCGCGGCGATAAGGAAGGCAAGCTGCGCGTACGCGTGCGCACCGATTCCGATGCCGCGATCGACATGCTGGGCAGGCGCATCGTGCGCCGCCGCGGGCCCTTCGCCGAAAGCCTCGACGCCGCGATCGCGGACGGCTACAAGCGTCTCATGGCCCCGTCGCTCGAGCGCGAGCTGCGAAGCGAGCTCACCGAGCGTGCCCAGACCGACGCCATCGCCGTGTTCGCGAAAAACACCGAGAGCCTGCTGTCGCAGCGGCCCGTGAAAGGCGCGCGCATCATCGCATTGGACCCCGGCTATCGCACCGGCTGCAAGATGGCGGTGCTCGACGAATTCGGCGCACTGCTCGATCACGGCACGGTCTATCCCACCCCGCCGCGGCGCGATGTGGAAGGCACCAAGCGCACCCTCGAGCGCATGGTGAAGCGCCACCGCATCAACACCATCGTCATCGGCAACGGCACCGCGAGCCGCGAGACCGAAGAGGTCGTGTCGCAGTTCATCGCCGAATCGCCGGCCGAGCTGCGCTACACGATCGTCAACGAAGCGGGCGCGTCGGTGTATTCGGCATCGAAGCTCGCAAGCGAGGAATACCCCGACCTGGACGTCACCACGCGCGGCGCCATGAGCCTGGGCCGCCGCCTGCAAGACCCCTTGGCCGAGCTGGTGAAGATTCCCGTGCAGTCGATCGGCGTGGGCCAATACCAGCACGACCTGGACCAGGCAGAACTGGGCCGCGCGCTGGCGGACGTGGTAGAGCGCACCGTCAACCGCGTAGGCGTCGACCTCAACACCGCGAGCGCCAGCCTGCTGGGATACGTGTCGGGCATCACGCCCGCCCTTGCCAAAAACATCGTGGCCTACCGCGAAGAGCACGGCGCGTTCACCGACCGCAGGCAGCTGAAGAAGGTCGCGCGCCTGGGGCCGAAGGCGTACCTGAACTGCGCGGGCTTTTTGCGCATCGCAGGCGGCGACAACCCGTTGGACGCCACGAGCGTCCACCCCGAAAGCTACCCGATCGCCCGGGCGCTGCTCGAGCGCGCGGGCGTGAAGGCGGCCGAGCTGGAACGCGGGGGCATCAAGGGAATCGGCGCGCGCGTAGGCGGGATCGAAGCCCTGGCATCCGAGCTGGGATGCGGCCTCCCCACCCTGCGCGACATCGTGGCCGAGCTGGAAAAGCCGGGACGCGACCCGCGCGAAGACGCACCCGAAACGGTGTTCAGCACCTCCGTGCGCGATTTCGACGATCTATCCTGCGGCATGGAACTGACGGGCACGGTGCGCAACGTGGTCGACTTCGGCGCGTTCGTGGACATCGGGGTGAAGCAGGACGGCCTGGTGCACATCTCCAAGCTGTCGGAGCGTTTCGTCAAACACCCGACCGACGTGGTGGCCGTGGGCGACACGGTGACCGTCTGGGTGGAAAAGATAGACAAGGAGCGCGGCAAGATATCGCTTTCCATGGTGAAGCCCCGCTGAACCCAAGCCTGATTCCGGCGCGCATCCGGCGCATTTCCGGATCGAACCCGGCCGCATTCCGACACGAACCCGTCCCTGATTCGGCGCCGACCCGGCAGAAACCGAGCCGCATCTCGGCGCGAACCCGACACGCACGATGCCGCCCAAGCGCCCCGCGCGCGGCGCTGCTATCATAAGGCCCACGTTAAGCCGCATCGCGAAAGGGGTTGCCATGACCAGCAAGAAACGTTCGGCTCTGGCAAAGCAGACGGCCGCATTCAAAGCAGGCCTCGGAAGCATGGACGACGTGTTCGCCCGCGAAGAGGAACGCCGCCGCGTCCAAGACCTCGAACACGACGCCGCCGTGCGCCGCAAGGCCTGCGAATCGAAGAACCGCTACCGCAGCCGCGCCGAAGCCGAAGAGGCCATCGTCGCCTGCACCGAGCACGGAACACGGGGGCTGCACAGCTATCGCTGCCCGCATTGCAACGGGTGGCACCTGACCTCGAAGCCCCAGCGCGACGAATAGAAAACCGAAGAGGAGAATGGCGAGCATGTTCGAATGGCTCATCCGGCGTTTCGTGAAAAACGCCGACGATACCGAAAACCCCGCGGTGCGCACCGCCTACGGCACGTTCGCGAGCATCGTCTGCATCGCATGCAACACGGTGCTTTGCGCAGCGAAGGGCGCCGTGGGCGCGGCGGCCGGCTCGGTCGCCATCGTGGCCGACGCGCTCAACAACCTCTCCGACGCATCGAGCAACATCATCAGCCTGCTGGGCTTCAAGCTGGCGAGCAAACCGCCCGATGCCGAGCATCCCTACGGCCACGGCCGCTTCGAATACCTGTCGGGCCTGGCCGTGGCCGTGCTCATCCTGGTCATCGGCGTCGAGCTGGTGCGCTCGTCGTTCGACAAGATTATCCATCCCGAACCCGTCGAATTCAGCATCGCGCTCGTGGCCGTGCTGGCCATGTCCATCGTCGTGAAGGTCTGGATGGCCGCATTCAATAAAAGCCTCGGCACGCGCATCTCGTCGAACACGCTCATGGCAACCGCGGCCGATTCGCGCAACGACGTGATCGCCACCGCGGCCGTGCTGGCCTGCACGCTGATCGCCGAATTCGGCGGCGTGAACCTGGACGGCTGGGCGGGCCTGGCCGTGGGCGCGTTCATCGTGGTAAGCGGCATCGATCTGGTGCGCGACACGGTGGACCCGCTGCTGGGCAAGGCGCCCGACCCCGCTTTCGTCAAGCACATCTACGACAAGATCGTCAGCTATCCGGGCGTCTTGGACACGCACGACCTGATCGTGCACGACTACGGCCCGGGTCGCCGCTTCGCGAGCGCGCACGTGGAGATGGCCGCCGAAATGGACCCGCTGAAAAGCCACGACGTGATCGACAACATCGAAGAGGCCTTCCGCACCGAAGAGAACCTGCTGCTGGTGCTGCACTACGACCCCATCGTCACGTCCGATTCGACCGTGGGAGACCTGCGCCGCTGGATCGCCGAAAACATCCGCCGCATCGATGCGCGCCTGACCATCCACGACCTGCGCATCGTGCCCGGACCCACGCACACCAACGTGATCTTTGACGTGCTGCGCCCCGCCGACCTGGCCCTTTCCGATGACGAACTGACCGAGCAGATGGCGGCGATCGTCAAAGAGCACCGCTCCGACGCGATCTGCAAGATCACCGTCGACGACAGCTACGCCTCGTCCAAATAGCACGCCGCCCCGAAACGCAAGGGTCTGCACAGCAGCGCTGCGCAGACCCTTTCCGTATCCGCATATGATCGCGCGCGGCCTAGACGATGCCCGCGCGGTCCAGATACCACGCGACCGTCGCGCGCATGCCTTCGTCGAAAGGCGTGGTCGGGCGCCATCCCAGCTCGGCGGCCGCCTTTTCGCAATTCATAGCGTAACGGCGGTCGTGGCCCTTGCGATCGGCCACGTGCTCGACCACGAACGCCGCCGCTCGATCGAACCCCGCATCGGCCAGCGCCGAGCGCACCGCCTCGATCAGACGCACGTTCGGCAGCGCGCAGCCGCCGCCCAGGTTGTACGCCTGCCCGGGCCTCCCCTTCTCGAGCGCCGCCAAAACGCCACCGCAGCAGTCCTCCACATACAGCCAGTCGCGCACGTTCAGCCCGCTTCCGTACAGCGGCACAGGCAATCCCGCGCATGCGCACGCGATCGTCTTGGGGATGAGCTTCTCTTCGTGTTGACGCGGACCGTAGTTGTTCGAGCAGCGCACCACCGCGGCAGGCAGGCCGTAAGTCGACCCATAGGCACGCACGAACATCTCGGCCGCCGCCTTCGACGCGGCATAAGGGGAACGCGGGCACAGCGGCGCGCCCTCGCGAAACGCGTCGTCTTCACGGGAATCGAGCGGCAGGTCGCCGTACACTTCGTCGGTAGACACGTGCACGAACAGGCATCCCTCGCGAAAGCCGTCGCCGCACGCCCAGGCATCGCGCGCCGCCTCGAGCAGCGCCACGGTGCCGCCGGCGTTGACGTCGTGGAACAGCAGGGGGTTTTCGATCGAGCGGTCCACATGCGATTCCGCCGCGAAATGCACCGCCGCATCGGGCGCGTAGCGCGCGAACACCCGCGCCATGGCCGCACGGTCGCGCACATCGGCCCGCACGAACACGTATCGCGGGTCATCCTGCACGTCGGCCAGGTTGTCGGCGCATCCCGCGTACGTAAGCGCGTCGACGTTCACCACGCGCACATCGGGACGTCGGGCCAGCATAAGCCGGACGAAGTTCGACCCGATGAAGCCGGCACCGCCCGTCACCACAACCGTTCGCGCGAAACCCTGCGCCCAGTCCATAAATCGCCTCCTTGCAGCCGCGCCGGCGCGCCGCCGCCCGTCTGAGCGCCCGCGACGAGGCGCGATCGAATTCTTGCGGGTATACAATACAGCAATCATCTCGGACGGAGGAAAGCCATGCGAATCATCACAACCATCGACGCAACCAAGCGCCGCGCCATGACGAACGGCGCGGGCGCCGTGCTTGTTTCGAGCGCGCTCGTCTTCGCGAGCCTCGGCCTGCCGGCGGCTCCCGGATACGCCGTCCCCGCCGCGCACGACGCAGCAGGCCCTGCGGCGGCACCCGCCGAAGCCGAGCCCGAAGCCGACGGCGTGCTCGTGTTCGCAGCCGACGACGCGACGCACACCCTTTCCGCCGACGACGCGACCGACGCCGTGGCCGACGGCCTGAAGCAGCTCGGCATGCAGGAAACCGGCCGCTTCGCCGCAGCAAACGGCTCCACAGTCATCGAAGCCGCCCCCGCCGCGGGCCAGAGCGCGCATGATGCCGCAGCCGCGGCCGCCGTGCTCGAAGGCGTCGAAAGCGCCCAGCCCAACTACGTCTACCGCCTGATCGACCCCGCCGGAAACGCAAACGCGGAATCGGGGCTGGTGCCCGACGACGCCGCCGTGCTGGCCGCGATCGCCGCGAACGACCCCTTCGCGCAGATATCCGATCCTGGCGAGCCGCGCAACCAGTACTGGCTCTACAGCGCCGACTTCGACGACGCCTGGAACCAAGCGCGAACCGAAGGCGAGGTGGCCATCGCCGTGCTCGACACGGGCGTCATGGCCGATCACGCCGACCTGGCGGGCAACGTGCTCACCCAATACGGCTGGGACGCCTTCGAAGGCGAGCCGCTCTACGCCGAGGGGCAGAACGCCTTCAACGGAGGCCACGGCACCATGGTGGCAGGCGTGACGGCGGCCGTCGCCGACAACGGCTTCGGCATGGCGGGCGCGTCGTTCAATGCCTCGATCGTGCCCGTGAAGGTATGCGACGACAACGCGGCCAAGCCCAAAATCACCACGAAGTCGCTGCTATCGGCATACGAATACGTCACCGAGCTGGCCCGCAGCGGCAAGGCGAACGTGCGCGTGATCAACCTGAGCCTGGGCGCCTACGGCTCCACCCTGAACGACCGCGCGCTCGAAAACGCCATCGCGGACGCTCGGGATAGCGGCATCGTCACGGTGTGCGCGGGCGGCAACGGCGACAAAGTATCCAAGCCCAACACCAGGCCGATCTATCCCGCCGATTTCGACGCCTGCGTGGCGGTCACCGCGCTCGATAGCGACGGCACCGACCTGTCCTGGTCCGATTACAACGAATACAAAGACATCAGCGCGCCCGGCAAGGCGATTACCGCGCCGCGCGCCGGCTTGAACGGCGATGTCGAGGGATTCACCACGGCCTCGGGCACCTCGCTCGCCGCGCCGATCGTCTCGGGAGCCTTCGCCCTCATGTTCGCCGCAGAGCCCGACGCGAGCGTCGACGAGGCGAAGGCCGCGCTCTATGCGTCGGCCGCGCCCGTAAGCGGCTCAGACGCCGACCGCGCGCAGGGAAGCGGCAGCCACGGCGCCCTCGATGCGGCGGGCGCCATCGATTACCTTGCGGCGCACCGCTCGGCGTTTTCCGACGTGGCGCCAAACGACTGGTTCTTCAAGGCCGCGAACTACGCAGGCGACCACGGCATCATGAACGGCTACGACGGAGCCTTCCACCCGAACGACGGCCTCACCCGAGCCCAAGCCGCGCAAATCCTGTATAACCGCTTCGGCAACGGCGCGCAGCACGACCCCGCCCCGTTGGACGACGTCGACCAAGACCAGTGGTACGCTCCCGCCGTGAACTGGGCCGTGGCCACCGGCATGATGGAAGGCTTCAAAGGCTCCGACGCATTCGGCGTAGCCGCCAAGCTTTCGCGCGAGCAGCTGGCGACCGTGATGGCGCGCGCCGCAAAGGCCGACACGGCCGCCGCCGACCCGAGAGCCTTCACGGCCCTGCCCGACCACGACGCGACGAGCGACTGGGCCCGCGACGCCATGGTCTGGGCGACCGACGAAGGCGTGATCAACGGCGTCGACGGCACGGCAGGCAAGCGCCTTCTGCCGCAAGCGCCCATCACCCGCGCCCAGATGGCCCAGGTGATGATGAACGCCATGGAAGGCGGCCTGATCTAGCGAAGCCCTTGTCGTGCGCCGTGCGCGACACGACGCACGACGCACGACGCCGCCGGTCCGAAGGCTCGGCGGCGCCGTGCTATGATGCACCAACGCTTACCCGAAAACACTGCAAAGGCGGCCATCATGGCGTATTACCGAATCGCACTCGTGGGGCACGCGCGCTTTTTGGCGGGCGATGCCGCGGCGCAGACCTATCTGGAACTCAAAGCCCTCGGACACGGCGTCGAACTACTCGACCCCGCCGTGGTTCCCGGCGTCTTCGACGCGCAGGGCAACCTGGACCGCGCCGCCGCCGCGCCGTTTCTGGAAACGTTCGACCCCGCCTGCGTGGCCGACGCGCACGATTCGGTCGAAAGCATCCTGGCAGCCTGCGAACGCTCGGGCAAAGGCCAGGACGAACCGATCCGCCACGTAGTGGTGTTCGGCTACGTGGGACCCGACAACTTCGGCGACGAGCTGATCTTCTCGCTGATCGCGACCAACGTGCGCAAGCGCTATCCCGGCTCCTACGTGTCCGCCATCGGCCACGTGCCCGACCGCACGATCGCGCGCCATGGCGTGGCATCCGTCACCCCGCCCATGAAGGCCGAAACATTCGCCCAGCTGGCGGGCGCATCGGCGCTCGTGTTCATGGCGGGCATCATGTTCGACGAGCCCTTCAAAGACTGGACCGCGGGCCCGATCGACCTCTATCTCAACCCTCATTCCGAAATTGCCGGGCAAACGGCATGCTGTCTGATGGCCTACCAGCAAAACGTGCCCGCGGTGTTTCTGGGCGTGGGCGCAGGCCCGCTTTCAAACGCCGACGCATGCAAACTGGTGGAAATGGCGTCGCTCACCAAGCCCTTGTACCTGCCGCGCGACGAACACACCGCGCAGCTGCTCGAAAACGCGGGCGTCGACCCCTCGCTTATCCAGGTGAAAGCCGACCTGGCCTTTTCGATCGAACGACCCGAACGCTGCGAGGCGTGGGAACGCTGGAAAGGCGAATCGGGCCTGGGCGGCGCACCGTTTCTTTCGGCATCGTTTCGCGACCACCACACCTGCGACGAAAGCCTGGCCGACGCCATGGCGGCACTGTTCGACCACGCCTTCGAAACGAAAGGCTGGCGCACCGTGTTTCTGGATTTCGCGCCCGAAGACCGCTCGGTGCACGAACGCATCGCGAGCAAGATGCGCCATGCCGAAGCGGCGCTGTTTTTCGGCATGACCGACCATTTCGACATCGTCGTAGCAGCGCTTTCGCAGGCGCAGGCATCCGTGGCCATGCGCCTGCACTGTTCGATCGTGTCGAACGCCCTGGGCGTTCCCTCGGTCGGCATCAATTACAACGACAAGGTGGAGGCGCTCTACGACGCCATGGACGCACGGCCGTTCCTGCTGAAGCCCGATTGCTCCGCCGCAACCGCGATCGCGGCGTTCGACGCGCTCATGCACGACGAAAACGCAGCGCAGCGCGTGCGCACGCAGGCGGCAACGCTGCGCGCACGGGCGCTCGACGCCTTCGAAACCTTCTTCGAGACGGTCGACGCGACCGAAGCTCCCCGCGCTTCCACCCGCCTATACGTACGCGACGTATCCGTAGCCGAGCAGGAACTCGAACGAGAGCGCGAACGCTGCGCGCGCCTGGAGGCCGAGCTTGCCGCCGCGCATGCGCGGGCCGAAGAGCTGGTGGCCTCCCCCACCTGGAAGGCCGGCCGCGCCGTGGGCGCCCTGCCGCGCGCGATCAAGCGCATCGCGGGCAAGGCGTAAGGCCGGGCGCAAGCCTAGCGCTTCAGCGCGTTTCGCACGGCACGCGGCAGCGCGGTGATCGCACGCCCGATCTTGAACGAGGCGGAACCGAGAAGGGCCTCTATATCGGCATACGCCTTGCCCAGCTCCTCCTCGCGCGCCGCCGTCTCGCGACGCGACTCCTCGAGCTCGGCGCGCACGCCCTGCAGTTTCGCGTCAAGATCGCCGATCGCGCCCTCTTGAATCCTGATGATGTTCTGGCGCTGCCACAGGCGCCAGTAGCATTCACGCTGGTCGGCGGCAGCCAACACGTTATCGGGCCATAGCGGCGCAGAAGGAAAGCCTTCCGCCATGGCATCGCACGCCTCCACGGCGCAATCCACGAACCACTCGTCCAGCATGCTGAACGCCTCGCACAAACCGTCTTCTCCCGCCTCGCGGGCGGCGTAGGCGCGGGCGCGGCAGAAATCGGACAGATACATATGGGCGCGCAGACGGGCCACTCCCTTGCTCTGGCCGGTGGTCACCGAGCCCTCGCGCACCAGGTAGCCGTAACACAGGTCGGACGCCATGGCGCAGCGGCCGTCGGCCGTCATGGACCTGATCACGAATTCGTTGTCTTCGTTGACGATGCCTTCAGCGAAGCGCACGCCGTTATCGCGCACATACGACGTCTTGCACACCTGCACGCACGGCTGGGCGCAGAAATCGCCCACGCGCACCTGGTGCTCGAACATCGCCTTGCCCGAAAGTATGCCCGGCTGCGTGATCCTGCGGAAATAATCGGCATCCTGCGGATGCTGCTCTTCGGCGCGCTCGCTCTCGTAGACGACATGCGCCCCGAAGAACAGCACGTCAAGATCGTCGGCCTTCATGCGCCCGACCAGCCGCGCAAGACATCCTGCCTCGATCGAATCGTCAGCGTCGAAGAAGTACAGGTAATCGCCGCGCGCCTCTTCGATGCCCCTGTTGCGCGCCGCGCCGGCGCCGCGGTTCTCGCCCTGATGCACCGCGCGCACGCAGGCGAGGTCGCGGGCGTATTCGTCGCACAGACGCGGCGAATCGTCGACGGAGCCGTCGTCCACCAGGACGATTTCGTATTCGTTTTCGGCAAGCCCCTGATCGCGCAGCTGCTCCAGACAGGCAGGCAGGTAGGCCGCCGCATTATATACGGGCACGACTATCGTCAAATCCATCGAGGGTCTCCTTCGTGACAAGGCGCTCAAAGCACATCTCGCTCTATTCTAACGTTATTCCACGCCGCAGGCGGCCGCGCGGCGGACCTGCGGCGCGCTGCTGCCAGCAGGCGCGTCCTTCTTTCGTGCAGAATGCCCATCGAAGCACATGAAAGGCCGTTTCTGCCGTAGAATGCATATTTCGGAATCAACGCAAAACCCTCGCGAGAAAGCGCATCCATGCCAGCATTCGTCTCTAAGATCCTCACCTTCGGCAACGACAAATTCCTCAAACCCTACCTGGGCCTTGTGGACGCCATCAACGCCGCAGAACCTGCGCTGCAGGAAAAGACCGACGCCGAACTGCGTTCGCTCGCCGACTCGCTGCGCGAGCGCGCCTCTGCAGGCGAGAAGCAGAAGAACCTGATCGTCGAATCGTTCTCGCTCATCCGCGAAGCCAGCCGACGCACCACCGGCATGCGCCACTATGACGTACAGCTGATCGGCGGCCTGGCGCTCAACGACGGCTGCATCGCCGAAATGAAGACGGGCGAGGGCAAGACGCTCGTATCCACCGCCGCATGCTTCCTCAACGCGCTCGACGGCAACAACACCCACGTCGTCACCGTGAACGACTACCTGGCCAAGCGCGACGCCGAATACACCGGCCGCATCTACCGCTTCCTGGGCATGAATACGGGCGTCATCCTGAACAACATGCCGCCGCTGCTGCGTCGCGAGGCCTATGCCGCCGACGTCACCTACGGCACCAATTCTGAATTCGGCTTCGACTACCTGCGCGACAACATGGTGTCTTCCGCGAAAGACCGCGTGCAGCGCGGCCACGCGTTCGCCGTAGTAGACGAAGTGGACTCGATTCTGATCGACGAGGCCCGCACCCCGCTGATCATCAGCGGCCTGGGCGCCGCCGCGGCCGACGACTACATCCGCTTCGCCAAGATCATGCCTATGCTCAAAGACGGCGAAGACTACATCTACGACGAAAAGAAGCGCACGATCTATGCCACCGAGCGCGGCCTGGACAAAGTGGAAGAAGCCCTGGGCTTCGAGGTGTACGGCGATATTTCGGGGCGCCTGGCCAACCACCTCAAGCAGGCCCTCAAGGCCCAGTTCACCATGAAGCGCGACGTCGACTACGTAGTAGCCGACGGCGAAGTGAAGATCGTCGACGAATTCACCGGCCGCATCATGGAAGGCCGCCGCTGGTCCGAGGGCCTGCACCAGGCCGTCGAGGCAAAAGAGGGCGTGGAAATCAAACCCGAATCCAACACGCTTGCCACCATCACGCTGCAGAACTACTTCCGCCTGTACGACAAGCTTTCGGGCATGACCGGCACGGCGCTTACCGAAGACAGCGAATTCAGGCAGATCTACAAGCTGCCCGTCATTCCCATTCCCACCAACAAGCCCGTCATCCGCAAGGATCGCGACGATTACATCTTCCGCACCGAGGCGGCCAAATTCGCCGCCGTGGCCGACGAGGTGGAGGCGCGCCACGCCAAAGGCCAGCCCGTGCTTGTTGGCACCACGTCGATCGACGCCTCCGAGCGCCTGAGCGCCATCCTGAAGGAGCGCAAGATCAAGCACCAGGTGCTCAACGCCAAAAACCCCGAGCTGGAAGCCGGCATCGTGGCCCAAGCGGGCCGCATGGGCGCCGTGACCATCGCCACCAACATGGCGGGCCGCGGCACCGACATCCTTCTGGGCGGCTCGGAAGACCACCTCAAGCGCGAATGGCTCGAAAAGCTGGGCGCCGATCCCGAAAACCCCGTGGACTGGCAGGTCGAATCGGCCCAGCAGTATGCCGACCACACCCTTAAAAGCGAGGGCTACGCGGTGCGCGTGCTGGGCGGCCTGTACGTCATAGGCACCGAACGCCACGAGTCGCGCCGCATCGACAACCAGCTGCGCGGCCGCTCCGGCCGCCAGGGCGATCCGGGCGAATCGCGCTTCTTCCTGTCGCTTGAAGACAACCTGCTGCGCCGCTTCGGCGGCGACCGCCTGAAAGCCGTGTCGGCCATGATGGAAAAGCAGGGCGACGACACCGTTCCTTTGCAGGACGCGCTGGTCACCAAGGTGATCGACACCGCGCAGCACCAGGTGGAATCGATTCATTTCGACTCGCGCAAGCAAGTGTTGCAGTACGACGACGTCATGAACCTGCAGCGCAAGGCCATCTATAAAGAACGCAACGCCATTCTTGACGGCAAAGACGTCTGCGACATCCTGGACGACATCGTGGAATCGGTGCTCGACCGCGCGGTTGAAACCACCTGCCCGGCATCGATGCCCGTGGACGACTGGGATATCAAGGGCCTCAACGCCTGGATCGCCGACATGACCGGCAAAGAAAACCCGGATGTCGCCGAAAAGCTCGACGAGGATACGGAAAGCGACGACCTGTACCGAATCCTGTCCGACGCGCTCGAAGACGCGCTGGCGAAGAAGCGCGAGTCCTTCGGCAACGAGAAGTTCCGCGAGCTGTGCAACCTGGTGATGCTGCACATCATCGACGTGAGCTGGGTGGCCCACCTGCAGGAGATGGACTATTTGAAGGCAGGCATCGGCCTGCGTTCGTACGGCCATCGCGACCCGCTGGTGGAATACAAGGACGAAGCCCACGAGGCGTTCGCAGAGCTGACCGCGGCGATCTACGAAGACCTGCTGCGCACCATGCTGCGCATGCCCACCGAAGCCGAGCGCGCCGAGATGACCATCGCCAAGGAAGACAATCCGTTCGATCCCGACCGTATGGTGTACAGCAACGGCGAAGCGCCCGTGGTTCTTGATTCCGATTCCGATATCGACGCCCACAACCCGCTGGGCCGCGCGTAGGAGCCCCCTTCCCCGCCCCGAGCGAACAGAAGCCCCGTTTGCAGTTCAAACCGCAAACGGGGCTTTTTCATGCCCGAAACGCGCATGCCGCCATGACGGTCGCCTTTTATGAAAGGAGACAAAACATGACGGCTTACGTCAATGACGAACAGAAGAAGGAGGGCGCCTACGGCAAGGCCGTCAAGGCGACCCTGGCCGCCACCCTGGCGGCAGGCATGGTCCCCGCCGCCGCCGCT
>JARIED010000026.1 GCA_029266945.1 Slackia sp. | reverse complement strand
GGCCTCGAGCTGGTCTTTGGTAGCAAACGGCCTCTTCTCCATGAAGGCGCACCTTTCTCGCTGCAACACTGCGCCTCGGGGGCGCGTCGGGCGTGGGGCGCATGCAACGGGCGAAAGCGGGCGCCACGAATGACCCGCGGATCGCACCGAAACATACTGGATAGAAGGGCGCCTGCTTGCCGATATGAAAATCGCCAGCAAGGCGCTGCCTCACTGGCGATACGAAACCGTATGCATATCAGCAAGATAGCGCACCCGCGGCATTGCCGCGGACAGTCCTGAGGGTGTTCCCCGCAGGCCCACCCGAATGCCACGCCTGGCACCCGAGTTCGGCGGTACGCACCTCCCTTTGGCATCGAACGCCTGCCGGCTCTGCCAAAGTTCATCTTGTCCGCGCCTCTATCGTAGGTATGAAATTATCGCTTTAGTGTGCGATAGTCAAGAAAAATCGCCCCGGCTTGCAAAATGCGTATATGCTGCACCAATAAATACGAAATCGCGCCGCTCGCGCGGCCGCAGGAAGGACCGCCATGACCACCGCTTCCTCCGCTGACGAACTCGCACTCCTCACGCGCCTGCGTCGCGACCTGCATCGCATCCCCGAGCTGGACTTCGATCTGCCCGAAACGCTTCGCTACGTGCGCACCGAGCTGGAGACTCTGCGCGATAACGTGACCGCGCGATACGGAGAAGACGCTTGCACGGTCTTTTCGCCCTGCAAAAGCTCGCTCTGCATGTTCTTCGACCGCAAAAGCGACCATGCAACGGCCGTGCGATCCGACATGGACGCCCTTCCCGTGACCGAGAAGTCGGGCGCGGAATACACCTCGTGCCATCAGGGCCAGATGCACGCCTGCGGCCATGACGGCCACATGGCCATGGTGCTCGGCCTGGCTCACCATCTTGCGGAATCGTTCGGCGAGCTGCCCCGCAGCGTTCTTCTGGTATTCCAGCCGGCCGAAGAAACCACGGGCGGCGCGCGTTTCATCTGCGAATCGGGCGTGTTCGAGCGCTATGGCGTCGACCGCGTCTTCGGCTTCCATCTGTGGCCCGACCTCGCGATGGGCGAAGTGGCGAGCCGCCCCGGCCCGCTGCTTGCCGCGACAAGCGAATCGACCTTCGATTTCCACGGCAAGGCGACCCACATCGCCAAGGCGGCCGACGGTGCCGACTCCCTCGAGGCCGGCATGCGATTCGTGCTGGACGCCTACGATTACATGGCCGAGCAGGCGAAAGCCAAGCCATGCCTACTCAAGTTCGGCCTCCTGCAAAGCGGACAGGCGCGCAACGTCATTTCCTCGCACACGCACATCGAAGGCAGCTTGCGCACTTACTCGGATGCCATGACCGTAACGGCCAAGCGGCATTTGGCCGAGCTCGCCGAAAGCCGTGCCGCCAAAGCGGGATGCACCTGCACCGTCCATTTCAGCGAAGGCTATCCCCCCGTGGTCAACGACGAAGCCCTCTTCGACTTGGCGCGCGCGGCACTGCCCGACCTGCACGAGCTGCCCGAACCGCTGCTGATCGGCGAGGATTTCGCCTTTTATCAGCGCCACCTGCCGGGCGTGTTCCTGCTTCTGGGAACGGGAACGGGCATTCCCCTGCATGCCGACACGTTCGATTTCGACGAGCGCGTCCTTGCGGCGGGGTTGGAAACGTACAAAAAGTTGGTGCGCATTCCGTAGGCGAAGCCGAGGCTCCGTGCGCCTTGAACGCCGAGCAACGTGCAAACGCCGCCTGGGCCGTATGTATAAGAAAGGAACCGACCGTGACCGCGCAAGCCGCAGACCCCATCCCCCTCGAAGACGCGTTCGACTTCCGAGGCCCCGACGCATCGGGGCAATGCGCGGCGATGTTCTACGCATTCAATACGGTGGTCAGCCTGCAGGCGTTCGCCGAAGAAGCCGCCTGCCGCGAAGCATTTCAGCAAGCACTCGACGCGTGTCGCAGATTCGAACGACTATTCAGCCGCACGCTTCCCCACTCCGACATCTCGAAAATCAACGACGCGGGCGGAGCATGGGTCGATGTTTCACGTGAAACGTTCGATCTGCTGACGGCGTCGGTTCGCTACTGCGCCGAAAGCGGCGGCGTATTCGATATCACCATAGGGTCCGCCGTACGCCTGTGGAATTTCCATCGCGGCATCGTCGCCGACGAAGCGAAACTGAAAGCCGCGCTTCGCCATGTGGATTGGCGCGGCATCGAATTCGACGAAGCCGAAGGCGAACGCGACGGCAAGACGTGCTACCACATCCGGCTCGAAGACCCCGACGCATCGGTCGACGTGGGCGGGACCGCCAAGGGCTATATAGCCGACGCGGTCGGAGCCATTCTTCTTCAGGCGGGCGTACATTCCTTCATCGTGAATCTGGGCGGCAATGTGCTCGCCCATGGCGTGAAGCCCGACGGCAATCCATGGAAAATCGGCCTGCAGGATCCGCGCGAAACGCGCGAGAGCGGCAAAATCCTCGGCGCCGTGCCGCTCATGGACGCATCGGCCGTCACGAGCGGCACCTACGAGCGCTCGTTCGAGCATGACGGCACGAAGTACCACCACATCCTCGATCCCGAAACGGGTTTCCCCGTGCAGACCGATATCGCAGGAGCAACCGTCGTCGCACGCACGTCGCTCGATGCGGAAGGGTATTCGACCACGCTGCTCGCGCTGGGAAAAGAACGGGCCGTCCGCTTCGTCCGCGAACACCCCTCTATCATGGCGGCGTATTTGGCCGACGAAGCAGGAAAGGTCGTCGCGATCGAGCAGCCCTCGCGCTCGGCGTAAGCGCCGAAAACGGCGCGTCGACGCTCCAAAAGACGAATATCAAGGAAATTCATCGCACCGGGAGCGCATCCACCCATGCAATGGTAGAATAGATTTTTACATACGCCTCCGTAGCTCAGGGGATAGAGCACCGCTCTCCTAAAGCGGGTGTCGGCCGTTCGAATCGGCCCGGGGGCACCATCGAATAACCGCCGGCTCAGAGCACGCTCTGAGCCGGCTTTTCTTTCCCCATCGATCTTGCGTCCGGGCACGTACGAAAACAGCAGGTATTCCGAAGAACGGCGCCCCTACGAAAGAACGCGGACCGCATCGGCCCGCTTTCTTTTTAGCCATATGGCCCGCCCGAGACGGGATGCGCCCCTACTCCGTGCGCAGCGCCGTCACCGGGTCTTTCTTCGACGCCATGCGGCTGGGAATGATGCCGCCGATCAGCGTCAGCAGTACCGATATCGCGATAAGGACGACCGCCGCGACAAGAGGCACAGCCGCCATATGCGACACACCCGACACCTGCCCGATCACGACGTTCATCGGAATGGTCAGCAGCACCGTGATGCCGATGCCCAGCACGCCGGCAATCAGGCCGATGATGAAAGTTTCCGCGTTGAACACCCGCGACACGTCGCCCTTCGATGCGCCGATGGCGCGCAGGATGCCGATTTCCTTCGTGCGCTCGAGCACGCTGATGTACGTGATGATGCCGATCATGATGGAGCTCACCACCAGCGAAATGCTCACGAACGCGATCAGCACGAGCGAGATCATGTCGATGATGTCGGTCACGCTGCCCATAAGAACGCCCATGTAATCGGTGTAGACGATGGCCTTGCCCTCTTCGCCCGCCGCCTTCATCCGCTCGTTATAGCCGTCGATGCTTGCCAGCACGCGCTCTTTCGCCTCGAAATCGCTCGGGAAGATTTTGACCGCCTGCGGGTCGTCTTCGCTTGCGTAACCAAGCGTGACCAGGTTGTTATCGTGCGTGAGCTTGCCGGCGTTCGCATAGTTCGTCATGAGCGAGGTCAGGTCTTCGGCATCCATGTTGAACTGGATGGCATTGGCGAAGGCAGCGCCGTCGATCGTAAACGCATTCTGCATCCCGGTGGCCATCTGCTGCGAAATACGAGGACCGATCTGCGATGCCATCTGGGCCATGGCCGACGAAAGGCCGCTTTGCAGCTGCCCCGAAACCGTCGTGCCTATCTGGCTCGCCACCTGGCCCATCACGCTCTCGAACACGCCCTGCATATACGGAGCGAGCTGGCAGGACACGTATTCCTGGACCGCCTGCTGCAAGCGCTCGGCAACAGGGCCGCCCACAACCTCGACGACGCGATCGATCATGGCGCGGGCCTCGGGGGTGGCGGCGTATTCGGAAAGCTTCGCCACGAGCTTCTGAGAGAACTCGAGGTCGGTCGGCGAAAGGCCGCTTCCGTTATGCGATAACCATGCCATGAAGCCCTGCACATAATCGGCACTCAGCTTGGCAAGCTCCTCGAGCTGCGGAGCGTCGAGCACGGGGTCGTCTTGCATGTTCCCCAGGATGCCCGAGAAGTCAGGTGCAGGCGCCTGCGTCATCAGCGCGCTTATATCGACATTCTTCACCGCGTCCGACACGTCGATATTCAACGCGCCGAAGTTCATGCCGGCGAAATCGATGCCCGACAAGTCGAGCGCCGCGCCCAGCTTGCTCTGGTCGAAAGAGAACGCGTTCGCGATTGCCGCCTCGTCCACCGTGAACAGGCTTGCAAGGTCAACGCCCTCCTTGGCCTCGTCTTGCAACGTGTCGAACGACTTGCCCGTGAATACGTCGATCGCAGGATCGGCCAATTGCTGCTGAACGATTTCGGAGGATGCGGCGCGATCCATCAGCTCGATCGAAAGGTCGTGCGTATAGGCGATGCCCTGCGTCAACGCCGCCGACTTCGCGGCCGGGTCGGGCTGCACCACGCCCACGACCTTGAGGTCGAGGCCCGCATCGACCCGTTCTCGCATGAAATCAGCGTCGTCGGACATATCGGTCCAACCGCCCGTCTCCTCGTTCTTGCGATACGAATCCGACGGGCTCAATACCTTGAAGCGCACGTCGAGCGCGTCGTCGTAAGAGAATTCGACATCGTTTTCGGGCACCTCTATTGCACCCGTCGCATTCATCGTGCTTTCCACCATAGCATTCATTTCACCAGGGTCGAGCACGCCGATGCTGTACAGGGTATAGTCGCTGACCTTGCCGCTTTGCGACAGCACCAGCACGCATTCGTCGGCCGATTCGGCCCAGCGACCTGCAACGACGTTGTACTGCTCGTCAAGAAGCTCTCGGTTGTCGATCATCTCGTTGAACGCCGAAGCACTCCCCATGCCAGCGCTTGCCATGGCTCCGCTCGAAGCGCCACCCGACATGGCCATCGTCATCGAGTTCGGCGAAAGCGCGGCGGCTCCGTCAGAGGTATCGGCGCGATACACCAACGGCGTGATGCCGTAGTCGTATTGCACGGCGCTGACGTCGGACTGGATTCCATCGCCGCCTTCGTCGAGGAACTCCTTGAAGCTCTTCATGTCGTTCGACTTCACGCTTGCGAACATATCCTGCAGCATGGTGAATACGCCGATCTGCTCGCCGGCGGGCAAGTCGGCTTCGTCGCTTTCGGCTTTGGAAGCAACATCGGTCGGCGTTTCGGCGGAACCGTCGCCTGTCATCATGCCCGACAGATCGTAGCTCTGCTTGGCGATCGTCAGCGGATAGCTGGAAAGCGTGTCCTGTTCGACCTTTGCGATGTAGTCGTTCACGCCGGTCGAAAGCGAAAGAATCAAAGCGATGCCGATGATGCCGATCGACCCGGCGAACGCCGTCAAAAGAGTGCGGCCCTTCTTGGTCAGAAGGTTGTTGAGCGAAAGCGAGAATGCCGTCGCCGGATTCATGGACGTGCGACGCGCCTCCCCCGCCCGAAGGCGGGCCGCCTCGATTTCTGCGGCGCTGGACACGTACGGGTCGGTATCGTCGACCACCAAGCCGTCCTTGAAGCGCACGATGCGGTCGGCGTAATCGGCCGCAAGCTCGGGGTTGTGAGTGACCATGACCACGAGGCGGTCTTTGGCCACGTTCTTCAAGATTTCCATGACCTGCACGCTGGTCTCGGAGTCGAGTGCGCCGGTGGGCTCGTCGGCAAGCACGATGGAAGGGTTGTTCACCAGCGCGCGTGCGATTGCGACGCGCTGCATCTGGCCGCCGGACATCTGGTTGGGCTTCTTGTGCAGCTGATCGCCCAATCCCACCTGCTCGAGCGCGGCGATGGCGCGGTTGCGACGCTCCGATCTCGAAACGCCGGAAAGCGTGAGCGCCAGTTCGACGTTGGAAAGAACGTCCTGATGAGGAATGAGATTGTAGCTCTGGAACACGAATCCGACGCTATGGTTGCGGTAGGAATCCCAGTCGCGGTCTTTGTATTCCTTAGTGGAAACGCCGTCGATCACCAGGTCGCCCGACGTGTAGCGATCGAGGCCGCCGACGATGTTGAGCATGGTGGTCTTGCCGCAACCGGATTGGCCCAGAATGGCCACGAACTCGCTGTTGCGAAACTGCAGGCTCACTCCTTTAAGGGCGCGCACCGTCGTATCGCCCGACACGTAATCTTTCGTAATATTCTTCAGTTCGAGCATGCGTACCGACTTTCTTCACGGCGGATAAGGCATCTCAAGCCATCATATTAATCTCAAGCCATCATATTATTAAGTGCATAAACTATATCGTAGCGGCCCGAAGGTCCCATGCTCCGTTACCTTTCCGTTTCGGCGCGCATGGAGACGCATAAAAAATGACGGCCGAGGCCGTCATTTTCAGGTGATTTGCATATCCGCGCTTTAGTCGGCGTATCCGTTCGGATTCATCGACTGCCAACGCCACGAGTCGGCGCACATGCGATCGAGGTCGTATTCGGCCTTCCAGCCAAGCACCTCTTCTGCCTTGCACGGGTCGGCATAATTTTCGGCGACATCGCCCGCGCGGCGCGGCTGGATATCTACCGGAAGCTCGCGGCCGCAAGCGCGGCTGAATGCGGCCACCACGTCGAGCACGCTCGAACCCTTGCCCGTGCCGAGGTTCACGACCTCGACGCCGTGCTTGTCGGCCATCCAATTCAGAGCCGCAACATGGCCGCGGGCCAGATCGACCACGTGGATATAGTCGCGCACGCCGGTTCCGTCAGGCGTGTCGTAATCGTTGCCGAACACGCGCACCGCCGGCAACTTGCCGATGGCGACCTGAGCCACATACGGAACGAGATTGTTCGGAATACCCTTGGGGTCCTCGCCGATCAGGCCGCTTTCGTGAGCGCCGATCGGGTTGAAGTAACGCAGCAGCACGATGTTCCATTCGGCATCGGCCACGGAAAGGTCGGTCAGAATCTGCTCGATCATCCACTTCGTCCAGCCGTACGGATTGGTCGCGGGCTTTTTCGGAGCGGATTCGGACAGAGGCACGCTATCGGGCTCGCCATACACGGTGGCCGAGCTGGAGAACACGATGTTCTTGCAATCGTGCGCGCGCATCGCATCGCACAGCACCAGCGTGTTGACCAGGTTGTTGTGATAGTACTCGAGCGGCTTTTCGACGCTTTCGCCAACGGCCTTGTAGCCGGCGAAATGAATCACGCCGTAAATGTCATGCGCATCGAAGATGCGATCGAGCGCTGCACGGTCGAGCACGTTGTCCTCGTAGAACACGAGGCTTTCGGCGGCGTCGGCCGGAGCCCTGCCTTCCTTGGCGGCGTCGGCCACGATTGTGCGCACGCGCTCGATGGCCTTCTCGCTCGAATTCGAGAGGTCGTCCACCACCACGACGCTGTAGCCCGCCTGCAAAAGCTCGATGCAGGTATGGCTTCCGATGAATCCCGCGCCGCCGGTGACCAGGATGGTTTTCTTCTCTGACATGTACTTCCCTTCGCTTCCGTGCCTCAGGCCGTTTGACGAAGTCAAGTATACGCCGCCGAAGCGACTTGCGGCCATACGCGCATATTCTCCCCAGACTCTCGCCCGCAGACGCGCGGCGTCCTAGGCCTGCGCGGCCTCCAGGTCGCGTACGAAACGCTCGAGCCTGTCGAGACCCGCCTCGATGGATTGCATGGAGCAGCAATACGACAGGCGCACGAATCCCTCGGCGGAAAAGCACGACCCGGGCACGAGCGCCACGCCCGCCTCGTCGATCAGGCGCAGGCAGAATTCCTCGGAAGGCATGCCGAAACGCTCGATCGAGGGAAACACGTAGAACGCGCCGGCTGGATGGACGCACGAAAGCCCCATGCCCTCGAGACGCCGCAGCACGTAATCGCGGCGCTCGCGATACAGGTCGCGCGCAGGCGCCACGTCCTGCTCGAGGGCACGCTCGGCGGCGCGCTGCACGAACGAAGGAACCGACGACACCATGTACTGATGGATCTTGGCCATCTGCGCCGCGATGGAAGCATCGGCCGCGACCCAGCCGAGCCTCCAGCCCGTCATGGCATAGGGCTTCGAGAAGCTGTCGCACACGATGACGCGGTCGCGAAGCTCGGGGTGTCGGCACGCGAAGCCGCGATACGGGAAATCGTCGTACACGAGGTTCGCGTACACGTCGTCGCAGATCACGAACACGTCGCGCTCGCGGACGAAGCGTGCGACGGACTCAAGGCTCGCCTCGTCGTAAATGCAGCCCGTCGGGTTGTTGGGAGACGTGAGCACAATGGCTTTCGTGCGCTCGCTCGCCGCGGACTGCAGCGCGGCGTCGTCAATCTGAAACGCCGTCTTGCTCGTGTCCAAAGCAACGAACGTACCGCGATTAAGCGCCACGATCGATTCGTACAGGCCGAAAGCCGGCGTCGGCACGATCACCTCGTCGCCCGGATTCATGACACAGGTCAGAGCCACGAACAGGGCTTCGGTGGCGCCGCACGTCGCGATCACCTCGTCGGGACCGTACGAAAGGCCGCGGCGGGCCATATGGGCCGAAAGGGCGTTTCGCAGGTGCTCCTTGCCGTTGTTGGGCGGGTAATGCGTGTCGTTCGCCTCCAGCGAGACGCCCACTTCCCTTTTCACCTCGTCGGCGGTATCGCCGTCAGGTTCTCCGAGCGTCAGCAGCACGCAACCCGGCGTCTGCTTCGCCTTCGCTGTGATGCGGCGAATGCCCGAAAGCTGCAGGGCTTCGAGCGCGTCATTCAGTTCGAGAGCCATACGGCGCTCCTTTCGTAGCGTTTTCTTCGATATAAGCAAAAGCGCCGCAGAAACCCGCGGCGCTGTTCATGCGAAATGACCGACGCTATGCGCGGTCGGAAATGGCGATGTAATCGCGCGCGCTGCCCGTTTTCTTGTAAGCGGGGCGCATGATGCGCTTGCCCGAAACGATTTCCTCGAAGCGGTGCGCGCTCCAGCCCGCAATGCGCGCGCAGGCGAAGATGGGCGTGAGCAGCTCGCGGGGAATGCCCAGGGCGCCGTAGACGCAGCCGCTGTACAGGTCGACGTTCGCGCAGATGTCCTTGCTCTTGCCCGCTTCGGCCAAAAGCACAGGGGCGAGGCGCTCGATGTTTTCGAGCAGGCGGAACTCGGCCTCGTACTCGGTGCCTTCGACAAGGCGCTCGGCGTACTTGTGGCACAGCTCGGCGCGCGGGTCGGACAGCGTATAGACCGCATGGCCCATGCCGTAAATCAGACCGGTACGGTCATAGGCCTCTTTCCTCACGATCTTGCGCAGGTAGTCGGCCACCTGGCCTTCATCGGTGATGTCGGCCACGTGCTGCTTGATATCGTCGGTCATCATGAGGGTGCGGTTGTTCGCACCGCCGTGACGGGATCCCTTGAGGCTGCCGATCGCACCCGCATACGCGGAGTATGGATCGGTATCGGCGCTGGTCAGCGCGCGGCATACAAACGTAGAGTTGTTGCCGCCGCCGTGCTCGGCATGCAGCATGAGCATGATGTCGAGCGTCTTGGCCTCGGTATCGGTAAAGGACCGGTCGGGGCGCAGCATGGAGAGAATGGTCTCCGCCGTGCTCTGGCCCTCGACGAAATGGTGGATGAACATCGAATCGCCGTGGAACTTGTCGCGCATGACGTGATACGCGAGCACCATGATGCGCGGCAGGCGCGACAGCAGCATGACGGAGGTGTCGATCTCATGCTCGGCGGAGCGGTCTTCGGCGTTCGGGTCGAAAGCATAGAGCTGCAGCACCGAACGGGCCAGGCAATTCATCACGTCGCGCGTCGGCGGCTTCATGATGTAGTTCGCCGTGAATCCGTCGGGCAGATCGCGCTGTTCGTCGATCATCGAGCGAAACGCCGCGAGCTGCTCGGCGGTAGGAAGCTCGCCCGACATAAGCAGGTAGGCGGTTTCTTCGAAACCGAAACGGTCTTCGGCGACGACATGGTCGACCAAATCGTTGATGCTATAGCCGCGATAGGAAAGACGGCCGCGGTCGGGCACCTTGTCGCCCTCGGACACGACGTAGCCGTGAACGTTGGAGATGTTGGTGACGCCCGCAAGCACGCCCGTGCCGTCGGCGTTGCGCAAACCGCGCTTCACGTCGTATTTAGCGGAGTAATACTCGGGATCGACCGTATGGATCGACGAAAAATCGCGGTACAGAGGCAGGGTGTCTTTCATGGCGTTCCTTTCATGCATGAATCCCTTCAAGGCATAGAGCGCATGCGGGCGGCAGACGGCTGGATGCGCCCGCCAAATCGGCGCATCGCCCCGACGCGCACGGCCTTTCGGGGAAGGCGTGCACGATGCGGCTCGCATATCGCAATGCACTATAGTATGCGAAAGTGCCGCGCCTGATAAGCAGACGCGGCACTTAATTGGAAGTTGTTACCGCGCGGTCGCGCTACGACAGGCGATGGATGAACAGGCCGCTGCGCAGCTTCGGCTCGAACCAGGTCGACTTAGGCGGCATGAGCATGTCCGCATCGGCCACGGCCAAAAGCTCGCCGATAGCCGTCGGGTACAGCGCGAATGCGACGGCCGGCCCCTTCTCCGCCAGCTCATCGGCCGATTTCGCGGCGTCGAGCACCCTCACGCGGCGTTCGAGCTCGCCCAGGCCGCGGATGCCGCCGACGAATTCGATGCGCTCGTTCGTGCGCGGGTCCTTGATGTCGAGCATGGGATCGAGCACCAGGTTCTGAAGAAGCGACGCGTCCAGGCCGTCGACCGGATGGCCGTTCTCGAACTCGGGATGCACGCCAAGGCCGTACCACTTCCCTTGCAGATACATGGCGGCCGCGCCCTTGTCGATGGGCTCGAGAGGCGTATCCTGCTCGTGCAAGATCTCGTAGCTCTTGCCGAGCTCCGCCTTGAAGTCCTCGACGGATGTGCCGTTCAGGTCGCGCACCACGCGGTTATACGGCAGAATTGCCAGCTGGCTTGCGGGAAAAAGCACCGAGAGGAAGAGATTGAATTCCTCATCGCCCGTGTAGCCGGGATGCTCTTCGCGGCGCTTCAAACCCACCTTGACCGCGGAGGCAGCACGGTGATGGCCGTCGGCGATATACGCGCACGGAACCGCGGCGAACGCGGAAGCGAGAGCCTCGACCTCGGCAGCGGAGTCGACGATCCAGGCGCGGTGCACGATGCCGTCTTCGGATGTGAAGTCGTACAGCGGCTCACGCGACCTGACCTCGCCCACCAGCGCGTCGACGGCCGTATCGTCGCGATACGTCAGGAAGATGGGGCCCGTCTGGGCATCGAGGGCGTCGATATGGCGGATGCGGTCGCGCTCCTTTTTCTCGAGCGTGTTTTCGTGCTTCTTGATCACGCCGCCGAGATAGTCGTCAACCGCGCAGCAGGCCACGATGCCCACCTGGCTTCGGCCTTCCATCACGAGCTCGTACAGATAGAAGCACGGCGTCTCGTCCGCAACGTACGTGCCGTCGGCGATGCGCGCCTCAAGGAGCTCGCGTCCTTTCGCATACACTTCGTCGGCATACATGTCCGCATCAGGCGCGAACTGCGTTTCCGGACGATCGATATTCAAGAACGAAAGCGGTTTGCCTTCGACGGCCGCCGCTGCTTCGGCGCGGTCGTACACGTCGTAAGGAAGAGCCGCCACCTGGGAAGCCGCGTCGATGCGCGGACGCACAGCTTTGAACGGACGGATGAGCATGAGAATCCTTTCTCAATGGAAACCTTCGAATTGACGTGCGGGCGCGACGCGTGCCTGCAATACGAAAGCGAGGCGTGACGCGCACCAGGCACGCAAGCCCCGCTTCAAGCACTCTGTCGCCCACGCTCGACGAGGGCTTAGTTCACCTTATGAACGGTCACGCCGCGCTCAAGGTAATCCATGACCGAACGGGCGGCCATCTTGGCGCAGTTGTCCTCGGCCTCCTTGGTCGATGCGCCCAGGTGCGGCATCACGATTGCACGCGGCATCGCGACCACGGCGGGATTCGCGAAGTCTGTCACGTAGCGCGCGACCTTGCCCGCTTCGAGAGCAGCGGCCATGGCGGCATCGTCGACCAGCGTGTCGCGCGAGAAGTTCAGGAACACGACGCCGTCCTTCATCTGCGCGATCGCCTCGGCGTTCACCATGCCGACGGTGTCTTTCAGGGCGGGAACGTGAATAGTCACGTAATCGCAAGCGGGATACAGGTCGGCCAGATCGGTCACGAACATCATGTCGGCGGAAATGGCGGCAGCACGCTCGGCGTCGACGAACGGATCGTAGCCGACGACCTTCATGCCCAGCGCTTCGGCTGCAGCGACGACCTTCGCGCCGATGGCGCCCAGACCGATAACGCCCAGCGTCTTGCCGAAGATCTCGCCGCCGGCGAAGGCCTTCTTCGCCTTCTCGGCCGCCTTGCCGACGTTCTCGTCGGCAGCGTTTTCCTGCACCCATGCGATGCCGCCCACGATATCGCGCGCGGCGAGCAGCATGCCGGCAAGCACGAGCTCCTTGACCGCGTTGGCGTTAGCGCCCGGCGTGTTGAACACGGCGATGCCTGCATCGGCGCACTTCTGCAGCGGAATATTGTTCACGCCGGCGCCTGCGCGCGCGATAACCTTCAAGTTGGCGGGAAGCTCCATCTCATGCATATCGGCGCTGCGCACGAGCACCGCGTCGGCATGCGCGATATCATCGACCAATTCGTATTCGTCAGTGAAGACGGCGAGGCCATCGGCCGAAATGTTATTCAAGCAATGCACCTTATACATGCTGTATATCCCTTCTTTCGAAACAAGGCGGGTTTCCGCAAAAGAAAACGTCGAAGCGAAAAAGCCCGTGTTTCACGTGAAACACGGGCTTCGTCCCGTCTAGGAATTCTGCTCTTCGAACTTCTTCATGAAAGCGACGAGCGCCTCGACGCCCTCGCGCGGCATGGCGTTGTAGATGCTCGCCCTCATACCGCCGACGCTCCTGTGGCCTTTGATGCTTTCGATGCCCGCCTCTTTCGCCTCGGCGACGAACTTGGCATCGAGGTCGGCATCGCCCGTCACGAACGGAACGTTCATGATCGAACGGTCTTCCTTGCGAGCGGTGGCCTTGAACAGCGAGCTCTGATCGAGGAAATCGTACAGCAGCTGCGCCTTTTCGACGTTACGCTGCTTCATGGCCTCCAGGCCGCCCTGGGCCTTGAGCCACTTGAACACGAGACCGCAGATATAGATGCCGTAGCACGGAGGCGTGTTGTAGAGGCTTTTCGCGTCGGCATGCGTCTTGTACTGCAGCATGGTGGGAACGCCGGGGAGCGTCTCCTCGGGGATGAGGTCCTCGCGGATGATGACGATGCACACGCCTGCAGGGCCGACGTTCTTCTGGACGCCGCCGTAGATCAAGCCGTAGCGCTCGACGTCGATCGGCTCGGACAGGAAGCACGAGGACACGTCGGCAACGAGCGGCTTGCCCTTGGTGTCGGGAAGCTCGTGGTACACGGTGCCGTAGATCGTTTCGTTCTGGCAGATGTAGACGTAATCGGCATCGTCGGAAACCTCGAGCGCCTTCACGTCGGGAACGTAGCTGAAGTTATCGTCCTCGGAATTGCCGATCATGCGGGCGTCGCCGAAGATCTTGGCTTCCTTCCAAGCCTTCTTCGACCACGAGCCGCTAACGACGTAGTCGGCCACACCCGTCTTCATCAGATTCATGGGGATCATGGCGAACTGAGTCGAAGCTCCGCCCTGCAGGAAGAGCACGCGATAGTTGTCGGGAATGTCCATCAGGTCGCACAGATTCCGCTCGGCCTCGGTGATGATCGCATCGAACATCTTAGAGCGATGGCTCATCTCCATGACTGACATGCCGCAGCCCTTGTAGTCGAGCATTTCTTCGGCGGCTTCGCGCAGAACCTCTTCGGGCAGCACTGCGGGGCCTGCTGAGAAGTTGTAAACCCTGCCCATGTCGATGACCTCCTTCGCCGGTCGTAATCATTCGAATCATCCCGCGTCGAAAAAAGCGTGACGCACCGAACTATTGTAAAGAGAACGGACCGATCGGCGGAGAAGCGAGCGGCGGCGAAGCGAAACCTTACGCGAGCGGCGAAGAAACGGCGAATTCGACGCGACGAGCGGCATCTCGCCACAGAAGGCACACGTCGCACCGTTCGAAAACGCAGACTCAAAGCACACAAAAGGCGGAGGAACGCTCCCCCGCCTTTACGCTGCTTGCTTGGCCTATATGCCGAGAACCTGCATGATCAGCAGGGCCACGGTCAGGACCGTGACGACGCCGACCGTCGCCCAGATGATGGCCTTGCCCGCCCATGTGCTGACATGCTTGCCCATGATGCGCTTGTCCGCGGCGATGAGCGCCATGAACACCAGCAAAACCGGCAGGATGACGCCGTTGATAAACTGCGCCGTAAGCATGATGCCCATGAGATCGAGGTTCGGGATGAGCACCACCACGGCGGAAAACACGATGACCGACGTGAAGATGCCCTTGAACATCGGGGCTTCCTTCCACGTGAAATCGACGCCCGCTTCCCAGCCGAACGCCTCGCAGATGACGAACGACGTGGTCAGAGGCAGCACGCATGCAGCCAAAAAGCTTGCGGCCGTCAGGCCCGCGGCGAACAGGATCTGAGCGTATTCGCCCGCAAACGGAGCCAGCGCGTTGGCGGCTGCGGCGGCCGAATCGACCGCGATGCCCTGCGGATACAGGACCGCGCCCGTGGTGATGATGATGAACCAAGCCACGATGCAGGCCACGATGGTGCCGGTGGTGACGTCGACCTTCTGCAGCATCATTTCCTGCGGATCGTCGGTAACGCCCTTGTCGACCACGTTGCTCTGAGTGAAGAACATCATCCACGGAGCGATCGTGGTACCGATCATGGCGATGACGAGCGATACGAAGTGCGGATCGGCGGGAACGTGCGGCACGACGGTGGCATATGCAACATCGCCCCAGTTCGGTCCCGCAAGAAACGCCGCGACCACATAGGTGACGAACACGAGCGATACCGCTAAGAACACCTTCTCAACGCTCTTGTAGCTGCCCTTCACCACGAGCAGCCATACCACGAGGGCCGCGACGGGCACGCTCGCCATGCGCGGAATGCCGAACAGCTCCATGCCGCTCGCGATGCCGGCGAACTCGCTGAACGTGGTGGCCACGTTGCCGATCAGCAACGCGCCCATGGCGAGCGCGGTCAAGCGGATGCCGAAACGCTCGCGGATGAGGGCGGCGAAGCCCTTGCCCGTCACCGCGCCCATGCGGGCGGCCGTCAGCTGGACCACCAGCAGCAGCACGCACATCACGGGGATGACCCACAAGGCCGCGAACCCGAAATCAGCGCCGGCGGTCGAATATGTCGAAATGCCGCCGGCGTCGTTGCCGGCCATGGCGCTCACCACGCCGGGGCCCATGGCTCCGAGAATCAAAAGCGCCGTGGCGCGCTTCTTCTTGGTCTCGGTATCGGCCGCGCCGTCGACGGCGACGTCCTGAGCGACCTCGAGCGCGCTCTTGTCGCCTTCGCGAACGGCCTGCATCACCTCGTCGTACGAGGCTCCCTTTTTCACAGCAGCCATCAGCCCACCTCCATGATCCGCATGATCACGGCCGTGTACAGCGCCAGGAACATGACACCGCCGCATACGGCGAGCGCCACCTTCATCCACAGATTCGTGGTCTTTTCGGTCTCGGTGCTTTCCTCGATGACATCGAGCGCGTCATCGACCGTCACCAGACCGAGCATGTGTCCGCTCTCATCGACGACAGGCAACGCGACCATGTCGTACTTCGAGATGTCGGAGGCCACTTCTTCCTCATCTTCGTCGGGCGAAACGGTGATGACGTCGGTGAACATGACATCGCCGAGGCGCGTGTCGTTGTGCGCGAGCACCAGCGTGCGCATCGACATGACGCCGACGAGTTTCTCGCTGTCCTCTTCCAGAACGTAGACGAAATGCACGGTCGGGAAATCCTCGTCCAGGGCGCGCAGCGTCTCGATGGCCTCCCCCACCGTGTCGTCTTCGCTCAGCGCAACGAACTGCGTGGTCATCATGCCGCCCGCGGTGTCGTCGCGATATCCCAGCAGGCGCCTGATTTCGGCGGCATCTTCCACGCCCATCAAACGAAGCAGCGTTTCCGCCTTTTCGTAAGGAAGGTCGCGGATGATGTCGGCGGCGTCATCGGGATCCATCTGGCGAAGCAGACCCGACGCCTCGCGATCGGTCATGTCATCGAGGGTTTCCGCCTGGAATTCGTCTTCCAACTCGGCGATGATTTCAGCCGAGCGCGTGTCGTCGATATGTTTGAACACCTCGGCGCGTTGCTTCGGGTCGAGCTGTTCCAAAATGTCGGCGACGTCGGCGGGATGCAGCTCTTCGAGGCGTTTATGCGTCACGGACAACTTCACCTTCGACAGGTCGCGGTCGAGCAGATCCATATAGTTCCAGGCGATGATTCTCTCTTCGACCTTCTTGCCGAAAAGCTTCGCGCCGGAAACGACGGCCTTCTCGAGCAGCGGATGCAGGCCGCGCAGGATACCGCGCACGCCCACCTCGGCGCCCAAAAGGCGCAGCTGCGACCCGGAGGGCGACAGTTTGAGGTCGTTGACGCGCACGACTTTCAGGCCCTGCGTGTCGACGATCTGCTGGTCGAGCAGATCGCGAGCCAAAAGGACCTCGGTAGGCTGCAGATAGCTGAATCGAATGTTGTACGACTCGGTATTGAGAGTGACTTCGTCTTCGCTGAAGTCTTCGACGTACTTGCGCCAACTGATCATGAACGGCGTGCGTCCAGGACCGCGGAAGGCAAGCGAGGTGATGCGGGGGAACACCTCCCCCGTGGAAATAGCGAGGTCAGAGACCGTGCCGAGTTTTTCGCCCGTGGAATCGTACACAGGGCGACCAAGCATGTTAGTCAGATAGAACATAAATCCCCTTCATGTGCGACAAGCCTTGTCGCGCACGAAGGACGAGAGCAAGGCTACATCAGGTGAATGTTGTGTTTTCGAACCTTCAAATCGAACCTTTTCTCCCTGCAAATAAAAAAAGGCGCTTACGCGCCGCAACTGCTTCCCTTCATTAAGAAAAGTGGTGCGCCGTGAGGGATTCGAACCCCCGACGTACTGATTCGTAGTCAGTCCCTCTATCCAGCTGAGGTAACGGCGCATTTCAAAGCAGCTCATTTATAATAGCAGCATGCGCCAAGCATGTCAAAGACTTTCTTCGTCAATTTCAAAAATTTATCGGCGGCAAAAAATGGGACGCGCTTCCCCGCGCTTCAATCGAACATGGGCCCAACGGACAAAGCCCGCAGACCCCGCACGAGAAGCGATCCCGGGCATAAAAAAACCGCCTCGGAAGGCGGTCGAAGTTCAAATGGTGCGCCGTGAGGGATTCGAACCCCCGACGTACTGATTCGTAGTCAGTCCCTCTATCCAGCTGAGGTAACGGCGCAACTCAGAAAGCTCGTTTATAATAACCCGTACATTTTGCATTGTCAAACACTAATTTCATTTTTTCTTATTTTATGTTCGGTATATTCCAAATGAAGCATGTGTCCGATGAAGCGAAGGAGGGGAGTTTTTCATGCCAGACCGCCGAAATAATCCCATCATCGAAGAGAAATCCCTCATCAGACGCCAAGTTCGTGCTGCGCGCGGCAATCTTTCCCCGCACGAACGCTCGATGAAATCGCATGCCCTATGCACGAAGCTCGGCCGCATATTGGGTCTTGCGCAAGGAAAAGAAGATGACGCGTCGGTCGTCATGGCCCATATGCTCGCCGACGACGCGGCGACCGCCGGAGCCGCCCTGCCCGAAGGAAGCACCATCGCGCTCTATGCCGCCTTCAACGACGAAGCAAGCCTGGACGAGTTGATCGGTCTCTGCCACCGCGGCGGAATGAAGATCGCCCTTCCCTGCATGAATCCGAAAAGAAGCGATCGGCCGATGGATATGCGAGCGGTCTCCCGAAGCGCCTGGAACGACGGGGCGGTTCCCTTCGTGAACGACCCGCTGACCCGCCTCGCGGCCGACGACAAGGCTCTTGCACCCTTCCCTTTGGTCGCACCCGACGTAATCGATGCCATCATCGTTCCGCTCGTCGCCTTCGACGGGCAACGGCGCCGCCTCGGATACGGCGGCGGCAATTACGACGCATATCTCCCCCTGCTTTCCGAAGGGTGCATCGTGATCGGCGCCGCATTCGCGGAGCAGCGCGTCGAGCGCGTTCCCGCCGAAAGCCACGACCTGCCGTTGCCAGCCATCGTGTACGCATAAGAAAAGCCGCCGGAAAACCGACGGCTTCGAAATTCGCATGGAGCGGGTGACGGGGTTCGAACCCGCGAATGAAAGCTTGGGAAGCTTTTGCCTTACCACTTGGCCACACCCGCATAAGCATCGAATAGTATAGCGCTTTCCCCCGAACGAATCAGAGGAAAAGCGCTATACGCGCAGAAGCTATTTCGCAGCTCCGATACGGCAGATCGTGGTGCCGCAGTCGGGACACTTGCCCTTGGTGATCGGCTTGCCGTTCTTGGTCGTGCCCTCGACGGGGTCCTGCATGACCTTCTTGGCCTTGCATTTCACGCAGTATGCCTCGATCGCCATTGTTACCTCCAAACTTCAGGTGGAAGAATTCCAAGATAAACGGGCCGTTATGCAGCCCTCGTATTCTCAATGATAGCGTACTTGCCGGCCTGCGGAGGCGATTCGCATCTTTGTTTTTCCCGGTGTTCATAGAAAGGGCCGCGCTATGGTGCGCGGCCCTTGCGTCATTAGATGTTCTTCAGCAGCTCGATGACCATATCGGCGCTGCGATCGAGCGCATCGGGATCGATGTTCTCGATGATGTCGTCGGCCTCGCCGTAACGAGCCGGCTTGTTGCCGTCCATGCCGACGAGCGTCATGGCCTGCATACGATGCTTCTGGGCGTAGCTCGCGGCGCTCTCGCGCCAATCAATCTTGCTCGCCAGGATGCTGATGCCCGACGCCTGGGACGCCTTGCGCACGAAACGCTTCATGCGCGGCGAACACGATGCCTGCCTCAGCTCTCCCTCTTTCTCCAAATAGGAAAGCGTGCCTGCGCCGAGCGACTCGAGGTTCACGATCACCGCTCCACGCATGTCGGAGGCATGCTCCGCCAAGAACGCCTTGATACCGCCGTTGCCGGCAAGCTCGGAGCCCAGAGCGACGAACCACACCTCGGTGTTGATGTCGCCCGCTGCGAAGGAGTAGATCTGCTGCATGTCCTCTTCGTAGGAGTCGTCCTCGGCGACGGTCTTTTCGCCCTTCGCCTCGGCGGCTGCGTTGGCTGCGGCAAGCGCGGCGGCGAAAGCGTCGTGGGACACGGCGGGAGCGCTCAGACGGGCGCGGCCCTCGTGGAACTCGCCGTCGGCCTCTTCGTCTTCCCTACGCGGCAGACGCGCCTTCACGCCGTCGAAGGCGCCGCCCTGCCAGTCATCTTCCTCGTTACGGAAGCTCTCCCAGCTGCCGCGGGCCTTGCCTGCGGAACGGGCGTCAAAATCTTCGTCGACATCGAGCCACTCGTGGGCGCTCTGCTCCTCTTTCTTCTTCTTGCGGCGGAACTTGCCGAAGAAGCGGCCGACGCGCGACTGGGGCATCTCCACGTAGCCGGGGCCCGCGAAGGCGCCCGTTTCCGTGAACTCCTCCTCGAACACCGAGTCGTCGGCGTCGTCGACGTAGATGTCCTCGGGGTCGACGTTCTCGATCAGCTCGTCGCCCACGGGCTCGGCGCCGATGGCTCCGACAGGAGCGAACGAACCGGTCAAGCTGACGCTCGTGTTCTGGTTCTGAGCCACGTCGACGCGCGCGAACGAACCCGTGGCGCCGGACGGACCGTCGATGGAAGGCAAGCTGATGGACAGAAGGTCCTTGGCCGCCTCTTCGCCCTTCGACTCCGCTGCACTTGCCAACGGCGCGCGCTGACGGAGTTCATCGAACGAGACGGGCCTCGGGTCGACCGCGTTCATGGCGGGCAGCGTGATGCTGGGAAGGTCGACCACGGGGACACGCGCCTCGATGATGTGCTCGGCCTGCTTCGGCGCGGGCACGACGGGCGCGGTAGGAATGGCGGGCACGGGCTGCTGCGCTGCGGGCTGGACAGGCATGACCGCCGTCGATGCGGCGGCCGTGGAGACCTCGGGTTCGGCTTCCACGATTTCACGCGGGGCGCCTTCGACGGGAATCGAAGTGACCTCGGCAGACGACGCCGGCGGCGCGGCCTCTTCGACAGCAACCGACATATCCTTGACCTCGTCGGCCGTCAGCGTGACCACGGAGCGCTCCTTGCGGGCGCGGTCCATCATCTCCTGCGAGCGATCTTCAGGCTCTTTGTAGTACATCATCTGCGGCGAAACGGGCGCCGTTGCGTCGGCGGGCGCCGCGACGGCCTCTGTGGGCTGCGCCTGCTCGACGACGACGGGTGCGACCTCGGCCGTTTCTGCAGCGACCTCTGCGGGAGCTTCGACGGAAGCGGCCGCTTCAGGCGATGCGACAGCTTCTGCAGGCTCGGTCGTCACCTCGGCGGCAGCTGCGCGCGGCGCCTCGAGGTCGAGCGCGCCGGCGTCGGACACCGCAGGCATAGCGGTGGTAGCGCCTGCTTCGGGCGCCTCCACGGGCTGGACGGCCTCTGCGGACTGAGCGGCCTCGGGGGCTGCAACGGGCGCAGTCTCGCCCTGCTGCTCGACCGCAGGCTCCTGCGCCGAAATCTCGGGAGCCGCCTGCTCGACTGCGGGCTGGTCGACGGCTTCGGCCTGCTCGGCCGCGGGCGCGCCCTCCCCCTGAACCTGCTGTTCGACGACATCGGAAGCCGCGGGGGCCTCTTCGACGACGACCTGCTGCTCGATCTCGGGCTCGACGACGGCGAAATCCTCTTCATACGGAACCGGCTCGACGGAACCGGGGATTTCCTGAATCTCGATCGGCTCGTCCTCGGGCATGACCTCTTCCTCGACGACGCGACGCTCGTCGGGGAAGTCGGCGTAGCGGGAGCGATAGGAAGATTCGCTCTTGCCAAGCAGCGGCTCGCTCTTGCGGGCCTTCTCGGTGGCCTTGAGGTACCACTCGGGAACGGTGGGCGCAGGCTTCGCCTTGGCGGCCTCGGCGGCAAGGCGCATCTCTTCTTCGATGCGCGCGGCCTCGGCGGCCTCGGCTTCGGCGGCCAAACGGTCGGCCTCCTCCTGTTCGCGGCGGGCGGCTTCGGCGGCCTCGGCGGCCTCATGCAGCTCGGCGGCCTTCGCGGCGGCGGCGGCAAGCGTCTCGATCGGAGCGCTCGTCAGGACGCTGCGCGTTTCCTTGCGCATACGGCTGACCTCTTCGGAAGAAAGCCCGTCAGCAAGAAACTCTTCGTTCATATAGGGCTGGTCGTCTGCTTCTCCATGCTCGTACGAAAGCGATGCGCCATCAGGCACGACGCCGGCAGCGCGCGCCGTCTCCTCGTCATGCATGACGCCTTCGGGGAACGGTTCTCCTGCGGCCTCGCCGCTTCCGATGCGGCGCGCCGCCTCGAGCATCACGGCGATACCCGACGCGTTGGAGTTGGCTCCCTCGTTATAGGCCGACGCCTTCTCGAGAGCGATAAACGCCGCAGGAACGCCCACGGCGACAAGAAGAATCACGGCAATGACCAGGCACACCGTCGCGCCGACGCCTTCGCCCGCGAACGCGAACTGGCGAATAAGCAGCACGAGGGGCAACAGGCACATCGAAGCGAGCGCCGCATACTGCATCGGGCGCTTGATGGAAGGAAGGAATCCTGCCAAGTCGTGACGCACCTTGCCGCTGTCGTAGTTCGCCACCAGGATGACCTTGCGGCGACGTGCGCCGGGACCGTCCGGATCGTGCGCGGGCTCGTACTTCGCGACGACATTCTGGCTCACGCCCTTCATGAAGAGCTGAGACAGAATGGGCTTGTCGAAGCTTTCGGCCACGAACACGGCCGCGGAAAGCACCGACGCCACGACGGCGGGGATGACGGCGACGGGAAGGAACAGGCCCAGAAGCACTGCGACGATCGTCACGATATAGCAGATAAGCTTGGGCATGTCCGCATTCGAACTGCAGGTGAAATCCTCGATGTTCACCGGGAGGCGCGTTTCCTTCTGGAAACGCTCGGTTATATAAAGAGCCGCCTGCTGCTCCTCTTCGGTACCCGCGGGGCGCGGGCCGATCTCTTGGGAGAGATAGGCGATATGGTCGATAGGTTTGCTCATACGGGCCTTCTTAATCTTCCTAGCCACATGGATAAGGGCATATTCGTCTGAAGTATATCCTATTCACCCGGCCGTCCTAGGTAATCCCTAATAAACGCATCCGATTCCGCAGCCCGTTTCCTAGCGTCGAGATAACGCGACCGCGTTTCCGCCGTCTGCGCGTCGAGCCTGTCCAAAATAGGCTGGGCCGGGCGCTCGGGAAGGGCGGCGGCAAGCTCCACGGCTTCGGCATCGGCCCGGTTGTACGACTCGTTGAACGATTCCGCCGTGGCCTTGTCCTGGATATAGATGGCTTTATCGCTTTCTACCGCGTATCCGTTTTGCTCCCTCTTCTTTTCGATCAGCGCCGCGAGAGCCGAGAAATCGGCGGAAGGACATTCCGCCTGCGCGGACGCCAGGCTTGCGGCGGCCTCGTCAAGCAGGGCGATGGCCTGCTCCGACTTGCCCTGGGAGGCGGTCACGTTCTCCACCGTGGTGTCGGCCACCAAATCGGCGGCCTCCTTCATAAGCCCGTCGGCTTTAAGCACCTGGTCCCAGCACTTCTCCACCGATTCGACGGCAGAACGCGCGTCCACGTCGGCGTGCAGCAGCGCCTCGGCGTACTTCATCATGTCGCGCCTGGCGTCGGCCGATGCGGACACTTGACGCGCAGAATCTTTGCCGGGCGACTCGCCCATCGCCTGGAACGCCTCGTCGGCGAACGCGCAGGCGGCGTTAAGATGCACGCCTGCATCGTTCATGCCCTGTTCGAGCTCGTCGAGCCCTTCGACGGTCACGATGGATTCGTCTTTCATCACCAGGTCGTCCATGCTGAGCACAAGCGAATCGGCCTTTTCTATCTCGTCGAAGGCCTGGGAAAGCAGGGCGAGGTTCGACCTGCTCTGCTCGTAAGCGTTCGCGGCGAAAAGCGCGACGGCGCCGATGCATGCGCAGCAGCAGACCGACGCCACGGCGATCGCGGCGGCGCGACGGAAGCGGCGATTCTTCTTCCTGCGCTTGATCTCTTTCTCGGGGTCGCGAAGGGCGCGCTCGCGATTGCGCTGGTCGCGCGAAGGCTTCTTTTCCCGAGCGGGACGCGGCGCAGAGGCGCGTGAAGAAGCGGGACGCTCCGACGGACGCGTCTTCTTCTTCGCGGCGGGCTTCTTTTCTGAGGAAGCGGAGGGCGCTGCAGGCGCAGGAAGCGCCGGCAGCTTCTCGTCTTTCGCAGACAGGCGGCGGTCTTTCTTCGAAGACACCGTGAACAGCGACAAATCGCCCAGCTTGACCTTGGGGTCGGCCTCACCCAGCTCGTTGTCGGCCCGGCTCTTCAGGCCGTCGAGCACCGAAAGCGATATCTCGTTCGATGTGCCCGCCGTATTCTTTTTAATATGCACGCTTGCGCCGATGCCCCTGAAAGGACGGCCGCCTTTCTTGCCCGCCATGCGCTACGAATCCCGCCTCTCCGACGCGCGGCGCACGATTTCGACGGCCTCGGCGGTCGAGCACGACTTCACGTTCTTCGACGGAAGGGAGCGCAGGAAGGTTTTGCCGTAGCCTTTGGTCAGCAGACGCCTGTCCGCCATCACCAGCACGCCCGTATCGGTGGACGTGCGGATCAAGCGGCCCGCAGCCTGTTTGATCTCGATGACCGCCTGCGGCAGGGTATAGTGCGACCACGCCGCAGAATCGCGCAGCGCGCGTTCGCACGAAAGCGGGTCGGACGGCTTGGCGAACGGCAGCTTGGGAATGACGACGCCCTTGAGCGTCGCGCCCGGCGCGTCGAAGCCTTCCCAGAAACTCTTCAAGGCGAAAAGCGACAGGTGCTCGTCTTTCAGGAAATCGTCGCGCAGGCCCTTCGTCGAAACACCCCACTTCTGGCAGACCAGACGCAGGCCCTCCTCTTTCATGCGCGGGTCCACGACGTCGAAGCACGCCTCCATCTCGCGACGGTTCGTGAAAAGCGTGAGCATGCTGCCCTGTTGGGCGACCTGCAGCTCTATCAGCAGATGCTGGAGCGCCTCGAGGTATCCCGGCTGGTTGGGCTCGGGAATATCGTTGATCACCAGGACCTGCATATTCTTGTCGAAATCGTAGCTCGAGCCCAGAAGGCACGTCTCCGCATGCGACGACTCGCCCTCGTTGAGGCCCATGGCCGTCATGAAGCTCTTGAAATCATCGCCGATGGTCACGGTGGCGCTGGCGTACACGACGCTTCGCGTCTTCTCGTACAGCGTCTCGTCAAGCATCTGCCCCACATCGACCACCTGGGCCCGCAGCTCTTCGGCCACGCGCTCGGGTTTGCGCGAAAGCTTCGCGGAATAGACGAAGCGCGGATCGGCCTTTTCCATGATCAGCTCGCACGACTGCAGCATTTCCTTGGCGTCGATGACCACCGTGGCAATATCGCGCTGGCAATCGGCCACGCCATCGACGCCGTCAAGGAACGCGATAAGCTCGTTTCCTGCCGTGATAAGACGTTCTGCCTGGTCGCGGAAGGTTTTCGCGAAACCGCGCAGCGCGCCGAAGCGCTCGTCGGAACGCACGGCGTCATTGATCCACAGGTCGATGGTCTCGTAGCTCTTGTTTCCTTTGCCGGTATCGCACGCGACCAGGTCCTTCATGCGGCGGGCGAATTCGAGCGACGCCTCCGCGAATTCCTTGCCGCGCACACGCGACTTCTCAGTGAGGCCGAAGAACAGCGTGCTCGCCTCGGGCTGCTTGCCCGAATCGAGCGGAGCGCGGCGCTCAAGGCGCACGAACGGATTCCTCTTGGCATCCTCGGAAGCCAGTCTGTTGGCAAGACGCACCATCTCGGCGGCGTCGAGCTTGATCGCCAGCGCGCGACGGGCTTCGGCCTCGGCGCCATGGGCCTCGTCGACCACCCAGAAGCGGATTTCGGGCAGCAGGCCGCCGTCGGCCGCGAGGTCGCAGAAGAACAGCGAGTGGTTCGTCACCACGATATGCGCGCGCTCGGCCTTCTTGCGCACGCCATGCACGAAACACTGAGTGCCGTAGTACGGGCACTTGCGGCGCAGGCAGTCGCGCGAAGACGTCGTGAACGCATAGCGCGGCAGGGCCTTGAAATCGAGCTTCAAGGCATCCATGTCATCGTATTCGGTTTGCTCGATGAACGAAAGCAGCGCGGCGATCGAGGGGGCCTGGCTCACCTGCTTGCCCATGACCGTCACGCTGCGCGCGCCGTCATGCACCAGGCGGTCGACCAGGCGCAGACACGGGTAGTGCGAGAATCCTTTGAGCGCCACGTATTCGAGGCTGCCCATGCCGCGCTCCTCCAGGGCACGGCGCAGCAACGGAAGCTCTTTATAGACAATCTGGTCGAGCAGCGCGTTGGTCTTCGTGGCAACGCCCACCGCCGCATGGCTGCGCAAAGCCGCCAAAGCGCTCGGCAGCAGGTAGGCCATCGATTTGCCGACGCCAGTGCCGGCTTCGACCACGAGATTCGTGCCCGTGGAAAACGCCTTCAGCACGCTGTCGGCCATGATGGATTGCTCGACGCGGGGCTCGAATTCCTCGTACAGGCCGCCGACCACGCCGCTCTTTGAAAACGCCTCGGCCACCTCATGCGCATCGGGGAATTCGATCGGACCCGTGTAGCGCTCGACGGCCGCGGACGTCTCGTCGTCGTTCGCCGCGCGCGACAAGCGGGCGGCGCGAAGCCCCCTGACGGTCATCGGATAGCGCTTCGCGCGGATATCGGTTCCATGCTCGGCCTCTTCGAGAGCGGCCATGCTCGATGCCATGCAGGAAAACACCGCGCCCGTGGGCCATTCTTCGACAGGTGCCAGATCGGCGATGTATTCAACCAGGTCAAGCGGCATTTCTGCAATGGCAGCAAGCAAAATGCGGTACACGGCGCACAGCGCCTCCACGTCGGCGTCGGCGCGATGGGTGGAAAGCGGCGCGTCGAAGGCCTTCACCAGATCGATAAGCCTATGCGAGCTCAAGCGCGGCAGCGCGATGCGGGCAAGATCGAGCGAATCCACCCAAAGGTTTTCCATCAAGGGATAACCCGCCGGGCTTTTCGTCGTGAAGCCTTTGTCGAATGCGGCGTTATGCGCGACCACCGTAGCATCGCCGACGAATTCCACGAGGCGGGCGCGGGCCTCTTCGGGCGAAGGGGCGTCGGCCACATCTTCGTCATGAATGTCGGTCAGACGGGCGACGTCGTCGGGAATAGGCTTGCCCGGGTTGACGAACGTGACGAACCATTCGATGATTTCGCCACGCTCGAGACGGGCGGCGGCGATCTGCGTCAGCTCGTCGTGATTCTGGGAAAAGCCCGTGGTTTCGGTGTCGAGCACAACGACGTTGCGGTCGAGCTCGCCGAAGTCGGAACGCGCGGCGACTTCCTTGAGGCGTGCGTAGCGCTGCACGACATCCTCCGGAGTGCCTTGGGAAACGAAGTCGTATACACTCATATTCTGCATAATGAAATCTTTCATTTCGGTCATATTTCGCTAGCCTATCACGAAAGGAACCACATGCCTACAAACGCATCCGATGTCTATTTCGGCTCCTATATCCGCTTCCAAACCCCCGACAAGCAAGCGGGCGCGGCCATCGCGGGATCGGATTACGCGGTCGGCGATTGCGGTGAAGTGATCTGGCAGCTCGACGAGAAAAAACACCAGCAGGCGTGGCTGAAAAACCCCTACGGCCAGACCTTCGCGTACCTGAGCCCGTCGGATTCGTACAAGCTGGCCGTCTATCGTGCCAAAGGTTGGACCATCCGCTACGTACTCAGCTTCACCGCCTACAGCGAAGAACCCGATCCTGGCGTCTATTGGGGACAGGCGGCGATTTTCGCCTATTCCCCGCGCTACGCCGACGAGTTCGATCGCTTCGTGAAGGTTTTCGCGCAGGCGTCGGCCGACGGCTCACGCCCCGACCCGTCGCTGAACCCATCGAACGTGGCCAAGGTCATCGCCGACCCCGAATCGTGGACGCCCTCCAACAAGGTGAAGATCCCCAAGGGAAGCGGCCGCACTGTCATCCTCAAAGACCACCGCAGCATCCACGACAAGATGCTCGACAAAGGCCGCAGCGGCAACGTGGGGTGCTACATCATCAGCTGGGCGTTCATCTTCGCCGTCATTGCGCTTGTCGTTTGGGTCGTCCATTCCATGGGCATCATCTAACGAATCCCGTCGCTCCGAAAGAGAGGGCCGCCCGATCGTGGGCGGCCCTCTTCGTCTTCTGCGCGCGATGCGCGTGCGAAAGCGAAACGCCTTGTTACTCGAGCGCCATTTCGATCAGCTTTTCGCACACGTCGCCGAAGCTCATGCCCACGGCGCGGGCGGCGTCGGGAATCAGGGACGTGTCGGTCATGCCGGGAAGCGTATTGGTCTCCAGCACCCAGCAGCGGCCCTCTTTGTCGAGCATGATGTCGGTACGCGAAATGCCCTTGCAGCCCAAAACGACATGGGCGGCGACGGCCATGCCCTGAGCCTGCTCGGTGGCCTCTTCGGAAATGGGAGCCGGGCAGATGTGGGTGCTTCCGCCGGCGGCATACTTCGCGTGATAGTTGTAGAACTCGTCGTCGTTCGACAGGATCTGAATCACGGGGAGGGCGGCCGGGTCGTCGGAGCCCATGACGCCGACCGTCAGCTCGGTGCCGTCGATGAACTGCTCGACCATAGCCTCGTCGTCGACCGCGAGGGCCGTATCGATCGCCGCCTGCAGGTCGGCCGCGTCGCGCACGATGGTCATACCCAGCGAGCTGCCCTCGGTTGCGGGCTTCACGACGCAGGGGATACCGCATGCATCGACGATTTCCTGCCTGTCGGCGTCATCGAGCACGTCGTTGCGGCCCACGAGGACCGAAGCGGCGACGCGCAGGCCTGCGCTCGCGTACAGCTCCTTGGACTTGCCCTTATTGATGGCGATCGCGTTGGCCATGATGCCCGAGCCGGTGTAGGGAATGCCGAGCGTCTCGAGGAAGCCCTGCATGGTGCCGTCTTCGCCGCCCTTGCCGTGCAGCGCGAGAAACGCCACGTCGTACGTCTCTTCGATCAGCCTTTTCAGATCATCGCACGAAGCGGGGTCGAGCAACGTGACCGTAAAGCCCTTTTCCTCAAGCGCGCGAGCGCAGCATGCTCCCGAATTCAGCGACACTTCTCGTTCGCCGCTCGTGCCGCCGTACAGAACCGCGACAGCGTAGTCTTTCGGGTTTCCTGAATAAGCCATGGTCCGTCCTTACCGTCTACGATGTTCTTGCGCCGCACGGCACAAGAGGACTCTTCTTTGCCGCATCAATATATCCCAACGGATATATGTTATGAAGTTCCTTCGCGGGAACACACCGAAGCATTATCATTGATTCGCCGATAAATATTTCGGGTTCTCGTTAGAAAAGGGGTACCACCATGAAAATCTATCGTTGCAAGGTCTGCGGTTATCTGCACGTCGGTTCCGCTCCCGAAGAATGCCCCATGTGCCATGCCGGCCAGGCCGCATTCGCCGAATATCAGCCCGCTGACGTGACCGGCACCAAGACCGCCGAAAACCTCGCTGCCGCATTCGCCGGCGAGTCCCAGGCCAACCGCAAGTACACCCTGTGGAAGCGCATCGCCGAAGAAGCCGGCGAAGACGCAGCAGCAGCCGCGTTCGACCGCCCCATGGCCGAAGAGACCGCCCATGCGCTCGCCGAGGCCGTGTACCTGGGCATGTTCGGCGGCGTGAAGGAGAACCTCGAGAGCGCCGCAGCCGGCGAGCAGTACGAGGAAGAGAGCATGTACCCCGAGTTCGCCAAGATCGCGCGCGAAGAGGGCTTCGAGGACATCGCCCACTTCTTCGAGATGACCGCGAAGTTCGAGGGCGCCCACAAGGCCGGCTACAAGAAGGCCGCCGAGGCCCTGTAGCGCATCACTCGTCCGGCCTATGAAAAAGCCACCCGATCGGGTGGCTTTTTTCTTGCCTTCGGCCAGGCAGGCACACACGCAAGGCGCCGGCGCCTTCCCTAACGACGCATGTTCTTGAGCTGGCCGCAGGCGCCGGCGATGTCGGAACCGCGCGAATTGCGAAGCGTCGCCTCGATGCCGCGCTTCTCGAGCTCGGCGACGAAGCGGTTCACAGTCTTTTCGCCGCTAGGCTGCAGCACCGAACCCTCGATTTCATTGATTGGGATGAGGTTCACGTGGCACATGGTGCCGCGGCAGAAGTCGATCAGGGCGCCGAGGTGCTCGTCGTCGTCATTCAGGCCGTCGATCATCACGTATTCGTACGTCACGCGGCGGCCGGACTCATCCTGGTAGGCACGAATATCCTGCTTCAGGTCGGTCAGGCTCTGATGGACCATGGACGGCATAAGCACGTCACGAGTCTTCTGCACGGCGGAATGCAGCGAGATGGCCATCGTGAACTGCTCAGGCTCATGCGCGAACTTCCTGATGCCCGACAGGATGCCGCACGTGGAGATGGCGATCTTGCGAGCGCCGATGTTCAGGCCGTCCGGCGAATTGACGAGCCTCATGGCCGCCATGACGTTGTCGTAGTTCAAGAACGGCTCGCCCTGCCCCATGCCGACGAGGTTGGTCACGCGCATGCCCATGTCCTTCTGCGCGATGAGCACCTGGTCGACGATTTCGCCCGGCAGCAGATTGCGCGTGAAGCCCTCTTTGCCGGTCGCGCAGAAGATGCAGCCCATGGCGCAGCCCACCTGGGTGGAGAAGCACACCGTCAGGCGGTCCTGCGAGGGAATGGCGACCATTTCGGCCGCAGCGCCGTCGGAGAAGCGTACGATATATTTCCTCGTGCCGTCGGTCGACACGCGCTTGTCGATTACTTCGGCACGATGCAGAGGCGCTTCGCTTTCGAGGCGCTCCTTCAAGGCGGCAGGCAGATTGCTCATATCGTCGTAGGAATCGACGCCTTTCTGATACAGCCACTGCATGAGCTGCTTGGCGCGGAATCGGGGCTGGCCCCATTCCTTCATCAGGGCGCAGATGCCTTCGTACGAATACGCTTCAATTCCTTGTGCCATTGATTCTCCTTCGGCGTGTATCGAACAAGACCCCGACAGCGCATGCGCCCGGGGCCTCGAAACCTTCCTTATTCGGGATTGCTCATCATATCGAAGATTCGCTGCAAATCCTCTTCGTCCTTGAACTCGATCTCGATTTTATTCTTGCCGTTCGCGCTCCTGATGCGAACTTTGGTATGGAATGCATCGCCAAGCGATTTGGCGGCCTTCTTGTACAGCGGCGACGCAGGCGGCTTCGGCGGCTTCTGCGACGCGGCTTCTTTGCCCGCGATCAACCTGGCGAGCGCCTCGGCTTCGCGCACGGAAAGCTTTTCCTCGCGCAGCTTCTCGGTGAGCTTTCGCTTGCCCTCGTCCGACGGAATGGAAAGAATCGCACGGGCATGGCCGGCGGTGATCTTCTCTTCGAACAGAAGCTGCTGGGCGTCCTCGGGCAAATCAAGCATGCGCAGCGCATTGGCGATCGTAGAGCGCCCCTTGGACACGGCGGCAGCCACTTCGGCCTGCGTTTTGTTGCCGCTTTCCATCATGCGCTTGTAGCCGTACGCCTCTTCCATAGGGTTCAGGTCGCTTCGCTGCAGATTCTCGATCATCGCCAGTTCGAGGACTTTGTCGTCATCGGCGTTTTTGATGCACACGGGAACCTTTTCAAGGCCCGCAAGGCGGCTTGCCTGCCAACGGCGCTCACCGGCGATGATTTCGTAGCCGTCGCCCGACTCCCTGACCAGGATAGGCTGCAACAGCCCGTCGCGGGCGATCGAAGCGGAAAGCTCCTGGAGCTCTTCGGGGTCGAACTGCCTGCGAGGCTGATCGGGGTTCGGGAGGATGCGCTCGACCGCCACCTCGTCGGACACGCGGGGGGCGCCCTCGGAGACAGATGCGGCAGCTCTTTCGACGCCGGTCGCGGCGGTCTCTTCGACGCGCTCTTCCGCGGCGGCCTCATAGCCGCCGATCAGAGAACTCAGACCGCGGCCCAGGCCGCCTTTCGCATTCCTAGCCACGACGCACCACTTCCTTTGCCAGCGCACGGTATGCCTGCGCGCCCTTGCCCGCGGGGTCGTACTCGGTAATGGGCTGACCGAAACTCGGCGCCTCGGACACCTTCACGGAACGCGGAATGACCGCATCGAACACCAGCTTCTCGAAGAAGCCGCGCACCTCGTTTGCCACCTGCTTGGACAGCGTCGTGCGACCGTCGTACATGGTCAGCAGCACGCCGAAGATGTCGAGCGAGGGGTTGAGATACGTTTTGACGCGCTTCATGGAATCGAGAAGCTTGGTCACGCCCTCAAGCGCGTAGAACTCGCACTGAATCGGAATGAGCAGCTTGTCGGCGGCGACGAGTGCATTGACCGTCAGAAGGCCGAGAGACGGCGGGCAGTCGATGAACACATAGTCGTACTTGCCGCGAACCGAGCCGATGGCCTCCTTGAGCCTGTTCTCTCGCGCCATGGCAGAAACGAGTTCCACTTCGGCGCCGGCAAGATTGATGGTCGCAGGAGCGACGTCCAAGCCATCGCACACGTCAGGAACGATCACGTCGAGCAGCGTGGTCTCATCGTCGATCAGGACATCGTAGACGCAACGGTCGAGCTCGCCTTTTTCAATGCCCAGGCCACTGGAGGTATTGCCCTGAGGGTCGAGGTCGACCAGCAGGACCTGCTTCCCCAGCTCACCCAAAGCAGCGCCCAGGTTGATAGCCGTCGTCGATTTTCCGACGCCGCCCTTCTGGTTGAGGATGGCAATGACCTTGGTCGCGCCCACCACGTGCTTCACCGGTTTCTTATCGGCGTACGTACGCAGCGGCGTGGCGACGAACGTGTGCACGCTTTCCTCGATCGGGTCTTCCTCGACAGGCTCGACGGAGACTTCGCGTTCGACGACGCGCACGTCTTCGAGCTCCTCGTCCTTCTCCTCGTCGTGAGAAGCAGGAGGAATCGAAACCTCGGGCGTTTCGTGATGACTCACTTGACGCTTGAAACTATCAAACAATCCCACGGATTCCTCCTCGAACGCGGCAATGATTCCAATGAATGCGGCTCTTGCGCGAATGCTTCGCCGATGTGTAGAAAACGATGTTTCACGTGAAACACCCGGCCGATGACGATAATGCGGCCGAATCACTCGATTCCGTTATTATACCGTTCGGCGGCACAGCATATCGTCGTATTGGAAACCCGCTCTTTTTCTTTAGATCACGTATAAAAAGCCGGGCGGCCCCACCGTGTGTCACGGGGAAAAACCTGCGGCCCCCCCCCCAGGGCGATAGC
>JARIED010000031.1 GCA_029266945.1 Slackia sp. | reverse complement strand
CCTTCGAACATGTGGTCGAGCGCCTCAAGGCGCTTTACGGCGAAGACTGCATGGGCGTGTTCTCCGATTTCGACGAAGAGCCGCTCGGCTCGGCTTCGATCGCCCAGGTGTATAAGGCGCATCTCGCCGAAGACGGCACCGCGGTGGCGGTGAAGGTCAGGCGCGACCATGTCAAAGAGAACATGCAACGCGACATCCAGCTCATGCGCCGCGCCGCCGACCTGCTCAATCTCGCCGGGTCCACGGTGCTGGCGGGCGTCGACATCGTCACCGTGATCGACGAATTCGACCGCACGGTGCGCGAGGAAATCGATTTCACGGTAGAGCGTGACAACCTTCTGCGCTTCGCTCGCGGCGTGCGCGGCGAGAAAGGCGTCTCGTCGCCAGCGGTCTATCCCGGCTATTCCGACGAGACGGTGCTCGTCATGGAGTTCGTCGAAGGCATTTCGCTCGAGCATGTGGATGAGCTGAAGAAAGCGGGATACGACCTGCGCGACATCGGCGACCGCCTGGCCAATTCCTATATGCATCAGATGGTCGACACCGGCTTCTTCCACGCCGACCCCCATGCCGCCAACGTGATCGTGCGCCCGGTGTTTACCGAAGAAGAGCGCGCCGAGGGCAAGAAGGACCGCGGCGAAGTGGTCTGGATCGACTGCGGCATGATGGGCGAGCTTTCCCCGCACGAGCGCGGCCTGTTCTTCGACATGATGAAGGCCATGGTGTTCAAGGACGGCCATGCCTTGACCGACCTGTTCATCGAGTGGGGAAGGGTGAGCGACGCGCCGGGCAAAAAGCTCGATTACGGCAGGCTTTTGCAGGAGCTGACCACGCTCGTGAACCGTTACGCCGCCGAAGACGCCTACTCGATGGACATCGCGGCGCTGCTCAACGACATCATGTCGATCCTGGACACGGCCAACGTGATCATGCCGTGCAGCTTCGTCATGCTGGTGCGCGGCCTGGCGTCGCTGCAGGGAACGCTTTTGTCGCTCACGCCCGAAATCAGCATCCTCAAAGTGGTCGAAACCTATATCAAGCAGCGCGGAACGAAACGCTTCGACCCGGTCAAGGAAGTGGAGACGCGCACCATGGCGGCGGTGGCCGCGGCCGATAAGGCCGTCGAGATTCCCGGCCGCATCGTCAACGTGCTCGATATGGCCGAGAAGGGGCGCCTCAAGCTGGGGTTCGACCTGGCCGAAGCCAACCAGCCCATGGAAAAGCTCGGACACATCGTGGACCGGCTCAGTCTGGCGATCATCACAGCGGGCCTGTTCATCGGATCGTCCATGATTTATTCCACGGATATGCAGCCGCAGCTGTTCGGCGTGCCGATCGTCGGCTTCTTGGGATATTTCGGCGCGGCGGTGCTGAGCGTCTACATCATCCATAAGATCAGAAAGGGCTGCTAGCCTGTGCGGCCTTCTCTCGTAACCGAACAGGTGTTCTTATATAATAGAAGCGGACAAAACGAAGCGGCGCCCGTACGGCGTCGCTTCTCGGACTTGGAACGCGGGAGCGCATCGCATGGACACCCTTTTCACCGAAATAGAAAACGCCGCGAAATTCGCCGCCGCGCCGCTTGCCGTGCGCATGCGTCCGCGCACGCTCGACGAGCTGGCCGGCCAGCAGCACGCGGTCGGTCCCGGCAGCTGGCTGTTCGCGGCGATCAAGTCGGACGCCCTGTCGTCGGCCATCCTGTTCGGCCCGGCCGGAACGGGCAAGACGAGCATTGCGCACATCGTGGCCGAAAGCACGCGAGCGGCCTTCGTGGAGGTGTCGGCCATCGGCGGCACCGTGTCCGATCTGCGCCGCGAAATCGCCGCCGCCGAAAAGCGCCTGCTGGTCAACGGCGTGCGCACCATCCTGTTCGTCGACGAGATCCACCGTTTCAACCGCAGCCAGCAAGACGCGCTGCTGCACGCGGTGGAAGACCGCACGGTCATCCTGATCGGCGCCACCACCGAAAACCCCTACTTCGAAGTGAACTCCGCGCTCATCTCGCGCTCGCGCGTCATCGAGCTGCGCTCGCTTTCCGACGAAGACATCGCGTCGATCGTCGAACGCGCGCTCGTCGACGAGCGCGGCCTCAAGGGTGAATTCACGCTCGAGCCCGACGCGTTCGACGCAATCGTGAACCTCGCGGGCGGCGACGCGCGCAACGCGCTCACCACGCTTGAGCTGTCGGCGGGCCTGGCGCGCGAGCAGGCGTCGTCGAACGGATCGGCGCAGCCCCCGTTCGCGATCGCGGCCGACATGGTGGAACTCGCCACCCCGCATAGGTCGCTGCCGTACGACAAGAACAAAGATATGCACTACGACGTGATCAGCGCGTTCATCAAATCCATGCGCGGAAGCGATCCCGATGCCGCGCTGTACTGGCTTGCGCGCATGATCGACGGCGGCGAAGACCCCAAGTTCATCGCGCGCCGCATCTTCATCTTGGCAAGCGAAGACATCGGCAACGCCGACCCTCAGGCGCTGCTGATCGCCGAAGCGGCGTTTCGCGCGGTGGAGGTGATCGGCCTGCCCGAATGCCGCATCAATCTAGCCCAGGCGGTCACTTACATGGCGCTCGCCCCGAAGAGCAATGCGGCCGAGGCGGGCATCGATGCCGCTCTGGCCGAAGTGCGCCGCGGCCCGCGGCGCGACGTGCCCAGCTATCTGCGGGACAGGCATCGCCCCGGCTCCGAGAACTACGGACAGTACCGCTATCCGCACGATTACCCCGGACACTGGGTTGACCAGCGGTATCTTCCCGAAGGCCTCGAGCGCGGCTGCTTCTACCATCCCAGCGAAAACGGTTGGGAACACTATCGTGTAGAAGCGGTCCGTCGCGATCGGGCTCGTCGCGGTCAGTGATACACTTCAGGTTCGGCAAGCCCCGATATATCAAGGGAGATGGATTATGGATACGTCAATCATTTCCGAGGTCGTGCTTCCGCTCGTCTTCGTCGGCGTGGGCGCGGTTCTGATCTGGTTCTTGGTGGAGGCCATTCAGTTCCTTCGTCGCACCCGCACCGCGGTCGAGACCATGGAGGCGCAGATCGCCCCCATCCTCAAAGACGTCCAGGAGATAACCGACAGCATCAAGCCTGCCGTCGATAGGGTCGATCCGCTGGTCGAGCGCGTTTCGCTGGCCGTCGATGCGGCGAACCTCGAAATCATGCGCCTCGACGGCATCCTCGAAAACGTCGATAAGATCGCCGAGGCCACGGCAAGCGCCGCCAGCGCGGTCGATACCGTGGCCAACACGCCGCTCAAGCTGGTCGAAAGCGCCACCGAGAAGCTGCGCGACGCCTTCTCTTCCCGCAAGGCTTCCGAGGAGTCCGCGACGCTGGCCGCTTCGGCCGAAGCCTCCAAGGCGTCGTCGATCGCCGGAGGCGTCCAGGAGGGCGCGGCGTCTCAGGCTCCTGTCGCAAACGCCGCCGCGTCCAAGGCCCCCGAGGCCGCCGAGGATGCCGGCGAAAGCTATTTCACGTACGCTTCCAAGGAGGAGTAATCCCTTGCAGGAGAATCGCGATTCCCGAGCGAAGGACGCAGGCGCGCACCGGACCGACGATGCGCGCCGTCATTTTTATCAGGTGTGGATGCTCGTCGGCGCGGCCGTGGTGCTCTACATCCTGGGCTTCGTGCTCGACGTGCTGGCCATGCCCGTGGCCATCCTGGCGTGGACGATGGTTATCGTCTTGTGTCTGCGCGGCCCCGTGGGCAAACTCGAGACCCTCGGCGTTCCGCGCGCCGTCGGAACGGCGCTGGCGTATGCGGGAACGGCCGTGGTGCTCGGCATTCTTCTGGGCGTCATGTTCTCGCCCGCATCCGGCATCGCCGAGCAGTTCTCCGACATGCTCGGCGGCCTTCCCGGCTACGTGCAGGGCGTGATCGACTGGGTGAACCGCCTGTACGAGCAGTACGCCGCTGTTTTGCAGAATGAATCGGTGGGCGACTGGATCAACTCGGCGGCCGAGGCGCTCACGTCGTGGGCGTCGGCGACGGCCCGCCTTTCGGCCGACGGCGTGCTCGGCTTCGGCACGAGCGTGGTCAATTCGGCCATGGTGATCGGTTTCGCGCTGGTCGTGGCGTTCTGGATCCTCATGGAGCTTCCCGCGCTCGGCCGCGAGGCGAAGCGCTTCGTTCCCGAAAGCCGCGCGCAGGAGGCCGATATGCTGCATCTCACCTTCACGCGCGTGATGGGCGGCTATATCAAGGCGACGCTCATCCAGTGCTTCCTGATCGGCCTGGTGTGCGGCGCGGGTTTCTGGGCCATCGGCATTCCCAACGCCGCGGCGCTCGGCCTGATCACGGGCGTCATGAACATCATCCCGGTAGTCGGTCCGTGGATCGGCGGCGCGGCCGCCGCGGTGGTCGGACTGTTCGTGAGCCCCTGGGCGGCGGTGCTGGCGCTCGTGCTCACCATCTTCGTGCAGCAGTTCGTCTACACCTTCATCTCGCCTAAAATCATGTCCGACTCGGTGGACGTGCATCCGGCGCTCGTCATCGTGGCCCTGTTCGTGGGCAGCGCGGCGGGCGGCGCCATGGCGGGCCTGATCGGCAGCGTGGTGGGCATGCTGCTTTCCATCCCGTTCGCGGCCATCGTCAAATCGGTGTTCGTCTTCTATTACGAGAAGCGCACGGGCCGTCAGGTGGTCTCCGAAGACGGCGTGTTCTTCAAGGGAACGCCCACGCGCCTGGCATCGGACGAAAGCCTGCCCGACGCCGTGGCCGATGCCGTGGCGCCTGCCCGTCCGAAGACTGCGTCGCGCTTTGCCCCGTCGTCGATCGTCGCCCGCCTGCGCGGCGAGGACGCCCCGTCTTCGGGCTCGTCGGATAATCGCGAAGACGGGAAGCGCTAAGGCGTTCGCGCCTTTCGCGCCCGAATTTCCTGCCGCGTCGCGCTTTATTTCCGAATAATCCGTAAATTGAGGGGAATGCAGGCCGCTGCCGTTCGCGCGCGGCCTGCATTTTGGCTATTATTTCGCTGTTCGAGAAAAGCGGCGCGTCGGCGCCGATACATGAAAACGAGAGTGAGACCCGCTAGATGAAGTACATGACCACTGCGGAAATCCGCGAGAAGTACCTTCAGTTCTTCGAAGAAAAGGGCTGCAAGCGCATGCCGTCTTCGTCGCTGATTCCCGACGACCCGAGCCTTCTGCTCACCAGCGCCGGCATGGTGCAGTTCAAGCCCTACTTCCTGCATGTCAAGGAATTCGATCCGGCCTACATCGGCTCGACCACCGTGCAGAAGTGCGTCCGCACCAACGATATCGACATCATCGGCACCACGGGCCGTCATCTGAGCTTCTTCGAAATGCTGGGCAATTTCAGCTTCGGCAAGTACTTCAAGGACGAGATGTGCGCATGGGCCTATGAGTTCGCCACCGAGGTCCTCGAACTTCCCAAGGAAAAGCTCTACTTCACCGTGTTCGAAGACGACGACGAAACGATCGGAATCTGGAAGAACCTCGGCGTTTCCGAGGACCATATCTCCCGTCTGGGCGAGGACGACAACTTCTGGCGCGCAGGCCCCACCGGCCCTTGCGGCCCATGCTCCGAGATCTATTTCGACCAGGGTCCCGACTTCGGTTGCGGCAGCCCCGACTGCGCTCCCGGCTGCGACTGCGACCGCTTCCTCGAGTTCTGGAACTGCGTCTTCACGCAGTATGACGGCCAGGAAGACGGCACCCTCGCTCCGCTTCCCACCAAAAACATCGACACGGGCATGGGCCTCGAGCGCATGGCCGCCATCATGCAGGGCGTCCAGTCCAACTACGAGACCGACGTCATGCGCGACCTCATCGGCGTGGGCGAGCGTCTGAGCGGCAAGGAGTACAAGAACAACGCCGCCGACGACCTGTCCCTGCGCATCGTCGCCGACCACAGCCGCAGCGTCACCTTCATGATCGCCGACGGCATCCTGCCCTCCAACGAAGGCCGCGGCTACGTGCTGCGCCGCCTGCTGCGTCGCGCCGTCATGCACGGCCGCAAGCTCGGGATCGAGGGCGCCTTCCTGACCAATTACGTGGATGCCATCGTACGCCTCATGGGCCACGTGTATCCCGAAATCGTCGACAACCGCGAGCTCGTCGAGCGCGTCATTCTTTCCGAGGAAGAGCGTTTCGGCGTCACGCTGCGTCAGGGCCAGGCGTATCTAGCCGACGCGCTGGAGAAGCTCGAGGGCACGGTGCTCGACGGCGAGACCGCGTTCACGCTGCATGACACCTACGGCTTTCCGGTCGAAATCACCGAGGAAATCTGCGCCGACGCCGGCATCACGGTCGATAAAGAGGGCTTCGAGAAGTGCATGGACGAGCAGCGTGAGCGCGCCCGCGCCGCTACCAAGGACGACGCCGAGGCCGCTTGGAGCACCTACGGCGGCATCCATGACGACCTGCTCAAAGAGCTGGGCGCTACCGGTTTCGTGGGCTACGACCGCTTGGCCGCCACCGCCGAAGTGAAGGCCATCGTCAAAGACGGCCAGCGCGTCGAGGCGCTCGAGCAGGGCGAAGAGGGCGAAGTCATCCTGAGCCTCACCCCGTTCTACGCCGAAATGGGCGGCGAAGTGGGCGATACCGGCACGATCGAGGCCGAAGGCGTCAAGCTCGAGGTCGTCGACACTAAGGCTCCCGCGAAGGGCCTGGTCTGCCATGCGGTCAAGGTCGCCGAAGGCGCCGTGCGCGTGGGCGACACCGTGCGCGCCGTCGTCGATGCGCTGCGCCGCAAGCGCATCACCCGCAACCACACCTGCACGCATCTTCTGCATGCCGCGCTTCGCCAGGTGCTCGGCGAGCATGTCAAGCAGGCCGGCAGCTACGTCGGTTCCGACCGCCTGCGCTTCGACTTCACGCACTTCGAGGGCATGACGGCCGAGCAGATCGCCGAGGTCGAGCGCGTGGCCAACGAGGTCATCATGCGCGCCGTTCCTATGGCGATCTACGAGACCTCGCTCGACGCCGCCCGCGAGTCGGGCGTCACCGCGCTGTTCGGCGAGAAGTACGGCGATACCGTGCGCGTCGTCGAGGCCGGCGAGTTCTCTCGCGAGCTGTGCGGCGGCTGCCATGTGGCCAACACCGCCGAAATCGGCTTCGTGAAGATCGTTTCCGAGTCCAGCGTCGGCGCCAACCTGCGCCGCATCGAGGCCGTCACGAGCTTCGACGCCCTCGAGTACATGAACAAGATCGAAAACGAGCTCAAAGAGGCCGCGGCCGAGCTGAAGGTTCCGATGTTCGATGTGTCCGAGCGCACTTCGGCCAACATTCGCACCATCAAGGAGCAGGAGGCCGAGCAGAAGCGCGCCAAGAAGGCGGCTGCCGAAGGCAACGTGGCCGAGCACATCAAGGCTATGGTCGATGTGGGATACCCGCTGGTCATCGCTCGTATCGACGGTCTCGATTCCGGCGCTCTGCGCAACGCGTGGGACATCCTGCGCTCCCGCATGCCCAAGCCCGGCGCCTGCGTGATTGGCACCGTCAACGACGATAGGCCCGTCATCATGGCGGCAGGCACCGACGAAGCGGTGGCCGCAGGCTTCAACGCCGGCGCCCTGATCAAGTCGATCGCCGGCAACATCAAGGGCGGCGGCGGCGGAAAGCCCACCATGGCCCAGGCCGGAGGCAAGGACGCCTCCGGCATGGACGCCGCTCTCGACGCCGCTCGCAAGGAGCTTGGCGCGTAAAGGCGGCTTTCGAGCACCGTCTGCCCGGACGTTTCGTCTTCGCTCGAATCATGACGTGTCCGATGGGCCTGCGTTCACGCGCGGGCCCATCTTCTTGAAACGGAGGAATCACATGAGAACGCTCGCGCTCGATATCGGCGAGGTGCGCATCGGCCTTGCCGTCAGCGACGCGCAGGGCAGGGTGGCCACCCCCTTGAAGGTGCTGCCCGCCAAAGACGTGCTCGGCGACGGCGCGGAGTTTCGCCGCATCGCCGAGGACTGGGAAATCGAATGCCTGGTCTGCGGCCTTCCGTTCACCCTTGCGGGCGAAGAGGGCCCGCAGGCGGCATCCATCAAGGAGAAAGCCGAGCGCATCGCCCGCGCCCGCGCGCTGCCGCTGCACTTCGCCGACGAGCGTATGAGCTCGCGTGAAGCGAAACGCATTTTGCGTGAAGAGGGTTTGGACGAACGCGCCATGCGGGGTAAAGTGGATATGATTGCTGCGAGTTTGTTCTTGCAGTCATGGCTCGACGCCCGCAACGGTAGCGAGTCCTGAGCCGGCGCAGCGCTCCTGCGCCCGATACAGGTAAGGAACATCAATGCCTCGTAAGCAGATTACGTACAGCTCCCACCCTAACCATCGAGCCCGCATGGTTCATGCTCAGGGCGAGCGTCAGTTCAGGACGTACGACACGTCCCACATCCGTCCCCGCAAAAGCAAGGCGCCCTTCGTGGTGGCCTGCGTGCTGGCCGCTGTCGTGGCGGTCGGTCTGGCGGCGGTCGTGATCAACATGACCAAGGGCTGCTCGGCCGGCACCGAAGCCATCGGCATCGAACAGGTCGTGTCCTCCGACGTGCGCGCAGTGGTTCCCGAAGGCGCTTCGGCGGCAGACGTCGCAGCCGCGCTCGCGGCCGCAGGCGTCGTGCCGAACGCGGACGACTTCCTGGCTCGCGCCAAGGCGCTCGAACTGGACGGCATGTTTCAGGCCGGCACCTACAATTTCTCCGCGGGCATGACCCTCGACGATGTGGTCAAGGCCGTCGCCTCGGGCGATCTGGGCACCACCGCCTTCACCATTCCCGAGGGCTACAAGCTTTCCGATATCGCCGCCGCGGTCGAAAAGGCCACGCAGGGCCGCGTGAGCGCCGCCGACTTCACGTCCGCCGCGTCGAGCGCCAAGGCCTACGCCGCCGATTTCCCGTTCTTGGCGAGCGCTCCCGACGATGTCTCGCTCGAAGGCTTCCTTTTCCCGAAGACCTATGACCTGGGCGGCGACGCCACGGCCGATTCGATCATCCGCATGATGCTCACGCAGTTCGGCAACGAGACCGCGTCGCTCGACTGGTCCTACGCCGAAAGTCGCGGCCTGAGCGTCTACGATGCCGTCACGCTGGCTTCGATCGTCGAGAAGGAATCCACCGGCGACGAGGAAATCCGCTCGCAGGTGGCCGAGGTGTTCTACAACCGTCTGAGCTCGCGCAACACCGAGACCAACGGCTTCCTGCAGTCCGACGCCACCACGGCCTACGAAGTGGGCCACGATCCCAGCGCCGCCGAGGTGCAGGCCGACACGCCGTACAGCACCTACGCCAACCCGGGCCTGCCGCCCACACCGATCTGCTCGCCGAGCATCGACTGCCTGCAGGCCGTCTGCGCTCCGTCGTCCGACTACGGCGATTACTACTATTTCATCTTCTGGACCAATGATGCCAACCAGGTCGAATACGCGTTCAGCAAAACCTACGAAGAGCATCAGAAGGCAATCGCCGAGCATCTGTAAGGACCAGTATGCCCTTCTTCAAGCCTGACCGATTCTTTACGCGCGTCACCGCTTTGGACCCCGTCTCCGATATCAAGGAGGCGGGGTTTACCCATGTTTTCCTCGACCTGGACAACACGCTTCTGACGCGCGACACCCACGAGGTTCCCGCCGATATCAAAGACTGGCTCGAGCGCCTGAAGGAAGCGGGCGTTGCGCCCTGCATCCTCACCAACAACTGGCACCACGGCGCCCATGAATGGGCCGAGCGCCTCGATCTGCCGATCGTCTCGCATGCGGTCAAGCCGCTGCCGTTCGCGTATTTCGCGGCCATGAAGAAGGTCGGCGCACGCCGTCGTTCCACGCTGTGCATCGGCGACCAGCTGATCACCGACGTCTGGGGCGGCCATGTCATGGGCATGCGCGTCGCCATGGTGAAGCCGTTGGTCGAAGCCGACCTCAAGCACACCCTTATGCTGCGCCATGTGGAGAAACTGTTCATGAAAGACGTTCGTTCCGAACGTTAGGCGCAACTTCTCGCGTACGGAATCGCCGCCGATTCCCACATGCTACAATCGGTGCGAAAAATACGAGCACGTTGGGGGCATGATGCACTACGAAATAGCCGGAGATCCGCAAAGCGCCACGCTGGTCGCCATCGTCAAGGGCGCGCCTGCGGGCCTGCATGTGCATGAAGGGGCCGCCGACGTCGATGTGGCGCGATGGGCCCGCGCGAACGGCTGTGCCGATGAAACGCCGTCCGTCGCCGTGCTTTCGGGCCTGAAGGGCGGCTGCACTACGGGCGCGCCTATTCTGCTCGCCCTCGCCAACGGCGCCTACGCCGCACGTATGGAAGGGCGCTTCGTCCCGCGCAGCGTCGCCTGCCCGGGAAGCGCCGAGACGGCCGGCTTCCAGAAATACGGCATCGACGATCTGTCCGCGATCGATGCGCGCTGCGATGCGCGCCTCGACGCCATGCGCGTCGCGGCCGCGGGCATCGTCCGCGAATTCCTGGCCGAACTCGACGTGGACATCCTTTCGTGCGTCACGCGCATCGGCCACGCGAGCTTGCGCTCCAATCCCTTCGACGCCCCCGTGCCTCCGTCGGTCCTCGACATCGAATCGTCCAGCTGTCGCTGCCCTTCGGTGCCGACCACCGGCTCCATGGAGATAGAGATCGCGCGCGCCCAGGTTCAGGGCCGTACGCTTTCGGGCGAGTTCCGCCTGGGCGTCTACGGCCTGGTGCCGGGCCTCGGCGGGCTGCAGCGCTCGGGCGCGGGCCTGGCGGGACGCCTCGCGGCCGCCGCGTTTTCCATCGACGGCGTGACGGGCGTCGAATTCGGCGCCGACGGTCGCGCCCTGCAGGACGGCTTGGCCGCTCACGACTCGCCTGTCGCGGCGCCCGGCCAGGGCATATCCCGCGCCACCAACAAGGCGGGCGGCATCGAAGGCGGCCTGTCCACGGGCATGCCGCTCGCGGCGCGCGTCAGCGTGGCGGCGGGCGTGCGCATCGGCTGCAACGCGCCGTCGCTCGATATGGCCGCGCTTCAGTCCGCGCCCTACGTGCCCACGTCGTTTTCGTGCTGCGACGTTCCCGCGAAGGCGGTCGTCGCCGAATCGGAGGCCGCGTTCGTGCTGGCCGACGCCTACCTGCAGAAGTTCGGAGCCGATTCCATGGACGATATCCTCGAGGCCGTCGCGGCGTATCGCCGCCGTTTGGCGATGGCGCGGTGAGCACTATGGCCGTCCTGACCGAAAACGTCTTCCTCGTCGGCTTCATGGGGGTGGGCAAGACCACTGTCGCGCGCCGTCTCGCGCGCGATCTGGGTGTCGCTTCGATCGACGTGGACGCCTATCTGCATCGCAAGCACGGCAGGGACGCCAACCAGTTGTTCAAGCAGCGCGGCGAAAAAGGCCTGCGCCGCCTGGAAGCCTCGGCGCTCGCGGAGTGCAGCGCCATGGGCCCTGCGGTCATCTCGTGCGGCGAAGGCATCGTGGCCTTGCCGCGCAACCGCAAGCTCATCGCCGACCAGGGCTTCGCCGTGTTGCTGGAGTCTTCCATGGAAGGCTCGCTGGCGCGCGTGCGCAGCCTGCGGACGCGTCCGCTTCTGGCCCACGGCTGCGATACCGACAAGCTGTGGTGCGAGCGCAAGCCGCTTTATGACGAAGTGGCCCGCGCCCGTATCGACGTGCAGGGCAAAAGCACGGCCGAAGTGGCCGCCGAAGTGACCGCCGTCTTGAAGAAAGCCGGAATCCATCGGCCCTAGATCGGGCCTCCCGCTGCGTTCGGTTCGTGCCGTGAGCGGCTTTTTCGTGCGCCCGCAAGGGTTGCATGCCGAACGGATCGAGAAAGGAATCGTGTTATGGAAAACCGCCTGCGCCGCATGCGCGCGGCCATGGCCGATGCGGGCATCGAATCGTTTTTCTGCACCGACCTGTCCAATGTGAAATGGCTCACGGGCTTCGAAGGCGTGTTCGACGACGAGCCCGCCCACACGCTGTTCGTGTCGGCCGACGAGGCCGCCATGCATACCGACTCGCGCTATGACCAGGCCGCCTGCAACGCGGCAGCGGGTACGCCGTGGAAGGTCGATGCATCGGGCGGTTCGCATGCGGCCTGGGTCGCCGCCCGCGCCGCCTGCCGCTCGCTCGCCATCGAGGACTCCATGATGCTTGCCGCCTACCGCTCGCTGACGGCGGCGCTCGACGCCGTCAGCGCCGCCGGCCCGTCCGCCGAAGCCCCGCGCGAGACGGGCGATTTCGTGCGCCGTTTGCGCGCGGTGAAAGACGCCGCCGAGATAGACGCCATGCGCGCCGCCCAGGCGATCACCGACGCGGCGTTCGAGCATATCGCGGGCTTCATGCGCGTGGGTATGACCGAGCGCGAGGTGCAGCTCGAGCTGGAAGAAACCATGCGCCGTATGGGCGCTGAGGACCTGGCTTTTTCTTCGATCGTGGCGTCGGGAGCGAACGGCGCCGCGCCGCATAGCATTCCTGGCGCCAAGCGCCTTGAAGAAGGCGATATGGTGGTGCTCGATTTCGGCGCACGCAAGCACGGCTATTGTTCCGACATGACGCGCACCGTGTGCATGGGCCGCGCCTCCGACGAGGCGCGGCGGGTCTTTTCCGCCGTGCGCGCCGCCAACGAGGCGGTCGAGGCCATGCTGCGCCCGGGCGTCACGGGCGCGCAGGCCCACGAGCTGGCCGAACAGGTGCTTGCCCGCGAAGACTTCGCAGGCAAGATGGGCCACGGCCTGGGCCACGGCGTGGGCATCGATATCCACGAGCTGCCCAACCTGTCGCCGCGCAACCAGGCGCCGCTCGAGGTCGGCAACGTGGTCACCGTGGAACCCGGCGTGTATCTGGGCGGCGTTCTGGGCTGCCGTTTGGAAGATTTCGGCGTGATAACCGAAGACGGTTTCGAGGTTTTCACAAAATCGACCCATGAACTGGTTATAATATAGCGGCATTTTTTCCGGATGCGGCGCAGCGCCGCCGTATTCCGCGCATGCGGGGCGCATCGCCTTCGCATGCAAGGCAGGGTCGTGCCGCGGCCGTACGCCGCTTCGTGCGGCGGGCGGGCGGCAATGCGCACGGGCCGCGCGAAGCGGCGCCGACGCGGGCGCCGCCGACCGATAGAAGGAAATGGACCTGCGGGTTCGAGCATGCAGAAGGAGTGGTCAATGGCAATCTCTACCGCCGATTTCAAGAACGGCATGTGCATCATGTACAACAACAAGATGTGCACCATCATCGAGTTCCAGCACGTCAAGCCCGGCAAGGGCGGCGCGTTCGTCCGCATGAAGCTGCGTGACATCAAGACCGGCCGCGTGCTTTCCGACACCGTGAACGCGGGCGTGAAGTTCGATACCGTTCGCCTCGAGCAGCGCGAGATGACCTATCTCTACAACGACGGCTCCGACTTCTACTTCATGGATCCCAACAGCTACGAGCAGTTCTCTCTGCCCGCCGACCACGTGGGCGACACCGCTCAGTGGCTTAAAGAGAACGATCCCGTCACCCTCGAGTACGCCGACGGCGAGCTGATCGGCTGCGAGCCCCAGATGTTCGTCGAACTCGAGGTCGCCGAGACCGACCCCGGCTTCAAGGGAGACACCGTCCAGGGCGGCTCCAAGCCCGCCACCCTCGAGACCGGCGCCGAGGTGAAGGTCCCCATGTTCGTCAACGTGGGCGACATCCTGCAGATCGACTCCCGCGACGGCCGCTTTGTCAAGCGCGTGTAGCATCGATCGGCAACCCCGCTTTATTGTGAACACGAATCAGGAAACGTGACGCCGCGGCGTCACGTTTCCTGATTCGTGTTCAC
>JARIED010000027.1 GCA_029266945.1 Slackia sp. | reverse complement strand
CGCGGTGGATGCGCTCGGCGGCATCGACGTGAACGTTCCCGTCGAAATCGACGACGACATGGCGGGCGGCTACGTGCCCGCCGGCGAGCAGACGCTCAACGGCGACCAGGCGCTCATCCTGTGCCGCGCGCGTCATGCCTACGACGAAATCGGCGCCGGCGACTTCTACCGCGCCGCCAACCAGCGCATGGTCATGGGCGCCGTGGCCAAGAAGCTGCTAGCATCCGATGTGGGCACGATCACGTCCACGGTCACCGCGCTTTGCGATTACATCGACACCGACATGAACGTGACCGATATCATCGCCGTGGCGTCGGCCATGCACGGCATGGATACGGCCGCCAACATCTACTCCAGCATGAACCCGACCATTTCGACGTACGAGAACGGCGTGTGGTACGAGTACAGCAACAACGAGGCCTGGAAAGCCATGATGAAGCGCGTCGATGCGGGCGAAACCCCGACGATCGATGCGGTCGATTCCGCCAACGACGGTGGTGTCATCGATGGCTCGATCAGCGGCGAATACGTCGCGCAAAGCGTCTTGAGCGGCGGCAGCCCCGAGTCGGTGGCCAACGTGGAGGTCGAGGTGCGCAACGGCAGCGGCGTCGGCGGCGTGGCGGCCGACGCGTCGAGCGTGCTCACCAACGGCGGCTACGACGTGACCACCGTGGGCGATGCCGAGTCGTACAACTATGCCACCACGCTCGTCGTGTACAACGCCGACGGCAATGCGGACACCGCCCAGGCCATCGCCAAGGCGATCGGCGGCGCGAAGGTCATCCGCAACGACGGCACGTACAACGTCGACGGAACCTATCTGGTCGTCGTCGGCTCGGACTACTAGGATTCGCCGGCGTATTCTGAAAGCAGGCCATGCGGCCGCCGTTCTACGTTGCGGGACGTATTCGTCGTCACCGTCGTGCCGGCTTGCTGTTGTGCAAGCGTTACCAGGTGCGATGCGGCCGCAGCGGGTATAATGGCCGAAACGTCAACCTCTTCGAATCGAGGACGAAATGAGTGATACCATCAACCCTTCGGGCGCGCCTCGGATTCCTTCCGAGCCGCCTGCGAATAGCCAGGTTCCGCCTGCAGCCGCGCCGACGGCTCCCGTGCCGCCGGCATCCCGGCCGGCGCCCGTGCCCGATCCCGACCCCGCCGCCGCGTACCCGCCGCCTGCCGGAGCCGTGCCTCCGACCGGGCAGATGCCCCCGACGGGCCAGGTCCCGCCTACGGGTCAGGTGCCTCCGTTCCAGGGTCAGCCCGAGGTGCCCCAGAACATTCCTGGCATGCCGCTGTTCCAGCTTACGGGCGGCATGAAGTTCGGCTGGGCCGCCCTGGGCCTGCTCATGGGTCCTGTGGCGATCCTGATCGCGTGGCTGACGAACGCGCACAATTTCCCCGAGGCGAAAAACGCCGCTGTGAAATTCGCGCTGTTCGGCTTCTTGACCCAGCTGCTTCTGAGCATCGCCCTTGCGGGTCTTGTGGGCTGCGCCACCTGCACGGCCATGACCGGCATGGCGGGCTACTGCTACTACTAAGCCTGAAACGCCGGGCGCATACGCTGCGCATCGACGGCTTCGAAGACGCGTCCGAGCATCGGGCGCGTCTGCCTATATCGGGGCCGGAAACGGCGGCAGGCGCGTCGCACCCGTTCGCGCGGCCTGCAATCGTGTTTTTCAGAGGCGCGTTGCCGTCTCGTTGAGCGGCCGTTCGCCCGGAGTGCTAAACTGCATTCTCGATACGCGAATCGAAGAAGGGCCATTATGACCGAGCAGAACACCGTTCTCGCCGCCGGCGAACGCGACCGGTATTTCGGCGACGACGATATCAAGGAAGTCCTGTACACGCAGGAAGAGCTGAGCCGCCGCGTTCGTCAAATCGGCCGCAGCATCACCGAGGATTACCGCGACCTGGCCGCCGATCCCATGGGCGACGGTGCGCCCTCCCTGGTAGTCATCAGCGTCCTGCGCGGCGCTGCGATCTACATGAGCGATTTGGTGCGCGAAATCGACCTTCCCCTGGAAATGGATTACATGGCCGTTTCCTCGTACGGGTCCGGCACGAAAAGTTCGGGCGTCGTGCGCATTCTGAAAGACCTCTCGTCGCAGATTGAAGGCCGCCACGTGATTATCGCCGAGGACATTCTGGATTCTGGTCTGACGCTGAAATATCTGCTGGGCGTGCTCGAGTCGCGCAATCCCGCCTCGATCGAAATCGCCACGCTGCTGCGTAAGCAGACCGATCGCCAGGTCGACATCGATTGCAAGTATGTCGGCTTTGATTGCCCCGACGAGTTCATCGTCGGCTATGGCCTCGATTATGCCGAGCACTACCGCAATCTTCCATATATCGGCATCCTGAAACCCGAGATTTACCAAGGAAAGTAATGAGCGACACCCCCAAAACCAACGATCGCCCGCTCGAGGAGCCCCAGGCGCCTGCGCCCGAGGCCGCACCTGCGCCTGATCCTGCGCCCGAGCCGCAGGTCAAGGAGCCCGTTGCGCCTTCTCGGTCCGGCGACGCCCCCAAGGAGCCTGAAGCCCCCGAAGCCCCTGCGGCCCCGCAGGCCCTGAAGGGCCAAGAGCCTCGCGGCCCCCGTCTGCCGTACGCCCCCAAGGCGCCCCGCGGCGTCGATCCGTCGGCCTACGAGGTCGACCCTAAGACCGGCAAGCCGGCCATGCCCAAGCCGCCGCAGCGCATCAGCGTGATTTCCGCCATCCTGCTTCTGCTGGTGGCGTTCTTCGTTGGCAGTCAGATGTTCAGCATGATGAACGCGAAGGAAACCGACACGCTCATCACGTCCGAATTCGTGCAGGCCGTCGAGCAGGACCGCGTGATCGACGTGGTCTACGACGCGGGCGAGTACGCCGTCACGGGCACCTACTACCCGGCCGCCACCGCGGGTTCCACCGCCGGCGACGCCTATAACTCCGCGTTCGAGGCCCTCGACGCCAAGGCCGAATCGGTCATTGGAACCGGCGCTCCGCAGGTTTCCACGACCGAAATCGACGAGCAGACGATTGGCACCGAGCGCAAGTACACCTCAACCTACGTGGGCCAGGACTCGCTCATGCAGCTGCTTTCCCAGCATCCTGGCATCCAGTACCAGGTGAAGCTGCCCGATTCGTTCTTCCAGGCACTCATCGGCCTGCTGCCCATGTTGCTGCTGGCCGGTCTCATGATTTTCTTCTTCGTCCAGATGAACAAGGCGAATAACTCGCAGATGTCGTTCGGCAAGGCGAAGGCGAAAAAGACTGCCGAAGAGCGCCCCGACGTGCGTTTCGACGACGTTGCGGGCGAGGACGAGGCCGTCGAGGAGCTCCAGGAAATCAAGGACTTTCTGGTCAACCCCGAGAAGTATCGCACCCTCGGCGCCAAGATCCCGCGCGGCTGCCTGCTGGTCGGCCCTCCGGGCACTGGTAAGACGCTGCTCGCCCGCGCCGTCGCAGGCGAGGCGAACGTCCCGTTCTTCAGCATTTCCGGTTCCGAGTTCGTCGAGATGTTCGTCGGTGTCGGCGCCAGCCGCGTTCGCAGCCTGTTCGAGCAGGCCAAGGAATCGGCCCCGTCGATCATCTTCATCGACGAGATCGACGCCGTGGGCCGTCAGCGCGGCACTGGTCTGGGCGGCGGCCACGACGAGCGCGAGCAGACGCTCAACCAGCTGCTCGTCGAGATGGACGGCTTCGAGAAGAATGACGCCGTCGTGCTGATCGCCGCCACCAACCGCGTCGACGTGCTCGACCCCGCGCTGCTGCGCCCCGGTCGCTTCGACCGCCAGATCGTGGTCGACGCGCCCGACGTTCGCGGCCGCCAGAAGATTTTGGAAGTGCATGCCAAGAGCAAGCCGATCGGCCCCGACGTCGATCTGCCCCGCATCGCGAAGCTCACGAGCGGCATGACCGGCGCCGACCTCATGAACCTCATGAACGAGGCCGCGCTGCTGACCGCCCGTCGCAGCAAGCCCCAGATCGGCATGGCCGAGGTGAACGAGTCCATGGAACGCCTCATGGCAGGCCCCGAGCGCAAGAATCGCGTAATGAACGAGAAGACGCGCCGCATCATCGCCTACCACGAGTCGGGTCACGCCCTCGTCGGCCACCTGCTGCCCAACGCCGACCTGGTGCACAAGATCACGATCGTGCCGCGCGGCATGGCTCTCGGCTACACCATGTCCATCCCTGACGAAGATAAGTTCCTCGTCAGCCGCAACGAGATGTACGACGATTTGGCCGTGTTCATGGGCGGTCGCGTCGCGGAGGAGATTTTCTGCGGCGACATCACCACGGGTGCGAGCAACGACCTCGAGCGCGCTACCAAGCAGGCCCGCAAGATGGTCACGAGCTACGGTATGTCCGACGCCTTGGGCCAGCAGACTTTCGGCCAGCCCAACCACGAAGTGTTCTTGGGCCGCGACATGGGCAACACTCAGGACTACTCGCCTGAGACCGCCCAGCGCATCGACGAAGAGGTCGCCCGCCTGATGAAGCAGGCCCACGACCTGGCTTACATGATCTTGTCCGAGCGCCAGGAGCAGATGCACCTGATGGCCAGCGTGCTGCTCGAGCGCGAGACGGTCGACGGCGAAGCGTGCGAGGCCCTGCTCAACAACGAGTGGGATGCCTATCTCGAGCGCGAGAGGGAGGTCAAGAAGGCCGACACGAGGGCCAAGGCGAAAGCCTTGCTCGTGGCGCCTTCCACGATGCCCGCATCGGGCGACGTGGTGATCAGCGGCGATTTGCCGAAGGACCCCGCCGGCGCCGACGACGCGTCGCGCGACATGGTGTCGTTCGACGGCCCTACCGCGTCGCCGCGCCAGCGCGAAGCGGTTTCGTTCACCGATCCGGCGGCCGAGGACATTCCGATGCCCGTCGCCGGCCATGAAACGACGGATGGATTTTCTGAAGAAAGGAAGGGCCACAACTAAATGATGTGGAACTGCTCTTCATACCGTTTCGATTCGAGGATGCCCGTTGTTATGGGCGTCCTTAACGTTACGCCCGATTCTTTCTCCGACGGAGGAATGCACAACGGATACGAGGCCGCTTTGGCCCATGCCCGCGCCATGGTGGACGCTGGCGCCCAAATCATCGACGTGGGCGGCGAATCCACCCGCCCCGGCGCCGCCGCTGTGTCGATCGAAGAGGAACTGGCGCGCACCGTCGAGGTCGTGCGCGCGCTTGCCGCCGACGGCATCTGCGTGAGCATCGACACGCGTCACGCCGAAGTGGCCCGCGCATGCGTCGAAGCCGGCGCGGCGATCATCAACGACGTATCGGGCTTTCGCGATCCCGCCATGGTGGAGGCGGCCGCCTCGTGCGACGTCGGCTGCGTGGTCATGCACATGAAGGGCGAGCCCGCCACCATGCAGGACAACCCGGTCTATGACGACGTGGTGGCCGAGGTGCGCGATTACCTCGCCGGCCAGGCGGCCATGCTCGAGGCCGCCGGCGTGGCGTCCGAGCGCATCTGCGTCGACCCGGGCCCGGGCTTCGGCAAGACCCCGTCGCAGACCATGGTGCTCATGAGGAACTTCCACGAGTTCTCGCGTCTGGGCTATCCCACCATGTGCGCCGTGTCGCGCAAGCGCTACATCGGCGAGGCCTACGGCATCCCCGAGGCCTTGCAGCGCGACGAGGCGTCGGCGACCGAGGCCCTTATGGCCTGCGAGCTCGGCGCTTCGGTGGTACGTGCCCACAACGTGGAGGCCACCGTGAAGGCGCTTTCCGACCTGCGTCCGTACGTGCTGATCGCGCTCGGTTCCAATGTCGCGCTTGTGGCGAACCCGGGCGAAGAGACCGAGGGCAAGATCGCCAACCTGCAGCAGGCGATCACGGGCCTGTGCTCCATCCCTGACACGCAGATCATCGATATCTCGAGCTTCTACGAAAGCGAGCCCGCCTACTACGAGGACCAGAACACCTTCGTCAACGCGGTGCTTCTGGTCCGCACGGGCGTGCCGCCTAAGGAGCTTCTGCGCTACCTGCACGCGATTGAGAACAGCCTCGGCCGCGTCCGCGAGATCGAGAACGGTCCGCGCACGCTCGACCTGGATATCGTCGACTACCAGATGTACGTGGGCGAAAGCGACGAGCTGACACTGCCACATCCGCGCGCGACGGAGCGCGACTTCGTCGTGAAGCCGCTTCTCGAGCTTCTGCCGAATCACGTGCTTGCCGACGGCACGCCCGTGACGCTTGACAAGGCTGTCTATGGTGAGGCCCATGCGATTTAACATCACCATGAAAGACATCACGGGTTCGACTAACGACGATGTGTGGGAGCTTGCCGCCAAGGGCGCTCCCGCCGGCACCGTGGTGGTGGCCCGCTGCCAGCGTGCGGGCCGCGGCCAGTGGGGTCGCGTATGGATGAGTCCCGAAGGTGGCCTGTACTTCTCGGTGCTCATGCGACCCGGCACGCCGGAGCGCACCTGGCCCGCGTACAGCAGGGCCTTGGCCGAGGCCTTGGCCGCGGTGCTGCGCGAAGAGTGCGGCGTGGGCTCCGACGTCATTCGCGTGAAGGCACCCAACGACGTGGTGTGCGACGAAGGCAAGCTCTGCGGCATCTCGTTGGAATCGCGCAATGGCGCGATCGTGGTGGGCGTGGGCGTGAACGTGTTCCATTCCGCGCGCCCAATCGTGACCGACGGCCGTAACGAGCCCGCCTACGTATGCGACATCGCCTCCGATTACATCGCGCCTTCGGTGCGCGCCTTGGACGACCTGCTGGAGCACCTGCTGGCATCCTTTGCGGTTGTTATGGAGGGCTCGCTCGAATAGATGCGCGTCGCCTCGCCTCGACGTTACAATAAATTGTTTGCGTCGAATGAACCAAGGCGAAAAGGCGGTCTGAGCATATGAAACAAGAAATCGAAGAAACTTGTGACGCGCCCGATGGGGGAAACGAATCCTCCTCGGGCGCGTCGGCGCGTCATGCCTCGCAGCAGGACGGGGCGAACGCGATGTCCGATCGCGTGAGTAGGATGGGCACGGCGAGCATTCCTAAACTTGCCGTGGAATTCGCCATTCCCGCCATTCTGGGCATGGTGGTCAACGGAGCCTACAATCTGATCGACTCGGTCTTTCTGGGCCATGGCGCGGGAGAAATCGGCCTGTCCGCCATCACGGTCGCTTCTCCTACCATGACGATTTTCCTGGCGCTCGCCATGCTGATCGGCGCGGGCGGCAACGCGTTGTGCGCCTTGCGCCTCGGCGAGGGCAAGCACGAAGAGGCCGAGCATATCCTGGGCAATACGGCCATGATGGCCGTGCTGGTCAGCGTCGCGCTGGCCGCGCTGGCCCATATCCCGTTTGTCGTCGAGCCGGTGCTTTCGCTGTCGTCGGCGACCGACTCCGTGCGTCCCTACGCGCGCGAATTCATCCAGATCATCAGCCTGGGTTGCGTCTTCCAGATCGTCGGCATGGGCTTGAACAACTTCATCCGCACGGCGGGCGCTCCGAACCGCGCGCTGGTCACCATGCTGATCGGCGCCATCGGCTGCACGGTATTCAACGCCGTCTTCGTTCTGTGGTGGGGCTGGGGCGTCGCCGGCAGCGCCTGGGCCACGGTGTGCGGCCAGGCCATCAGCTGCGCGACGGTCGTCTGGTACTTTACCAAGACGTCGGGCGTCCCGCTGCGTCTGCGCCGCCGCTATTTCCCGATCAAGGCCAAGCTTGCCCGCGGCATCCTGTCGCTGGGCGCGGCGTCGTTCGCCGTGCAGGCCGCGGGCGCCGTGGTGAACTTCTTCATCAACTTCATGCTGGTGAAGTACGGCTCGCTCGATCCGATCGGCGCCGATAACGCCCTGGCGTCCGTCGGCGTGGTGCAGCGTATCGGCATGTTCGTGATCCTGCCGCTTATCGGCGTTTCGGTTGCCATCCAGCCGCTTCTCGGCTTCAACTACGGCGCCAAGCTCTGGGACCGCGTGAAGACCACGCTTAAGGTGGGCTCGGTGGGCGCCACCGTCATGGGCACGTTCATGTGGGTGGCCATCATGGTGTTCGCGCCGCAGATCGTGGGCTTTTTCGGCATCAAAGAGCAGACGCTCGTCGACTTCACCGCCTTCGCGCTGCGCGTCGACCTGATCTTCCTGCCGCTGATCGGCTTCCAAATCGTGGGTGCCAACTACTTCCAGGCCACGGGTCAGCCGGCGAAAAGCATCATCCTTTCGCTTACGCGTCAGATCCTATTCTTGCTGCCGCTGCTGTTCGTCCTGCCCGAAATGCTGCCGTTGATCGCCCCGATGCTCGACTCGCTCGATGCCGTGTATTTCGCGGTGCCTCTGGCCGACTTCCTGGCCGTGTTCACCGTGTTGATTTTCGTGGGCATGGAGGTGCGCTCGCTCAACGGCCGCGCAGCCGAGGTGAAGGCCGCTTCGGCTGCGAAGGGGGCGAAGGCGCATGCGTAAGCAGGACGCTTCCGACTCAGCCTGCGTGCCGAAGCTCGAGCTGCGTGCGGTGCGCCAGCGCTATGGCGGAACGCGCGGCGAAACGCTGGCGCTCGACCGCGTGGACCTTGCGGTCGCGCCGGGCGAATCGGTCGCGGTGCTGGGCCCGTCGGGCTGCGGCAAGTCGACGAGCCTTCTGGCGGCGTGCGGCCTGCAGCGCCCGACCGAGGGCGAGGTGCTCGTCGACGGCGCCCCCCTCGCCGGTCCGCGTCTCGAAACGGCCCTCATCCTGCAGGATTTCGGCCTGATGCCGTGGAAGACGGTCGAGCAGAACGCCGCGCTCGGCCTGCAGGTGCGCAAGATGCCCAAGAAGGAGCGCATGGAGCGCGCTCACGCGGCGTTGCGCCAGGTAGGGCTCGACGAGTTCGCCAAAGCGTATCCGTCCGAGTTATCGGGCGGCATGCGCCAGCGCCTGGCCATGGCCCGCGCCCTGGCGTGCGACATCGATTTGCTGCTGATGGACGAGCCGCTTTCGGCGCTCGACGCGCTTTTGCGCGAGGAGATGCAGAACATGCTGAAGCGCTGCTGGCGCGACGCGGGCTATGCCCAGGTGCTCGTGACGCATTCGATCGAGGAAGCCGTCTTTCTGGGCCAGCGCATCGTCGTGATGACGCCGCGCCCTGGCAGGGTGGCGAAGGTGGTCGACAACGCCGAGATGCTCGCCGACGACTGGCGCGACACGCCGCTGTTCTTCGATCGATGCCGCCTGCTGCGCGACGCGCTGCGCGTCGAGACGTTGCCGGCGCCGGGCGATGCGGGCGAAGCGAAGGGAGGGATGCGCCATGCGTAACGGCCTTGTCCGCAAGATCGGGGGATACCTGTTCGCGATCGTGCTCATTCTGGCGGGCTGGCAGCTGACGGCTGTCGCCGTGGGCAATCCCGTGCTCCCCGGGCCCTTCGAGGCCATTCCCATGGTGGGAACGTATTTCTCCGACCTGTGGCCTGCGCTTCTCGTGAGCCTGTACCGCGTGGTCGCGGCCATGGCGATCGGAACCGTGCTTGCCATTCCGCTGGGTCTGATGTGCGGGCGTTCTCCGCGCGTCGACGCGGTGTTCGCCCCAGTGCTGTATTTTCTCTACCCGCTGCCGAAGGTGGTGCTGCTGCCTGTGCTGGTGGTGCTCATGGGCCTGGCCGACGCGCCGAAAATCGTTTTGATCGCGCTGACCGTCTTCTTCCAGGTGCTCGTCACCGTGCGCGACGCCGCGCAGAGCGTGCCCGAGGAAAGCGTGATGTCCATGCGCTCGCTGGGCGCCGGACGCTGGGATGTCTATCGCCACGTGATCGTACCCGCCACGCTGCCCGAGCTGTTCACCGCGCTGCGCATTTCGAGCGGCACCGCGGTAGCGATCCTGTTCTTCGCCGAAAGCCTCGCGGGCTCGACCGGCCTGGGGTATTTCATCGTGGACGCATGGGCGCTGCTCGCGTATCCGAAGATGTTCGCGGGCATCATCGCCATGGCGTTTCTGGGTGTGGTGCTCTACGAGCTGTTCGATCTGGCCGAACGCCGCCTTACGCGCTGGAAGGCGCGCGGTGCCCGTTCGGGCTTGTAGGCCTGCATCGCCTGCGGCGGGCCCTCATTTGTTTGCCATTGCATGAAAAAAGCGCTTCGCCTGACGGCGGAGCGCTTTCGTGTTTTTCGGGCCCCGATGCGGCGGGATTAGTTCTTCTTCGCTTCCCTCAGTTCGCTCATGGGGCGGATCATGGTATGAGTCAGGCCGAAGGCGAGCCTGTCGATCGCCATGGCGTAGCGTGCGGGGTTTTCGGGCTTTTCGCCGCAGATCAGGATTTCGAACAGGTCGCCGTCCTTGAAGCCGTAGCCGGTCGGCTTGAAGTCGTTGTTCAGATAGAACTTTCGACGCGCCTCGCGCTGCTTGGCGTTGTCGGCGTTGCGCTTGCGAGATTCGATGTCCAGCGCCACGGGCATGTCGGGATGGCTCTGCTTCAGCAGCTCGAGGATCTGTCCGCCGTAGCCGCGGCCTCGCAGCTCGGGGTCGACGGCCAGATAATAGATGTAGACCATGTCGTCGGTGACCACCTGGCATGAAAAGCCGCAGAACGTTTCCTCGTCGCTATAGGACACGATTTCCATGCCGTTCATGCCGGCGCGCAGTCTGAGCGCCCAGAAGGGGATGCGCTGGTCGACGGGGAAGGCGGCCTCGTAGAGCTTTTTGACGCGGCGCGTCGTGGCTCCGAAAAGGGAAACGTGTTTTGCTTCAAGCATGGGTTGTACTCCTTGTATATCGTATCGGTTGCAATCGTGCGATTCGCCGCATCGAGACGAAACGTCCGGATGCGTTTCTTCTCGGCACGGCGAATCGAAAAGGTCTTCAGGCGCGGCCGTGCGCCTTCTTCATAGCCCCGATGCGCACGGCCAACGCCGCTGCCAGGACGAACGAGGCGAGCGAGCACAGGGCTGGCAGCGAGAACGCCGCACGGAAGCCCGCTTCTTCGACGACGAGTCCCGCGAAGAAGGCTCCCGCCGAAACGCCGACGCTCGTGGCGGTGTTGAGCCACGAGAACATCTCGGCCTGGCGTTCTTCCGGCGCGAGCGAGCCGCTGATTTGGTAATACAGGTTGTCGCACGGCGCGCCCGCCATGCCGATGGCGAACATGGCCAGGCACATGGCGGAAAAGCCGTCGGCCACGGGCGTCAGAAGCGTCACGGCGAAAAACACCGAGGCGAACACCGGCAGCTGCTTGTGTATGGCAAGGGTGCGCGGCGAGGGCTGCAGGCGGTTGAAGAGCACCACGCCCGCCGCCGCTCCCACGGACCAGGCCGAGATGGCGGCCGATCCCAGGACGGCCGCTCCCTGGTCGGAGTAGAACAAGGGAATGAGCGCCTCCATCCATCCCGAATAGCACATCTTGCCCAGGCACACGAGCAGAAGCAGCGCCACGGCCAGCGTGAGCAGGGCGGGGCGGGGAAGCGGAGCGGCCGATTCCTTGCGGGTCAGCGCGCGCTTCCTGTTGCGCTGCGCATGGTTTTTCACCGGTTCGAGCGACGCCAGTGCGAGCGAACCCGCCGTGCAGCCTGCGGCGGCCGCGATCAGACCCCATTCGGGCGCGCCGAACGCGATGAAGACGCTTGCCAGAAGCGGGCCCATCACGTAGAGCAGATCGACTACCAGCACCTCGAAGTTGTAGGCGGTCGATACCAGGCCGATGTCGAGCATCACGGGCCACAGCGACCGGGTCACGCCGGCGATAGGGGGCGTGAGCGCGCCCGCCGCGAACGAGCATGCCGCCACCGCGGCAGGGTGGACGCCCGCTTTGACGGCGGCGACCAGCTCGATAACCGAAACCAGTTCGGCGATGCCCAGCGCGCGCAGGGCGGCGGGCCCGCGGCCTTTGTCGACCATGCGGCCGAACACCGGGCCGAAGCATGCCATGCCTGCCGTGAAGGCGGCGGTGGCGATGCCCGAGACGGCGGCGCCGTAGTGCATGCTGACGAAGAGGACCAGGATCAAGGTGACCACGCCCATGGGAAGGCGGGCGAGGGCCATGGAGACGACGATGCTCGGAACATGGCGTGTGGAAAGAAAGGCTCGGTAGCCTGTTTCGCGCATGGTCGTTCCTCCTGCCGTTCTGATTCTCGCGTGTCGCTGAGCCATTATAGAAGCGGCGGCGGTATTCGATTATCCCCATCTCTAAGGTATTTCGCGTCTAAACGGGCGATGCCGCCATGTCGCGCGCGGACCGGCCGCCTCGCCGCTTCGGGCGAGGGGCGCGTGGCTTAGCGCACGTGCTCGTGAATGCTGGGGAGCGCCACGATGAAGGCCGCGCCGCCCTCGGCGCGGTTGAAGGCTTCGATGGTGCCGTCATGCGCGTCCACGACGCTTTTGGCAATGGCCAGGCCCAGACCCGTGCCGCCGGTGTTGCGCGCACGGGAGTTGTCGCCGCGATAGAAGCGCGTGAACAAAAGCTTCGGGTCGACGTTGCCGAATCCCGGGCCGTCGTCGAGCACGCTGATGACCGAGCGGTCGGCCAGGCCTTCGAGCTTGACCACGATGTGGCCGTCTTCGCCGATGAAGCGCGAGGCGTTGGCTACGAGGTTGTAGATGACCTGCTGCAGGCGGTCGGGGATGCCCAGCACGTCGGGCGCCTCGCCGGTGATTTCGAGCGACCCGCCGCGCTCTTCGATGAGCGGGCCGAGTGCATCGGCGACGTCTTCGGCGATCGCGTGCAGGTTCACGCGCTGCATCATGATCTGGTCGGTGCCTTCCTCGATGTGCTGCAGGGTCAAAAGCTCGTTGGCCATGCGCGAGAGGCGCTCTGATTCGCTGATGATGGTGTGGCAGAAGCGTTCGCGCAGCTCCTGCGGCATATCGGGGTCCATGAGCGTTTCGGCGTTGCCGCGGATGGCGGTCAGCGGGGTGCGCAGCTCGTGGGCCACGTCGCTGATGAATCGGGTCTGGCGCTTCTGCTGCACGGCCAGGTCGCTCATCTTGGTCTTGGTCTGTTCGCTCAAGGCGATGAAGTCATCGGCCAGCAGGTCGGCTTCGTAGAGCTTGCCGTCGGGTTCGATTGTGACGCGTGTGTCGCCTTCGAGCACGGCTTTCGCCTTGCGGTGCAGGCTCGAGAGCGGGTCCGCCATGTAATGGCCGATCGCCAGGCTCAAGACGAAGGTGAACGTGCAGCCCATGAAGACGCACCAGACCAGGAAGGCGGGGTGGTCGAATCCCGCGAACGCGATGATGAAAAGCATCGCCAGGGCGGATGCCATGGTGAAGATGGCCGTCAATACCGAGAAGTATGTTTGGAGTCGTTTCAAGGGAGGTGTTCCTCGGTCGTGCATTTGGATCGTGCGGCGCGTCCGGCCCGATGCGTCGGGCCGCGCCGGCCGGCATGGCTTCGCTCGTATGCCGCTATAAAGACGAAGCGCCCATGGCGGGCGCTTCCGTCGAAATCACGCGCGCAGGCGGTAGCCGTAGCCTCGGACCGTTTCGATGATGCCGGGGTTGAAGCCCGCGGCGGATATCTTGTCGCGCAGTCGTTTGATGTGGGTGTCGACGGTTTTCGTCTCGGTGATGTATTCCCAGCCCCAGGCTTCGCGCAGCAGGTCTTCGCGCGTGACTACCTTGCCCGCGTCCTTCATAAGGGCGGCAAGCAGCTCGAATTCGCGCGGGGTGAGGTCAATCGGGCCGTTTTCGCCTTCGGCGATGTGGCGGTCTTCGTCGAGGGTGATGCCCGCCGCGGTGAGCGTGCTCGAATCGGCCGCGGCGTCGATGGAGCCGCGGCGCAGCAGGGCGCGCACGCGGGCGATCAGCTCACGCACGCCGAAGGGCTTGGCCAGGTAGTCGTCGCCACCGATTTCCAGGCCGACCACCTTGTCGAGCTCGGTGTCGCGGGCGGAGAGGAACAGGACGGGCGCGCTCGTGCGTGCGCGCAGGCGACGGCACAGTTCGTAGCCGTCCATGCCTGGGAGCATGATGTCTAGCACGAAAAGGTCGTAGTGCTTGTGCGTGGCCGCTTCGAGGCCCGCTTCGCCGTTCGAGGCAACGTCTACCTTGAAGCCTTCTTTCATAAGGCTGTAGGAAACGAAGTCGGTGATGGACTGTTCGTCGTCGACGACCAGGATGGATTCTACTTCTTCGTTCACGGTCGTTCCTTTCGTCGAATGCGCCCGGATGCCTTGTCGCGCGCATCGGGCGCCGATGCTTTCGCGCATCGATTCGGTGGAGCTCATCATATCACGCGGGAGAATAGACACCGCGTCGTAGCCGAAGAGTTGCCTTCGCGTTGCACGGGCGTTGCCGTTTCGCTGCCGTGCCGTTCGCCGACGTTCGGGGCGCCGGTTCTGGAGAGGATGGGGGCGTTCGTCAATACCCGGGCGTTCCACGCGCCCGGGCGGTTAGAATGGCGGTATCCCAGACCCATCGAGCAGGAAAGGAAGGGCCCGACGTGTTGACCGACATTGAAATCGCCCAGTCCGTCACTCCCGAGCACATCGCCGCTATTGCCGAACGTGCCGGAGTTCCCGAGAAGTATCTTGAGCTTTACGGAAGCCACAAGGCGAAAGTCGACTACAACCTGCTGCTCGATGAGCCGCATACGCCCGGCAAGCTCGTTCTCGTGACCGCCATCAATCCCACGCCCGCAGGCGAGGGCAAGACCACTACGACGGTCGGCCTGGCCGACGGCATGCGCAAGATCGGCAAGAACGTCGTCGTGGCGCTGCGCGAGCCTTCGCTCGGCCCCGTGTTCGGCATCAAGGGCGGCGCCGCAGGCGGCGGCTACGCCCAGGTCGTTCCCATGGAAGACATCAACCTGCACTTCACGGGCGACTTCCACGCCATCGGCGCGGCGAACAACCTGCTGGCCGCTATGATCGACAACCACATCCACCAGGGCAACGCGCTCGGCTTCGACGTGCGCCGCATCACCTGGAAGCGCGTCGTCGACATGAACGACCGCCAGCTGCGCAACATCGTGTGCGGCATCGGCGGCAAGGTGTGCGGCGTGCCGCGCGAGGACGGCTTCGACATCACCGTCGCTTCCGAAATCATGGCCATCTTCTGCCTGGCCACCAGCATCACCGACCTCAAGGAGCGCCTGGCCCGCATCGTCGTCGGCTACACGCGCGATGACCAGCCCATCACCGCTGGCCAGCTCAACGCCCAGGGCGCCATGTGCGCGCTGCTCAAGGACGCCCTCAAGCCCAACCTGGTGCAGACGCTCGAAGGCACGCCCGCGTTCGTGCACGGCGGCCCCTTCGCCAACATCGCCCACGGCTGCAACTCCATCATGGCCACCAACATGGCCATGGCGCTGGGCGATTACTGCATCACCGAGGCGGGCTTCGGCGCCGACCTGGGCGCCGAGAAGTTCCTCGACATCAAGTGCCGTCTGGCGGGCTTGAGGCCCGACGCGGTGGTCGTGGTCGCCACGGTGCGCGCCCTTAAGAACCACGGCGGCGTTCCCAAGTCCGAGCTCAACGAGGAGAACCTCGAAGCGCTCGAGGCCGGCCTGCCCAACCTGCTGCAGCATGTCGAGAACATCACCAAGGTCTACAAGCTTCCCTGCGTCGTGGCCATCAACGCCTTCCCGACCGACACCAAGGCCGAGCTCGACCTGGTCGAGGCCAAGTGCAAGGAACTCGGCGTGAACGTCGCTCTGTCCGAGGTGTGGGCCAAGGGCGGCGAGGGCGGCAAGGCCCTGGCCGAAGAGGTGGTCCGCCTGTGCGAAGAGCCCAACGAGTTCGAGTTCTGCTACGAGGACGACCTCGGCTTGGCCGAGAAGATCGACGCCATCGCCAAGCGCATCTACCACGCCGACGGCGTCGACTTCACGCCCGCCGCGAAGAAGGAAATCAGGCAGCTCGAGGACCTGGGCTTCGGCACCATGCCCGTCTGCATGGCGAAGACCCAGTACAGCTTCTCCGACGACCAGACCAAGCTGGGCGCTCCGCGCGGCTTCCGTATCACGGTGCGCAACGTCAAGGTTTCCGCAGGCGCCGGCTTCGTGGTGGTGCTTACGGGCAATATCATGACCATGCCCGGCCTGCCCAAGAAGCCCGCGGCCGAAAACATCGACGTGGACGAGACCGGCCGCATCACGGGTCTGTTCTAAGGTTCGATGCGTGATGCCTGTGCGGAAATGCTCAGGCGCGGCGTAGTACACGGCACGACGATCGTGCGCAAGGGGCCCGCTATGGCGAGCCCCTTGTTTTTTTGGAGAGAAGCGTCTTGCAAGGCCGGGAAACGCGGCTTTGCCGCGAAAGCGCGTGCGTGCTGTTTGCGTGGTCGTTGTTGACCCTGGGAAATGCAAGCAGCGGCGCCTTTCCGGGCGTGCGGGCCGGGTATTTTCGTCCGGTTTTAGCGCCCGATATCGAAAAAGCGGCCTGAGGCGCATGGATTCGTCGGAATCGATCGGTTCCGACGCAGAAGGAGAGGGACATGGTCGATACGACGTTCACCGACGCGCTTGCCAGCAAGGCTCCTACGCCGGGCGGCGGCGGAGCATCGGCGATGGCTGGCGCGCTTGCCGCCGCGCTCGGATCGATGGTCGCCCATTTGACCATCGGCAAGAAGAAATTCTTCGACCGCGATGCGGAATTGAAAGAGGCTCTGGCCGATTTCGACGCCTGCCGCGTCGAACTGCTGTCGCTGATCGACGCCGATGCCGAGGCGTTCGCCGCGTTGGCCGCAACGTGGAAGATGCCCAAGGAAACCGAAGAAGAGCAGGCCGCCCGCCACGATGCGGAACAGAGCGCGTTGGGCGCGGCATGCGACGTGCCTCTGCGCATCATGCGCGCGTGCGCCCGCGTGATCGAAATCGACGCCTATATGGCGCATAACGGATCGCATTTCGCGCTTTCGGACGCTGGCGCGGCCGCAGTGCTCGCGAAGGCGGCGCTCGAGGCGGCTTCGCTCAACGTGTATATAAACACGAGCTTCATGGACGATGAAGCTGCGGCGCGCGCGTTGGAGGAAGAATCCGATGCCCTGATCGCCGACGCCGGCTGCGCGGCAGACGAGGTTGCGGCGTTCGTTCGCGCGCAGATCAGGCGTTAGATCGGAGCACGTCGTTTCAAGGGGGGGCGCTTCGGGCCCGTCGGCTCCATCGGCCCTCGACCGGCTCTTTATACAGAAAAGGCCTGCGACATCGATGTGTCGCAGGCCTTCGTCGTTTCAGGGGCGCACATGCGGTGCGCGCTGCGTGCTCGCTACTCGGTGAAGTAGCTCACACCGCCCTCGATGAGGGGTTGGAACGTGTCGCCGGGAACGTTCTTGTACAGGCCGTAGCCGTTGCGCTCGGTGTGGCCCATCTTGCCCAGGACGCGGCCGTCCGGGCTGGTGATGCCTTCGATGGCCATGATGGAACCGTTGGGGTTCACGCTCCGGTCCATGGAGGGCATGCCGTCCTCGTCGACGTACTGCGTGGCGATCTGGCCGTTCTTGGCAAGCTCGGCAGCAAGCTCGGGGCTTGCGACGAAGCGGCCCTCGCCGTGGCTGATGGCCACGGTGTGCACGTCGCCCACTTCGCACTTGCTGAACCAAGGCGAGAGATTGGACGCGACGCGGGTGCGCACAAGGCGGCTCTGGTGACGGCCGATCTCGTTGAAGGTCAGCGTGGGGCAGTCGGCATCTATCGGGCGAATATCGCCGTAGGGGACCAGGCCCAGCTTCACGAGGGCCTGGAAGCCGTTGCAGATGCCCAGCATCAAGCCGTCGCGGTTCTGCAGCAGGTCGCGCACGGCCTCGGTGACCTCGGGGGCGCGGAAGAACGCGGTGATGAACTTCGCGGAGCCGTCGGGTTCGTCGCCGCCGGAGAAGCCGCCGGGCAGCATGACGATCTGGCTGTTGCTGATGGCCTCGACCAGCGCCTTGGTGCTTTCGGCGATCGCGGCGGGGGTGAGATTGTTGATCACGAGCGTCTGCGCCACGGCGCCGGCGCGCTCGAAGGCGTGCGCGGTGTCGAACTCGCAGTTCGTGCCGGGGAACACCGGAATGATCACGCGCGGCTTGGCGATGGCGCCGCAGTAAGTCAGGGGCAGGGCGTCGGTATAGTTGACGGCCTCGACCTTCGGAGCGGCTGCACGCTCGTCCTCGGTGCTGCGGTACGGGAAGACGCCCTCGATGCCGCTTTCCCAGACTTCCTGGAGCTCGGCCATGTCGAGGGTCTCGCCTGCGGCGACGAACGCGTATTCCTCGGTGGTGCGGCCGATTTCCATGACGGAAAGCAGCTCGCTGTCCTCGGGAAGCTCGGCGTCGTCGGCAAGCTCGACGATGAAGGTGCCGTAGTTCAGCTCGAACAGGGAATCGGCTGCGAGGTTCTCGTCGAGCTCGATGCCGATGCCGTTGCCGACGCACATCTTGAACAGCGCCTCGGCGAGGCCGCCGAAGCCGGGCGTCGAGATGGCGAGCGCCTTGCTCTCGTCGACGAGGCCTTCGACCACATCGACGGCCTCGAGGAATCCCTCGGCCTCAGGCATGGCGGTGCCCTGCTTGTATGCGGGCTCGATCAGCACGACGCGGCTGCTCGCCTTCTTGAACTCGGGCGAGGTGACGCGGTCGACGTGGCCCACGGCGGTCGCGAAGCTGACCAGCGTGGGAGGAACGTCGAGGCTCTCGAAGCTGCCGGACATGGAGTCCTTGCCGCCGATGGCGCCCACGCCCAGCTCGACCTGAGCCTTCAGCGCGCCCAGGACGGCCGCTGCGGGCTTGCCCCAGCGCTGCGCCTCGTCGCGCAGGCGCTCGAAGTATTCCTGGAAGGTGAGGTAGGCGTTCTCGCGCTCGAAGCCGGCGGCCACGAGCTTCGCCACGCTCTCGACGACGGCCACGTAGGCGCCTTCGAACTGGTTGGCGGATGACAGGTAGGGGTTGAATCCCCAGGCCATGCCGGAGCACGTGGTGGTCTCGCCGTCGACGGGCAGCTTGGCCGCCATGGCCATGGCGGGGGTGAGCTGGTTCTTGCCGCCGAAGGGCATGAGCACGGTGGCTGCGCCGATGGTGGAGTCGAAGCGCTCGGAAAGGCCCTTGTTAGAGCACACGTTCAGATCGCCCACCAGGCCGCGCATGCGCTCGGCCAGGGTGTCGCCCTTCCATTCGGGCACGTAGCTGCCGCCCTTTTCGATGTGGACGTCCTGGTGCTTGGGCGCGCCGTTGGATGCCAGGAAGTCGCGGCTGATGTCGACGATGTCGTCGCCGTTCCAGTTCATGCGCACGCGCGCTTCCTCGGTGACCTCGGCGATCGGGGTGGCTTCGAGGTTCTCCTCGTGGGCCAGCTCGATGAACTTCTCGACGTCTTCGGCCGCCAGCGCCACGGCCATGCGCTCCTGGCTCTCGGAGATGGCCAGCTCGGTGCCGTCCAGGCCGTCGTACTTCTTGGGGATGCGGTTGAGATCGATGGACAGGCCGTCGGCCAGCTCTCCCACGGCGACGGACACGCCGCCCGCGCCGAAGTCGTTGCAGCGCTTGATCATTTCGCAGGCGTCCTTGCGGCGGAACAGGCGCTGGATCTTACGCTCGACGGGAGCGTTGCCCTTCTGCACCTCGGCGCCGCAGGTCTCGATGCTGTCCAGATTGTGGGCCTTGGAAGAGCCCGTCGCACCGCCGATGCCGTCGCGGCCGGTGCGACCGCCCAGCAGGACCACCACGTCACCTGGAGCGGGGGTCTCGCGGCGCACGTGGTCGGCCGGGGTGGCGCCCACGACAGCGCCGATTTCCATGCGCTTGGCGGCGTAGCCCGGATGGTACAGCTCGTTGACCTGGCCTGTTGCAAGGCCGATCTGGTTGCCGTACGAGGAATAGCCCGCAGCGGCGGTGGTGACCAGCTTACGCTGGGGAAGCTTGCCCTCGAGGGTCTCGGACACGGGTACCGTGGGGTCGGCCGCGCCGGTCAGGCGCATGGCCTGATAGACATAGCTGCGGCCCGACAAGGGGTCGCGGATGGCGCCGCCAACGCAGGTGGCCGCGCCGCCGAAGGGCTCGATTTCCGTGGGGTGGTTGTGCGTCTCGTTCTTGAACAGATAGAGCCAGTCCTGCTCCTCGCCGTTCACGTCGCACTTGATCTTGACGGTGCAGGCGTTGATTTCCTCGGACTCGTCGAGGTTTTTCAGGATGCCTTTGGATTTGAGCCACTTCGCGCCGATGGTGCCCATGTCCATGAGACAGACGGGCTTCTCGTCGCGGCCGAGCTCGTGGCGCATGGCCAGGTACTGCTCGAAGGCGGCCTTCACGGCCTCGTCGTCGATCTGCACGTTGTCGAGCACGGTGCCGAACGTGGTGTGACGGCAGTGGTCGGACCAGTACGTGTCGATCATCTTGATTTCGGTGATGGTGGGGTCGCGCTGCTCGTCTTCGGCGAAGTACTTCTGGCAGAAGGCGATATCGGCCTCGTCCATGGCAAGGCCGCGCTCGGCGATGAAGGCGGCGAGGCCGGCCTCGCCGAGCTCGCGGAAGCCGTCGATGACCTCAACGGCGCCAGGGGTGGGCTGGGCCATCTTCAGCGTGTCCCGCGTGTCGAGCGATGCCTCGCGGGCCTCGATGGGGTTGATGACGTAGTGCTTGATGGCGTCGACGTCGGACGCGGACAGCTCGCCTTCCAGCATGTACACTTTGGCGCTGGCGACCTCGGGGCGCTCGCCCTGGCTGATCAACTGGATGCACTCGCTGGCCGATGCCGCGCGCTGGTCGAACTGGCCGGGCAGAGGCTCCACGGCAAAGACCACGGCGCCGTCCTCGACGGGCAGCTCGGCGAAAGCGTCGTCAGATTGGGGCTCGCTGAACACGGTGGGCACGCACTGCTGGAACAGCTCGTCGCTGGCGCCCTCCACGTCGTAGCGGTTGATGAGACGGATGCCCTTCAGGCCGTCGATGCCGAGGGTGCCGCGCAGCTCGTGCAAAAGCTGCTGCGCCTCGACGTCGAAGCCGGGCTTCTTCTCAACATAGATGCGAGAAACCATGGGTTTCCTACCTTCCCGGGAGTCTTGGTAGAAGTCAATCGGTTGCGTCGTCCCATGCGGGTGCGGTCGATCGATCGCACCGCTGCGGGGTGAAAACGCATATCAAACCTATCATAAAGCCTACGGTCGCGCATCGTACGCATTTCTTGTATACAACGGGGAATCTATACGAGCGCGTCTATATATGCCGACGCGGCCTTTCTTCGGGATTCCGACTGTTGCCCGCGCGCTGCGATGGAGGGGCCGGGCATATTGGCCCGCCGCGCCGCGGCCCCGCGTTTCGTTCGCTATGATTGGGGCTTACGAGAAGCAGTGCGGAAAAAGGAGGAATTCATGGCCGACCGCGAAGAGCGCAAGATCGAGGCCTCGAAGCACAGTGCGTTGATGAAAGGCGCTTTGGGCAAGGAGACGCAGGCGTCCGTCGAGGCGACTGTCATATACGAAGAGGGCCAGGGCCGCGAGCTGCCGGTGCCCGAGCCGTCGTTCGGCGCCACCGAGACCGTCGTGACCGGCGCGTTCGAGCCGATGGCCATGTACCGCCACGCGTCCGGCAAGACGGTCGTGGTCGATCCCGCGTCGTTCACCCGTCCTGGCGGCGCTTACGAAGACGGCGCGTTCGGTCCCGAGCAGATCCTGTGCTCGGAAAGCAACCTCTATCAGATTCTGTGCGGCATCGAGGGCGCGTATCACAGGCAGAATCGCGACTATCGCCGCGGCGGCCTGTTCACCGACCGCGTCGCGTACGTGCCGGGCGTGGTGTTTCCGCACGACGGTTCCATGCGCATGGCCGACGTGATGGCGGTGGCCGAGCCCATGCGCGTCAAAGCGCTCGAAAACCACCGCAGCGAGCGCGAATGCGATGCGGCGCTCGAGGATCGCATCGAGTCGATCATGCGCATCGCCACCGCCAACGAATGCGAGACGCTTGTGTGCAACGCTTTCGCCTGCGGACGTCTGGGCTACGAATCGTCGCAGGTCATCGAATTGTTCAAGGCATGGATCGACGCCCATCCCGGCGCGATCGGCCGCGTGGTGTTCTCCGTTCCGCGCGCGCATCTCGACGCGTTCGACGCCGCTTTCTCCGTTCCCGCGGTCGAGGAGGCGCCTGTCGTAGCGGAAGAGGCGCCGGAAGAAGATGAGTTCGACCTTGCGAACATCGAGCTTCCCGAAGGCGTGACGCTGCGCGCGTAAGCGGCTGCGGCGCGATCGGGTCCCATTGCCTGAGCGGGCGACCGGGGCGGAGCATCTCCGTTTCGGCCGCCCGTTTTTTCGCGCGCGATAAAAAACGGAGCCCGCTCCAGGAAGGAACGGGCTCCGTCGTTTTTCGGGATGAGGTTTCGCTTAGGCGAAGAACAGCTCGGAGAGCGTCATCGGGTCGATGTACTCGCCGTCCTTGTAGACGCGCATGTTGCCGGAGGCGATTTCGTCGATCAGGATGACGTCGCCGTCGGCGTTGTAGCCGAACTCGAACTTGATGTCGTAGAGCACGAGGCCCTTCTCCTTCAGGTCGTCGGCGACGATCTGGGTGATCTTCTGGGTCATGTCCTTGAGCTGGTCGTACTGCTCGGCGGTCATGATGCCTAGGACCACCAGGCCGTCCTTGGTGACCAGCGGGTCGCCAAGCTCGTCGTTCTTGAAGGTGGTCTCGACGTAGGCGGGCAGGTCGGCGCCTTCTTCGACGTACTGCTTGTAGCGGCGGTAGAACGAACCCACGGCCTTGTGGCGGCAGATGACCTCGAGGCCCTCGCCGAACACCTTGGCGGGCAGAACCTCCATGGTGGTGTTGTCGAGATCGGCGCTGACGTAGTGGGTCTTGATGCCGGCGGCGTTGATCTTCTCGAAGAAGTAGATGGACATGCGCAGGTTCACGTCGCCCACGCCCTCGATGGTCAGACCGACGGAATTCTCGCCCGGATCGAAAACACCGTCTTTGCCCGTGCAGTCATCCTTGAACTTCAGCAGATAGTTGCCGTTTTCGAGGGCGAAGACGTCTTTGGTCTTGCCGGAGTACACGAGTTCGTTAGCCATGAGGGTCCTTCCTATGCTATTGGCTTTATCGGTACGTACTTTCGGGTACGTATTTCGTACAGGTGCAGTGTAGCGTCGTGCGCTGCAAGGTGAAGAAGTTTTTTACCACGAATGCCCGATTAACGCTCATTTAACATATGACCTGCAAAAGCTTGTTGCCTGCGAATGCTGTGCATTTGCTTTTCCATATTTCGCGTCGGAGGAGCTCCAAGGTTCTGATTGAAATGGAGTTTTCAGTATGTGTGCGATTATTGCGGAGTCGGCTCCGTTTGTTGTTAAGTGCGATCTCTGCAGAGTGGGAAACGCGCCAAATTGGCACCTATGGAACTGTATTTGAGCGCATGGCGGCGTTTGCTTTCGCTATGCTTTTTTTCGGGTAGCTATCTGAGACCGACTGCTCGATTGAAAGGGGTTCGAGATGGCACCGAATGAGAAAAGCAGCACAGGCGTTTTGTCTCGTAGGGAATTTCTTGCCGCCGTAGGATTCGGAATCGTCTCTTTTGCGGCATTTCCCCAAGTTGCTTTTGCCGACACGCTGTCTGGTAGCGGGAAAAGCGCCGATGAATTATGGGCTGAAGCGGTGGCATGCGCTGAAGCAAACGGCGATACTGTGGTCTACGGGCTCAGGCCGCATGCTTATCCGATTCCCGCCGGTGTTAAAAAGACGGGTAGAGTGTCTTGTGCCGATGGCGTAGTGGGGGTTCCCGAACAGATTACCGCAGTTGCTATTTACGATGTGAACGACTCGAATAAGATTTGGAAATTCTACGATGCTTGGGTTCACGGCACCCAAAGCACAGTTTCAAACTTGTATTTCGACTATACAATAGCCGATGGCGGGCGCAGTCTCATTGTCAATTACACTGCGACGTTCCGTAATTATTTCGGTTTTAGCGAGACCCTGCGAATTTATGCCAGTTTTGGACCTTCTGGTGGGTCGTTTATTCGAGTAAGTCGACCTTAGGATGTGTCGGTATGCCTGTTGAGATTTTCTTTGTGGCATATTTAATTGTGGCAGCGCTGCTTTCAGGGGTTTTCTTCACGATTCTTTATTTTGTCGTCCGCAAGGCTGTCTATGATGCCCATAAGCGATTGAGCGATACCGCTAATCGATAGGCGGATTTCGCTGACGGGTCTCACGTAACACGTGGGTCCCGTCATTTTGCTCTATAACCTCATTTTGTATATTTTTGCGGTCGGCGCGCTCTTGCGCTCACGGGGCATGCCGTCCATATTCGGCTGAACCTATTCGCCGTGCGTCTTTACGGGGAAACGGGCTATCTGCCCTATGCTTTCATGCCCCGATGCTCTTCGATGTAGGCGACAACGTTGTTCTCCGGTATGCCGAGCGCGGCGGAAAGCTCGCTTGCGGCTTGGTGCTCGGCCCGGTCGAGCAGGCGGGTGTACATCGAAGAAGGAAGATGCTTGCGGCTTTCCTGCTCGTTGATGCGTGCTCGCATGGTTTTGACCACGCGGATGGCGGTTGCGCAGTCACAGCGGCGCAGCAGCTTTTTGAAATGGTCTTCCACCGTGCGCGAATTGCTGTCGGTGAAATCGTCCGTTTCGATGTCGTCGTAGCGTTCTATCAGTTCGATCGCTTCGGTGCGGTCCATGACGGGGCGCATCAGTTCTTCGTGGTCGACGGGCACATAGACCGTGCCGCCTCGTTCACGCGTCGGAAGCAGCACGTAATACGTACGTTCGATGCCACCCATCGACATGCGAGCGTCGGTTTCCGATACGGTGCATACGCCGTAATTTGCATACACCACTTTATCGTTCCTATAGAACATGGGTCGCTCCTTACGCGAGATAAAAAATATATGTGAACTGGGTTTTTATAACTGTCAGTTAGCATACCACGCAAAAGAGGCGATTTCACTAAATCTTGATAAAACAAGGCATTTACCTGCGAAAATAATCGTTCGATGATTTATACGCTTAAAAGTTAGCGTTGTTTGTATTCATGCAAAAAATGCTGTATCAAGTAATAAGTATCGAGTATTTTGAATTTTATGCAATCGCGCCATGGACGAAACGTCTCTTTTGGATGGCGTGAGCGTGCGGCTCTTCCGCTCAGTGGCCCCGCTCTTGCTTCTCCGTATCGAAAAGCCTGTTCGATTGCTGAATTGCGCTCGTTACGTGGTTCGGCGGGTGTTGTGAAGGGGTGCTTTTTACACCGATGCAGTGATGCCGAAGCATATCGGCATCACTGCATCGGTGACGTTGCATGCGGCTGCAGTGCGATTGATATGTGTATCGGGGCGGTTTAGCGTTTTACCATGACGGGGCATTCGGCGTTGCGCAGAACCGCATAGCTGACCGAACCCAGCATGCCCGCTACGGCGTTCAGCCCACGCGATCCCATGACGATCAAATCGGTGCTGTGGTCGTGTGCGTATTCCAGAATCGCCTTGCTCGGCTTGCCCTGCCCGATGGCGATGGTCAGGGAATCGCCCGCTTTTTCGATTATGTCTCCCAGGTCTTTGGCCAGTTTTTCACGATGAAACTGCACATAGCGTTCCTGCATTTCGGCGGTTTCGGCAGGCGAAAGAGGCTTCGATCCGCTGATATATTCGGCAACCATGAAGTCTTGCGTTTCAAATTGGGGGACAGGCGCGGCGAAAAACACGGTGACGTTGCCCGCTATTCCCAAGCTGACGTATTCGAGGGCGGTGTTCAGGGCCTTGTTCGAGGAGTCCGACCCATCGTAAGGAACCAGGACGTTTGCGTATTTCATAAGAGCTCCCCTCCGTTCGGGCTCCGCATTCTTTTGTGCCACTTTAGCACGATAAAGCCACGCGTTTCCATTCTTTTCGGCTTAGATAGCCCTTTAGCTCTGGACGGGCGCTTACGTGCGGATTATTGCCGGTCGTGCCGCCCGTAGGCGGCGGGCGAATGCGCTGCTGTGTTAGCGGCTCGGAACTTTCTGCGGAAATATCGCACGTCTGAGACGGGGAATGACGAATGCGGATACGGACCTATGAATCCCTTCTTTCTCGATGTAAAAGCAGGAAATCGCGAACGATTCCTTTTCGGTTATTTCCTTCGCAAGAAGATAGGAGGGAATGGAATCGAGCATTTTTCTATTGGCGCTGAACATGAGTCCGCTCTCGCGAAGGAAGAATTTCTTTTCTTGACCTTGGGCTACATGCTGGAAGGCAACGGATCGTCCTGTTTGTTCCCTGAATCGCTCCTTGATTAACTGACGGCAATGGCGCATGTCGGTGGGGGCTGCGATGGGGAAGAGGAGCATGTCTTCGAACCGTAGTGCACGTTGCCGCGCGAGCGGGTGGGTGTGTGCCATGAGCACGGTCGGGGAAAGCGAAAAAAGGCGGTGGCATGTCACGCCTGGCTTTTCAACCTTGCCGAATACGAGCGCGCAATCGGCGACATCTTCTTCGACGGCGGAAAGGCACGATCCGCTCGGGCCGAAGAGGAAAGATAATTCCACGGGTGATGCCCCTTGGTTCTGCGCTTCGATGTGCTTGCCTATGACGGGGGAACTATCGAACGGCGCAGTTGCTATCGCGACGGCGATTTTTTCGGGGCTTGGAGCCTGGTCTGCCGAGGCGATGAGGCGAAGACGTTCGATGCAGCCGAGCGCTTCTGAGGCTTCTTCGTAGAAGCGGCGTCCCGTGGGCGTTGGCGCGATGGCTCTTCCCGATTTCTGGATAAGCGTAACGCCGAATTCGCGCTCGAGCGCTTGTATTGATTTTGAAATGGACTGTGGCGCTGTGTAGAGCTTTTTCGCTGCGGCAGCGCGCGTTCCACATTCGACGAATGCGACGAAATGCTCCAAATGCACGGTGTTCATGGGGACCAACTCCAATGCTCGCCTTGTGTCGACGATAGCAGATAAGGCGCTGAGGCATGTCCGCCATCGGAAGAACGTTCGGTTTTCGATGCTTACTGGCGTGCGTCGATGCCTCATTTTCTGCAAATTGGCGGGAAACAATACGCGCCATTTCCACGCCAATGGGGGGGTGCGGACTCCAGATTGGACACCTGCGTGTCCGGTAGGGAGTCCGATGTATCCACCGAACAAGAAACGAGAGGCGCTGGACCTCTGGTTCGCGACCTACGGCGAGTTCTCGATAGCCGAATTCACCGCGCAGCTCGGATACCCCAACAGCGGGACGATGTCCAAATGAATCAGGGCCGATCCGCGCCACGACCCCGACAGGGCCCAGTACCGTTCCAAGCCGATCATCCCGAAGCTCGAGGCGATCAGGCGCGTCGCGGACGGCGAGAGCATCTCCGCGGCCGCCAGGGCCGTTGGCCTGAGCCGCGCCCAGGTCCGCGCCTCCGTTAACATGTACGCAGAGGGCGGCACCGCCGCCCTGCTGCCCAAGGCGACGGTGAGGAGGACCGCAGGCATGGCGAAGAAGAAGACCGCCCCGGGCAAGGCGCCCTACGAGACCCCGCCGCAAGTCCCGGCGGAGCTGCCGGACGACCCCGACGAGCTCAAGGCCATCATAGGCAGGCTCGAGTTCGACAACGCCGTGCTCAGGGAGGTGTTGGCCGTCCTGAAAGCAGACTCGGCGTTCATGCCGGGAAGCCTCGCAAGGGATGAGAAGGCCAAGGCCGCCCTCGCCCTGCAGCCCCGCTACGGGGCGGTCGCCGCGTGCGCGGCGCTCGGCCTGCCGCATTCGACCTTCTACAGCGTTATAGGCCGTCTGACCAGGCCGGACCGCGACGACGGCCTCGACGAGGCCGTCGCGCGCGCCTTCCTGGAGGATGGCGCGGCGGCCCGCGGCTACCGCTTCGTGACGGTCCGGGCCTCCGAAATCCTCGGCCGGCCCGTGTCCGAGAAGAGGGTGCGCAGGTCGATGGCGAAGCAGGGCTTCGAGGTCTGCTTCGCGGGCCGCAGGCTCAAGTACGGCTCCTACAAGGGCGAGATCGACCCGCCTGCGCCGAACCTCCTCTCAGGCCTGACGGCACCCACCGCTTCCGCGCCGACCGCCCCAACGAGATCTGGGCTAGCGACATCCACCCAGTTCTCGCTGCCCGACGGCGGGAAGGTCTACCTGAGCGCCGTGATCGACCTGTTCGACGGCAAGCCCGTCGGCTGGTCGGCGGGCATAAGCCCCGATGCGGACCTCGCGAACTCGTCGCTCATGAAGGCGGCGCTCGCGCTGCGGCCCGGCGAGGGGCCGATCGTCCACACCGACCGCGGATGCCATTACCGCTGGGACGGATGGAAGACGATCTGCGCGGACTTCGGGCTGACGAGGTCCATGTCGCGCAAGGCCAAGAGCCCCGACAACGCGGCCTGCGAGGGCTTCTTCGGCGCCTTCAAGAACGAGGTCTTCTACGGGAGGGACTGGTCGGGCTGGACGGCGGAGGAGTTCGTGGCGCTGCTCGAGACGATGATGGAATGGTGGTCGTCGGGCCGCCTCAAGGGATTCCGCGACGAGGGGCCGCTGCGCTACGATACGATTGACGGCCGCAGAATGCGGCTGGGGCTCGCCGCATAGGGCGGCGTGTCCAAGAAAACGTCCGCACCCCCCTGTTTCGGCGTTGTTTTGCTGGTTGGCTTGTTGCGCTAAATCGCAGCAGCGATCAAGTCTCCCATCTCCGAGCAGGTGAGTTTCTTCTCGCCCGCCTTGGCGATGTCGCCCGTGCGATTCCCTGCCTCAAGTACGCTGTTCACGGCGGCTTCGACGGCGTCGGCTTCGGCGGCCAGGTCGAAGCTGTAGCGCAGCATCATGGCGACCGAAAGGATGGTGGCGATGGGGTTCGCGATGTTTTTGCCTGCGATGTCGGGTGCGCTGCCGTGGATGGGTTCATACATGCCCAGGTTCGTTTCGCCGATCGAGGCGGAAGGCAGCATGCCGATCGAACCCGTGATGCAGCTCGCCTCGTCGGAGAGGATGTCGCCGAACAGGTTGCCGGTAAGCATCACGTCGAACTGCCCGGGATCGGTGACCAGCTGCATGGCAGCGTTGTCTACATACATATAGTCGACGGCCACATCGGGGTAGTCGGCCGCCACGCGTTCGACGGTTTCGCGCCACACGCGGCTTGTTTCGAGCACGTTGGCCTTATCGACGCTGGTCACGTGGCTGCGACGCTGGCGGGCCATCTGGAAGGCGCGATGCGCGATGCGCTCCACCTCGGCGATCGAGTAGTTCATGTCGTCGTGCCCCGTGCCGTCTTCGCCGCGATGCTTCGCGCCGAAATACACGTCGCCCGTCAGCTCGCGGCACACCATGAGGTCGAGCCCGTCGGCGATGCGCTCGGGCTTGAGCGGGCAGGCGTCGGCCAGGGGCGCGTAGAGCTTCGCGGGGCGCAGATTGACGAACAGGCCCAGCGCCTTGCGAATGCCGAGCAGGCCTTTTTCGGGGCGCTTCTCGGAGGGCAGGCCGTCCCATTTCGGCCCGCCCACGGCGCCCAGGATCACGCTGTCGGAGGCCAGGCAGGCATCGATCGTCTCCTGCGGCAGCGGAGTGCCGGCCGCATCGATCGCCGCGCCGCCGATGAGCATCTCGTCGTACACGAACTCATGGCCGAATTTCTCGCCCACCTTATCGAGGCACTTCAGCGCCTCGTCGACGATTTCCGGTCCTATTCCGTCGCCTTTCATCACGGCGATATTGAATTTCATGGCTGTCTCCTTCTGTCGATCCGCCGCCGAAGGGCAAGCGGTTCAAGTGTCGTATATCGTGTTCGGCGAATGGGGATGGGAAGGGTGTTTACGCTCTGACTGCGATGGGCCGTCGCTTCCACGGATTGCTTCCGACCGATCTCAGCTGCGGCCTCGCCACCAGCTAACTAAACCCCGCGAGCCTTAAGGCTGTTCAACAGCCCTTCGTTGTCGATGATGCCCTGGATGAATTCGGGGAAGGGAAGCGCTTGGAAGGTGTCGCCCGTGGTGACGTCGCGGATCTCGCCGGTGCCGAAATCGACGGCCACCTCGTCATCCGCTTCGATCGCCGCGGCGGCTTCGGCGCATTCCAGGATGGGCAGGCCGATGTTGATGGCGTTGCGGTAGAAGATGCGTGCGAAGCTGGCGGCGATCACGCAGGCCACGCCGTTGTCCTTGATGACGCGCGGGGCGTGCTCGCGCGACGACCCGCAGCCGAAGTTCTTGTCGGCAACCATGATGTCGCCCGGCTTCACGTTCTTCACGAAGTCGGCGTCGATGTCTTCCATGGCATGGCTCGCCAGCTCCTGAGGGTCGGCGATGTTGAGATAGCGGGCGGGGATGATGACGTCGGTGTCGACGTTGTCGCCGTATTTGAAGGCGGTTCCTTGGGCGTGCATATTCATAAGGGGTCCTTTCCGATGCTGCGAAGGCGCCGAGAGCGGGCCGCTGTTGCGTGGGTCTGCGTCGGCCCGCTCGTATCGGCGGTGTTACAGGGAAGCGGGGTCGGTGATGACGCCCGTCACGGCGCTGGCCGCGGCGACGGCGGGGCTGGCCAGGTATACCTCGGAATCGACATGTCCCATGCGGCCGACGAAGTTGCGGTTCGTCGTGGCGATCGCGCGCTCGCCTGCGGCCAGGATGCCCATGTGGCCGCCCAGGCAGGGGCCGCAGGTCGGGGTGGACATGATGGCGCCCGCCTCGATGAAGACCTCGGCGAGGCCCTCGCGGATGCATTGCAGGTAGACTTCCTGCGTGGCGGGGATGACGATCGTGCGCACGCCATCGGCAACGTGGCGTCCGCGCATGATTTCCGCCGCGGCGCGCATGTCTTCGATGCGGCCGTTCGTGCAGCTGCCGATTACGCTCTGCTGCACGGGGATGCCTGCCAGCTCGCCGACCGGCTTGGTGTTTTCAGGCAAGTGAGGAGCGGCCACCGTGGGCTGGATCGCGCTTAGGTCGATGTCGATCACGCACTCGTAGGCCGCGTCCTCGTCGGCGACGAACTCGACGGGTTCGTGGCGCACACGGTCTTTCATGTAGGCGCGCGTGGTGTCGTCGACGGGGAAGATGCCGTTTTTGGCGCCCGCTTCGATAGCCATGTTGCAGATGGCGAAGCGGTCGTCCATCGACAGGCTCGCCACGCCTTCGCCTGCGAACTCCATGCTCTGGTACAGGGCGCCGTCCACGCCGATCATGCCGATGACGTGCAAAATCACGTCTTTGCCCGAAACCCACGGTGCCAAAGAGCCGGTCAGATCGAATTTGATGGCCGAGGGCACGCGGAACCACGCCTTGCCCGTGGCGATGCCCGCCGCTACGTCGGTCGAGCCCACTCCGGTGGAAAACGCTCCCAGCGCGCCGTAGGTGCAGGTATGGCTGTCGGCGCCGATCACCAGGTCGCCCGCGGCCACGATGCCTTGCTCAGGCAGCAGCGCGTGCTCGATGCCCATGTTGCCTACGTCGAAGAAGTTCGCCAGGTCGTGCTTTTTCGCGAACTCGCGGCATTCCTTGCACTGCTCGGCGCTCTTGATGTCTTTGTTCGGGGTGAAGTGGTCCATGACCAGGGCCACTTTCTCGCGGTCGAAGACCTTGTCCATGCCGGCTTTGGCGAGCTCTCTGATCGCCACCGGGCCGGTGATGTCGTTTGCCAAGGCCAGGTCGATATCGGCCTCGATTAGCTGGCCGGGCACCACGGAATCGAGTCCCGCGTGCGCCGCCAGGATTTTTTGCGTCATGCTCATGCTCATGGTGAATCCGCCATCCTTCTTCGCGTTCGGTCGTTGCTATGCCTGTGTCCTGTTGACGGCCGAAATCAGGCCGAGAATCGAGGCGGTGATGATGTCGTGGTGCTCGCCCGCGCCCCAGACGATGCCGCCGTCGGGGCCGTCGATGCCCACATAGGCAGCGGCGCGGCTGTCGGAGCCGCGGTCGAGCGCGTGCTCGCTGTACGTGGCGATATGCGCCTTCACGTTCAGCTTGGCCAGCGCGTCGCATACGGCGTCCAGGCGTCCATTGCCGTTGCCCGCCGCGTCCTGCTCGACGCCGTCGAGCTTCACCGTCAGAAACGCCTTGAACGTCTTGTTGTCGTCGGCGTGCGTGAAGTGGAAATCGAGCAGCTGCAGGCGGCCGTCATGGTTGACGAACGTGTTGTGGAACACCTCGTTGACTTCTTCGGGAGCGAGTTCTTTGTGCGCGTGGTCGGAAACATCCTTCGATGCGTAGCTGAGCTCCTCGCGCATCTTGGGCGGCAGCACGTATCCGTAGTTCTTCTCCAGGATGTAGCCGATTCCGCCCTTGCCGCTCTGGCTATTGATGCGGATGACGTCGGTTTCGTAGCGGCGTCCCACGTCGGCGGGGTCGATGGGCAGATACGGGCAGGTCCAGTGCTCGGGGTCGTGTTCCTCGCGCCATGCCAGGCCCTTGGCGATGGCATCCTGATGGCTGCCCGAGAAGGCGGCGAATACCAGCTGGCCGGCGTAAGGGGAGCGCGGGTTCACTTCCATGCGCGTGATGCGTTCGTACATCTCGACGATGCTCGGCATGTCGCTGAAGTCGAGCATGGGGTCGATGCCGTGCGAGAACAGGTTGCCCGCCAGCGTGACCAGGTCGACGTTGCCCGTGCGCTCGCCGTTGCCGAACAGGGTGCCTTCGACGCGGTCGGCGCCCGCCAGAACGCCCAGCTCGGCGCAGGCGACGCCCGTGCCGCGGTCGTTGTGCGGATGCAGGCTCACTTCGACGGCTTCGCGATAGTGCAGGTTCTTGCTCATGTATTCGACCTGGCTCGCGTAGACGTGCGGCGAGCTCATCTCCACGGTCGCGGGCAGGTTGATGACGGCCTTGCGTTCGGAGGTGGGCTGCCAGACGTCCAGGACGGCGTTGCATACCTCGAGCGCGTACTCGGGTTCGGTGCCCGTGAAGCTTTCGGGGCTGTATTCGAAGCGGTAATTGTCGCGGCCTGCGGAGTCGGTGAGCTCTTTGAGCAGCTTCGCGCCTTCGACGGCGATCTTCTTGACCTGCTCTTTGTCTTTTTTGAACACCTGCTCGCGCTGGGCCACGCTCGTGGAGTTGTAGACGTGGATGATCACGGGAGTCGTGCAGCCCTCCAGGGCGGCGAAGGTCTTCTTGATGATGTGTTCGCGCGCCTGCGTGAGCACCTGAATGGTCACGTCCTCGGGGATCATGTCGTTTTCGATCAGCGTGCGCGCCAGTTCGAATTCCGTCTCGCTTGCGGCGGGGAAGCCGATTTCGATTTCTTTGAATCCCAGGTCGACGAGCTTTTTGAAGAATTCGAGCTTCTCGTCGAGGCTCATGGGGATCACCAGCGCCTGATTGCCGTCGCGCAGATCGACGCTGCACCATGTCGGCGCGGCGTCGATGTGGTCTTTGCGCACCCAGTCGAAGCACGGCTCGGGAGGCATGTGGTATCCGCGCATGTATTTGACGTGATTAGGCATTCCTGAGGTCATGGGAGCCACCTTTCGTAAAGGCCGATTCGCGTGTGCGAGCGGTGTGCCGGAAGAAAGGCTGCCTCGCGTTAATCCGGTCGTCTTCCGCACGAGGAGCCGATGCGGGCGTGCGGCCCGCCCCGAGATGAGACGATGGATTTATAAGGCGCAGACCCGTAGGTGCCGCAGCGGCGACCCCTAAAGGTGCGCCTGGATAAGCTTGGGCTTGAAGCCGTTCGACTGCAAGGCGTTGACGATCTGGTGCTTGTGGTCGGTTCCGAATGCTTCGATCGTGACGCGCAGCTCGACGGCGGCGTTGCGGTTCGTGCTGACGAACTGGTTGTGGTCGAGTCTGATGACGTTGCCGCTGTTTTCGGCGATGATGCCGGCCACGCGGACCAATTCGCCCGGGCGGTCGGGCAGCAGCACCGATACGGTGAAGACGCGGTCGCGCATGATCAGGCCGTGCTGGATGACCGACGACATGGTGATGACGTCCATGTTGCCGCCCGACAGGATGGCGACGACCTTCTTGTTCTCTGCGGGCAGATGCTTGAGCGCCGCGACGGTCAGCAGGCCCGAGTTCTCGACGACCATCTTGTGGTTCTCGACCATGTCGAGGAAGGCGACGATCAATTCGTCGTCGTCGACCGTGATGATGTCGTCGATGTTTTCTTGGATGTAGGGGAAGATCTTGTCGCCGGGCTGCTGGACCGCGGTGCCGTCGGCGATGGTGCTCACGTGGGGCAGTTTCACCACGTGGCCGGCCTTCAGCGACGCCTTCATGCACGCCGCATTGGCGGGTTCGACGCCGATGACCTTGATGTGGGGGTTGAGCAGCTTGGCCAGCGTGGAAACGCCGGTCGCCAGGCCGCCGCCGCCGATCGGGACCAAGATGGTGTCGACCAGGGGCAGTTCCTGCACGATTTCCATGGCGATCGTGCCCTGGCCGGTGGCCACGGCGGGGTCGTTGAACGGATGGATGAAGGTGTAGCCTTCTTCTTCAGCGAGCTGCAGGGCTTTTTCACAGGCTTCGTCGTAGACATCGCCGCACAGCACCACTTCGGCGCCGTAATGCTTCGTGCGTTCGACTTTGATGAGCGGGGTGGTGGTAGGCATGACGACTACCGATTTCACGCCGCAGCGCGAGGCGGCGAAGGCGACGCCTTGGGCGTGGTTGCCCGCCGAAGCGGTGATCAATCCGCGGGAGCGCTCCTCGTCGGTCAGGGTGCTGATCTTATAATATGCTCCGCGGACCTTGTAGGCTCCGGTGCGCTGCATGTTCTCAGGTTTGAAGAACACCTTGTTGCCGGTTTGGGCGCTGAAATGCGGGCTCTCGACGAGTTCCGTCTTCAAGGTGACTTCGCGTACTTTCGCGGCTGCTTCTTCGAATGTGTCCAACGTGAGCATGGGCGGTTCCTCTTCGCTGCTTTAACGATTTAGTGTAGTAAAGTAGTATAGCCATTCAAGCGGCCGAATGGCAGAGGATTATCGCGCTCGGACGAAAACTTTCGGGTCTTGTAACAAAGCGTCCGAGGACCGCGAGACATGCGGCCGCCTCTCTTTGAAAGGAGCAGTCATGAAGACTATCGCGACGAACCAGGCGCCTGCGGCCATCGGCCCCTATGTCCAGGGAAACATCGTCGGCGGATTCCTGTTCGCATCGGGCCAGATCGCGCTCGATCCTCAGACGGGCGAACTCGTCGGCGCCACGATCGAAGAGCAGACCGCCCAGGTCATGAAGAATGTCGGCGCTTTGCTCGAGGCGGCGGGAACCGATTTCGACCATGTGGTGAAGACCACCTGCTTCCTCGACGACATGGATGATTTCGCGGCGTTCAATGAGGTGTACGCGCGTTCGTTTTCCGACCATCTTCCCGCGCGTTCGGCCGTCGCCGTCGACAAACTTCCGAAGGGCGCGCTCGTCGAGGTCGAAGTCATCGCCGTCGTCGGCGAATAGCCATGGAATCGCGCGATCGCGGCGGATCCCGTCGCCCTGCCAGGGACGACCGCTCGCCGCTGTTCCGCATCAGGGACGCATCGGTGGTGCGTGCCGGGTCGACCATTCTGCACGTGGATGATTTCACGCTTGCCGAAGGGGAGCATCTGGCGCTTCTCGGGCCGAACGGCGCGGGCAAGTCGACGTTCATCAAGCTTTTGACGCGTGAGGTCATGCCGCTGTATCGCGAGGCGGCCCCTGTGGTATTCCGCGGCAACGAGCGCCCGACGCTTGCCGACATCAAATCGTGCTTCGGCGTGGTGAGCGCTTCGATGCATGCGCAGATGAGCGTGCATCTTTCCGTCATCGATATCGTGTGCGGCGGATTCTTCGGAACACTCGGCCTGCCGCGCGGGGTGCAGACCGATGACTCGATGCGCGACGTGGCTTTCGCCGCGCTCGAAAAACTCGGCATCGCCGACCTGTCCGCACGTGACGTCCTGACCCTTTCGACAGGGCAGGTGCGGCGCGTGCTCGTGGCGCGCGAGCTGGTGCATGATCCGCAGGTGCTCGTGTTCGACGAGCCGTGCACGGGGCTTGACCCCCAGGGCATGTATCAGATTCGAAGCACCATGCGCACGCTTGCAGACGAGGGTCGTTCGATCGTGCTGGTCACGCATTATCCCGAAGACATCGTGCCCGCGATCGAACGCGTCGTCTTGATCAAGGACGCCGCCATTCGGGCCGACGGCTTCAAACGAGACCTTCTGACCGACGAGACCATGTCCGCGCTCTTCGATGCGCCGCTGCGTGTCGAAGAGCGCGACGGCTGGTACGCTATTCGCGGCGTTTTCTAGATCGGCGCCGCATGCGGTCGGCGCACCGACAGCAAGGAGGAACGATATGGCCACGATAGCCATCGTCGGGTTCGATTTCCCCGATATCGGCATAGAGCGCGCCCTTTGCGATCAGGAGGGTCACGACCTCGTCGTGTGCGACGGCCGCTCGCCCGAGTTCATTGCGCAACACGCGCGCGGCGCCGATGCCGTCATCTCGTCGTACGGTGTCTTCACGCGCGAGGTATTTGCAGCCTTGGCCCCGACGCTTCGCATCGTGAGTCGCACGGGAACGGGCTACGACGAAATCGACGTGCATTCGGCCGCCGAGTACGGCGTGGCCGTCTGCAATGTTCCCGGTTACGGCACCGAGGTGGTGAGCGACCACGCCATCGCATTGGCGCTGGCGTGTCTTCGTCGCATCAACGAGCAGGATGCCGCGCTGCGTCGCGGGCAGTGGGATTATTCGGCCACGCGTCCGCTCGGTCAATGCAAAGGCCGCAGGTTCGGCGTCGTCGGCATGGGGGCGATCGGCTCGGCCGCCGCGCGCAAGGCCGCGGGCCTCGGCTTCGAGACGGTGTGCTGGTCTCGTTCTTTGCAAGGCGAGGCTCGCTCGCCCGAAGGATGCAGGGTCGTCTCGCTTGAGGAACTTATCACGACGAGCGATGTTGTCAGCCTGCATGCAGCGCTGACCGACGATACGCGCCACCTGCTCGATGCGTCTGCGATCGCATCGATGAAGGAAGGCGCGATCGTCGTCAACACGTCGCGCGGGGCGGTGGTCGATACGGCCGCGCTGGCGCGCGCGTTGCAGGAGGGAAGGCTATGGGGCGCCGGCCTCGACGTGTTCGAGGGCGAGCCCATCGCGAAGGACGACCCCATTCTGGTCGCGCCGCATACCGTGCTGACGCCGCATGCGGCGTATTGGTCGGAGGAAAGCGGCGTCGAACTGCGCACGCGCGCGTGTCAGGCGGTTCTCGACGCGCTGGCGGGCAGACGTCCTGTCGACTGCCTGAACCCGGAGGTGTTCGACGGGCTGCATCGCGGGGTTCTCGCGGATGATCTCTCCATGTGATAGACGTATATATAGGTTAAGGAAAGCGCTGGAGCGCGCTTTCTACCTATATAGGAAAGGCCCGCTCAACCCGTCCGAAGCCCTTATGGAGGAATCGTGGAGCGGAGAGAACGCCCTTGCGCGGGGCGGCGCGGGGAGCGTAATATACATCCTCGCCGCTTGACGCGGCACCCCCTCGGAGACGAGGCGGGGGACCTTGAAAACCGGATACTGGAATACGGAATTTGAAGAGGACCCGAGAGGGTCCCAGCCAGACGAAGACTTACAAGACACCGAACC
>JARIED010000019.1 GCA_029266945.1 Slackia sp. | reverse complement strand
ATGGCGCACGAAACAACGTGCGCCATCGTGGTATTTTCGCTTTGGCCGCATAGTGTACCAAATGGGGAGTATCGTCCGCCACTTTATGCGCTCTCATGTGGAGAGACAGTGTGGGATGCGCTTCTTGGCGGCCGCGGCGCGCCACGTGCCCGCATTCCGCCTGTTTCATGTGAAACCCCGACGTTTTTCCTGGTCAGAGGCGCGATTGAGGCATGCGCCTATAAAAAACGGCCGACTCCCTCGAAAAGGAAGCCGGCCGTTCGCCGTGCGCTTTCGCAACGGTTGCTTAACAGATGCGCGGAAGCTGTTCGCCCACCAGCATGTCCAGGATGCGTTTGCTGCCGAAGCCCGTCTGCAGATACACCTTGGGGCCGCGCTCGGGCGAGGCCTCGGCCACCTCGCCGATAATGGCGGCGTCGGCGCCGTACTTATTCGCGCGCATGGCGGCAAGGGCGGCGTCGGCCTGGTCGACCGGAACCACGCAGACCATTTTGCCCTCGTTGGCAACCTGCAGCACGTCGTAGCCCAGCATGTCGCATGCGCCGCGCACCACGTCTTTCACGGGCACGTCGTCTTCGCGCACCACGATGTCGACGCTTGACTGGGCGGCGAACTCGTTGAGCGTGGAGGCCAGGCCGCCGCGTGTGGGGTCGCGGAAACAGCGCGTTTCGGGCGCGGCCTCGAGCACCTCTGCGATCAGGTGGTTCAAAGGCGCGGCGTCGCTTTCGACGGGCGCGGCGAACGAAAGGCCCTCGCGCTGGGTCATGATGGCAATGCCGTGGTCGCCCATGGTGCCGCTGACGAGCACCTTGTCGCCGGGCTTGCAGTACGCGCCCGACAGGCTGCGCTCGGCGGGGATCAGGCCGACGCCCGCGGTGTTGATGTAAATGCCATCGCCGTGGCCGCGGTTGACCACCTTGGTGTCGCCTGTCACCACGTGCACGCCCGCCTCTTTGGCGGTTTCGGCGATTGTGGCGCAGATGCGGCGCAGGTCGTCCATGGGGAAGCCCTCTTCCAGCACCATGCCTACCGACAGGTATTTCACGCGCGCGCCGCTGGTGGCCACGTCGTTCACAGTGCCGCACACGGCCAGGCGGCCGATGTTGCCGCCGGGGAAGAAGTGCGGCGTCACCACGAAGGTGTCGGTGGAAAACGCCAGGCGCTCGCCCGGCGCGGGCGCGGGCAGAACGGCGGCGTCGTCGCCCTGGGCGAGTTCTTCGCTGCCGTAGGATGCGGCGAACACTTCGTCGATGATCCTTTTCATCATGGTGCCGCCGGATCCATGTCCAAGCAAAACGGTTTCGTCATTCATGGGAAGTGCTCCTTGGTCTGCGTTTCATGCGGCTCAGGCGCGCAGGGCGCCGATGCGCGCATCGTGTGTTGCAGACAAGCTTAGTCCTGCTCGGCGTTGCAGCGGCGGTAGACGACCGGCAAGAGGTCGTTATTCATAATTCTTGTATAGGCTTCCGGGTTTGCGTCGAATTTCTCGCGCATGTCCCAGCCGGCTATCGCTTCGTCCCAGGGGGATGTTCTAGCGCGTTTTCGAGTCTCTGGGAAAGGGTCTGGTTCACGTGGCGCGTCCAGCTCTGTGCCGTGGGTTTTCCGCCAGGCAGGTCGGCCCATATTGCAAGAGGGGCGGAAGGATTAGTAGTACCGGTAGTACGCCGCGCACGATCCTTCCGAGCTCACCATGCACGGACCCACCGGGTTTTCGGGGCTGCACACGGTGTGGAACAGCGGGCATTCGTTGGGCGCCATGATGCCGCGCAGCACGTCGCCGCAGCGGCAGCCGCGCGGTTCGCGGGTTTCTTCGATTTCCGGCTCGAAACGGCGTAGCGCGTCGAACTGCGCGTACTGTTCGCGAATGCGGTAGCCGCTGCCTTCGATCGGGCCCAATCCGCGCCAGGTGGCGGCGCAGGTTTCGAACACGTCGTCGATCGCGGCCAGGGCCACGGCGTTGCCTTCGGCCATGACGCCGCGGGCGTAGGCGTTCTCGATTTCAGCGCGGCCTTCATGCAGCTGGCGCATCAGCATGGCGATGCCCTGCAGCACGTCGAGCGGCTCGAAGCCGGTGATCACGCCGGGAATGCCGTACTTTTCGGCCAGGAATCGGTACGGCGCGATGCCGATGATGGTGCTCACGTGGCCGGGCAGGATTAAGGCGTCCACCTTTAGTTCGGGGTCGCCCATCAGCGCGTCCAGGGCGCCCGGCATGTTCTTGTGGGCGGCGTACACGCTGAAGTTCTTCAGGTCCAGCGCCGCGGCGCGCTTGATGGCCATGGCAACCAGCGGAGTGGTGGTTTCGAAGCCTACGCCCACGAACACCACGGGGCGGTCGGGGTTGGCCTGCGCGATGCTCAGCGCGTCGAGCGGCGAATACACGATGCGCACGTCGCGGCCCGCGGCCTGCTCTTTGAGCAGCGAAGACGAGCTGCCGGGCACGCGCGTCATGTCGCCGAACGTGGTCATGATCACGTTTTCCACGCGGGCCAGGGCGATCACGGCGTCGATATCGCGGTTGGCGGTGACGCACACGGGGCAGCCCGGGCCGCTGGCCAGCTTGCAGCCTTCGGGCATGAGGTCGCGGATGCCGTTGCGCGCGATGGCCACGGTGTGCGTGCCGCACACTTCCATAAGCGTGGCGTGCTCGGGCGCGAGCGCTTGGATGCTCTTGATCAGGCCGCGCGCCAGCACGGGGTCTTTGAAGCTGTTCTGATCCACCATGGCCCTACACCGCTTCGGCGTCTGCCAGTTCGGGGAAATCCCTGATCAGATCGAGTGTTTCCTGGGCGAACTGCTCGTCGACCACCTCGATGGCGAAGCCTGCGTGCACGAGCACGTAATCGCCCACGGCGGCCTGCGGGGTCAGATCGACCGAGACCTTGCGCGTGACGCCCAGGATATCGACGGTGGCAAGGTTGCCTTCGCCGATCTCTGCGATCCTAGCGGGAATTGCCAAGCACATATTCGTCCTTTCTCGCATGCGGCGCGGCGCGCCTGCGATGCGCGTGTGTCGAAGAGGGCGCCGAGCCCGCGGGCTCGGCGCTGCGCGGTTAATCTTGCGTCGCGAAACGGGCCTGTGCCACCACGGCCTGGCCGAACGAGACGGCGCCGTCGTTGGGCGGAAGCTCCTGAGAAAGCGCCACGGTGAACCCGGCCGTCTGCAGCAGGGCCACGGTACGCTCGGTCAGGTAGCGGTTCATGAACACGCCGCCGCCCAAAGCCACCGTGAAAATGCTGTAGGCGGCGTTGGCCACCAGGCACGCCTGGGCGATCGCCGTGGCGAAGGCGTTGTGCACCTTCGCGGCTATGAATGAGGTTTCCACGCCGGCTTCCATATCGTCCAGCATGGCCTCGAACATGCTCTCGGCGTCCAGCAGCACGACGCTCGTGTCGTGGGCGGTGCTGGTTTCCAGGGCGGTGTTCTTCACGATGCCGATTTCATAGCTCGCATCGGTGCTTACGCCGGCGATGGCCGCTTCCAGCATGACGGCCGCCTCGCCATCGTAAGTAGGCTGCGTGCAGATGCCCAGCAGCGCGCTGGCGGCATCGAGCAGACGGCCCGCGCTCGAGGTCATGGGGCAGTTCAGGCCGCGCTCCACCATGCGTTCGCAGGTGCCGGCCGCGTCTCCCAGACTTGCCAGGCCGCGCTTGGCGGCGGGGTGCTCCAGCAGGTCGTATTGCCACAGCACGCCGTAGGCCATGCGCAGCGGGTTCTTGATGGCCGCCGCGCCGCCCGGCATGGGCACGTAGGAGAAGTTGGCGAAGCGCTCGAAATCGGTGCGGTTGCACAGCATGACTTCGCCGCCCCAGATGGCGCCGTCCACGCCGTAGCCCGTGCCGTCGAAGGCCACGCCGATCACGGCTTCGTCCAGGTTGTTTTCGCCCATCACAGCGGCGATGTGCGCGTGGTGGTGCTGCACCTTGCACAGAGGCATGCCTTCGTCGTGGCGTTCGGCCGCCCACTTGCTGGACAGGTATTCGGGGTGCATGTCGCAGGCCACGGCGACAGGCTTCGCCTCGAAAAGGCTCTCGAAGCGCGCCAGGGTGTCGAGCCACGCGTCGTAGGTCTCGGCGTTTTCCATATCGCCGATGTGCTGGCTGACGAAGGCGTCTGCGCCGCGCAGCAGGCAGAAGGTGTTTTTCTGCTCGGGGCCTGCGGCAATGATGGTGCGCGGCGAGCCGTCGGGCAGGGTGGTGCCGTCGGTTTTGCCGGCGGCCACGGGCAGGGGCGCGAAGCCGCGCGCGCGACGGACGGTCTGCACCGCTTCGTCGGCGCCGCCCACGGAAATCACGCGCACGACGGAATCGTCGAAGCGGGTGAGGATCGGGCGGTCGTTGCCCACGAACGCGTCGGCGATGCCGTGCAACGCCACGAAGGCCCCGTCGTCTTGGGTCTGGATGGGTTCGTCATGCAGGTTGCCCGAGGTCATGACCAGCGGGCCGCCGAACGCGTCCAGCATGAGGTGCTGCAGCGGCGTGTAGGGCAGCATGGCGCCCAGTTCGCCCAGCCCGTCGGCCAGGCCTTCCGCGAAATGCGCGCCCGGCTTCTTGCGCAGCAGCACGATGGGGCGCTGCGGGCCCGTGAGCTGGCGTTCTTCCGCGTCGTCGACCAGGCAGTCGCGGCGCAGGGCGTCCAGCGTCGGATACATGGCCGCAAGCGGCTTGGTGACGCGGCGCTTGCGGCGGCGCAGCTCGGCCAGCGCGACGGCGTTGCGCGCGTCGCATGCCAGATGGAAGCCGCCCAGGCCTTTCACGGCCACGATGCCGCCGTTTTTCAGCAGGGCGACGGCCGCGTCGATAATCGCGTCGGATGAAGCCGGATCGGCTCCCACGCGGGGCGTGCCGTCGGCGTCGGCGAGCGCTCCCGCCTGCTCTGCTTCGCGATGGCGGGCCAGGTCGGCTTCGGCGTCGAGCGCGCGGTCCACCGTGCGCCACGTCAAGTGCGGGCCGCATTCGAAGCAGGCGTCGGGCTGCGCGTGGAAGCGGCGGTCTTCGGGGTCGGCGTATTCCGCGGCGCACTGCTCGCACATGGCGAAGCCGTTCATGGACGTGCATTTGCGGTCGTAGGGCAGCTTATCGATGATCGTGAAGCGCGGGCCGCAGTTGGTGCAGTTGATGAAGGGGTAGCGATAGCGGCGATTGTCGGGGTCGAACAGCTCGGCCGCGCATTCCTGGCAGGTGGCCAGGTCGGGCGATACCAGCGTGGTGGCCTGGGCCTCCGCTTCGTCGGAATAGCGGATCGTGAAATCCTGGAAGTCGGCCAGGGGCACTTCTTTCATATGGATTTCGGCGACGCGCGCGGCCGCGGGCGCATGGTCGGAAATCTCGAGCACGAAATCGTCGAGGTCTTTCGATTCGCCTTCGGCGTGGATGAACACGCCCGCCGTGGCGTTGAGTACCCAGCCGCAAATCAGATGCCTGCGCGCGGCTTTATAGACGAAGGGGCGAAAGCCCACCCCCTGCACGATGCCGTGCACTTCTATGTCGAGAGCTTCTTTCATGATTCTCCTGTCTTCTTGTTCCGCGTCGCGTGCGGCCCGGCCCGCTGTGCGCTAGCGGGAGGGATAAAGGGCCGATCCCGCGGGGGTGTGCGGATGGTCGTGGGCCCAGGCCCTGGCCATGTCGCCTTCGGCTCCGTCGTGATAGGGGCCATGGCCCGTGGTGGTCATGGTCAGGTGTCCGTGCGTCACGCCTTTGGTGCCCAGGATGATGTTGGAAATGGACTGCACCAGCGCGCTTTCGCCGCGCAGGATGATCACTTCCATGCAGGTGCGAGCATCCAAGTGCACGTGCAGGCACGTGACGATCTGCTCGTAGTATTCGTGCTGGATGGTGTCCAGCTTGTCGCGCACGTCGCCCGAATGGTGGTCGAACACGATGGTGAGCGTGCCCATAACCTCTTCGCCCGGCAGCGCGCAGTCTTCTTCGGCCAGGGCTTCGCGTACCAGGTCACGCACGACCTCGCTGCGATTTTTGGCCAGTCCGCGCTTGGCGACCAGGGCGTCGAAGCGCATCAGAAGGTCCTCGGGCATGGCCACCGAGAACCGCATGAGGTCTCGGCCCATGGATTACACCAGTTCCACGGTGACGCCGCTGGCGTCACGCGCGTCGTCTTCGAGGGCCTCTTTGGCGTCGTCGAGCAGGGCGCGCACGGCGTCGAGCTGCGCCATGGCCTCATGCAGCTTCGCGCCCACGGTGGCATAGCCTGCGTCTTCGGCCTGATGTCCCAGGTTGTGGGCCCAACGGCGCTCGAGCTTCACGTGGTCGTCGATCTGGTCGATTATCTGCTCGAACTGGGCGGTGTTGATTCCGTTGGTGCACATGGCGCGCCTCCTTGGGTCGGTTGTACGGAGCCGCTTCGTCAACGCGGCGTTCCGTTGTTCACATGTCTTATTATTGTTCCAAGTGAAGCAAGGGTTCGGCGGGAACAAGGAAACGGTGTGAAAACTCCGGGCAATAATAACAACATGTATGTCGAGGCGAAGCGCCGCGCGCTGGCGCCGTATGCGTCAGCCATGGAAGGGCCTGTGGATGCGGCCGTATGCGTGGCGTACACCGACGAGCTGCCCGCCGCGGCGCGTACGGCTCTTGCTGCGGCGTGCGCAGGAATCGGATTGGACGAGCCCGTGTTTCTGGATGTGCGGGCGGCTACGGACGAGGGTGCACGCGAAGGGGCCGACGAGGCCGCCGTGCGCCAGGCGTGCAAGAACCTGTTCGCCGCCGTCGAGGCGCTCGACCCCTTGATGTTGGTGGCGGCCGACGCCCGCGCCGCGGCGCTTCTGCAGGCCGCGTATCGCGAGCCTGTCGCGCCGGGCGCCCACGGGTTCGTGTTCGGGCGCGTCTATGCGGCGTTTTCGTCGTTTGCGCGCGACCTGGTTGATCCGCGCATGAAGCAGCGCGATTGGGCGATTTTGAAGGCCATGCGCAAAAGCGCGCAGTGGCTGAGCTAGTTTCGATTCGTCTGGCTGTTTTTCGCGCGGGGTGCCAAGGCGCCGCAGCGTTGCGGGCGGCGAACATGAAAGAAGCCGCAGGTCCGTCCTGCGGCTTCAAGGTGCGCTACGGCTGTGTTGCGCGAGTTGATGAATAAACGGAGGCGTGCAGCCTGCCTTATTCGGCGGCATCGGCTTCCTGCTTGGCGGCCTCTTCGGCTGCCAGTTCCGTCTGGTGCTCCTCGCCCCAGACGCGCATGGCGTCGATGATCGGACGAAGGCTTTCGCCGCGATCGGTCAGCGTGTACTCGACGCGAGGCGGAACCTCGGCGTACACCTGACGTACGACCAAGCCGTCATCTTCCATGGCGCGTAGGTTGGAGGTGAGCACCTTCTGCGAAATGCTGCCGATGGATTTCTTCAGCTCTCCGAAGCGTTTCGTGCCCGTCAGAAGGTCGCGCAGAATGAGGATCTTCCATTTGTCCGATATCAAGGAAAGCGTTGCCTCGACGGGACAGGCGGTACGAGAAAGCTTCGTTGCCATGAGATAGGGTCCTTTCGCTCATGCGGTATTTGAAGTGTGTTTAAGCGAAATGTCGCCATTTTCGGTGCCGTTCAGTATCCCATAGAAACCTTGATCCCGCAATTGCCCCAAGCAACTTTTTCTATACTTCCGGAGTGCAAGCGCCCGCCGCCGATGGACGGTATCCGTTCTATAAATCATATTTAACGCATAGGGTTTTATGTTCGGTATTTGGATGCCGTTCGGCTTCAATTCACGAATTTTTCTTGCAAACCGGCGGCACAATGGTATCTTGCGTGCAAGTGATAGGGGGCTCGCCTGGTTGCGAGCGCCGATGTGTCCAATGGAAAAAGGAGTATGTTATGCCTCATCCCGTACTTGAAACCGATGAATGCATCGGCTGCGGCATCTGCGTCGACGCATGCCCTCAGGGCGTTCTTGAGATTGCCGGCGGTGTTGTGGTGCTCGAGAACGAAGACGCTTGCATCGCTTGCGGCGACTGCGTCGAAGAGTGCCCCATGGGCTGCATCACCGAAATCGTCGAGGACTAACTCGCTTTTTCGCGTATATCGCATTGGAGTCGAAAGCCGCCCCTTGGGCGGCTTTCGTGCATTTAGGCGGTGTATTGGGCGATGTAGTCGAGAATCTCCTGACGCGAGTGGAGATCGGTCTTTGCGTAGATGCGCTTGATGTGCGTATGCGCGGTGCCGGGCGAGATGCATAGCTCGTCGGCGATTTTGCGCTGCGTCAGGCCGAGCGCGTACAGCGTAAGCACTTCGGTTTCGCGGTCGGAAAGCATGAACTGCTCCTGCAGCTGCCGCGTGTTGTTCTGCATAAGGGCGCGGCGTATGCTCTCGGGGTCGTCGGGAACGTCGTCGACGTCGTCGAGACCGAGAAGCGTCTGTATGCTTTTCGACGTGCTGCTGTCGGGGTCGTCTTTTTCGCGGTGGTCCACCCAGACCAGTTGGATGAACACCACCTGCGCGCTTGCCAAGATCAGGCCGGCCACGATGGCTGTCTGAAGGGCGTCGCCCGAAGTGTAGGGGGCGATTGCCACGATGCCCGCGCGCGCAAGGGCGCGCGGAAGAATGTAGACGGCCCATCCTGCGGCCGCGTAATAATAGGGGTCGCGTTTGCCGAAGCTCGAGAACGCGATCACCAGGTACCACATGAATCCGGTCATGCCTGCGTTGAATACGGTTGTGAACATCGCGCCGATGTCAGGCGCGTCGGGGAAGGCCGCATAGGCCGTCACGGCGAAGATGCCGAACATTTCAAGAATGAGCCAGACCGTGGTGGACATGATGCTGCGCGATCCGCGGAACGATTGCCAGATCAGCATGGCGAAAAACGTCATGACGATGAGCATGTATCCGATGCGGGTGACGGGCTGGAACGGCACCGCCTGGCCGTTGGGAAAACCGCGCAAGGCGCCCACGGCGATCGATAGGATGAACATGCCGAACGCAAGGACGCCCAGCACATGCACGCCATCTTGCGTGCGCTTGGCGAAGCCGAAGTATCCGATCGGCATGCGGTCGGCGTGGGCTTTTTCGGGCAGGGGCTTGAGGCGCGCCTTTTTCTGGAAGAAGAACTGCAAACAGGCCGTCAGACCAACGGCGATGCATGCCACGCCGCGCGGCAGCAGCGACGCGGCGTAGATGACGGGTTCGCTCAGCAGAAGCGACCCGAATGCGATCGTGGCTGCGGCCGATGACGAGGTGCCGCGCGCCCTGCGCAGCCAATAGAAGATGGCCACCCAGCCCGAGAGCGTGATCACCGTGGACAGCGCAAGCTGGAAGAATTTCCACGTGATAGGCAGAAGTATGAGCACGCCCAACAGGATGGTGGCCGCTGCTTGGATCGAGATGGCCGCGGTGGTGATGGCGAAGACGATTTTTTTCTGAAGGCGCTTGCGCGTGGCGCCCAGATACGGCATGAACACGATGATCGGCGCCATGGCGACCAGGCTGCTGCCGTCGGTGAATACGCCGGCATCGGTGCTTGCGTAGCTTCCGTAAGTGGCCACGATCAGGCCGAGTCGCGCGCACATCAGGCCGAGGACCGTCGGGGCTAGAAGCCGCCAGGCCTGGGCGATGTCCGACATGGTTTTGCTTGTTTCGGCATGTCGCGTCATATGAAAGTTCCCCCTCCAGAACTAAGAACTGCCATTATAGCGCCGCATCGGGGTCGACGTTCGGGGCGTGCCGCATGCTCGTCGCGCCCGATGCGGTTTCGCCGGGTTTCGCGGAGGTTTCCGCAAGAAGGATGTTATATATCCTGAAAGAGGGTACAGGCTTCGTCCGAGGTCGTGGCAGCATGGGCGTATTGGTTGTTTTGCATGCGCGGCTGCCGCCGCGTTGCCCGAGCGATTGAAAGAGGGGCGTATATGAACGAGGCATTCGAGGGCCGTCAGGCCGATGCGGCCGCCGCGGGCGGCGTTTCCGACGCGGGAGCTATGCAGCGCACTCCGGAAGAGGAATTCCTTGCCGCTATGCTTGCCGGGCGCGATGTGTCCGATTTGGTCGACCCCGAGGATGCGCGCGCGGCCGAAGAACAGCGCATCGCCGCGATGGACGACGCCCAGCGCGAGGCGTATTTCGAGCACGAGGCGTTGCAGACCGTGTTCGACGACATCCGTCTGCGTTCTCGCGGCGGCGAACTGACCACGCCCGATTACTGGGAGTCGGTGGACCTTGTTCCCGAGCATATGGGGGCGGGCGCGTTCACGGCGCTGGTGTTCGATACGATCATCGACGCGCAGGCCAAGGTCCGGGAGCGTCGCGAGGCAGCGGAGGCTGCGGTCGTCGAGGCTTCCGGCGCCGAGGCTCGCCAGGGCGCGGACGTGCCGCCGCCGGTCGATTCCGATGCGGACGTTTCTGGGGAACCTGCCGTTCAGCCCGTCGCGTCCGCGACGCCTGAAGCCGCTGCGGGCGGGTCCGACGAAGCCGCAGGGGATCGCGGCTTTGCGGCCGAGGATCCGGAAGAGGCTTGGGAGCTCGACGACATCGCGGTTCTGGAGGGCTCGAGCGTCTATCTGTATTCGACCGACGAGATGAGCGAATCGTTCGCGCGCTGGGCGTTTCTTGCCGCGGAGAACGATGACGTGGCCACGCTGGTCGAAAACGCGCGTCACGAGTCGAAGGTCTATCCGCGTCCCATGAAGGCGAAATCTCTGACGAACCGCCCGGTCTATATGACCGCGGAGCGCATCGCGGCCGCGTTCGAGGCCGTGCAGGAATCGGGCCTGTATCCCGATGTGAAAACGTGCAGCGCATCTAACGGCGACGTGTATTTCTATTCCACCGACTATTTGAGCGACGCGCAGGCGAAGGCTTTGGCCGAATGGGAATCGGTCGAGCGCCGCGCCAATATGTAGGAGGCTCCATGTACGATTATGAAGGCCACGAAAACATCGATTTCTCCGATTCCGAGCCAGCGAAGCACCAGGCCAGCGGCAAGACGGTGCGCATCATCAGGACGCAGGATATTTATCAAGCGGAGCCCGAAGACGATATGGGCGTGTATTCGCCGCGCATCGTTGAACTGGCGGGCCGCTTCGAGCGCGCTGGCATTCCCGAAGATTGCAATGCTGCTTCCATGGCGGGAGTTTCCAAGCACGGCGAGCGCGCCGTGCAGCTGTTCGCGAGGATCGACCCGGAGACCGAGACGTTCGTGCATGCGGGTTTCCGCTGCCGCGGAGACGTGGCCACGATCGCCGCGGCCAGCCTTGCCGCCGAAACGGTGGAGGGAAAGACGATCGACGAGGCTCTGGCCGTTACGGCCAACGATTTGAAAAAAGAAATGGGTAAAATGCCTGCCGATCGCGTGACCAGGCCTTATCTTGCCGCATGCGCCATTCGCGCCGCTATCGGCGACTTCTATATCCGCGCCGATCGCGATATCGCCTGGATCGACGAGCGTGTGCCGTGCGACGAATGCAGCGTGGCGTGTTCTATCTGCCAGCACTGCTCGCTACGTGACCAGCGCATCTCGCTGCGTTTCGCGAAGAACTAGCCTTCGGCGCTTTCGTGCGGCCGCTTTTCGCAGGAATCGCCGTACGCGTTTGTCACGTCGCCTGACGCTGCGCTATGCTCGGCGCGGAAACGCAGATGCGGCGCGGCCGCATGACGAAGGGAGGTTGCATGGCCGATAAAGGACGGGCGCCCGAGGGGCGTCGAGAGGCGTTCGATGCATTTGTGGAGACCATTGCGGCCCTGCGCGCGCCCGATGGGTGCCCGTGGGATCGCGAGCAGACGCACGAAAGCATCGCGCACAACATGATCGAAGAGGCGTTCGAAGCGGTGGACGCCATCGAGTCGGGAGACGTGGCTCATTTGCGAGAAGAGCTCGGCGACGTGCTGTTGCAGGTGGTGCTGCAGAGCCAGATCGCGGCCGACGAAGGCGAGTTTACGATCGACGACGTGTGCCGCGACGTCGACGCCAAGATGATCCGCCGCCATCCGCATGTGTTCGGCGAGCGGGCCGCGCACGACAGCGCCGAGGTGCTTGATATCTGGGATGCCGTGAAGCTCGAAGAGAAGAAGCGCTCCGACGCCGCTGCCGACGAGCGCGCAGGCTTGCTCGACGGCGTGCCGACCGGGTTTCCGGCGCTGATGCAGGCGCAGAAGATATCGCGCAAGGCGGCGTCGGCGGGCTTCGAGTGGGAAGACGTCGACGGCGTGTGGCGCAAGGTCGAAGAGGAAGTAGCCGAATTCAAGGAGGCCGCCAACGCCGACGAGGCCGAAGACGAGTTCGGCGACATTCTGTTCGCGCTGGTCAACGTGGCACGCTGGCACCACGTGGATGCCGAAGGCGCCCTGCGCCGCTCGTGCGCGAAGTTCCGTCGCCGCTGGTCGTTCATCGAAGAGGCGGCTTGGGCCAAGGGCTGCGACGTGTCCGAGCTTTCCATGGACGAGATGGAAGAGCTCTGGCGGCAGGTGAAGGCCCGCGAGTAGCGCTTTCGCGATCATTGCAAGAAAAAGGCTTCCGGACCCGGTCCGGAAGCCTTTTTAATCGTTAGAGGATGCCGACGCCCCTTGGTCCGGGTCGTGGCCGCCGTGCGTCGCGCCGACGGCCACGAGGAAGAGAAGGGGCGATTTACAGCAGGCCCAGGCCCTGCAGCTCGTCTTTGACGTCTGCCATGCCGTAGTCGTCGAGGCATGCGGCGGTCGGGCAGCCCTTCTGCTCGTCCCAGCCGAATTCCTTGTAGACCATGCCCAGAGCGGTCTGGAAGTCCCCGCGCTCCATCTTGTCGGTGCCGGCAGTGAAGGGCTGAATCTCGGGGTCCTTCGTGAACACCCACTCGGTGATGGTGTCGTGCTCGTTGCGCATGTCGTTGGTGCCCATGCCGCGCACGGTGTTGGCGCGCTGGAGGGTCATGACGGAGGCGGCGCGCTTGTACAGCTCGTCGCGGGTCATCTCCTCGCCGGTGACGGCGGTGTAGAACTTGGCCTCGAGGTCCAGGTCGCCGCGGTAGTCGCGGGACTTGCTGGGCGACATGGTCATCGGCCACACCCAGTTGCACAGGGTCAGGCAGTCATGCAGGACGTCGGTGACGATGCTCCACCAGCAGAACTTCGCCTTGTACTCGTTCATCGGCGTGTAGTTCTTGTTCTGGTCGATGGCCGTCTCGCTGCCCCAGACTTCCTTGGCGATCTGCTGCTTGATTTCCCACGGAAGGCCGCAGCCCTGGAAGTTGACGGCGGAGTGGATCATGTCGTCGCGGTTGAACATCATGTTGTATACGGCGCCGACCTGGCCGAAGCACTCGATGGCGTGGTGCACGGGCCAGCCACGGTAGTTGATCAGCGTGGAGGTGGCGGTGTCGAACCAGCTCTGGTCGTTCCAGCGCTCGCACCACACCAAGGGGCCGTAGCCGATGTAGGCCAGCTCGGAATCGTTCTTCGCGAGCTTGGTTAGGATCTCGACCATGACGGTGGGGTCCTTGGACTCGTTCTCGAAGCCGGCCCAGTTGATGGAGGCGTACTCCTCGGCGGACAGGTTCTTCTCGAATACGCCGGCGCGGTAGCAGTGGGCGATGTCGCGGTAGAGCTGCGCGTAGTTGCACCACAGGCCCAGGTTGTCCATCGTGGCCTGGGTGGTCATATCCCACAGCACGCTTTCGTCATCGGCGATTTCGAGGCCCAGGATCTTCTTCATGTAGATGGACACGGGGAAGTTGGCCGCGCAGGTGTTGCCGACGGTCTCGAAGCCCGCGGTGGAGCCAGCCGCCTCGACGCGCAGGTCGGAGTAGCAGTGGATCGGGCAGCTGTGGCAGCCGTTCATCTTCACGGTGTACTTCTCGGCTGCGGGACCGAGGTCTTTGGTTGACTTCATGCAGCGGTAGCCGACGGTGTTGAGCTCGCCGGGCTTGGGCTCGCCGGTGTTGATCGGGCCGCCCTCGGCCAGAGCCCAGGTCAGGCCGTCACGAGCGGTCCAACGGCTGCCCTCGTCGTAGAATTCCGCCCATTCCTGCTGGGTGGAGGGAACGACGTGGTTGTTGTTGGAGCCGATGATGTCGGCGAGCATGTAGTCGGACAGCTCGGCCACGGCCTTCGGGTCCTTGACGTACACGGAGCCGTTGCCCTCGACGACGACGGCCTTGCACTTCTTGGAACCGAGAATCGCGCCGACGCCTGCGCCTGCAGAATGGTTGCGGGCGTTGATGATGTTGGAGTACGGCAGCAGGTTCTCGCCCGCGGGACCGATGGTGGCGACGCACGCCTTGTCGGAGACGAGCGTGTTGAGCGCCTCGGTCGCGGCGCGGGTGCCCAGGCCCCACACGCCGTTGGCCGACTCGATGGTGATGTCATCGTCGATGATCTTGATGAACACGGGCTTATCGGATGCGCCTTCGACGATCAAGGCATCCCAGCCGGCGAGCTTGAGCTTGGCGCCGAACATGCCGCCCATGTGGGAATCGACCACCAGATGGTCTTTGGTGAAGGTGGACAGGTGCGCAAGCGTGGTGCGACCTGCCAGCGGCACGCCCGATGCGGTCAGCGGGCCCACGGCGAAAATGACCTTGCTCTCGGGAGCAAGCGGGTCGGTTCCGGCGGGCACTTCGTCGTACATGATTTTGTTGGCGATGCCCATGCCGCCGATATATTGCTTGTACGGATCGGTGGATTCGACCGAGATGGCGCCGGTGGTCAGATTGACGCGCGCGATCTTGCCGGCCCAGCCGAACGAGATGTTGTCTTCTTTTGCCATTGTCTGATCTCCAAGTCTTGTCTGAAAACAGTGACGTGAAGCGACGTGTGCGGAGGCATGTGCGTATACGACCGTTTCCGGTCGGCTGTCATTATGCGCAATCCCTTGTTTTTCGTGTCCCCTCTTTGAGGGGATTATTGCTCATCTGCGATTTTGCCCCTAAGGAGGGTACGGCCTTCAGTGGTGGAACGGCATTATGGCCGATGTGCGAAGTGCGTTTTGAGGGGGTATGTGTCCTTGATTCAGAAGGACCTAGGAAAGGAACATTCGATGGAGGAGAAGAAGGGCGCTTCAGAGCAGCTGGTCGATTCCGCCGAGAAGGCGTCGACCGAAGGCAAGGCAGCGCAGGGGGGCTTCACTCGTCGTCAGGTTGTCATCGGCGGCGTGGGCGTCGGCTTGGCCGGCCTCATCGCGGGCGGCGCGCTTGCGAAATGGGGGGTCGTCGAAGACAGCATCGCATCGGGCCGCATCGTGCTCGATCCCATGCCTCAGAAACTTATCGTGACCGATCGCGCCCGTTGCTCGGGCTGCCAGCGTTGCGAGCTCATGTGCTCGCTTCGCAACGACGGTCGCGCGTGCCAGAACACCGCCCGCGTGCGCGTGTGGCAGAACTATAACTTCGGTCCGGGCGGCGAAAGCAAGGACGGCATTTTCGGCAACTGCCAGTTCACCGTCGAGCATTGCAAGCAGTGCAAGGATGCATGGTGCGTGAAGAACTGCCCCGTGCATGCCATCGCTCCCGACCCCGAGACCGGCGCTCGCGTGGTCGACCCCGAGGCGTGTATCGGCTGCGGCATGTGCCATGAGGCCTGCCCCTGGAACATGCCGGTGGTCGACACCGAGACGGGCGTTTCCACGAAGTGCATCGCGTGCGGCCGCTGCGCCGTGCAGTGCCCGAACGGCGCGATCAAGTTCGTCGACTGGAAGGACATCGCGCAGGAGGCCATCGACAAGGGCATCGTGCGCACCGCAACGCTCGTCGAAGCGTAGCGCCTTACCGGAAACATCACGACGTTTCGAAGAGTACGAACGAAAGAAGGGGATGACGCCATGGGCAATCCGGCCGTGTTTTCGGTTGCGGCGCAGTGCTTCGCCGGAATGGATGAGGCGGGCTACGCCGAGCTGACCGCTCCCGAGGTGTGGGAGGGTTTCGTCGAAGGACTCGGCGCCTCGGTCGAGGCTTGTGCATCAGACGGCCGTTCGGACGCCTGTTGGATCGACGCCCTGAAGACCCCGCCGTCATTCGCCGATTACGACGGTTTTTGCCGTCGTCATTTCACGGGAGGGCTTCCCGGGTCGGCGCTGCCGGTCGAATCGCAGTATCGCCCCGACGCCGCGCGCGGTGCAGGCTATGGCGCCGAGCCGGCTCGTTATATGGAAGAGCTCATCGAACGCATGGGCCTTTCCCTTCCGCCCGCCTATCGGGCGTGGCCCGACCATCTTGCCTTGGAGCTGGACATGCTGGCCGTTCTGCAACGGTCGGGGTGCGAATCCGAGGCCCGTTCGTTTCTGTCGGAGCGTTTCGGTTGGCTGGCCGATTACCGTCGGCGCCTCGCGCGCCTCGATGATCCCGCAGCGCCGTTTTTCGTTGCGCTTGTCGATGCCTTGGTCGGCATTGTAGGCGGCGAAGCAGCGAAGGCGGCATCCGTCGCGGCGGATTCGTGTGCGTCCGGCGATGTGTCGGCATAGAAAACGTTCTTTATAAGAGAGGAACCGAGAATGTCAGAAAACGCTATTACAAGGCGAAGCTTTCTGGCCGGCAGCGCAGGAGTGGCCGCTCTTGCCGCAGCGGGCGGATATATGAGCTTCGACGCGTGGAAGCAGGCGTGCGCTGACGAACCCGCGTCCGACGAGGGTTCTTGGTTTGCCTATAGCATGTGCAACGCCTGTTCGAGCAAGTGCGGATACAAGGCCTATGTCAAGCGCGGCCGCCTGTCCAAGCTTATTCCCAACGAATACGATGCGCATGCCCAGGGCAAGATCTGCGCGCGCGGCTACGGCTATCCCGCCATCGTTTATTCCGAGGATCGCTTGACCGATCCTTTGAAGAAGAACGACAAGGGCGAATTCGAGGTCATTAGCTGGGAGCAGGCCTATCAGGAAATCGGCGACAAGGTGAAGGCTATCCTGGATGCGGACGGCCCTCAGGCGCTCGCTATGGTGCAGGACCCGCGTCCGAGCGGAGCGTATTACACCAAGCGCTTCATGGACGCGCTGGGCTCGCCGAACTACTACACCCACGGTGCCGCTTGCAACATTTCCAAGGCATCGGGCTTTTCGCAGGTCATCGGCGCGGGCGATTTTTCCGCCGATGTCGAGAACTCCAAGATGATCATGTATATCGGCCGCTCCGTGGCCGATGCCGTCCGTCCTGCCCATTTGCTGGCGCTGCAGAAAGCGCACGACAACGGCGCGAAGGTCGTCATGGTGGACCCGCGTTGCAACAATTCCACGGTATTCGCCGATGAGTGGCTTCCTATCAATCCCGGCACCGACCTTGCGTTTTTGCTTGCCATGAGCCATGTGCTCATTCGCGATGGCATCTACGATGCCGCCTACGTGGCCGAAAACGTAGTGGGCTTCGATGAGTTCGCCGCCGGCGTGAAGGACTGCACCCCTGCTTGGGCCGAGGCGGTCTGCGGCATTCCCGCCGCCGATATCGAGCGCCTGGCTGTCGAGTTTTCCCAGGCGGCGCCTGCTGCATGCATCGACGCAGGATGGCGCGGCGCTTTCGGCAATCAGTATGCCAACTCCGGCGAAACGGCTCGTGCCATCGCGGTGTTCAATACGCTGCTCGGCTGCTGGAACCAAAAGGGCGGTGCGCTGCTCCTTCCCAGCGTTTCCGCAGGCAAGCTTGACGAAGAGAAATTCCCCGCCGTTCCGAAGCCCGAGGGCAAGAAGGTGGGTTCCGAAGAATATCCGCTTGCTTCTTCGAGCATGGGCGTGAATGTGTTCGCTGCCCAGCGTGCGAAAGAAGGCGCAATCAAGGGCATGTTCTTCTACAACTCCAATATGGTTGCGGGTTATTCCAACCCTGTGTACCTGCAGGACTGCCTGGATGCCCTGGATCTGTGCGTTGTCGTGGACATTCAGATGTCGGAAACCGCCTTGTGCGCCGATTACGTGCTGCCCGAGTGCAGCTTCCTCGAGCGCTTGGAGCTGCCCGCGTTCAACGGCGGCATGGTGCCTTCCGTTTCGCTGCGCGATAAGGTTCTTGACATCGTGCATCCCAATACCAAGCCGTGCGACGAGATCTTCACGGGTCTTGCCGAGGCGTGCGGCGTTGGCGAATACTTCCCGTTTACGGTGGAAGAGCTTGCCGATGCGCAGCTGAAGTCGGTGGGCCTGAGCCTGGACGCGCTGCGTAAGGTCGGTACGATTTCCTTCCCCGAAAAGGCGTTCGAATACGGTAAGGCGCCGAAGTGGAAGACGCCTTCCGAGAAAATCCAGTTCGTCAGTGAGGCGTGCGCCGCTGCGGGCTACGCCCCCGCGCCGACGTGGATCGCGCCTGCAGTCACGCCTGCGGGCGGCAATCAGTTCCGTCTGATCACGGGCAAGCAGGCTATGCACAGCCACACTATGACGGCGAACTGCGAGCCGCTCATGGCCATCACGCAGGATTACGACCTCACGCGCATTTGGATGAATGCCGATCGCGCCGAGCAGCTCGGTATTTCCGACGGCGACGAGGTGGAAATCTCCAACGACCAGCATATCGGCCGCTGCCGCGTCAAGGTGACCCAGCGTCTCAACCCCACGGCCGTCTTCCTGCCGCCGGCATATGGCTGCTCGTCGAAGGACCAGCATACGGCTTGCAGTATCGGCCTTCGCTCGACCGACTTCCAGGCCTATCAGCTCGAGAACGGCTACGGCTCCACCATGTCGCACGAGATTTTGGTCACGGTTAAGAAGGTAGGTGCGTAATGGCCCGCTATGGAATGCTTATCAATACCAAGAAGTGCGTAGGCTGCTTCGCCTGTCGCACGGCGTGCCAGAGGCAGAACGACCTGCTTCCGAACGAATCGTTCATCAAGTTCCACGAATTCGAGCGTGGAACGTATCCCAGCGTGACGATCGAGCACGTTCCCACGCAATGCATGCACTGCGTGGACGCTCCGTGCCAGGCCGTGTGCCCCACCGGCGCGACGTACACCACCGAAGACGGCATCGTGTGCGTCGACCACGGCCGCTGCATCGGCTGTAAGTACTGCATGGCCGCCTGCCCGTACGGCGCTCGCGTCGTGAACGAGGAGACGGGCGCGGTGGACAAGTGCCGCTTCTGCACCGTATCCGCTCTCGACGGCACCGAGATGTGCACGTGCGTGACGGCGTGTCCCACCGGCGTGCGCATTTTCGGCGACCTGGACGATCCTGAGTCCGAGGTTTCCAAACAGATCGCCGAGCTGAACGCCCAGCCGATCGATGGCGACCTGACCGAAGCAAAAGTCTTTTACGTGAGGTGATGAAGGATGTCATTCGAACCTATCTGGGGCGCTCCCATCGCCTGGTACCTGTTCCTTGCCGGTCTGGGCGGCGGCGCGTTCGTGACGTCGGCGTTTCTGCGCTGGCGTCATCCCGAGGCCGTCAACATGCGTAAGGCGGGCCATATCATCGCGCCCGTCGTGGTGATGATCGGCCTGGTGCTGCTGATGATCGACGCCGAGGCCGGCCTGCACCACCCGCTGCGCTTCGCCTTGTTGCTGCACAATCCGTTCTCTGTCATGACCTGGGGTGTCGTGTTCCTGGCGGCTTTCATGGTGATCGCGCTGGTCGTGCTGCTGCTCGATTTCTTGAAAAAGCGCGTTCCCGCGTGGCTGGAGATCGCGGGTGCTGTGTTCGCGGTGTGCGTGGCCATGTACACGGGCGCTTTGCTGGGCGTATGCAAGACGTTCCCCCTGTGGAACAACGCCTTGCTGCCCATTCTGTTCCTGGTGTCCGCCATGTCGGCGGGCGCGGCGTCGGTGCTGCTGCTGGGCGCTCTGCGCTTCGCCGGCGAGTTCGAGGCCGTGGGTCTGCTGAAGAAGGCGCACTACTGCCTGCCCCTGATTGAAATCGTGCTGGTGGCTGCGCTGTGCTTCATCACCAGCTACAACTCCACTGCCGGATTCGATTCGGTGATGGGTCTGGTGTGCGGCTCTTGGGCTCCGCTGTTCTGGCTGGGCCTGGTGGTCGTGGGCCTGGTGGCTCCGACCGCCGTCGAGACCTGGCTGCTCTTCTTCGCTCCGAAGGAGTTCGAGGAGTCTTCCAAGGCTCGCATGGTCAGTGTCGGCGTGGATGCGTGCGTGTTGGCGGGCGGCTTCCTGTTGCGCTACCTGGTGGTCATGGCCGCATTGCCTGTCGTGTTCGTCATGTAGGCCGCGCTTGCGATTGAGATTTCCGTTCGCCGCGTTTGTGCGATGGGCCGACGATTCGTCGTCGGCCCATTTTTTATGCGTGTGTTCGGACGGCTGCGGGGCGGGGCGCGGCCCGCTTTCGTGTTTCGGTCTTGTTTCGTTCTGGGGAAACCGGTGCTGTATGCGGCCGAAAAAACGCCCTTCGGCGAATTGCGCGCCTCGTGCCGGCAATTCGCTATTACGTTTATGTCGCAAAAAGAAACACCCGAAGTCAGGAGGCTTTCATGGGCAAATTCGACGGCAAGGTGGCCATCATCACGGGCGGCGGCAAGGGCGGCGGCATCGGCTGGGGCCTTTCCACGGCATTCGCCAAAGAGGGCTGCAACCTGGCCATTACCGGCCGCAACGCCAAGAAACTCGAAGACGCCAAGGAAGAGCTCGAGCGCCTGTACGGCATCAGGGTGCTGTGCTTGCAGGCCGACGGCGGCGACGAAGCCCAGGTCGAGGCTGCGGTCAAGCAGGTCGTAGACGAGTTCGGTCGCATCGACTTCCTGATCAACAACGCCCAGAACTCGGCATCGGGCCTCACGCTGGTCGAGCATACCAAGGAAGATTTCGACAAGGCCGTGTTCTCCGGCCTGTACGCCGCGTTCTTCTATATGAAACATTGCCACCCCTATCTCAAGGAAGTCAAGGGCTCCGTGGTGAACTTCGCGTCGGGCGCGGGCCTGTTCGGCCGTTACGGCCAGAGCTCCTACGCGGCGGCCAAGGAAGGCATCCGCGGCATGACGCGCGTCGCCGCCACCGAATGGGGCCCCGACGGCATCAACTGCAACGTGATCTGCCCGCTGGTCATGACCAGCCAGCTGGCTGCTTGGAAGGAAGAGTATCCCGAGGCGTACGAGAAGACCATCCATGGCATTCCTGCGGGCCGTTTCGGCGACGCTGAAAGCGACATCGGACGCACGGCTGTGTTTCTGTGCTCCGAGGACGCTAGTTATATTTCCGGCGAAACGCTGACCCTGCAGGGTGGCAGCGGCCTGAGGCCGTAGCGTTTGCGCGGGTATCGCGCTGTGTGCGTTTTGAGAGGCGGCTTTCTGGCCGCCTTTTTATGTTTTCGAGAAGATGCGCGGTTTGTCCTTCTTCGAATGCGCCGCGCTTTCGCGGCGGAACGATCCTGTCGGGACGTCGCGTTTTAGACGCCGTGTCTGCTTTTGGATGCATATCGAGGCGGCGTAGCGCTTCCTTTTGTGCAAAATAGGTACCAATATTGCATTTGCGCAGATAAGAGCACGTAACTTGCCTGTTTTCCTCCCTGTGACTTTGCATTTATTTTACATTTGCAAAGTCTACGCGAATCGTTTCGGCCGCTATACTGCTCCCTCGATGGTTTCATGCAGATGCCCGTACGAACTGAGGAGAACGCTTTCGTGGACACCGTGCTTCCTACCGCCCTGGGCCTTCTCGGCGGTCTTGCCATCTTCATCTTCGGCATGAATATGATGAGCGACAACCTTCAGAAGGTTGCCGGCGAAAAGATGAAGAACATTCTTTCCCTTTTGACTAAGAATCCGATTCTCGGCGTTTTGGCCGGCGCGCTCACTACGGCCGTGCTGCAAAGTTCGAGCGCTACGACGGTCATGGCGATCGGCTTCGTGAGCGCCCGCCTTATGGGCCTGCCTCAGGCGATCTCGATCATTTTGGGCGCCAACATCGGTACCACGATCACGGCCCAGATCATCGCGTTCAAGATCACCGACTATATTCTGGCGTTCGTGTTTATCGGCTTCTTGGTGTCGTTCGTCGCCAAGACGGAGCGCGTGAAGAGCGTCGGCCTGAGCATCCTGGGCTTCGGCCTGCTGTTCCTGGGCATCGAGACCATGGGCGACTCGATGAAGCCGCTGGCCACGAGCCCCGTGTTCATCGATATGATTTCCCAGGTGGTCGACGTTCCTATCTTGGGCGTGGTCGTAGGCACGATCATGACGGTCATCGTCCAGAGCAGTTCCGCCACCATCGCGGTGCTGCAGAACCTGGCCGCTACCGCCGGCCCCGATGGCGTGACGAGCGTCATCGGCTTGACGGGCGCCATCCCCGTGCTGCTGGGCGACAACATCGGCACCACGATTACGGCCTTGCTCGCCAGCATCGGACAGAGTCGCAATGCCAAGCGCGTGGCTGTGTCGCACAGCCTGTTCAATATTTCAGGCTGTTTGATTTTCATCTGGTTCATTCCCGCATTCGCCGCGTTCATTCAGGCTATTTCGCCTGCGGGCCCCGAAGTCGAGGTCATTTCTCGCCAGATCGCAAATGCGCACACGTCGTTCAACGTCGCCATGACGCTGCTGTGGCTGCCGTTCATCTGTCTCATGGTGAAAATCGTCATGTGTATCATTCCCGAGAAGCGTGTGGGATCGAAGGTCGTGTCCGATCCTGCCGAGCCTATGTATCTCGACGATCGTCTCATGTCTCAGCCTGTGGTTGCGCTGCAGATGGTTGCCCAGGAAATCGAGCGCTGCGGCGAAACGATCCGCGTGTCGCTCCATGATATTTCCGCGGCTCTGCGCGATCGTGATTCCAAGCGCATTGACGAGGCGGCGCGCAAGGCCGAAGCGGCCGGCGAGCTGTGCCAGAAAGTGACCGACTATCTTGCCGAAATCTTCGCGGCGGGCGCGCTCAACGAAGACCAGGCGGCGCATACTATGAAGCTGATGCGCGGTCTGAACGATGCCGAACGCGTAGCGGCGCTGTGCGGGCATATCGTGAAGTCCTGCAAGGGCGTGAAGTATTCCGAGGCCGCGATCGACGAGGCTCAAAAGGCGATGGCCATCGCCGAGGAGATGTTCGCGGGCGCCATGAAGGCATTGGCGTCGGGCGATTCCTCAGATGCGAAGCGCGTGTTCGCTGCAAGCGCAAGCTTGGTCGAGGCCGAAACCACTGCGCGCAAGACGCATATGAAACGCATCGCTGCGAAAGAATGCTCGCCCGCCATGACCGCTGTATTCAACAGGTTGCTTTACGATATCGGCCGCGTCGGCACGAGCTGCATGAATATTGCCGACCTGGTGAAGGCCGACAAGGACGTGCTCGATTACTTCATGATCGACCCCGAACTCACCCAGGAAGGCGCGTCGCAGGCGTAGGACTTTTGGCGGGATTCCCCGAAAGTTTGCTTGTGAAACCCCGGCCGCCTCGAGCGCCGGGGTTTCTTGCGTTCGGGGCGTAAGCGGGCGGTGCCGTCCGCCCGTGCGATCTTGACGGAGCGGGCTCTATTTGCGATCATGGGTCCGATACAAACGAATGCTATGGAGGCTTGCATGACGAAGATTCGCGTTGCCGAATTGTTCGCGGGCGTGGGCGGATTCCGCTTGGCGCTCGATGGATACGACGACGAAGAGCGCGGCTGGCATCGTCCCGCGGCGGGCGATTTCCAGACCGTTTGGGCGAACCAGTGGGAGCCTCCTGGAACCGAAACGCGCCAGTTCGCGGCGCGCTGCTACGCCGAGCGTTTCGGCGAGGGGTCCATCGTCAATGAAGATATCGAATGCGTGCTCGACCAGGTGGAGGCGGGCGTGCGCTCTATTCCCGCGCACGACATGCTGGTGGGCGGCTTCCCGTGCCAGGACTATTCGGTGGCGCGGCCGAAGAACCAGTCGGGCGGCATCGAGGGTAAGAAGGGCGTGCTCTGGTGGCAGATCTATCGCTTCCTGTATCTGTGCTCGCCGAAATACGTGCTGCTTGAAAACGTGGACCGCCTGCTGAAGTCGCCCGCGTCGCAGCGTGGCCGTGATTTCGCCATCATGCTGGCGTGCCTGAACGAGCGCGGCTATTCGGTGGAATGGCGCGTGGTGAACGCGGCCGATTACGGCGCGCCGCAGCGCCGTCGCCGCGTGTACGTGTATGCCGAAAAGGGCGCGCCTGCGTGGAATATCGAGGAGCGTGTGCGCGAAGGCGGCGTGATGGCCGAGGCGTTTCCCGTTAACCGCCTGGTCACGAAGGCGAATGCATTCGCGGTGCAGGGCGAGCCGTACGAGGTGAGCAAAAACTTCGGTAAAGGCCTGAAGGCGTCGCCGTTTCACGGCGCGGGCGCCATGCAGAACGGCGAGGTGTTCACTGCAGAGGTGACGCCCGTGTGCGGCGGCCCCTTCGCAACGCTCGGTGACGTGCTGATTCCCGAAGAGCAGGTGCCCGAGGCGTTTTTCATCGACGACGACAAACTCGAGCGTTGGGAGTATTTCAAAGGCGCCAAGAAAGAGGAGCGCACGCACGCGTCGGGTTTCACGTACATGTACAGCGAAGGCGGCATGGCGTTTCCCGATGCGATCGACAAGCCGTCGCGTACCATTTTGACGGGCGAAGGCGGCGCGGGCGCGTCGCGCTTCAAACACGTGGTGAAAACCGAAAGCGGTCGATATCGCCGTCTGGTGCCTGACGAGCTCGACCAGCTGCAGACCTTCCCGAAAGGGTGGACCGCCACGGGCATGACCGACGGTCACCGTGCGTTCTGCATGGGCAACGCGCTCGTGGTGGACGTGGTGCATCGCATCGGCAAAGCAATCGCCCGCCGCGCTGAAGGGTCGCTCGCAATCCGATAACATTTTTATTGAATCATCCGAAAACGAGACAATGCGATAAAGAGAGTTGCTATTTTTTATCGCATTGTATATCTTCGCTATAAGATGTGGGGCATAGGTCTGCTCGGAGGAGATATGAAGTACAAGACGTTACGCAAGGCGTTCCACGACCCCAACACGGATGAAAAAGCCCTTTACGAAAGTCGTTTCAACTCCGAATTCGCGATAAAAGTCGGTTGCAATATCGGTAATGATCCAGCGTTTTTCGTGATTACTCCAGCGTTGAATTCGATGCTGATGAAAGCTGCGAGGCTTGATAAAGAAATATATAAATTCGTCGAGACATTGCCAGGAAAGGCGATATCGGATTACGCAAATGCGTGTCTTATCGATGAAATCGTCCTCACGAATGAGATAGAAAACGTCCATTCCACACGTAGGGAGGTCAGTGACGTTCTTGATTCCCTTGAACAGAACGATAGGCGCAAGCGTTTTCATGGAATCGTTGCTAAGTACGATATGTTGTTGCGTGGCAAGATTGTTCCGCTTGACTCGTGCGAAGACATAAGACGACTTTACGACGATTTGGTTTTAGAGGAAGTGCGCGCTTCTGACGGTAAAAAGGTCCCCGATGGCAAATATTTTCGTGCCGGGTCGGTTGCTGTCGTTGATAGTGCTGAACGTGAAATACATCGCGGCGTTTCCCCTGAGTCGAAAATTATTGAAATGATGGAATGCATGATTTCGTTTCTCGGGAACAAAGAGGTCGATATTATCGTGCGCGCTGCAGTCGGTCATTTTCTCTTCGGCTACATTCATCCGTTTTATGACGGCAATGGACGCACGAACAGGTTTATCAGCAGCTATATCATTTCTAGCGAGTATGAACGCCTTGTTGGTTTGCGACTTTCCTTTGCCATCAAGGAAGAGATAGGGCGGTACTACAAAGCGTTTATGGTGTGCGAGCACCCCCTCAATAAGGGCGATCTGACACCGTTTGTTATTGAGTTCGTTAATATCGTGCTTGTGGGGATGGAGCGTCTCAAGGAGGCGCTTGCGGAAAGAGATTCGAGCTTGCGGAAATACGAGTCGCTCGCTTTGCGCTTGTATTCTTCGGAAGATGATAAATATATTTCCGACATCGTATGCGTTCTCATAGTCGCACGCCTGTTTGCGCTTTATGGCGCGACGGCCGATGAACTGTGCAATGCGCTTGCCATCAGCAAGCCGACGTTGCAGCGTCGTCTCAAACGGCTTAAACAGGAAGGCATCGTCGCCGTCGAAAAGATGGGTCGTAAAGTGTACTACGCGTGTAATCTCGAAGAGCTTGAGCGCCGCGCTTCCGATGAGACGCCTGCGATTCGATAGCATTTTTTATCGGATTGCCTGAAAACGAGACAATCCGATAAAGAAACGTGTTGTTTTTTATCGGATTAATGCGTATTGGATATCGGACTGGTGGGTCGCGCGACGCTAGCTTCGTGTATTTGTTGCGACAGAAGGAATCACCTATGTTGTTCATAATCTCCCCCGCCAAGAAGATGGTCGACGCGGCCGATTCGTTCGCGTGGCGCGACATGCCGTGTTTTCTTCCGCAGACATGCGAGCTGCTCGAGGCGATGCGCGCGCTTTCTTACGACGAGGCGAAGGCGCTGTGGAAGTGCAGCGACGCGTTGGCGGAGCTGAATTACGAGCGCGTGCAAAGCATGGACCCCGCCTGCGCCGCCGCATGCACGCCCGCGGCATTTTCGTACGAAGGCATCCAGTACCAGAACATGGCGCCGCAGGTCATGACGCAGGGGCAGCTCGATTATCTGCAGCGGCACCTGCGCATTCTGTCCGGCTTTTACGGCGTGCTGCGTCCGTTCGACGCGGTGGTGCCGTACCGGCTTGAAATGCAGGCGAAACTTGCCGTGGGCGGTGCGCGCGATTTGTACGGCTATTGGGGTTCGCGTTTATACGAGGCGCTGGCGGCCGATATCGCGCAGCAGGAGGGCGATGCTGCCGGCGAACGCACGATCGTGAACCTGGCGTCGGTCGAATACGCCAAGGCCGTGTTGCCGCATGCGAAGGCCGCCGCGAAAGCGGGCGGCGACGTGTGCGTGACGACATGCTTGTTCGGCACGCCGCGCGCCGGCAAGCTTGCGCAGCGCTCGACTGAGGCGAAGGCGGCGCGCGGTACCTTTGTGCGCTGGTGCGCCGAAAACGCGATCGGGCGCGTGGAAGACTTCAGGCGCTTCGATGCGGCAGGGTATGCGTTTGATCAGGAGTTATCGACAAACGATACCTTCGTGTTCGTGAAATAGCGGCGCGGTTCGTTTGCGTGGAATGAGGCGCGGTCGGGGCTCGGCCGCGCTTTTTCGTTTTCGCAACGAAACGTCAACATTGCATGGAGCCTTCTTGGGCTTCGGTTGACAGCGCAATAGTCGGTACTACAATCCAGATTAGCACTCACCTCTCTTGAGTGCTAAAAGAACGATTCATGGCGATTCGTTTGCATGCGTCGCGCACATCGGGCGCGGCACGCATCTGGACGTCGTCGCCCATTTCTCTACGGTTATGGCGGCGCGGCTCGCCCGCACGATGCACGAAAGAAGGAAGGCTTCATTCATGAAGAAGTTCAAGACAGAGAGCAAAAAGCTGCTCGACCTCATGATTAACTCGATTTATACCAATAAAGAAATCTTTCTGCGCGAGCTGATTTCCAATGCTTCCGACGCGGTGGACAAACTCTATTTCAAGAGTCTTACCGACTCCGATGTGAAAGTGGGCAAGGACGAACTGGCCATTCACGTGGGCTTCGACCACGATGCTCGCACCGTCACGGTGAGCGATTCCGGTATCGGCATGAGCAAGGACGAGCTTGAGAAGAACCTCGGCACCATCGCGCATTCCGGCAGCCTGGAGTTCAAGACCGAAAACGCCGAGGCCCAGGGCGATGACGTGGATATCATCGGCCAGTTTGGCGTGGGCTTCTATTCTGCCTTCATGGTTGGCAAAGAGGTTCGCGTGACCTCGCGCGCCTACGGTTCCGACGAGGCCTGGTGCTGGGTGAGCGACGGCGTGGAAGGTTACGCGATCGAACCCGCCGAGCGTGCCGCTCATGGCACCGACGTGGTGGTGGTCCTCAAGGACAATGCCGATGAGGAGAACTACGACACGTTCCTTTCCGAGTGGGGCCTGAAGAACCTCATCAAGAAGTACAGCAACTACGTGCGCTATCCCATTCAGATGGAATGCGAAAAGACGCGTGAGCTGCCCAGGCCCGAAGACGCCGGCGACGATTACCAGCCCGAATTCGAGCACTACACCGAAACCGAGACCGTCAATTCCATGATTCCCATCTGGAAGCGCAGCAAGTCCGATGTGACCGAAGAGGAATACAACGAGTTCTATAAATCTGATTTTCACGATTGGGCCGACCCTGCACGTACGATTAAAGTCCATGCCGAAGGCGCGTTGACCTACGACGCGCTCATGTTCATTCCCACGCGTGCGCCGTACGACCTGTACAGCAAGGACTTCAAGAAGGGCCTGGCGCTCTACAGTTCCAACGTCATGATCATGGAGAAGTGCGAAGAGCTGTTGCCCGACTATTTCAACTTCGTACGTGGAGTTGTGGACAGCCAGGACTTGCAGCTCAACATTTCTCGCGAAACGCTGCAGCATAACAGCCAGCTGCGCGCGATCGCTAAGAAGCTCGAGAAGAAGATCAAGGGCGAACTGGCGAATATGCGCGACAACGACCGCGAGGCCTACGAGGCGTTCTTCGAGGAGTTCGGCCGCGGCCTGAAGTACGGCATTTACAGCAGCTACGGCATGAACAAGGGCGAGCTGGCCGACTTGCTGCTGTTCTATTCTGCCAAGGAGCAGAAGATGGTCACGCTGGACGAATACGTGGCCGCCATGCCCGAGGGCCAGGATTCCATCTTCTACGCCGCCGGCGAATCGGTCGATCGCTTGGTTAAGATGCCTGTAGTGAAGGCCGTCACGAACAAAGGCTACGACGTGCTGCTGTGCACGCAGGACGTGGACGAGTTCTGCTTCCAGGCCATGATGGGCTACGGCAAGCCCGCCGCCGAAGGCGAAGGGTTCGTTGAGAAGCCGCTGAAGAACGTCGCGTCGGGAGACCTGGGTCTTGAGACCGAAGATGAGAAGAAGGCTGCCGAAGAGGCCGCGAAAGAAAACGAAGGCCTGTTCGGCATCATGAAGGACGCGCTGGGCGACCATGTGTCCAAGGTGAGCGTGTCTACGCGCCTGGCTACGGCCGACGACGCGCCCGTTTGCATCACCGCCGAAGGCCCGGTGTCGCTCGAGATGGAGAAGATTTTGTCCCAGATGCCCGACGGCGGCGAGGACATCAAGAGCCAGCGCGTGCTTGAAGTGAACGCGCAGCATCCGATTTTCGCCACGCTGAAGGCCGCGCAGGAGGAGGGCGATGCCGGCAAGGTGGCAAGCTATGCCGGCCTGCTGTACAACCAGGCGCTTCTGGTGGAAGGCATGCCGCTCGAAGACCCCGTCGCCTTCGCCAATGAAATCGCCAAGCTGATGAAGTAGGGAGCTGCGTCGTTCTGCCGGTCGGCAACGGCTCGATGTCGCAAAGCCGCCGGGGCTTTTGGCGCTCCGACGGCGTACATGCTGCCTGCATCGGAAAGGTCCGCAATATGCGGGCCTTTCCTGCGCTTAGCGCCCCTTGCGATTATCGGGTTTCCGTAAGGCCGGCGGGCTCGGGGTCTTCGTTCTTGCCGAACACCAGGTCGAGCATTTCCTGGCGATTGCTCACATCGAGCTTCTTGTAGATATGCGTGATATGCGTCTTTACGGTGTTTTCCGCCAGTACTAGTTCGTTCTGGATATAGACGCGGGTGCGCCCCTGGGCCAGCAGCACGAGCACTTCGGTTTCGCGTGGCGAAAGCCTGCATCCGCTCGCTATTTCGACACAACGCTCCTCGATGTTTGCCGCGATGCGGTCGGCAAGCGCGGCGGATTCTTCGTGCGTCTCGTTGCGGGGCGTTTGGGCTTCTTCTTGATTCGCGCTGTTCGAATTGGTGTGAGACACGATCATCGTCAGCAGGTAGATGGCGGTGATGACGATCGCCATCACCGGCGCCTCCAAGGTGTCGTTGTCGCCCAGCAGGAAAAGCCAGATGATGGACAGTGCGCTATAGGCTGCAATTGCCATGCCTGCGACCTTGCGGGCGGGCATGGCGGTGCTTGCAATGGTGCAGGTGATCGATGCCCAGAACAGCATGTGGGCGAAGGAGTCGTCCAAAATCATGAACGTGTAGAGAATCGCAGACTGTGGTCCTTGCGAAAAAAGCATAACAAGCGAGGCGAACAATGTTAGCACGATAAGCAAGAACGCCGGCTGAAAGCGCAACAGGGCAGGTCGCGCTTCGGCGCGCACCAGCGCATACCACGCGAACAGCAGCACTCCCGTCGCGTATGCGAGAACAAGGGCCGGCGATGTGGTCATGGGGGCGGGGTCGAATTTCGCATCCCAGGTTCCGCACGGGCTCAGTGTGCGCACTGTGGCAAGAAGAGCGGCGGTAGCGCCGAGTAGGATGAAGGTCTTTCCTGTCTTGCTTTTAAGGGTCGTTTTCCCGTTAGAGGCTGTTTCGTCGCGTTCTTCTGCAAGGTTGCTTTTTTCGAAGCAGCTCGTTGTTTCTTCCCGTTCGAGCATTGCGTGGGTGACCCGCAGCAAGGCCATAGATACGAACGGTAGGCACACGGCGATTCCCGAGATCGCCGCGTGCTCGAAGGTTGATTCGATGACGAGCCTGACTACGGGCTCTACGGAGAGCGCTGCGGCAAGGCAGTACACGATACGGGCGACGGACCCGGTTCGTGCAAGCAGGAGCCCGTAGCTCACGACGAGCCAGCAGTAGCCCATGCCGAGAGCCACGAGGCCCGTGATGCAGAGCATGGCGGGTGGGAAGAGGTTTTGGTTGGATGCCAGCGCAATGCAGGCGGTGCCGGTGGCGCCGATGAACGGCAGAAGCACCGACAGCGTGATGTCGGCGGTGCGGGAGAATTTTGGTTTTGCGACGATTGTCGTGCTGAGTGCGAGAATGCCTGTAAGGAAGAAGACGCGAGGATTTACTATGAGGAATTCGGGCAGTGCGCTGCGTAGGCCGAATACATGGTCGGAGAGCGACGACCATACGAAAACCAATACGAGTCCAGCTGCCGCATATGCCGAACAAAGCGCCGAGGCGCTTGGGCGGTGTGCCATAGTTCTCCCTTCACGCCGATGGCGTTTTATTCACAGAGATTTCTATTTTAATCGATTAGATACTTATGGCAAGACATCAACCAAACTGGGCTATGCCTCCCACCTGGTGTTATATAAAGTTCGCCCCTTTACGTCGATAGAATTCAAGTTATTCAGCGGGTAGTGTTTCCAACGACGCTGGTCAAGGAAAGCGTTGAAACATGCGCATGATGCGCAAAAGGAAAGGGGGAATAATGAGGAAAACAGGGAGGGGAGTCAAGGCAGGCCTCGCGCTTGTGGCTGTGACGCTTGCGGCTGGATCCATGATGGCTGCCGGCTGCGCGCAGCAGGATGCTGCCGATCCTGAAGCGGCGTCGGCTGAAACCCAACACTTCGACACCTACGAAGAGGCGGAGGGTATTCTGGCCGAAATCAACGAGCGCCAGGATAAAATTAACGAGGAATACGCTCCGGAGATTCGCACTCTCGCAGATGGCACTAAGGTGCAGCGCACGCCTACCGAGTATCGCGGCTATCATTGGAATCGTCCGTACACGAACGGCAACTCTTACAATACTTATTGGCTGGATGCGGACAACCGCGGCTGCAATGCGTGCCATGAGGACTTGAAGGACACGCTGGCCGGCATGGAGTATTCGCATCTTACGATTTTCAACCCTGCGTTGAACAACTGGATCACCGTCGACCAGTGCATGCTGTGCCATAGCGACGATGACGGATACGAGATGGGCACGCTCATGCATGCCGCACATTACGGCGAGCGCAACGGCGCCAACTTCGAAGCGCGCGGCGGCAAGTGCCAAAGCTGCCATAACATGACCGAGAACGGCGAAGGCGTCGAGCTTTGGGACCAGGTCAAATACGATCACATGGACGGCATCGTCAAGGAGAAGGACGTTCAGGGCGAATTCACCTTCGACCAGACTACGACCAACACCATGGACGAGATGTTCACCTATGACTGGATTCATTCCGATTACGACCATCTTCTGGCTATTATGGGTAAGAACGGCGAAGACTTGCCCTTGCCCCAGGAAATGGTGGATAACTGGGAGATTAACATCACCGGTCTGGTGAACCAGCCCTATACCGCCAAGCTTAAGGATTTGATAGATGAGGCCGAAGCCGAAGGCGCATCGGTCACTAAGATCTCTAAGATCCACTGTCTTGACAACATGCCCGGCGGCGGCGGAATTTCCAATGTCGAAATTACCGGCATTCCGCTGAACTGGCTGATCGAGCGCGGCGGCGGCTTGAAAGAAGGCGTTACGGGCGTGACCGTTGACCGTCGCGAGTTCCATACCGACGGCGCGCAGAACCACAGTACGCGCGGTACAGGCCCCGAGAAGTTCGATGATGTGTATTTGGTTTACAAGATCGGTGGCGAACCTTTGAGCGTAAGCGCCGGTGCCCCTTGCCTTAACTGGATCGAGGCAAATGACGCCCAGGGCAACGTGAAACAGTGCGTAGGCTATCACCTGACCGACGAGGACAAGGACTGGGCGGCTATTTCCGAGAACGGCTTCGACAGTTATGACGAGGGCCCCTACATGAACAAGCCCAACGTTACTACGCTTGGCGTGCCTGACGGCAAAATCATCGAGACTGGCAAGCCCTTTACCTTCGAAGGCTATGCGGATGCATTCGACGAGGCTGTGACCAAAATCGAGTTTTCTATGGACGGCGGAAAGACCTGGACCGCATTCGACCTGGGTCAGACCGACGCTCGCCAGTGGGTGTGGTGGACCTTCACCTGGACGCCCGAAACCGACGGCAGCTACGTGCTCATGACCCGCGGCACCACCGATACCGGCCTGGTGACCGACGAGGGCTATATCCACAAGGTCATGGTCACCGCGAAGACGAACGTGGAGGAATAGCGATGAAACGTTCTTTCGGAGTGAAAGTGCTGGGATGCACGATGGGCGCCACCATGGTGCTTGGCGGCATCGGCTCCATGATGCCCAATGCGGCTCTTGCGGGCAGCAGCGATAAAGAAGAAGGCCCCATCGATGTGTGGCAGCGCGCGGCGGTCGACTACGACAAGGTCGCCAACGTTCAGGGCGGCTTCACGTTCACGCAGGATACGCTGACCCCCGCCGACGAGGTGTTCAACCTGTTCGGCACCGCCACTACCACGATCTGCGCGAAGCCTGGCTACGCGTTCGACGAGGTGACGCACGAGGATTACTACGTCAACGTTGGCGGCGTCGTCGACAAGGTGTACTCCATCGGTCTCGACGAAATCGAGCGCATGGAGGCCGAGCGCAAGGACATGCGTTGCACGTGCGGCATGAGCCCGGCCGTGGCCATGGCCAGCGTCACGGGCGTCAAGGTGTCCGACCTGGTGGAAATGGCGGGTGTTGGCGCCGGCGCCAACACGATCACCTTCAAGGATAAAGACGGCTACGGCCTTCCCATGCCGCTGTCTTACGTCATGGAGAAGGAGGCCCTGCTGGTCTACCAGGTCGGCGACAAGCCGTTTTCCGACGGCGAGCGCCTGCAGGTGTGGATTCCCGACACCGTGGCGAAGTACTTCACGCGCGCCGTGGCCGAAATCGAACTGTCCGTTTCCGAGGAGGTTCCCGAGGTCGAAGGCCCCGATGCCGACTACCGCGCCAAGGTGAGCATCCTCAACACCGTGAGCGATAGCTTCAAAGTGGGCGACCTGATCGCATTCGAAGGCTATGCCGACGACTGCGGCACCAAGGTGACGGCGGTCGAGTTCTCCCTCGACGGCGGCGAAACCTGGACGTCGTTCGACACGTCTTCCTCCGATGCGGAAGATTGGGTGTATTGGCACTTTGATTACACCCCCGAGCAGGCCGGCATCTACAAGCTCGACGTGCGCGCCGTGACCGAGGACGGAACGGTTTCGCCTCTGGGCTCGAGCACGGTATTCGAAGTCGAAGAATAAGTACTTCCGCCTTCGGGCGGTGAAAGCGAGGAATTCGAATGGGAGAAAGCGTGAATATGACGCGTCGCGCGATGCTGACCGCATCGGCTGCAGGCGCCTGCGCGCTTGCTCTCGGCGCAGCGGCCGTCTCCGGGAAAGAGGCGGCCGCCAGCGAGGCGAGCTCAGGCTCGAACGCCGAAGGGGTCAGGTACGGCTTCCTCACGGCGCTCTCGCGCTGTTCCGGATGCGGACGGTGCGTCGAGGCGTGCAGAAAGGAGAACGGTCTTTCCGACGATACTCCCGACAGAAGGCGTGTGTCTTCGTTCAAGCGTAGCCGCGGCAGGACGTTTTTCATTTCGACGTCGTGCATGCATTGCGCCGACCCGAGCTGCATGAAGGTGTGTCCCGCTGGCGCCATCTCGAAAGACGAGCATGGCGTGGTCAAGGTGGACCCGAACCTGTGCATCGGATGCAAGTACTGCTATCAGGCGTGCCCGTATGAGGTGCCGCAGTACAACTCGGTGTCGATGGACAAATGCGACTGCTGCCAGAAGGCGGGCGTCGAACTGGGCGAAAAGGACCCGTACTGCGTGCGCGCGTGCAAGTTCGGCGCGCTGAAGTTCGGGCCTTTGGATGAGCTGCTCGAGGCGACGAACGGGTCGGCGGTGCCTATCGCCGAGCTGAACGACCCGTCGTGCCTGGTGCTTGGAACGGAGTAGGGCCATGGAGTTGCAATCTGTTTGGGGATGGCAGCCCGCGCTTTATCTGTTCTTGGGCGGTATGGGCGCAGGCGCGTTTATCATGGCGGCCATCCTGTATTTGAAGGATCGGGAACGCAACGCGCGCATCGTGTGCGTTTCCATGTGGGCGGCGGCTATCAGCCTTATCGTGGGCTTGTTGCTGCTGTTGATGGAGCTGGTCACGCCTTTGCGCGGCCTGCTGATGTGGCAAAGCTTCAGTCATTTCACGTCGTGGATGACCTACGGTGCGTGGGGCGCGTTCGGCGCCATCGCGGCATTCGGCGTTTCGGCGCTGTTCGCCACGCCGAAGGTTGCCGTATGGCTGACGGGCAAGTGCTCTTGGTATGCGCAGCATGAGCACGGCGTTCGCACGGCGTTCGCCGTGGCGGGCATCGTTTTGGGCGCGTTCGTGGCGTTCTACACGGGCATGCTGCTCATGACGGCGGGAAGCGTTCCGTTCTGGGACACCCTGCTTCTGCCCGCGCTGTTCACCGTGTCGGCGTTCGACACGGGCGTGGCGCTTGTCGAAGTGGTCGCGATCGCGCTTGCCAAGAAAGAGGCGCTCGACCACGGCACGAAGCGCTTCATGGAGAAGTGCGTCGTGGTTCTGGTGGTGCTCGAGTTTGTGGTGCTGGCGGCGTTTTTGGGCAGCATGCTGCTTGCCGACGCGAGCACGCCCGTCGGAGCGGCCGCTGCGGCATCGGCCGGCATGTTCGTGTCGGGCCAGCTGGCTGTGTGGTTCTGGGGCCTGGTGGCAGTCGTGGGTCTGGCCCTGCCCCTGGCCATGGCGATTAATGGCCTGCTTGCGAAAGAGGGGCCCGCGGACTCCGACGCGAAGGTCGTCGATACGCCGACTTTGGTCGGCGCGCTGGGAGCGCTTGTGGGCGGCTGCGCCCTGCGTTTTCTGGTGCTGGCCGCCGGCATCCATGCGGATGTGGTGGCTGACACCATCATGAAAATGATCGGTTAAACCGGTTCCTCCTCCAACGAGGCCGCCTTCGGGCGGCCTCGTTGCGTTTGCGGGGAAGGCGCGCGCCGTTTGCTGAGGGGTCTCGGAGGCGGCGTGCGCCTTCGAGAGGTTGCGTCTGGAGGACCGTGCCGCTTGCGGATTCGTCGGTGTTATGCGGTTTCGGGGCGCGTCGCATCGGACGGGCGTTGGTTTTCAGCCGTCCGATGCCTGATTCTGTCGAATTGCTCCTGTTCTCGACGAACTTTGGAAAATAAAGGCCTCCGAGACCGAAAAGGTGCGGTTTGGCACGAAAATTCGACTGGAGGCGCGTATTTGCGCCAAGCTGGTCTACAAATAGTAGAAAAATGTCGTTCAATTCGATGAACAGGAGGCTTTAGAGACGCCGTATATCTGCTCGTTTGTGCCAAACCTCGCAAAAAAATGGCCTGAGATGTCTCTTTTCCAAGAATCATTATTGCGCCGCCGCGGTTCTTTATCCTCGAATCGGGACGTGCAATCCATTGCGGCCGGTCTTTGTGTGCTGTGCGGCGCATGGGCTATTTATTTCGCCACGCAGGCGAAGCCGTGCTCCGTGAACCTGCGGAACAAGCACGTGCGGCACGAAAACGCCTGCGACGCTTCGGCATCGGCACCAGGCTCGAAGGGCGCGCACTCTTCCGCATCGGTGTCGCGGCGGTAGCGCTCGCAGTAGCCCGCCGTTAGCCCGCCGCTTCCGAGTGCGCCCAGATCCACCTTCTCGAACGGCGCGGCGTAGCCTTCGGTCGTGTCGCAGACGAAGGTCAGGCACCCTGCGCGCATGACGGGCTTCGCCGCTTTCGCCAGAAGGATGGGCATGTGCGCCGGCAGCTCGTTTCCTTCGGCATCGACCACCGACACGGGGCCGCCGGTCAGTTCGGCCGCGCGGGCGACGAAACTCCCTATGTCGGCGAACGCCGCGTCGTCGGTTCGGCGCGCGGGTTCTTCAGGCGCCGACGGTTGCGCCGGGCAGCCTGTTTCGTAGGCGGCGAGCAGGTTCCATTTGCCTCTGAAGCGGCCGTCGTTGCCGCCCAGGCGCAGCCCGATGCCCGCGATCGCGCCGATCACGCCCAGACCGCTGCCGCCATGCTCGGACAAAGAAACCCACGCGATGCTATCGGCCAGCCGATACGCCTGCTCTTTGGTGCATACCCGCGTTTGGGCAGCGATGCCGAAATCGTGCAGCGCCTCTATGGCCGCCTGCGCCTGCGCGCATCCACTTTCGGCGGGAAGGACGGCCACGCAAAGGCCGGGGTCTGCTTCGGCCACGGCCTCGTTCGCGATGGCCTGGACGGCCTTTTCGCGGAACGCCTCGACCGACCCTGCGGGCATGCACGCCTCGAAGCACATCGATGAATTGTGCGATGTGTATTCGACCTGGTCGGACAAGAGAAGCTGGTGCCTGGTTATTCCCGATACGACCTGGCCTCCGAGCTGGCTGACCACGCGGGTGAGAAGCTCGGACACGAAGCCCGTCGACGTGGTGCCCGAGAAGTCGTCGGTGTCGTCGACGCAGCACAACATGCGCACTGGCGGCGCAATGGCCGCGTCCGCCCGTGGGAAAAGAAAGACGTCCTGCCTCCCCTTGTGCGCCGCTTTCGCCCCGCGTCCCGCATTGCGGCCTGCCCCGCGCTTCTCGCTGCTGCAGGTCGCATCGTGGTTTTCGGTCGGCGCGCCGGCTGTCGGGTTCGTTTCTTGCATGCGTTCTCTCCTTGCGTTATTTGCCGCCGTTGCCGCCCGAGCCCTGGCCTGAGCCGTTGCCGCCCGAACGTATTCCTTCGCCTGAAAGCATCTGCTCGTACAGTTCGCGATCGACGTTGACGCCCAGGCAGTCTTCGTAGTAACCGTGCACCATGGATTCCATGTCGACATCGCTGTACAGGTCGGGGAAGAAGGTGCAGCCGAACCACAGCATGGCGAGCGGAGTCTCGACGCTTCCTCGATGTCCCCAGCGCGTGGCGCCGATGGGGAGGCGATACGTTTTGCCTTCCGCCACGGCCGGCAGCCCCTGCCATCGCGAATTGTTCAAGACGGCCTGTTCGGTGGCGGCTACGTTGAACAGAAGCACGTCGGGGTTCCATGCGTAGATCTGCTCGAGGGTGGCGTTGTAATCCGATCCAGAAGTGGGGCTTTCCGTGGATGAGACGCAGGTGCCGCCCGCGCGTTCGATCCAGGCGGCGCCGAGCGAGCCCGCGGCGTCGCACAGAAGATCGCCGCTGATGGCGTGATACACGGCCACGCGGTCGGCATCTTCGATTTCGGCCGTCTTGCGGTCGACGAGGTCGATGGTTTCGCGGTAGAACGCGGCGATCTTCTCTTCAGCCAGGCGCGCGTCGCCTCCGAGCGCGTCGGCCACGATGCCCATCGCGTCCAGCTGCTCTTCGAGCGTCGAATAGCCGACCATCACGTACGGAATGCCCACTTTGTCGAGCTTGGCGCGCTCGTCTTCGGGCATGGATGCTTTGACCAATGCCACGTCGCATCCTTGCTCGACGAGGGATTCGATGTTCACCGCATTGCCTGCGAGCCGCTGTAGGTCTTGTAGACCGGGGTGGATGGTCTGCAAGACCTTGTCGCTCATGATACCGCCGGGCGCGCCGATAAGACGCTCGCCCGCGCCCAGCATGATGCACAGTTCGCCGCAAAACGAATCCATCACGGCCACACGCTGCGGTTCCGCGGGCACTGCGACCTCATGTCCTTCGGTGTCGGTCAGCGTTCTGCTTGTCTCGGTCTGCGTCTGCGTCGGGGTGTTCGCGCTATTGGGGCCTGTGTCGGCACCGCACGAGGCGAGCGTGATCTCCATGGTTCCCAGGGCGAGCGCCGTCGCAAGCGCGAGTGCGTTTTGCAGCCCGCGCCGCAGGCGCGTGCTGCGGGGGCGTTTGCGCAGACCGGACGGGCGAATCGGTTCGTTCATGGGTTATCGGTCTCCTTCGGGACGCGCTTCGCCGCGCGCTTCGGCCCGTATCGTTCGCAAGGGGACGAGCTGCCTGACCGGGCGGCCCGCAAGCGCCCGATGCTCGGGCGAGCCTTGTGGCGTGTCGTATTCGAGCAGGCAGCCGTATACGCCGAAAACCTGCTGAAGGGCCTGCTCGGTCAGTACTTCGCGTGGGCTTCCCAGCGCATGGATGCGGCCTTGGTGCATGAGTGCGACCCGAGTGGGCACGCCTGCGCTTGCCAGATGGAACGCCTGGTTGGGCGAGTGCGTGGCCATGAGCACTGTGGTGCCTTGGCGCAGCGCCAGCCGCTCGACGGTTTCCAGGAAGAGCATTTCGTTGCGAAAATCCAGATGGGCTGTCGGCTCGTCCATGACCACGAGTGGCGCGTCCTGCACCAGCGCGCGGGCGAGCATGACCATCTGCATTTCGCCGCCAGAAAGGTCGGTGTAGGGTCGGCGGGCCAGGTGGGGGATGCCGCAGGATTCGAGAGCTTCGGCCACGCGCCGCCGGTCTTCGGTGCCGCCCGGCTTCCAGAGCGATCCCGCGTGTGCCGTGCGGCCCATCATGACGATATGCTCGACTTCGTAGGGAAACGTGCGCTCGTGCACCTGGGGCACGTACGCCATCAGCTTCGCTTTGCGGGCGGGACTCATGCGCAGCGCGTCTTCCCCCGACAGCGCGATGCTTCCCGATGAGGGCTTGTTTTCGCCCAGAAGGCAGTCGATGAGCGTACTTTTGCCGCATCCGTTCATGCCCATCAGGCACAAACACGATCCCTCTTCCACCGCGAGCGACGCGCCGGACAAGATTTCTCCTTTCCGCCTGCCTTCGTAGCGAAAATACAGGTCGCGAATTTCAAGCATGGGGGAGCCGCCTACTTCCATGTGCTTCCCTTCGTCCGTTTCAGCAGGTAGACGAAAAACGGGGCGCCGATGAGCGCTGTCAGAATGCCCAGGGGCACCTCGTTGGCCGTCATGCAGCGTGCGGCCGTGTCCACGATCGTCAGAAGCGATGCGCCTAGCGCACAGGAGGCGGGGATCAGGCGCGCGTTCTGCGAGCCTACCAGCATGCGTCCGATATGGGGAATCACCAGGCCGATCCAGCCGATTGTGCCCGCCATGCACACAGCGGCGGCGGTTGCCAGCGTGGCGCCGCCTACCACCAGGGCCTTCGTGGTGCCCACGTTCACGCCCATGGCGCGCGCCTCTTTGTCGCCCATGCTCAGCACGTCGATGCGCCACGAGAACAGCAGCAGCATGGCCACGCCCGCCGCCATAGGCGCAATCGCCCAGAGCTGTTCCCAACCCACGCCCGACAGGCTTCCCATGAGCCAATACACGATGGAGGGGAGCTGGGTTTCGGCGTCGGCCAGGTATTTCATGAGGCTTACCAGCGCGTTGAAGACGGAGCTGACGATGGTACCGCCCAGAATGAGCATGATGGCGGGTGTCTGCTTGTACACGCGGGCGATCCAGTACGACAGCGCCACCGCCACGATGCCGAAGGCGAAGGCGATGGGGTAGATCAGCATGCCGCCGCCCGCTAACACGATGGCCAGCGCCGCGCCGAAGCTCGCGCCGCTCGATACGCCGAGTAGCCCGGGGTTTACCAAGGGGTTGCGAAACACGCCTTGGTAGGCGGCGCCGCTTGCCGCCAGCGCCGCGCCGATGCATGCCGCCGCTATGACGCGGGGAAGGCGTACGTCGAGTACCAAGGCGCTTACCTGGCGCGATGTCGTTTCGTTGCCGGTGATGGCTCCGCCTATGGCCGCGATTGCGTCGTGCGGTGCGATGCCGTAGCGTCCCGCCAGGATGCCTACGAACATGCACGCGAAAGGCAGCGCCGCGAGCAGCGTCGTGACGGCGGTGGTCTTAAGCGTCTTGTCGGCCATGTCGGTTCTGCTCCCTCTTGCACGGCGTCTGGCGAACGGCGTCGGGCTGTCCCGGCTCGACGCCGTCGGTGGCGTCCGCCGCTGCGGCCACGGAGGCTGCGGCGATCAGGTCGACCCCGGTGCCTGCGATATTGCGGTGCAGAACCTGGCCCGCCTTGACGGGCGCGGCCGCCTTCATATGCTTGCAGGCGCGGGCCGCGCGCAGCAGCGCTTCTTGGGGAATTTCGGCTGCGGTGCGCACGGGCACGAGTTTCTTTCCCGCTGCGGCGCCCTGCACTTTCACCGTGCCGGTGAATAGGCGCATGGGCGCGGACATCTCGGCCAGGGCGAAGTCTTTGCCACGCGAGCAGGTGTTGCCCGACACGTCGCCGTTTCGGGCAACCTCTATGATGCATCCGGTGGGGCAGACGGTGCAAGCGATCGGGCGTCGGCCTTCCGTCATGCTTTCCTGCAGATCGGCCAAGCGGCCCTTGGGTTCTTCAACGTGCTTTGCGGCTAGACGCTTCGCGTAGACGGCGAACGCGGGGTCGGCGACGGGCGCTTCGGCATGCGCCGGCCCCAGCGCGAAGAGTGCCGCCTGCGCTCCGGCCCGCAGGCCCTTTTGGGTCACCTCGTCGACAAGGTCGCAAGGCGTATGCGCGTTTCCGCAGATGAACAGACCGTTTTCGGAGGCGTTGCGCGGATCGGCAGCCAGGTCTTCGACGATTTCGCGCTCGGGAATCAGCCCGCACGCGAGCAGCAGCAGGTTGCAGCGTATGTATTCGCGGCGCGACAGGTCGAAGGTTCCGTCGGCGTTCATGGGGGCTACGGTGACGCCTTTCAGCTGGCCGCGGCCGTGGATGCGTGCGACGCCCCAGCCGAAGCGCTCGGGAATGCCGAAATCGTCGATGCAGCGCACCTGGTTGCGCAACAGACCCGTTGCCTGCTGTCCCAAGACCAGGCGCACCTCGGCTCCTTCGAGCGTCAGGCGGCGCGCCATGATCAAGCCGATGTCGCCCGAACCCAGAATGACCGCGATGGTGCCAGGCATGCGGTTCTTCACGTTTATGAGATACTGCGCGGTGCCTGCGGTCATGACGCCTGCGGGCCGCGTGCCGGGCACGAGCATTTGCCCGCGCGTCCGTTCGCGGCATCCGGTGGCCGCCACCACGGCGCCCGCCGAAACGACGGCTGCGCCATGGAAATCGGGTCCGACGACGCGCAGCCTGAAGGGCTTGCGCCGCGCCGAGTCTTCGCTTCCGGCCGCGTCGTCGCCTTCTTCCTCGACGCGCTTCACTTCGAGGACCGTAGCGTTGAAGAAGATGCGTACGCCCTGCTCGGCGACGTGCTTCTCCCAGACATCGGCATATTCGGGGCCTGTGAGGGTGCGGCCGTACAGGTGCAGGCCGAACCCGTCATGCACGCACTGGGGCAGCACGCCGCCCGCGAACGCCTGGCGCTCCAGCACGCAGACGCGCGCGCCTGCGGCAGCGGCGCTGCAGGCGGCGGCAAGACCTGCGGGGCCGGCCCCTACGACGGCGACGTCGAAAGGTGGTTCGTCGGTGTGCCGAATTCGTTCGTTCATGCTATTTCACGGTCCTTTTCACGAAACGTCCTCCGTCTTGCGCATAGGGCACGTCGTGCGGCGCGCACCCCATTTCATCTGCCATGATGTCGGCCACGTGCGGCAGGCAGAAGCCGCCTTGGCAGCGGCCCATGGTGCATCGGAGGCGGTGCTTGAGCCCCGTGATGCTCGACGGCGGCAGCGGCTCGCGCATCACGGCGCGCACGTCGCCTTCGGTGATGCCCTCGCAGCGGCAGATTACGTTCGCGTATCGCGGGTCGTGCTGCAGAAGGCGCGCCTGTTCGCCCGCATCGCGCTGCAGGAAAGGAACGTAGCGTTCGCGCACGGGATCGAAATCGTTGCGGGGCTCGAGTTTCATTCCTTCGGCCCGCAGAAGGTCGACCGCACGCTTCGCCAGCGCGGGAGACGATGTCATGCCGGGATTCTTGATTCCCAGCGTGCTTACGAATCGCGGCGCCGACACGCGCACCACGAAGTCTTTCAGCTCTTTAGGAACGTTCACGATGTTGGTGCGCACGCCTGCGAAGCTGCAGATCGCCTTGCTTTCGTCGAGGTCGGGAATGACTTTTTTCCCGACGCGCAGTACTTTCGCGATTCCTTCGGCGCTGCTGGCCGCTTCTTTGAAGTCGCGCACGTTGCGCGAGGTGGGGCCCACCAACAGGTTGCCGTCCACCGTGGGCGCCACCAGCACGCCGCCTTCGTCGGTATCGGCGGCCTGGTAGATGACGTGGCGTATGGCGTCGGCGGGGTTCTGCTTGTCGAACACCACCCATTCTCCCAGACGCGGCCTTACGGCGTAGGAGCATCGGGCTACCTGGGTTTCGAGGGGCGCGGCCATATCGCCTGCAGCGTTCACGACCGCTTTCGTGCGGCACGAGCGGCCGTCGGCGGCGGTCAGGCGCCAGTGGCCGTCGATCCATTCTATTCGTTCGACCTCCCAGCCGAACTCGAAGGCTGTTCCGTTGGCGTGGGCGTTTTGGGCGCATGCCAACACCAGCTGGAAGGGGGAGATGATTCCCGTGGTGGGGGCTATGAGGGCTCCTACCACGTGTTTGGAAAGGCGCGGCTCCATCGCGCGCGCCTGGTTGCCGTCGACGATTTCAAGGCAATCGATGCCGTTTATCCTGCCGCGTTCGGCCTTTTCGCACAGCTTTTCGACGCCTTGTTCGGAGAAGGCGGCCATGATGCCGCCGCAGCGCTGGAAGGGAACCTGGAGTTGGCGGCAGAGCTCGTCGTACATGGCGTTGCCTTGCACGCACGACGTGCCTTTGAGCGAGCCGCCGCGGGGATGGAACCCCGCGTGGATGAGGCCGCTGTTCGCTTTGCTCGACCCTTCTCCCACGTCGTGCGCGCGTTCCAACACGGCCGCGTCGAGCCGGTAGCGCGAAAGCTCGCGGGCTATGGCGCATCCCAGTACGCCGGCGCCGATGACGCATACATCGAGAACCTGCTCGTTTTTCAAGGCAATCCCATCCTCAGGCCGTAGTGCGCCGGACCGAATAAGGGCGGCCGGTGAGGCCGCCCGTCCGGCAAAGGTTATTTTTTCTTCCTGCGAATCAGCGCGAATGCCACGCCGATGGCCGCTACCGCAACGACGGCGATGATGGGCGGGGCCATATCGGGTGCGGCGCTGTGCTCCTGCTCCGCACCGGCTGCAGTCGGGGCCTCCTGGCTTTCGGCGGCGGGCTCTGTGCCGGCTACGGTGAAGACCGCTGTGTAGGGCTCGGGCGTGGTCATGCCGTTTTTGGCGGAGATGCCGGCGTCGACGATGATTTCGTAATCGCCTGCGGCCAGCTCGTCATTAGGGGTGATGTAGATGTACTGGCGGAATTCGGATTCGCTATCGGCGTCTTTGCAATACACCGTGGCGGGAACTTCCGTTCCGTCGGCCTTCCGAAGATGGACCAGGGTGATGTTCTGGTCGGCCACCGCTGCGATGTTCTTGGTGAACTTCAGATACAGGTCTTCACCAGCGACGTAGGCGTTCTCATTGCTGGGATAAGCCTCCTGAACCGCCAGGGGCTGGTCGGCGCCACCGCCGCCGCCCGATCCGTCGCCGCCTGCGGCGAATGCCGGGGCTGCCTGTCCGGTCAGGCCCGCCGTCCATGCGAGCGCGCAAAGGGCGATGGTTGCCGCCAGGGCCTTGAGCGCGAAAGCGCCGCGTTCGGCCTGTGCGGTGCGAAGCGATGAGAGAGCCATGTGGGTACCTCCTGGGACGCCATTTTCGATGCTATCGTCATTGTGTTAATTATCCTCAAATAAGATAATTCGGATAAATCTTATGGTACCTCATATTTTTTCAAGAAAGCGCCAGCTAAGGGTATTTTTTGAAGTTTTCGGAGTGGTTTTTCGCATGACGCGGCGTCGCCGCTCGTTCATGCTGTGCGGTTGCCAGGACGCGAACGCACAGCATGAACGGGTCAGCCGCATGCGTTCGCGCGGGATATTCGGATTCAAGGGAGGGTTCGGGCACGGTTAAAACACCGTCCGTTGCGCCCGGCGTCAGGCGATGCGGGGCTGTCGGCTAAGGCGTCGATCGCTTTGATATCTTCTTGCAGCAGGGCGTTTTCTTTCCAGCGCCGCTCGCGGCGTTGGCCTTCGCTTTCGCAGGACTGTTCGTTCCACGCGCGCAGCAGCTTGTTGAGGATCGTTTTCAGCTGGTCGCGCTCGGTTTCGTCGAGCGCCCAGAAAAGCGCCTGGTCGCGCTCGGCTTCCGAAATACGACATTCAAGGGCGCTGATGCGGCCCTTTTCGGTGATGCTCACGATGATTTCCCGCTTGTCGGCTTCGGAGATGGCTCGCGTGACGTAGCCCTCTTTTTCGATCTTGCGTAGCAGCTCGGATAGCGTTCCTGCCGAAACGTTCAGTTCGTCGAGAAGCTCGCGCTGGCGCATGCTGTCGCGGCGGTCGAGAATCTTGAGTACCTTGTTTTGGCCGGGGCGCGTGGTGTAGCCTTGTCGCGGCCCGCGGCTCATGCTTACGCTGGCTTCGTGCAAAAGCGCGTACAGGTCGTTCTTTTCCCGATATGCCACCGCGCTCCCCCGTTCGGCCGCTCGTCTCGATCGTGCTGTTCCAGTCGTATAAGTATGCCACATGCGCCGCGAATTTCCGGCGCGCGGCCTCGCGGCTTGTTTTCCGGGCCGAATCGCCCCGGGGCCGCTTGCGCTTTTCGGCGTGTTTTCGTTTCCGATATAAGAAAAGGGAGCCGAAGCTCCCTTTTCTTATATATGTCGTTCGCTTCGGTCGATCGGCAAGCGCGCGAGGGGGATGCGTTACTCGATGATCTCGAACGTCAGCGTGGACTCGAGCGGAGACACGACGCCGTCGGCGGTTTTCGCGCGTACGGAGACGCTGTAGTCGCCCGGCTCCGCGAACGACGTGGTGAACTGCCAGTTGACCCACTTGTCGGCGGTTGCGCCGACAGTGGCGCAGCTGGTCCAGGTTGCACCGTCGTCGAACGAGAACTCGATCGCAGTGATCGGAGAACCGCAGTCGTCGGCGACGCCCTCGAAGGTGATGTCGTAGCCGGCCTTGAAGACGCATCCCTCGGAGGTGTTGTGGATGTCGATCTTATTGCGGAACTGTGGGTCGACCTGTTGCACGGAAGGTTCTTCGGCCTGACGGGTCAGCTCGATGTTCACGATGTTGCGCGTGAAGTAGCGGGCGACCGTCTCGGGGAGCCACATCTGCACGGCAGAACCGTCGGTTGACTTCAGGCCTTCGCCGTTCACCTCGTAGACCAGCATGGCCTTCTTGTCGATGGCGTACTGCAGCGGCAGGGCCTGGCCGAAGCCGTCGGCGCCGTAGGCCGTCACGGTGTTGACGCCCTCTTCGAGGTCGGCCATGCCGACGATCGACTCCAGCGGTACGCCCACGACGGCGGCCTGGCCGAACGGCTTGCCCGTGGCGCAGGAGCAGCCCATGAGCGCGGTTTGCTCGGAATCCTTCATCTCGGACACGTTCACGGTGAAGTTCTTCTTGATGTTGCCGCCCACGTTGATGTAGTAGTTGGCAACGCCTTCGCCGTTGTCGAGCATCTCGATGGAAGGCTTGGAGCACATCGAGGTGAGCGCGGTGCCGAACACGTTGAACAGCTCGTCGTTGGGCGTCACTCCTTCCTGGTTGAAGGCGAAGGTGCCCTGCACGTCGGCGACGTGCGTGAAGTCTTTGTCGATGGTCAGACGGTGAGAGTCGATGGTGCTGCCGTCGATGTCGTGGGAAAGGCCGTCGGCCTGCGGGGCCTTGTCGGCGAATGCCATCGTGGCGCCCGAGGCGACCAGGGCGACACCGGCCGCTCCGGCGAAAATCTTCTTAGGAGTAGAAAACTTCATGGCGTGCCCTCCTATTTCTCTTCTTCGGTGGTTGCTGCGGGCTTGGCAGGAACCAGGCTTGCGGTTTCGAGGACGGTGGTCTGCTCGGGAGTGGGCATGACGTCCTTGACGTTGACCATGACGGTCTGGGTCTCGAAGCTCACTTCGCCTTCTTCAGTGGTCGCGCGGACGGTCAGGCAGTAGGCGCCTTCCTTCTCGGGCGTCCAGGTGAAGTTCCACCAGACCATCTTATTCACGTCGGTCTCAGGCAGGTCGAACTTGGTCCAGGTTTCGCCCTGGTCCATGGAGAACTCCATGCTGACGATCTTCTTGTCGTAGGCGTCGACGTAGCCGTTGAAGGTGAAAGGCTCGTTGTTCTTGATAATCAGGCCGTCGGGAATGCCGAGGATGGTGGCGTTGGGCTTGTTCATCGCGTCGCCGTTTTCGTTATGCCAGGCGTTGGGGTTGCCGGCCCACTTGTCGGTGTAGTCGATGTCTTCGTTGGTCACCTTATAGCTGGCAACCTGCTTGGAGTTGATTTGAGCGTCGACGCCCTCGACCCAGTTGGTGCAGGGGTAGCCGCGCGTAGCGTCGAGGTACTCGCCGCCGATCTTGTAGACGAGCAGCGCCTCGTTATCGTCGAGCTTATCCTTCGGGAAGGCGCGCTTGGAGCTGCCGTCGGCGCGCAGGACGCGGACGCCCGTGGTGTCGTGCAGATAGCCGCCGGCCTTCTCGACCAGCCAGCTCACCGGGATGCCGGTGACTTCGGTGTTGGTAACGCCGCCGCCGCCGACCGGGTTCCAGTCGCAGACCATCTTGGAAGCCTTGGTCACGATGACGCCGGCCTCTTCAGCTTCGGCGATCAGGTCGGGAAGCTTGGCGGTGTAGGGGTTGGGCACGTTGCCCTCGATGGCAATCTCCCAGTTGTCGAACAGGCTTTGGGGCATTTCGAGGTTCAGGCCGTTGACGCCTGCGCCGTGGCGCATGTTGTCGTAGTAAGCGTGCATCCAGTCGTAGGAGAACACTTCGTCCTGGCTGTGGACGGTTTCCTGCTCGATGCTGAATTCGCCCTGGACGTCTTCAACCTTGTTGATGCCCCACAGGCGATCGTACTTGGTGAGGTCCCACAGCTCCATGTTCTGGCCGTTCTCGGTGGCGTTGTGGCAAGACATGCAGTTGCCCTCGTACTCGCCGTCGAACTTGCCCTTACCGGGGCCGGTGTAGTGGATACCGTGCATCAAGGTGCCGAACTCGTACTGCTTGGCAATGTATCCGGGAGCGTAGGAGTGGCAGAACAGGCACTGCTGGAGCGTGGTCTCGTTGTCCAGGGTGTCATTCCATGCCACGGGATGTTCGTAGGGCAGGTTTTTCAGTAGGGCGTCCAGGTCGGCGTGGCAGGATTCGCAGCCGCGGTTGTCGGCGCCGAGCCAATAGGTGTTATAAGAGTTGGAGCCTGCCTGAATCTGCCAAGCGTCCGGGTTCACTTCGTATTCGGTAGGAGTGCGCTGCACCATCTTGCCGTCGGGCAGGGTACGGATTTCAGGAGCATGCTCTTCGCCGATGGTTTCCCAGCGGTCCCACAGGCCGTTCAGGTATTCTTTGCCGGGATAGGCGTTTTCGTTGATATCGGCATTGGTGATGCCTTCTTCGCCGTCGATGACCTTCTGCTGTTCGGGCGTGACGGCGGATTCTTCGGATTTCGCGGCTGCGGAGGGCGTGCTTGCCGGAGCCTGCTCGTGCTGCTGTGGCGCGCAGCCGGCGATGCAGCAAAGCATGCAAGCAAGGCAGACCGTGGTTGCCGCGATCTTGCTTTTGATGGACATAGTTCCCCCTTATTTGTCATGTGGTGGCGTGGACTCGCCTATGGAATCGTTCGCCCGCACCTCCCTTCTTACTTCGGGCGAGACGAAAACGCGCGCAGGACGGAACTCCGAGAGGATAGGAGGGTCTCGTCGTAAAACCGCTGCGCGCGTTATCTGGGGTCCATACTATTCGGCTGCGGCGCGCCTTTGTATCGCCGCGGAATACGATTTCGAAAAGTCCAGGTCAAAAGACATCGCCCATATGGGTGAGTGTTGTTCGGCTTCCCTTTTGGCGTCGCTGCCGCCATGGGCGGGTGTCTTTGTCCTGTGCTTTGCCGGGGCGTTGGTTTCTGCGTCTCGGACGCTTCGTCGAAATCTTGCATTCAGCGCGTTCTCGATGAGATCGATGTGCGATCGGTGGACTCTTTGTTTTCCTTTTATGCAGAAATTGGGATAGAATCGGCTGAACGTCTTTTGTCGCAAGAGGAATCGAGGGGGTGCGCATGGGCGTTGTTCAATCGCGTCCGAACGCGTGTGTTGCGCTGTGTGCTTTCGGCTCCTGTCTCAATCTTGTGTGGTGCACGCTCATGGGGCACACGCTCGGTTTCATGCCCGCCGCCGACGGTATGCAGGGCTGGACCAACCCGCGTGCGTTCTTTCTGGCGGGTATTCTCGTAATCAGTATCCTGTTCGCAGCGTTTCCTCACGGAATGAGGCGCTGGAACAGGCTTTTCATGTCTACGCTTCCGCTGGTCGCTTCGGCTGGCACGGCGTGTTTCGCGCTGGCGTATCGCCAGGACCTGTGCGATCCGGGCGCTTTGGCCGCTTTCGGCCTGTGTGTGTCTGGCGTGGGGTATTTCTGGCTTGTGGCACGCTACAACCTGCTGCTTGCGCGCACCCAGCTTTTCTCATGCGCGGTATGGAGCATCGTGGGCGCGCTGTTCGCCAAGCTCGTGCTTGTCGAAGCGTTCGGAGCGTCGCTCGATTCGGGCTTGCAGGTGGGCGTTGCCGTGGCGCTGCCGATCGTGTCGGCGCTTGTGTTCGAAATGGCCCGCGTTTCCGCGAAACGCCAGGTGGAGCGTAATCCCTGGGTGGATCCCGGCATAGCCGCGCGCACGTCGCGCACCCGTACCGAATTCGGCATTCCCAGCCGTCCGCGCATCATGGCCATGGGTCTTTCGGAAAAGCGCGACCTGCTTGCCATCGTGGCCGTTGCCGGCATTCTGTTGGCTGTGGTGCGCGCCATGAGCTTCTTGGGCATGTGGGGCGATACCCATACGAGTCTTTCTGAATCGATCGCGTGGATTTCGAGCCTGATTCTGGGCGGAGTGTGCCTGGTGCTGTTCGCCCGCTTCGCATTGATCGGCGTGCAGGAACGCCCTATGTCCATGCGCTTCCAGCCCGCCATTCTGGTGACGCTTGCCGGCATGTTCGCCATGGCGCTGTATGTCGATCCAGGCAGTCCTGCGGCTACGTTTTTGAGCATCGTGGTGCAGCTTGACGAGTTGTTCGCGCACCTGCTGTTCTGGTGCGTGGTCATTGCTGCGTTGGATGTGCTTGACGTTCCGTCGTATCGCATGGTCGGCTTCGCGTGCGCGGTGTATGCGGGCGTTTCCATTGCATGGGTGGTGCTGATGAGCCATGCGACGGTAATCGACACCACGCTGGTGCTCTTGGCCGCTTACGCCGTGGTGGTGTTCGCCATGCGCGTGAACTGGCGTCGTTCGTCTGCGGCTCCCGCTGCCTGTGCGACCCCCGCGGCTCCTGCCGCTTCTGCAGGCGATCAGTGCGCAGCTTCGTCGGTGCAGCCCGCTGCTGCTTCCGAAAAGCCCGCATCCGTTGCATCCGAACCCGCAGCGGCCGATGAGGCTCCTGCCGAAGGCGACGCCACGGTTCGCCTGCACGCGCTTATTTCGCAGCGCTGCGAAGAAGTGGCCGATTGCTACGGCCTTTCGCCGCGCGAGCGCGAAGTGTTCGCTTGCATGGCTCGCGGCCGCACGCGTGCCGGCATTCAGGAAGACCTGGTGCTTTCCGGCAATACCGTTAAAACCCATGTGGCACATATTTACGCCAAGCTCGACGTGCACGACCGCCAGGAAATGATGGCGTTGCTGCTTGGGCGCGACGATGGCGGAAAGACGGCGTAGCGTTTCGCGCACCGTCGCTTCGGCGTTTTCCGACGGCTGTTTGCAAGCCGCGATTCCGGTTTGAATATCCGCCTGGCTAGGCGGTTTGTACATGCATTGCGAATATCCGTCGAAAGTCAGGTGAATGCCATGGTGGTGGACGCCCCCGCCGTTCTGCGTGAAAAATTCGGTCTGCGCTCGTGCGCCGGCCTTGACGGCTGCGAAGGACGTCCTACGCTGTTTCGCTCGCGTGCGCTGAGCGATGCGACGGCCGATGACGTGGCGGGGCTGAAGGCCCTTGGCATCGAAACGGTATATGACCTTCGCAAGGAAACGGAGCGCATGGCGAACCCCGAGCCTGCTATTGTGCGCGAGGCGTTCGACGTGCGAATCTGCCCGGTCGATTTGCAGGACGATGCCGCGCGCACGCAAGAAACCAAGTCGCGTCATGTGAAGGCCGCCTACGGGAAGCCGGGCGACCGCATGCTGTTCTTGTATGGCGTCATGGCCGACCATCAGGCTGCGGTCCGCGATATCGTGGCGGCCATTCTGTCCGACGGCAAACCTGCATTGGTGCATTGCGCCAACGGAAAAGACCGCGTGGGCGTGGTGTGCGCCAGCGCGCAGCTTGCCTGCGGCGTGTCGGGCGAAGCCGTCATGGCCGATTATCTGCTAACCAATGAATGCAATGCCGAAATGAATAAGCGCGACCTGGCGCATTATGCGGGCCTTATGCCGCCGGACGCCGTTGAGGTGTTGGCCGCCATGTTCGAGGCGCGCGAAGAGTATCTGAAGGTATTCGTCGATTCGGTCGAAGCACGCTTCGGGGCGTTCGATAAATGGATCGATCAGGCCTTTGATGCGAACTAATTTATATTAGTTGTGGGCTAATGGCGGCTCTGTGTCGTTCCATGGGTTAGATTGTGCTTTTGTGTTGATGAAAGGCGCAAAAGAGCGAACATGCAAAAAGCAACGGCGTTGATCTTCCCGTTGGCGTTGGATCGGTATCCCGTAAGTTGTGGGGCATATGTCGACAGTTCTGCGGTAGAAGAGGCTTCTTTAGTGGAGCTTTTGGAGCGAGACAACCTCATGGGCATCTGGGAAAGCGATGTTCGGACGGATTTTGTCTTCTACTTCTAGGTCGCAATCGGCTTTGTTGCCGGAAGTGCGGCGCTGCGCTTTTTTCGGACGATGTGCTCGACGTTTCTCTGCTGACTGCTCTGGCGATCGGGTCGTTTGTTCCGATGCGAATACCGTGCCGATTGATGATATCTGGGATGATCCGGACGAATGCGCTGGAGGGGTCAGGTAGTGCCGTGGATTTCTGTCGGACACTCTGAATGTCATTCTCGACGTAAGTTTGGGCGGCCCTATCGTCATCCTTTTGAAATCGGGCTCGTTTTCGGAGGGCTCATGTCCGTCGGGTATCTTGCGCCGATTCTTTCAGGTGCCATGTTTATGAATTGAAGTTCACGGAAGCATTATCGGCGCTGGTGGCGATCGCCATATTGGCTGCTTTGCGAACCAAGCCGACATCGATGGCCGCGCTGTTTCTGCGGATCACCTTGCCGTTCGCGCATCGTCGTTTGGTGGTGCGTTCGCGGGCCTCGCGCTCGGCGCGGAAATTAAGCGTCTTTTGTTCGATGCGGGCATCGAATTCATTTGTTTTGCGCCCCAAGGCTCTATTGGCAGCAGTGCGGTCTTGGTGCGTAATTCAGACGTTGTCGGCGGTTTCGTCGGATGCAGTCGCGGCGGAATCATTTGGGGAAACGGCACCGATTCGTGGGAAGGGGCAGCGGAGGACGCGGGTCGAAAAACGATCGCCACATGGGTCGCATTCGCTCGGTCCATGGCTCGGAGCATGCAGACGGTTTCAGGGCCGTTACAGGATAGCGGCCAGGGCGACTTAGGCGATGGGGCCTGGTCTGGGTGCTGCTTTGAGCAGCTGGCCGACAAGGCCGTCAGAGTCCTCGTGTGCGCCAAAATCCCGTACGGCGCGATGGCGTAGAGTCGCCGTATCGAAGCGGTTTCTTGCGGAGCCTGTGCGGTCGGGGTCAAGCGTTTTGTGTGCGATGACTCGGTCGATCGAATGGAGGCGTTTGCGAAAGGCGTTTTTGCCGACGATGTCTTGCGTAATGACGAACAGTCCGTATCCGTTGCGTGCGAGATGTGAGAGCACGTTCCGTTTGCGGGTTGTCTTCCGCTCTGCGGGAGTCAAAAATCGCATGTCATGAGCAGAAGATAACCGCCGAACATGACGTTTAGGTAACATGCGGAATAACTTGTGAGATAAGTTGACAATTGAACACTGAGATTTTATATTGCAGACATACCGAACGGGCGGCCGTGAAAGCGGCGGGCCCCGTGGCATCGAGCCGGGCGTCGCCCGGCGCACGAACGAGGTAATAACAGTCGGCGGGAAACCGCCCCGCGATCGCCGTGCAAGCGGCCTTCGCACAAAAGAGAGGACTGATACATATGGGCAAGATTCTGGGCATCGACCTTGGCACCACCAACTCCGCCATGGCCATCATGGAGGGCAACGAGCCCACCATTCTGGTCAACGCCGAGGGCGACCGCACCACCCCGTCTGTGGAGGGCTTCCGCAAAGACGGTGAGCGCGTGGTCGGCAAGGCCGCTAAGAACCAGGCCGTCACCAACCCCGAGAACACCGTGTCTTCCGTGAAGCGCTTCATCGGCCGTAATTACGCCGAGACCACCGAAGAGCAGAAGACCGTCGCTTACAAGGTCGTTTCCGGCAAGGACGGCCGCGCCGTTGTGGATATCGACGGCAAGGATTACACCCCCGAGGAAATTTCCGCCATGGTGCTGCAGAAGCTCAAGGCTGACGCCGAGAAGCGCGTCGGCGGCACCATCACCGAGGCCGTCATCACCGTTCCCGCGTACTTCAACGACGCTCAGCGCCAGGCCACCAAGGACGCCGGCAAGATCGCGGGCCTCGATGTGAAGCGCATCATCAACGAGCCCACGGCCGCTGCTCTGGCCTACGGCCTCGACAAGGTCGACAAGGACCAGAAGATCCTCGTCTTCGACCTGGGCGGCGGCACGTTCGACGTGTCCGTCCTGGAGCTCGGCGACGGCGTGTTCGAGGTTCTGTCCACCGCTGGCGACAACCACCTGGGCGGCGACGACTGGGACCAGCGCGTCATCGACTGGATGGCCGACAAGTTCAAGGCCGACAACGGCGGCATCGACCTGAAGGCCGACCCCATGGCTCTGCAGCGTCTGAAGGAGGCTGCCGAAAAGGCCAAGATGGAGCTTTCCAGCACCACCCAGGCCAGCATCAACCTGCCCTTCATCACCGCTGACGCCACCGGCCCGAAGCACCTCGACTACACGCTGACCCGTGCCGAGTTCGAGCGTATCACCAAGGACCTGCTCGATCGCTGCAAGCAGCCCGTCGAGCGTGCTCTGAAGGACGCCGGCCTTTCCACCGGCCAGATCGACGAGGTCATCCTGGTCGGCGGCTCCACCCGTATGCCCGCCGTTCAGGAGCTCGCCAAGACCATGACCGGCAAGGCCCCCAACATGTCCGTGAACCCGGACGAGGTCGTCGCCATCGGCGCGGCTGTCCAGGGCGGCGTTCTTTCCGGCGACGTCGAGGGCATCCTGCTGCTGGACGTCACCCCGCTTTCGCTGGGCGTCGAGACCATGGGCGGCGTCATGACCAAGATGATCGAGCGCAACACCACCATCCCGACCCGCAAGACCGAGGTCTATTCCACGGCCGCCGATAACCAGACGTCCGTCGAAATCCACGTCCTGCAGGGCGAGCGCCAGATGGCCAACGACAACAAGACGCTCGGCCGCTTCCAGCTCACCGGCATTCCCGCGGCCCGTCGCGGCGTGCCCCAGATCGAGGTCACGTTCGATATCGACGCCAACGGTATCGTGAACGTTTCCGCTAAGGACCTGGGTACCGGCAAGCAGCAGCAGATCACCATTTCCGGTTCCACCGCCCTGTCCGACGACGAAGTCGACCGCATGGTGAAAGACGCCGAGGCCCATGCCGACGAGGACGCCAAGCGCAAGGAAGAGATCGAGGTCCGCAACAACACCGACTCTCTGGTCAACGCCACCGAGCAGACGCTTTCCGAGCTGGGCGACAAGGTTCCTGCCGACACCAAGTCTGCCGCCGAGGCCGCTATCGCCGAGGCCAAGACCGCGCTCGAGGGCTCTGACATCGAGGCCATCAAGGCTGCCGGCGAGAAGCTGCAGCAGGCCGGCTACAAGCTGGCCGAGGTGGTCTATAGCGCCCAGCAGGCCGATGGCGCAGCAGCCGCCGGTGCCGCAGGCGCCGCCAACCCGGCCGACGACGGCCCGATTGAGGCCGACTACGAAGTGGTCGACGACAAGAACGAAGGTAAGTAATCATGGCTGCCGACGAGAAGAACGCCGACGAGCGCGAAGCTCGCGAGATTCCCATCGAGGATTGCGAAGGCGACGAGAACGCCGAAGCCGAAGCCGTGACCGAGGCCGCCGAAGAGGCGGTCGCCGGCCCGGCCGAGGGCGAGGCCGACGACATCGCCGCCGAAGCCGAGGCCGTGGTGGCCGAAGCCGAGCGTCTGGCCAAGGCCGAAGCCGAAGCCGCCGCGATGAAGGACCGCTACCTGCGCCTGCAGGCCGAGTGGGACAACTATCGCAAGCGCACGGCCGAAGAAGCCGCCGACATGAAGGTGCGCGCCGCCGAGAAGATCATGGAAGACGTGCTTCCCGTGCTCGACGATTTCGAGCGTGCGATCGCGCATGCCGAGCAGAACGGCGAAGAAGGCCTGCTTGACGGCGTGAAGGCTATCAGCACCAAGGTGTGCCAGGTGTTCGGCAAGCACGGTCTGGAGGCGATCGACCCCGCCGGCGAGCGGTTCGACGCCCTCGAGCATCAGGCCGTCGCCACGGTTCCGGACGAAAGCGTGCCCGACGAAACGGTCGCGCAGGTGTATCAGAAGGGCTATCGCCTCGGCAAGAAGGTGCTTCGTCCCGCTATGGTCGCCATTTTCTCCGGCGGCCCCAAGCGTGAGGCGGAAGAAGAATAATATGGTTTCGAAGGCGGGCGCGAAGTCCGCCTTCGTTGTAGAAAGCACCCGTTGACGACGCGGTGACGCGATCGCAACGGAATGCGAACGAAACGAAAGGAAGGTGGCAGGACATGGCGGCAACACCGGACTATTACAAGACCCTTGGCGTGTCTAAAACCGCCACCGCCGAGGAGATAAAGAAAGCGTACCGCAAGCTTGCGCGCACGCATCACCCCGACGCCGGAGGTGACGAGGCCAAGTTCAAAGAAATCAACGAAGCCTACGAAGTGCTCGGCGACGAGAAGAAGCGCAAGCTTTACGACCAGTACGGCACGGCCGACGAGCGCAGCATCCCCTACGGGTGGGGCGGCGCGGCGGGCCAGAACCCGTTCGCGGGGGCCAGCAGCTGGGCCGACATCCTGGAAAGCATCCGCCGCGGCGAAGGCGCCTTCGGCAGCAATTGGGATATCGGCGACATCTTCGGCGGCGCCGGATTCTCGGGTTCGGGCTTCGGCGGGCAGTACGCCGCCCGTCCCCAGCAGGGCCGCGATATGAACGTGACGCTGCACGTGAGTTTCGACGAGGCGTTCAACGGCTGCACGAAGAAGGTCAGCGTGAAGGTGCCGGGTTCCACGGCCGCTGAAACGTTCGACGTGAAGGTTCCCGCAGGCGCGGTGGACGGCGGCCGCGTGCGCTTCCGCGGCAAGGGCGCCGCGGGCGCCAACGGCGGCGCCAACGGCGACCTGCTGGTCACCACGCGCATCTCCGAGCACCCCGTGTTCGAGCGCTCGGGCGCCGACGTGCTCATGACGGTGCCGGTCACCGTGGCCGAAGCCGCTCTGGGCGCAAGCGTCGTGGTGCCCGCGCCCGACGGAACTAAGATCCGCATCAAGGTGCCGGCGGGTTCCCAGGAAGGCACCAAGCTGCGCGTCGCCGGCAAGGGCGCGCCGCAGCTCAAAGGCGGCGGCAACGGCGCCTTGAACATCACGCTGCACGTGGACATTCCCGCTTCCATGACGCCCGAGCAGAAAAAGGCGATGGAAGATTTCCAGGCGGCCACCGAGGCGTCGGGTAACGACGTCCGCGCGTCGCTGGCGCTGTAAGGAGGACGGCACATGACCGATAGGAACAGGCCCCTGTACATGATCGGTGTGGCCGCCGAACTGGCGGGCGTGCACCCCCAGACCCTGCGCATCTACGAGCAGAAAGGCCTGGTCACGCCCCAGCGCACGCGCGGTAACACGCGCATGTATTCGCAGGCCGACATCGACCGCCTCGAGCTGATCAACGAACTGACCAGCGAGGGCATCAACCTGGCGGGCGTCATCCGCATCCTCGACCTGAAGGGCCGCCTGGAAGAGCGCGACGAAGAGATCGACGACCTGCACAAGAAGGTGCGCCGCCTGGCCGATCGCGTCCACGAGCTGGAAACGCGCGCCAACGTGACGGCGCTCATGCTGCCCGAGCCCCAGAGCCTGGGCATCCGCCGCATCGACGATTAGACCTATCCGACCTTCCAAGAAGGAGGCAACCATGAGACTGGACAAGCTCGCCGTTACCGCCCAGGAGGCCTTCCAGGCCGCTATGGGCGTCGCGGGCGACGCCGACACGGCATCGGTGGACACCATCCATCTGCTGAAGGCGCTGCTCGATTCGGGAGAGAACAATCTCTCCGCCATCATCAAAAGGGTCGGGGCCGATCCCGACCAGCTGAAGACCAACGTGGAAACGGCCATCGCCAACGGCCCGAAGGTCACGGGCGGCGTGATGGGCATGCCGCTTCCCACGCAGGGTCTTATTTCCGCCATCGACAACGCGGTGAAGATCGCCGAGAAGATGGGCGATAGCTACGCCACCAGCGAGCATCTGCTGATCGCGCTGACCGAAGACAAGGGTCAGGCGGGCAAGATCCTCACCGGCGCAGGCGTCACGCGCAAGAACATCGAGGAAGCCTACGACAACCTGCGCGGCGACACGCGCATCACCGACCAGCAGAGCAAGCCCGAGCTGGACGCGCTGAACACGTACGGCCAGAACCTGACCCAGCAGGCGCGCGAGGGTAAGCTGGACCCGGTGATCGGGCGTTCCGATGAGATTCGCCGCACCATCCAGGTGCTGTCGCGTCGCACGAAGAACAACCCGGTGCTCATCGGCGAGCCGGGCGTCGGCAAGACGGCCATCGTGGAGGGCCTGGCCCAGCGCATCGTGGCGGGCGACGTGCCCTCCAGCCTGCGCGACCGCGACATCGTGGCGCTCGACCTGGGCGCCATGGTTGCGGGCGCCAAGTACCGCGGCGAATTCGAAGACCGCCTGAAGGCCGTGCTGCGCGAGGTGAAGCAGAGCGACGGACGGATCATCTTGTTCATCGACGAGCTTCACACCATCGTGGGCGCGGGCTCCACGGGCGATAGCTCCATGGACGCGGGCAACATGCTCAAGCCGGCCCTGGCGCGCGGCGAGCTGCATGCCATCGGCGCCACCACGCTGGACGAGTACCGCAAGTACATCGAGAAGGACGCAGCGCTCGAACGCCGCTTCCAGACGGTGATCGTGGGCGAGCCCACGGTGGAGGACACCATCGCCATTCTGCGCGGCCTGAAGGAGAAGTACGAGATCCATCACGGCGTGCGCATCACCGACTCGGCGATCGTGTCGGCGGCGGAGCTTTCCAACCGCTACATCTCCGACCGATTCCTGCCCGACAAGGCGATCGACCTGATGGACGAGGCGGCCAGCCGCCTGCGCATCGAAATCGATTCCATGCCGCAGGAAATCGACGAGGCCCAGCGCAAGTACACGCAGATGCAGATCGAGGAACAGGCCCTCATGAAGGAGGACGACCCCGCCAGCAAGGAGCGTCTGGAAGAGCTGCGTCGCCAGATGGCCACCTCCAAGGAATGGCTCGACGTGCGCAAGGCCGAATGGCGTAACGAAAAAGACGTGATTGAAAGCGTCCAGCGCCTGAAGGCCGATATCGACGCCGCTCATGTGGAAGAAGAGCAGGCCACGCGCGAAGGCGACCTGTCCAAGGCGTCCGAGATTCGCTACGCTCGCATCCCCGAGCTGCAGCGCCAGCTGGCCGCGGCCGAAGAGGCCGTGAGCGCCAAGCAGGGCGACGGCGCCATTTTGAAAGAGGAGGTTTCCGAAGAGGAAATCGCCGAAGTGGTGAGCTCGTGGACCGGCATTCCCGTGTCCAAGATGATGCAGGGCGAGCTGTCCAAGCTGATCGACCTGGAAGCCAAGCTGCATGAGCGCGTGGTGGGCCAGGACGAGGCCGTGGCCGCCGTGGCGGGCGCCATCCGCCGCAGCCGCGCGGGCCTTTCCGACCCCAACCGCCCGATCGGCAGTTTCCTGTTCCTGGGCCCCACCGGCGTGGGCAAGACCGAGCTGGCGAAGGCGCTGGCCGAGTGCCTGTTCGATGACGAGCGCGCCATGGTGCGCATCGACATGTCGGAGTACATGGAGAAGTTCAGCGTGCAGCGCCTGATCGGCGCCCCTCCAGGGTATGTGGGCTACGACGAGGGCGGCCAGCTCACCGAGGCCGTTCGCCGCAGGCCCTACAGCGTCATTCTGCTCGACGAGATGGAGAAGGCTCATCAGGACGTGTTCAACATCTTGCTGCAGGTGCTCGATGACGGCCGCCTGACCGACGGCCAGGGCCGTGTGGTCAGCTTCAAGAACGCGATTATCATCATGACGAGCAATGTGGGCTCGCAGGCCATCCGCGAGTTCAACCGCCAGAACGAGAACGCGGGCTCGATGGTGGAAGACATGATGCAGGGCGACATGGCCGCCATGGCCAAGAAGATCGCCGAGCTTCAGACCCAGGTGGACGAGGCTCTGCGCAACACCTTCCGCCCCGAGTTCTTGAACCGCATCGACGATGTGATCACGTTCAAGTCGCTCACGTCTGCCGAAATGGAGCCGATCGTCGATCTGCAGCTGGCTGAGGTGCGCAAGCGCCTTGCCGATCGCCGCATCGAGCTGGTGGTCCAGCCCGCCGCGGTGGAGCAGCTGGCCATCGACGGCTTCGACCCGGTGTACGGCGCGCGTCCGCTGAAGCGCCTGGTGCAGCGCGAAGTGGTGGATCGCGAGGCCAACGAGATGATTGCGGGCCATGTGATGGAGGGCTCCACGGTGACCATTGACATGGACATCATGGATGGCTATACCTGCACGGTGCAGAATCCTGCGCCGGTCGAAAGCGTGGCGGTCGATGTCCCCGTCGACGGCGCCTACGAAGTGTCCGAAGTGTAAGGGCTGTCATAGAAAACGAAACGAGGCGACTCGCGCAAGCGAGCCGCCTCGTTTTTCGATGGGCGCGAAGACGCTCGTGGCTGACGGGCCGCTATCCTTCGACCGCGTCGGTCTTGCGCGGCCTGCCGGGGTGGCGGGGGCTGTTGAACCGCGCCATCACATCGCCCGCATCGACCAGGCGCATGTTGCCGGTTTTCGTGGCGCGCAGCGCGCCGTCTCTGATGAGCGCATGGATGCGCGCCCTGCTTACGTCGAGCACGTCGGCAGCTTCGTCGACCGTCATCGTGGCCACGTCGCAGCAGCCGGCCTCGGCGAGCGCCATGATGCCGATGACCGCTCCGCCTTCCGGACGCGCCGCCCCGAACGTGCCTACTGCGGGCACGTTCTCTCCGGCTTCGAGGCGGTCGGCGATTTCCATGGTCAGGATGTCTTGCGCCATGTATGCGGCATCCGACAGGCTGTATCCCTGCGTGAACAGCCCCAGCTCGGGAAACTCGACTTCGTAGCCGCCCTCGAACGGCGTGAACACCGCTTCGTATAGGTAACGCTCCATTGCTCCTCCGTCCGCCTGGCTCGGGCAAGCGAGATTATTGCTTGATTCCGTCGGCCCTTTTCTTGATGTCGTCTTCGACTCCCCTCGAAAGACCGCCTCGGTGTCTGGGAACGCGAATCTTCGTGCCCCATGGCATGGCGAACGTGTCATGTTCGCGTCCGTGGCGAACGAACATGCCGCCTCTGTCGAGGATGTATCGGACGGCATCTCGATATCGCATCGGCATTGTGCCCTCCTTAGACGAATTAAATATAACACTGTGTAACGTTTTCATCAAACGATTACTGCGCGCAGATTTCTGCATCTTCGATTGTGACGTATTCGCCTTGCCGATTCCCGGCGCGAGAGCGCGGGCATTCCGGCGGCATTCAGGTCAAGATGCGCGGCGCGGCCGGGCGGTCGTCTATTCGGAGTTTTGTGCGGGTTGATGGGCGGAATTGTTGCGTTTGCATACCTCTAGGGGGTATATAGTCATGGTGTAATGTAACGATATCGGACGTTTTGGGAAGGGGTCGCGTGTCGGGCGATGCGCGCCTTGAAGCGTTCGAAACGATAGGAGCGAGCCAGCCATGGGTAAGAAGACGAAGAAGAAGGCGGCGAAGGCCGCGGCCAAAGCAGCGGTTCGAGAATCGGCGGCTTCGATGGCGTCCGAGCCGGCCGACGCGGGCGCGCGGGCGGCGGCAGAGCCGCTCGATGTGGAAGCGATGCCAAGCGCGGCATCCTGCGCGGTTGAGTCGGCTGCTGAAACGAAACAGGAAGATGCCGCTTGCCGTGCCGCAGGCGTGCAGAACGTCGACGCGGCCCAGGGCGCCGTCGATCGCGGCGATACGCCTGCGGCCGTCGGCTCCGATGTCGAAGGCCTCGGCGCCGATGCTGCGTGCCCCGCGTCGGATGCGGCGGCGGCAACGGGGTCGTGCTGCGCGTGCCGACAGAAGCAAACCGAGCGCACTGCGGCGCTTCAGGCCGATGTGCAAAAGCGCCTGAACCGCGTGATCGGCCAGCTCAACGGAATCAAAAGCATGGTAGAGAGCAACCGCTACTGCGGCGACGTGCTGATCCAGCTGGCCGCCTCCGAAGCGGCGGTGCATCGCGTTTCCGAAATCATCCTGCAAGACCACATGGAAACCTGCGTGGTGGAGCAGATTCGCGAAGGCAACGTGGAAGTGGTCGACGAGGCCATGAAGCTGATCAAGAAGTTCATGTAGGCGGTGCGTATGAAGCAGACATTCGATATCACCGGAATGACGTGCGCAGCCTGCTCGGCCCGCGTGGACAAGGCGACCCGCGCGGTAGACGGCGTGAGCGACGTGTCCGTGAACCTGTTGAAGAACAGTATGGAAGTGTCCTACGCCGACGAATCGCCCGCGGCAATCGCCCGCACGAACGCCGCGATCTGCGCGGCCGTCGATCATGCGGGCTACGGCGCCGCCGCGCGTGCCGCGGCCGATGCGGCGGCTTCGCCCGCGGCAAAGCCCCAGGGTCCTTCGCCGCGCGAGCGCGCCGCGGCCGAGAAGAAGCGCATGCGCACGAGGCTCATCGTGTCGATCGCGTTCACCGTTCCTCTGTTTTACCTGGCTATGGGCCATATGTTCGGTTGGCCGCTTCCTGCGGCGTTCATGGGCGATGCGGGCATCATGTCGCTTGCGCTCACCGAGTTCCTGCTGCTTCTGCCCGTCGTGTTCGTCAATTTCAAGTACTTTTCCAACGGGTTCAAAAGCCTGGTTCACGGCTCTCCGAATATGGATTCGCTGATTGCGCTGGGTTCGGCAGCCTCCACCATATACGGCGTGGCGGCCCTGTATCGGGTCGGATCCGCGTTGGGTTCGGGGCAGATGGAGGCCGCCCATGCCGCGGCCATGGATTTGTATTTCGAATCGGCGGCCATGATCCTCACGCTGATTACGCTGGGCAAGTATTTCGAGGCCCGCGCGAAGGGCAAGACCACTGATGCTGTGACTTCGCTTATGGACCTGTCGCCGAAAACGGCGTTGCTGCGCACGCCCGATGGCGAGCGGGAGGTGCCCCTTGCCGACGTGCAACCGGGCGATTTCGTGGTGGTGAAAACCGGTGCACGCGTTCCAGTGGACGGCGTGGTGACGGAGGGCGTGGCAAGCGTCGACGAATCGGCTGTTACGGGCGAGGGCGTTCCTGCTGACAAACGCGAAGGCGACCGCGTAGTGGGCGCTACCGTGGTGAAGTCGGGATGGTTCGTCATGCGCGCCGAACACGTGGGCGAAGACACCGTACTCGCCGGCATCGTGCGTATGGTGGACGAGGCCACGAGCTCCAAGGCGCCGATCGAGAAGCTGGCTGACAAGATCAGCGGCGTGTTCGTTCCCGCGGTCATCGCGATCGCGCTGGTCACGTTCGTCGTATGGTTGGCTTCCGGCGCGGGTCTGGCCGCGGCCTTGACGCATGCCGTGTCGGTGCTCGTCATTTCCTGTCCGTGCGCTTTGGGCCTGGCAACGCCCACGGCGATCATGGTGGGAACGGGCCGCGGTGCTCGTCTGGGCATTTTGGCGAAAGCCGCCGAAGCGCTGCAGACGGCGCACGATGTGAAGACCGTCGTGTTGGACAAAACCGGCACGATTACGCAGGGCGCGCCCGAGGCGACGGCGATCGCCGCGGCAATCCCCGCGTGCGCAAACGACGTGCTTGCGGCGGCTGCCTGCGCCGAAGCGCCTTCCGAGCATCCGTTAGCTCAGGCCGTCGTGGCGTGCGCCCGCAAGCGCGGCGTTCCGTTCGCCGCGGCGGACGATTTTCGCCAGCACGAAGGCGGCGGCATCGAAGCGCGCGCAGGCAAGGCGCGCATCGCCGTGGGCAACGCGCGCCTGATGGATGCTTTGAAAATCGATGCGTCGGCGTTTTCTTCGTATGCCGAAGCCGCAGCGGCCGAAGGCGCCACGCCGCTATTCGTGGCACAAGACGGCCGTGCGATCGGCATGATTGCGCTTTCCGACGCGGTGAAGCCGACCAGTGCGGCGGCGGTGCGCGAGCTGACGGCCATGGGCATCGACACGGTCATGCTTACGGGCGATAACGAACGCACGGCGGCTGCGGTGCAGCGCGCCTGCGGCGTTGGCCGCGTGGTGGCGGGCGTGCTTCCTGCCGACAAAGAACGCGAAGTGGCCGACCTTGCGCGCCGCGGCGAGGGTCGCGTGGCTATGGTGGGCGACGGCATCAACGACGCGCCGGCGCTGGCGCGCGCCGATTTGGGCATCGCCATCGGCGCGGGGACCGACATCGCCATGGATGCGGCCGATATGGTGCTCATGCGTAGCGACCTGATGGACGTGCCCGCTGCCATCGGCCTGTCGCGTGCGACTATGCGCATCATCAAGCAGAACCTGTTCTGGGCGCTTATCTACAATGCGGTGTGCATCCCGGTGGCTGCGGGCGTGCTTTCGTGGGCGGGCGTGAACCTGAACCCCATGATCGCGGCGGCCGCTATGAGCTTAAGCTCGGTCTGCGTAGTGGGCAACGCACTGCGTTTGCGTGGATGGCGCCCGCGTTTCCAGACGGCCGATGCCGCGCAGCCTGCGGCGGGTGCGTCCGCGGGCGAACTGCGCGTGATCGCAGTAGATGTGCCCGCCGGAGAAGGAAAAGGGCCGCTTGACGCGGCGTGCGAATACGAAGGAAAGGAATCTCTGATGGAAAAGACCCTGCATGTGGAAGGCATGATGTGCGTCCGTTGCGTGGCGCATGTGAAAAAGGCCCTGGAAGCCGTGGAAGGCGTGGCTTCGGCCGACGTGGACCTGGATGCGAAGCGCGCTGTGGTGTCGCTCGACGCCGACGTGGCCGACGAGACGCTCGTGGCCGCCGTAGTGGAGGAAGGCTACGAAGCCGAAATGGCGTAAGCGCCGAAAGCCGGCGGCGCCTTGCGCGCCGCGCTTCAAGCCGGCCTTTGTTCCGCAATGCAGCTTCATGAAAAAGCGGCCGTCGCCCGATCGGACGACGGCCGCTCCCCATTGCGTCATGAGGCGCTACGGGGAGCGTGCCGAAGCGTGCGTTCGTCTGCGTTTTTAGCGATGCTTACGCCGCGCCAGCGTGAAAGCGAGGATGCCCAGGGCCACGGCCGCCACGATCGCGGGCCCTGCCACGAAGGGAAGTGCGGCGGCAAGGGCGCCGCACTTCGGCTTGTCAGGCGCTTCGAGAACCTCGAAGGTGGCATGCTGCTGCCCCGTGCAGTTTCCCATGCCGGCGACTACCACCGTCGCCGTCCCCTTCTCCAGATTATCGTCGTACGACACGGTGTAATCCACCCCTTCGACCAGGGTTTTCCCACCCATTTCCACAGTGGGGGCGGGTTGCAGTTCTTCGCCCGTCTCTTCTTGGTCGGGAATCACGTCGATGGTCGCGTAGGCCAGGTCGCCCGGAACGATGGAGAATCCGGCGTCAATCGATCCTATATAGGAGCCTTTGCCCACTATGGTCACCGACACGTTGCCCGGATTCACGATGTCGCCTTTGAACACCACGTCGAAATCGGAGCCTTCGACCAGGGTTTTCTTGTCCAGCTTGAGCGTGATCGTTGGGCGTACGGGATTGCCGTCGTACATGACGTCTTGCAGGCCCTGCACGCGCGCGTTGCTGATGTCGATATTGCGGTGCGACGCCTGCTGCTCCTGCAGTTTTTCGAAGGTTGTCATGGTGGGTTCGAGCTCGTTGCGCAGCGCTTCGGCCGCGGCTTCGATGCTCATGCTTCCCGACGAATCGGCGGCCGGAGCCGGCATGGGCGTGGCCGCAAGGAGGGCTGCTGCGGTGCAGGCGGCCAAGGCCGCTCGGCGTGCTTCGGGCATGTGCGCCTCCTTCGTCGGTCGGTGTTTTCGGGATGCCGCTCGAGCGCGGTGATATGGCATTGGCGTGCGGTTTCGGTGTGACCTGTCGCGTGTACGTCCCGCCGATTATAATCCAGGCATGTCGCGATTGACTCCTACACAGCAGAAGTCCATGGCCGCCGCAATGGTGCTGGTGGTCGGCGTCGTGCTGTCGTTCGCAAGCGGAAAGGCCTTCATTCCCTCGGAGGTTTTGACCGACCAGGTGCTTTCGGCGAACCATCTTGCCAATCAGCGGGCCGTGGCGGCGCTTGCGCCGGGTGATCAGGTGGCGTCGGTGGGCTTGCGCCATACGGTTTCAACCAAGCTCGAAGAGGCGCAGGTGATCGAAATCGTCGACGGTGATACGCTGTGGGTCGATATCGGAGACACCGCCTATATGGTTCGGCTGACGGGCATCAATACGCCCGAGGCCGCGAACGACGACCCGAAGAAGAATACGCCCGAAGGCGAACGATCCGCCAAGCATCTCGCCTCCATCGTGCATGTGGGCGATCTTGTGTATCTGCAGAAAGACACATCGAATGCGGACAAGGACGGCGATCTTTTACGGTTCGTTTGGAGCGTGAAGCCGAACAGCTTCACTGACGTGAACGAAATCAAGGCGAAGATGCTAAACGGTCGCATGCTGACTGACGGGTACGCCATGGCGCACAAGTTCAAGCCCGACGATGCGTATTTCAACATTTTTAGGGCGTTGCAGCTGGATGCGTATCACAGCGAACGCGGGCTGTGGGCCGAAGGCGCTGACTGGTCTTATAGCGTGTAGGGCGCAGGGCATTGTGCGGCGTGAACGGCGTGTCGACCGTCTTCTGTGGCGTGGTGTTGCGGGCTCTAAAAGGAAAAGCGGCGCGCCAGAGGATGTGCCGATGAATCGAAGGGAGAACCATGTATTCGTATAAAACGCGCGGAACGTGCGCTCGCTCCATCCAGTTCGACGTGGTCGATGGAACGGTGCGCAACGTGAGCTTCGAAGGCGGTTGCAACGGCAACCTTAAAGGCATCGGCAAGCTTGTCGAGGGGATGCCTGCCGAGCGCGTGGCCGAACTGCTTGAGGGAACTACGTGCGGCCCGCGCGCGACCAGCTGCCCGGACCAGCTTGCGCAGGCTCTCAAGCTGGCGATCGAGGACTAGGGCGTTTTAGCGGCGAAGTAGCGCTCTTCTTTTGCGGCTGCGTTGCGCTACGGCGCACGGTCTTGCGTTGATCGGACGTGCAAAGCGGGCTTCGGCCCGCTTTTGTTGTAAATGACAGCGAATTCATCATGATGGTTGCTTGTTTGCACGTCCGGTCGCGACGACGAGGGGAAAATGAAATATGGAACAGAAGAAAGCGATGAATCTCGGTATGGCGGTGCTGCTTTCCGCAGCGTTAGTCCCGACGGCGGTGCCCGCGACCGCGCTTGCGGAAGAAGCCGGATAGGTGCAGCTGGGTGTGGAAAACGGCGCATCGGCTCCGAGCGATATGGAGGCGCCCTCGGTGGAGGCCGACATTACGCTGACGGTTGACCCTGCGGGCGTTCAGGAAGGCGCTATCTATACGAGCCTCGCCGCCGCCCTTGCTGCTGCGACCGATGGGTCGACGATCGTTCTCGAGGGCGATGCGGTCGAGAGCGTGGCCATCGACAAAGATGTCGTCGTGGACGGCCAGGGTAAGTACGCCATCAGCGGCCACACCAAGTTGGGTAGGGCACTTTGCGGAATCTCACGTTGACTTCCGTCAATTCGGAAGTTTTGACGGTCGGCAACGCGGCCGCAGGTACGAACATCGCGATGAATGACGTCACAGTGAAATATCCGCTTACGGCCGCATACAACGATACCGCTTCGCATGTTTTGAGCGGGAATAACGCGGCGATTGCGATTGTCGACTGCTTGTTCACCAACGATGCGCAGAATAATGGCGTTCAGTATGACGCATCGCAGTGGTCGTACGGTTTGTATATGAACGGCCAGGGTTCGCAGGGCAGTCTTACGTTCGATCGCAGCATGTTCAAGGGCGCATCCCGCACCATGCTGCTGAACATCAACGGAAAGGTGACCGTCAAGGACTCCCATTTTGAGAACTCTGTTTTCAGTGTCAGCCCCGCACCGACGGGCGGGCCGGGCGGTGAAGCCACGTGCATCACGAGTGCCAGCGATGGCGATGCAACGGGCTTCGTCATTACAGGCAATACATTCGATAATGCTGGCTCGTTTTTTCTTCCAGAGGGCTGCGGGCGCGAATGTGTCGGGCAACGAGTTCAAGTTCGACACCTTCGCTCACTATATTCAGGTGAGGGGTTCTGCCGCTGCGCCGCTCGATCTTTCGAACGATCGATTCACCATGGGCCAGAACAAGGTTGCTTCGATCGACACAGCGGCTGCGCCCATTATTTTGCCTGTCGGTCAGCGAGCCGTGGCGTATTGGGTTTGGGACGAAACTCCTGCCGACGTGAAGCCCGTCGACTACCTTACATATGAATACGCATATAACCAGGATGGCACCAAATCATTCTATCCAGGTTCTTTCGGAGCGCTCCAGGCGTTCATCGATCCTGCCGCGGGCAATATTGGCGTGGGCAAGGGAGAAGCCGTCTACCTTCAGGCCGATATTCTTGACGCGCAGGGAATTGCTGTGCCGAGCGGTAGGGATTTCACACTCGATTTCGGCGGACACCGCTATGTCGTGAACGACCCTGGTGCGGGTTCGCCTGATGCCCAGACGAACGCCTTCCAGCTTCTAAAAGATTCGAACCTCACGTTCAAGAACGGCGCTATCGCTGTCGCGGAGGGTGCGAAAAATATCAAGCGCATTTTCCAGAACTATGCGAACGTGACTTTCGAGAACTTGACGGTTGACCCCACGAACCAGGTCGGCGGCGAGGATTATGCGCTGAGCTTCAACAACGGCATCGTCGTCATGAAGGGCGCGACGAACATCTTCGCTTCGTCTTCCACCGTCAAGGCGCTCGATGTCTGCTACTGGAAATCGGGCGGTTACGGGGACGGCGTGAGCGTCACGTTCGACGAGGGTTTCACGGGCAATGTGGCTGGTGTGGTCGTATGCGACAGTGCGGACGCTGCGAAGGCGAGCTTGTCTATTGCGGGCAGCGGTTCGTTCGGCGGCATCGAGCTGTCTCCCGGCTCTAAGAACGGAGTGATGATTTCCATTACGGGCGGTACGTTCTCCGCCGAGGCGACCGTCTCCGACAAGGCCGCCGCCGACGGCGCGGCGACCCTGCCCATCGACCCGGTCAAGCCCGCGGCCGACGCGGAGGGCCTGTGGTTCGAGGACGCCGCGGCCTGGGGCGAGGCCGCGGGCGTGGTCGACGGCTACGGCGGCCTGCTCGATCCGAACGACGTCGCCACCCGCGCCGAGGCGTCCGCGGTCGTGATGCGCTTCATCAACGCGATGTACGAATAGCGTTTCAGGGCTTTCGAATGGCAATCGACCCCCGTACGTAGGGGGTCGATTTTTTTCGGCCGGCATCATTCCACGCTCTTTCTGCTGGGCCCTTTGGCTGAAACATGTATGCTCGGCTGTTTCGTCGAAGTCGTTGGCGCTTGTGTATTGGGTCGGCGTTGCAAGGTCGCGAATGGCGGCGGGAAGCACGTCGGGGTTGCTCCGCGTGCTCATTCGGCTGGCGCCGCAAAACGTATCCTGCGCTGCCTTCGAAGCCCCTGTTTCGTTGCACGCATTCGGTTCGCCCGCGCGGCAGCGGCAGGCATCATGCACGCGTGCCTTGTTTCGCGTGCAACTTTTCTTTCGATACGTCACAATAGTGGGCGATAGTTCAGGCGCGCTGTAAAGGGCGGCGCGCCTTTTTCGACGCCCGCCCGGCTCGCTTCACCATGCGGATCGGCCGGCGGTCGCGTCGATCGGGTGCGTAAGGAGGCATCATGAGCTTGTGGGGCGATCTTGAGAAGTTGAAGCGCTGCCGTTGGGTCGATCTGACCCATCCGCTGACGAACGAAAGCCCGTATTGGGGCGGCATCCCCGACGGCTCGGTGGAGCTGTGCAAGACCGTGTTCGATTACGACGAGGAAATGCTTTCGTGCCGCATTCACACTTATAAATTCCCTGGTCAGTTCGGCACGCATGTCGATTTTCCCATGCACTTCATGCCAGGCCGCCCTGCCGCTGAGGAGTTCGGCGTGGAGCAGAGCGCCTATCCGCTGTGCGTGATCGACATTTCCGCGAAGGCCGCCGAAAACCCCGATTACGCCGTGACCATCGATGACGTTCTTGCCTATGAAGCCGAATACGGCCGCATTCCCGAGGGTGCGTTCGTCGCGCTGCGTACCGACTGGTACAAGCGCTGGCCGAACTACGATGCCTTGTGCAACCTGGACGAAGATGGCGGCGAGCATTGCCCCGGCTGGTCGATCGAAACGCTGAAGTTCTTGTTCGAAGAGCGCGGCGTGGCCATGAACGGCCACGAGACCTTCGACACCGATGCGTCGTACCTTGCTGCAGAGGCCGACGACTTGGCGGTGGAACGCTACGTGCTCGATACGTGCCACTTGCAGGTGGAGGTTATTGCGAACCTGGACAAGGTGCCGCCTGCGGGTGCCATCGTGTTCGTGGCCTGGCCGCGCATCGAAGGCGCATCGGGCCTTCCCGCCCGCGTGTGGGCCGTGTGCGAGGAGTAGCGCGCCCGCCGCGAATTCCGTAATGGCGCGAATTGCATGCCGACAAGGCGTCCTTCGGGGCGCCTTGTTTCGTTTTCGGCTTCGACCAGGCGCTTTGTTGCACTGCTCGAAGCCGCTCTCTTCGTCGCATTGATTTTCGACGCGTGCGGTGTCAAAGTCCGCCGGAAGCGAATGAAGTTTTTCCAGGCCTGCGCGCACATTCTGCGCGTCGCCGTCGTTAAAGGGGATAGGAGGTGAGAAACGCTTGAGGAGCCATGAAGCAACGCTCGACGACGCCGCGGCCGGGCGTATCGTCGAGCAGCATTACGAAGACGTGCTGGCGTACTGCAGGCGCCACGCGCCCGTTCGCGATGCCGCCGATGATATTGCGCAGGAAGCATTCTTGCGGTTCGTGCGCAGCGCCGGCGCCTACGACGAGCGCGGCAAACCGCTCGCGCTTCTGCTGACCATCGCGCGAAACCTGTGCGCAGATGCCGCCCGGTCGTGCTCGCGCAGGCCGCAGTTCGTCGAATTGGACGAAGCTTCGGCGCCGCGGGCTTGCGACGCGTATCCCGTCGAGATGGAATCGGTGCTGGCGCGGCTTGCCCCCGACGAGCGCGAGGCGATCGAGCTTCGCTTCGACCAGGGGCTCGGCGTGGTCGAGGCCGCGCTGGTCATGGGAATATCGCGGTTCGCGATGAACAGGTTGCTCAAGCGTGCGCTCGCGCAGGTGCGCGACGCCTACTCCTTCGAATCGGACGGAGGGCTTTCATGAGGTCTTTCAACAAAGAAAAACACGGTGCTCTGCTTTCTGGTCAGGCCGAAGACGCCTTGTGCGCCTATTACCGCGCGCAGCGTCCTGCTGCCGACGAAGCGTCCGAGCGTGCCGTTGTCTCAGCGGTCGTCGAAGAGGTCCGGAACATGCGCGCCGAGCGCGCCGCCGCTGATGAAGCGTGCTGCCTGCGCGCCGAGATGTCGCCTGTCCGCGTCGCGCGGCCGACGTTTTCGGCGTGCGCTCGCGCTGTTTCCGAGGCGGCGTGGTTCGTGGCGGTGCAGGCCCGCTTCATGGGTGCGCGCGCATGGGTTTTGCAGGCGTGCACGGTGCTCGTGGTGGTTCTGCTGTGGAACGCCGGGGGAGAACATGCGGCATCGGGGTTGTATGCCTGCTTGGCGGGCGCGGCGATTGCCGTGTGCGGCTTGCCCGACATGGCGGCATCGCGCATGTGCGGCATCGTCGAGCTGGAGCGTTCGTGCATGCATGACGCCCGGTCGGTCGCAGTGGCGCGCATGGCGGTTCTGGCCTGTTCGAATGCCGTCGGCTTTGCCGCCGTTGCGCTGGTCGGCTCGTTCGTCGATCCTGCCGCGGGGGCGCCCGTCACGTTGCTGCATGCGTTCGCGCCGTATTGCGTCACGGTTGCCGGATGCCTGGCGGCCGCGCGTCGCATTGAAGGCGTATCGGCGCTCGTGGCGGCCGCGGCCTGGGGCGTTGCCGTTTCGGCGGCTGCGTATTTCCTGGTGGCGAAGATGCCGGGCGTGTACGACCAGGCCGCCGTGTGGGTGTGGGCCGCCGCTGCCGCCGCTGCTGCGGTCTGGTCGGGGTGCGAAGCTCGGGCGTGGCTGGCCGATGCGGCCGCTTCGCCGTGCATGCTCTTGTTCGATTCGTCGTTCATCAACCGATAGGAGGAAACCGTGGAGCTTTCCCTTGAAAATCTGACCAAGCGGTTTGCGGAAAAGCCCGTCGTGCACGACGTGTCGGCGACGCTGTGCCCTGGCGTGTACGGCCTGCTGGGCGCGAACGGCGCCGGCAAGACCACGCTCATGCGCATGGTGTGCGACGTGCTCAAGCCCAGCGCGGGCCGCATCGCGTTCGACGGCGCGGACATCGCGCGTATGGGTGACGAATACCGTGCCATGCTGGGATACCTTCCGCAGGATTTCGGATACTACCCCGATTTCACGGCGATGGATTTCATGATGTACATGGCCGCGCTGAAGGGCATCGACCGCTGCGCGGCCAAGCTGCGTTGCGCCGAGCTGCTTGAGGAAGTGGGCCTTGCCGCCCATGCGGAGGCCAAGGTGCGCACGTTTTCGGGTGGCATGAAACAGCGGCTGGGCATCGCGCAGGCCGTGATTAACGATCCGACGGTTTTGGTTCTCGACGAGCCGACGGCCGGCCTCGATCCGAAAGAGCGCGTGCGTTTCAGGAATCTGATTTCGGGGTTCTCGCAGGACAAGATCGTGCTGCTTTCCACGCATATCGTGTCCGACGTGGAATACATCGCCGATGACATTCTGGTGATGAAGGCCGGCCGCTTCGTGCTGCGCGGGCGCCCCGATGCGGTGGTGTCGTCCGTGGCGGGCAAAGTGTGGGAATGCCGCGTTTCGTCGCGCCAGGCCGATGGGCTTTCGGCTTCCGCGTGCGTGTGCAACGTGCATTACACGTCCGACGGCGGAGCGGTGGTACGCGTGGCAGCCGACGAGGCGCCCGTGGCGGGCGCGGTCTCCGTCGAGCCGACGTTGGAGGATCTGTACCTGTACACGTTCAAAGACGATGCGGGCGCCGGCATGGCGGGCGGCGGTTTCGGCGAGGTGCCGGAAGGGCGCCATGCTCGTAAAAACGGCCTGTTCGGCGGAAGGAGGTAGCCATGTTCGACCTGGTGAAATTCGAGCTCAAGAAGATTGTCGCGCGTAAATCGACGCGGTATACATGCTTGGCGATTGTTGCCGTGCTATGCGCGATTATGGCGCTGAATGTGCTGCAGACGAAAACCACGAGCAACACCGACGAGATTCTTTCGGGGCTCGATGCGATCTATCAGCGCCAAGCGAACGCCGAGGCCCGTGCGGGCGTTTTGACCGACGAGCGTATCGAGGCCGAGACGGCTGCGTATTTCGACATGGCGTTTTCCCAACTCGACCCCAAAGAAGTGGCGGCTATGAGCGATGCGGCGGCCTACGATGCGGTGCGAACGGCATATGGCGAACAGGGCGCGCGTGAGCTGTACGGCTCGGGGTATTGGCCGTGGCTGTTCAGTGCGTGGAATTCGGGTGGCAAAGAGCCCATCCAGGTGTCGGCTCTGCTGGGTCCTTCGCCCGAGACTCCGTTTTATGAGGCGCTCGCGCAGAAAACCCAGTCGATCCTTGATGACGGCCAAGGCGGCGCATGGACGTATTCCGAGACCGAGCGTGCTTATTGGACGCAAAAGCAGGCCGAAGTTTCTACGCCGATCGCGTACGGCTATGCGGGCGGCTGGGAAAACATCATGGATTGCATGGGCTTTCTGGCGTTCGCGATGATCGCCGTGTGCGTGGCGCTGGCGCCGATGTTCGCGGCGGAATACCAGGAGCGCACCGACAGCGTTATTCTGTCGTCGCGCTATGGACGCTCAAGGTTGGTGGCGGCGAAGCTTGTCGCGGCTTTTTTGTTTGCAACGGCGTATTTCGCGCTGTGCGCCGGCATTGTTTTCGTCGTATCGCTCGGCGCGCACGGTGCGGGCGGCGCCGAACTGCCCATTCAGATAAGCGCGGTTTCGTCGCCGTATGCCCTGACCATGGCGCAGGCGGCTGCGACCATGACGGGCATCGCCTACCTGATGACGCTCGGATTCGCGGGCCTGACGCTGCTGCTTTCGTCGGTGATGCGCTCCATGCTCTCGGTGTTTGCCATCGATGTGGCGCTTGTTCTTCTGACGGGCATGATACCCACGGGCGGCGTCGGGGCTCTTATGCGCCTCAGCGCGCTTTTCCCGACGAGCGGCTTGGCGGCGCCTTTCATGTTCTGGCAGTATATGTCGTATCCCTTCGGCGGCTTCGTAATCGACCTCGTGGGTATGCAGGCGCTTGTATACGGCGTGCTGTTCGCGGCGTGCCTGCCGCTTGCGGCGGTGTTCTTCCGCAGACATCAGGTGATGTAGCCGCCATTTGGCGACGTGGCCGCTCGTCGACGATGCGCGTTCTATCAGCGTTTGTTGAACGGCGTGATGGTGGCGGGCATGGCGCCGTCGTAAATCAGCTTCGGCTCGCTTTCGACCAGCGGCTTGAAGTAGGCGAAGGCCTCTTCGGTGATGCCTTGGTAATGAGGAAGGATCCATTCGCAGGGGAAGTGCTTCACGTGCCTGGCGAAGCGGTCGGCCGGCGCGGCGAAATAGCGTGCATCGTAGGCGCCTGCCGCTATCTCTTCGGCCGTGCGAGGGCGCACGCCCACCACGTATCCGGTGAAGGCCGGGTCGGCGGATCGCATATGGGCGCTCATGGCCAGCTCGTAAGCTTCGTTTACGTCAATCAGGCTTTGGGCGAAGTTGCTCGACCGCGCCGCGCGGGAAAGGTTTTGCACCACGCCGCGCGGCACGATGCCCGCATCCACGATCATCTGCTTGATCGTGGCGCCGGCGCCTCCCAAAACGGGGTGCTCGAAGCCTTCGTCGGTGCGCTCTCCAGCGGAAATGTAGGTGCCGTCGGCATAGTGGGCGTCTTCGCTCACCACGATGTAGCACTCGCCCTTCTCGTCGAATTTCCGCTTGGCTTCGGCCAGGAAGGCGTCTTTGTCGAAATCTATCTCGGGTAGGACCAGTAGGTCCACGTTGCCTGAAAGGCAGCAGCTTGCGGCCAACCAGCCGGCATCGCGGCCCATGGTTTCCAGTACGAATACCTCGGGGCGCGTGTAGGCGGCATAGTCGAGGTAGGTCGCATGCGTGATCTGGGCTGCGATCTTCGCCGCGCTCGGAAAGCCCGGCGCGTGGTCGACGGGAACCAGATCGTTGTCGACGGTTTTCGGAATGCCCACGAAGCGTTTCTTGCAGCCGACGCTTTCGGCCCACTTGTCCAACGCGTCTACGGTGTCCATCGATCCGTTGCCGTCGATGTAGAACATGATTTCGATATCGTTGGCGTCCATGACTTCGAGCAAGCGGCGGTAGTCGGCGTCGGCGCCCCGCTTGAGCTTGTAGCGGCAGGTGCCCAGTGCGCTGGAGGGCGTTTGCTTCAAGATTTTCAGCTCGCGCGCGCTGAGGTCGGTGAGGTCGTAGAGCTTGCCGTCCAAAACGCCTTCGATGCCGTGCAGGCCTCCGAGACGTGGTCATACAGGGGATTGAGCTGGTTCGCCCTGACGACGCCGGCGAGGCTTGCGTTGATAACGGCGGTGGGGCCGCCTGATTGCGCGACGAGGCAGTTGCCCATGGGCGATGCTCCTTTTACGACTTCGGCCGCGGGATGGTTTGCTGCTGCCAAGTGTACCCCACGATCGTCTGTTTGGTTCTTCGGTTGCCGCCGCCTTATTACGTTCGTTCTTTCGGCCGAAAACGATGAAAGGCCGGGAGGGTTCGTTGCCCTCTCGGCCTTTGTTTCGGCGCGGCGGATTCCGTCGCGCTTCATGTGCTATCTATCGTGTCATGCGGTCGTTTCCGGTCGAACCGTATTCGGCCGCGCGCGCCAGCGCCTGCGAATGCGTCGTGCGCCCTCCCGCGTGTCTACGCCTCAGGGCGATGGCCGCCGCGGCAGCGGCAAGGAGCGCTGCGCCGACGGTTCCTGCGACGATTGTCATAGTCGCGTCGCCCGTTTTGATGAACTTTCCCGACGCTGCGGGACTGCTCGGCGGAGTGGCGGTCGGCTTGTCGGGAGCGGCGGGAGCGATCGCCGCCGCCGCAGGCTTATCGTGGGGCTTTTCAGCGGGCTTCGCGTCGTCTTCGATGGGCGGCACGGTCACTACGGCGTCGTCGCTGAGCGGCTTGTCCAGTTCGTCGGCCGTCAACAGGGCCGTGTTGACCACATCCGTTCCCGCAAGCGTTTTGTCTTCCACGCGCGCGGCATAGGTTATTTCCACCGTGTCGCCATCGTGCAGCTTGTCGAATGCGGCGGAAAACCCATTGCCTTCGATCGTG
>JARIED010000033.1 GCA_029266945.1 Slackia sp. | reverse complement strand
AGCGTGCCACACAGTTTCATGAAGCTACGACGCGAGACTCCTCGCGAATCGAGCATGCCCTGAAACTCTGAGACAGTGGCTTCGTTGTCCATACATACACCTCCTATTAGATGTGTCGAAAATACTGACAGGCGGCATTATGCGCGAACTGTTACCGTCTTGACACCTAAAAATGACATTTATGCAAAATTCCTGTTCAAAGGCATAAAAATGTTACGAAAATATGATGCTGTAGCAACTGAATATTACATTTTTGGTACTCGGTAACATGCCCCAGGTCAGAGACGTATAAAGATGGCCTATCACCCAAGAAAGGTGATGGATGGAAAACGAGGTATCCGGTAGAAAAAGCAGTCGGTCGCGCACTCGTGTCAAATGGGCGATACAAAACTATGCATATGATTAAAATGCAAGGAGCCGCATGCATATATGCGGCTCCTTGCAGGGCATGCGGCGCTTCGCACGCCATCCCTTTGAGACGATGGGCCCGGCCTTAGTAGTTTTCGGCGCGGATTTCGAAATGGGCGCGCGGATGGTTGCACACCGGGCAGACTTCGGGAGCCTCCGTGCCGATGTGGATATGGCCGCAGTTGTTGCACTTCCACGCGTGCACTTCGCCGCGCTTGAACACCTCGCCCGCATTGATACGCTCGATCAGCTTGCGATAACGGGCCTCGTGTTCTTTTTCGACCGCAGCCACGCCGTCGAAAAGACGGGCGAGCTCGTCGAAGCCCTCTTCGCGAGCGGTCGCGGCGAATTCGGCGTACATGTCGGTCCACTCGTAGTTCTCGCCCGACGCCGCGTCGGCGAGGTTTTCGAGCGTCGAAGGGACCGAGCCGCCGTGCAGCGCCTTGAACCAGAGCTTGGCATGCTCGGACTCATTCTTCGCCGTCTCGGCGAAAATGTTCTGAATCTGGACATAGCCGTCCTTTTTCGCCTGCGATGCGTAATACAGATACTTGGTGTGGGCCTGAGATTCGCCGGCGAACGCCGCCATGAGGTTCTTCTCGGTCTTGCTTCCCTTCAGTTCCATGGTCTCTCCCCTTTCCACGAAGACGGTCGCGGGCGCGTCGCTCTTCGGCGGCGCGCGCATGCGCGAAGGCGCCGCACGGGAAGCGACACCTGCGTCAAGAATATCACAGCGCCTAGGCCCTGGCGAGAAACGACACGAAACGGGAAACCCGAGACGCTACGCCTTCCAGCCGCCCTCCGTCAGAGAGAAGAATCCTTCGCGGGACAGGTCGGCCATGATCGAGCGGTAATCCTCGATGGGTACGCGGTCGCGTCCGGCCCGCAGCTCCTCGGCGTCGAGGCGGGCGAGCAGTTCTTCGTCGCCGATGCCGGGACACGCCATGACTTCGCGCACGATCCAGGCGCGCTTTTGGCGTCGCGACCCCTCGAAGGCGCTCTGGCGCGTATAGGAAGCGGAGCGCCTCGTCGGATTGGCGTGGGTCTTTTTCAGCTGCGCTCCCGTATCGAGCAACGCGTAATACCAGCCGCGCACGTCTTCGGAGGGGCACGCCGCCTCGACGAGCGGACGCAGCTGCTTGTCGGTCACGCGCTCAGCATCGGGAAAGAACTCGTGGATGAACACCGCGCGCACGTTCGTCTCTATATATATGCAGGGAACATCGCGCGAAAACGCCGTGATTCCCGCCGCCGTCGCCTCTCCGATTCCCGGCAGCTCGCAAAGCTCGTCGACGCCCACGGGAAGCGCCCCGCCGAATTCAGACGCGCAGATATTCGCCGCGCGCTTAAGCGCCAGGGCGCGCCGGTTGTAGCCCATGCCCTGCCACTCCTCGACGACGTCGGCGGTCGATGCGGCCGACAGCGCATCCACCGTGGGAAAGCGGGACATGAAACGCTCCCAGCGCGTCAGAACGCGCGCGACCTGCGTCTGCTGCAGCATGACTTCGGAAATCCAGATGGCATACGGATCGCGTGTATTGCGCCACGGAAGGTCGCGATACAACTCGGCTCCTTGCTCGCGCACACGATCGACGAACGCATCGACCGCCGAGCGCGAGATTCCGTTCGGCAATGAGGCCGTCATGCGCGACGCTGCCCCTCGAACAGCGATTCGAGCGTGATGGAGCCGAAATAATCCTTCACCAGGTCATCGGCGCGCCTCCACACGCCGCGGAACTCACATTTGCCGCAACGCTCACAGTACCCGGAATCGGCAGCGCAGGGAGACATGTTGATCGGACCCTGCAGGGCCTCGAGCACCTCGAGCAGCGTCGTAGTGCTCGGATCGCACGCGAGCGACAGTCCGCCCTTGGCGCCGCGCACGGTCTTCAGAAGGCCGGCATGCACCAAGTCGTGCTGAATGCTGCGGGCGAACGCGTACGGAATGTTCTCGCGTTCGGCCACTTCGGAAACGGACACGTAGGCGTCCTTGCTGTCATAGGCAGCACGGATGATGCGGCATGCGTAATCGCTTCGACGGGTGAGTTCCATGGCTATTCCTCGCCTTCCCCGCCTGAAACGGCGTCTCGACCGGCATCGTCGAGGTTTTCGAGTTCGTCCAAATGATTGAGGAAATCGGTGGCGACCGCATCTTCAAGGAAGCGGTATTCGTCAGATTCGAGGGGCTGGAAGTTGGCGATGTGCTCGAACATCATGCTCTGCGTGACGGGCACATAGCGGCGATTCTTCAGACCCTGTCTGTAGGCGTCTTCCACCGCCTCGCGCGCCGCGGCGACGATGTCGAAGCGGGCCAGATTGCGCGAAACCCTGGTCAAGCGCGCCAGGTCGAGCTGGCGGATGGAAGGATGGTCGAGCGCGATGGCGTTCCAGATGCGGCGGCGTTCCAGCTCGTCGGGAAGATAGATGTCGACGATATTCATCGGCTCCATCGCATCGTAGAGGAATCCCTGGTCGAACGCGTCGCCCGCAACGGATGCCAGCACGTAGATGTCGGGATTGCCCACGGCGGAGCCGATCAGGCCGAACGCCTCGCGCGCGGCACGCGACATGCTGGCGAACATGATGCCCTCGCCGTCGGTGGCCGACGCCGCCTCGATCAGCGGGCCGCCCCACAGGTCGATGTCTTCGAGCAGAAGCACGCTGGGTGATTCGAGAGAAAGCCTGCTGTTGCTATTCATGCGGGCGGGACGGTCGGCCGCCGTGGTGACGCACAGCACGGGCATGCCCTGGGGGCCCGGCTGCATCTGCACGCGCAGCGTCGGAAGGCCGAGCTCGCCGGCCACGGCGGCCATAAGCAGGCTCGCGTCTTCGCGCGACGACGCGCGGAACACGATGCTTCCCGCCGCCGAGAGCTTATCGAGGCCGTGCTGAGCGCGCAGCGTATCCAACAGAAGGCGGTATTCCTCGTCCTCTTTCACGCCGATGCCCAGCGCGCGGACGTCTTCGATGGCCGCTTCGAAGCCCACCAGGTCGGAAAAGCCCATCGGGCGAGCCGTCAGACACGACTTAGAAGGAGCTTCTTCGGATTCTGCGCTCTCGCCGCCTTCGGCCGGCGCTTCGTCATCGGCAGCCTGCTCGTCGGCCTGCTCGTCCTCTTTTTTGGGAAGCGAGAGCGCGTCGGCGGGTGCCGCGGTGCTCATGAGCGGCGTGACGCGGGAGATATGCGCCTGGGCACCGACTTCGTCGGAAATCATGTCGGCCACGTCTTCCAGGTCGGCGCGTGAAATGCCGAATTCGGAAAGCTTGTCGAGCGCCATCGACTGCAGGTCGACGGCGAATTCCTTCGCTTCTTCGGTCGGCAGATGCGGCTCGAGCTTATCGTAGATGTATTCGGCGATCGAGCGCTCGCGCAGCTCGCACGCGACCTTCCACGCCTCGCGCAGAGCGGCCACCGCTTCCATATCGGGCAGCGGGCCTCGCTTGCAGGCCTCTTCGTAAGCCGTCAGGTACAGGTGCATGGCGAGCACGCGGTCGCCTGCCTCGTAGGCATCGTGCGCGGCTGCGGAATAATCGGCCGCAGGACGACGGAAGGCGTCGTTTTCGTGATGCTGGTCGGCGATGTTCGCTTCGTTATCGTTCGATTCGAGCATGCGCCCACCTCCTTTGCAATGTTCATCGATTCCCCGCGCGGTAAATGCCTACGCGAAGGTAGCAGTTCTCATACTGCAGTGTAATGGGAAGGAGCGCATCCCGCAAACGCCGAGCAAAAGACTCGGGTTACGCCCCTTATTTCTCCACAGTCACGTCCCAATCGAGCACTTGCCAGCCGCGGCGGCGCGCTTCGCGGGCGAGCGGCTTGTCGGGCGTGACGGCGAAACCGCGCGTGGCGGCCGCGAGCATGGGAATATCGGAATGGTGGTCGCCGTAGGCTTCGACGAGCTCCCAGTTTCCCGCGCCGTAGCGGGCATCGGCGTAAGCGCGCAACGCCTTCACCTTCTCTTCGCCCTCGATGCAGGCGCCGTCGACGCGCGTGGTATAGCGGCCTTCGCCGTCGACCGCCATTTCAGTGCACAGGCAGCCGTCGAACGGGTGGCTCGCCTGGGCGCGGCGCACGATCGGACCGAACGTGGCGGATACGATGAGCACTTCGACACCCTCGGAACGCAGGCGCTCCATGGCGGCGTCGGCTTGGGAACGGAAGCGTCCCGGCGCTTCGATCAACGTGTCGTAGAATTCGGCGAGGAAATCGTCCACGTCCTGTTTCAGCTTGCCCTCGAAGGCGGTGAACACCTGGCCTCGCACCCAGGCCTCGCTTTGCGGCAAGCGGAGCTTGTAGGCGGCCGCCCATGCGAGAACCTTCGATATGACACGCTTTCTCAGCATATCGAGCCTGTTCAGATGGCGGACAAGGATCACAGGGGAATTGCCCTGGATGGACGTGCCGTCGAAATCGAATGCGGCGATCTTGTGTATGGCTTCTTCGGACATGGCCCGTGCCCCTTCGTTTCCCGATGCTCATTCAAGATGACAAAAAGAGAATTATACCACGCGAGCGCTCTGACGGCAGACAAAAGCGTCGCATGCGTCTTCTGATGCATGCGGCGCTTCGCAACCGTGGATTATTCCTCTTCCCCGTCGCCTTCGAACTGCGCTTCGTAGAGTTCGGCATACACGCCACCGAGTTCTATCAGCTCGTCGTGCGTGCCCTGCTCGACGATGTCGCCGTCCTCGAGCACCAAGATCAAATCGGCATTGCGGATCGTCGAAAGCCTATGCGCGATGACGAACGACGTGCGTCCCTCCATGAGCCTGTCCATGGCCATCTGGATGCGGCGCTCCGTGCGCGTGTCGACCGAACTCGTGGCCTCGTCCAAGATCAGCATGCTGCGGTCGGCCAGGATCGCGCGGGCGATGGTGAGCAGCTGACGCTGACCCTGGCTGATATTGCTCGCGTCCTCATTGATCATCATGTCGTAGCCGCCCGGAAGCGTGCGGATGAAATGGTCGGCAAAGGCCGCGCGGGCCGCCTCTTCCACTTCCTCGTCGGTCGCGTCGAGACGTCCGTACCGGATGTTCTCGCGGATGGTTCCCTTGAACAGCCATGTGTCCTGCAGCACCATGGAAAACATCGATCGCAGCTCGTCGCGATCGATGTCGCGCACGTCCGCGCCGCCGATGCGGATCGATCCGGCATCCACGTCGTAGAAACGCATGAGCAGCTTGACCATCGTCGTCTTGCCCGCGCCCGTCGGACCGACGAGTGCCACGGTGCAGCCGCTTTCGACGCGCGCCGAGAAGTCCTTGATCACGGGTTCGTCGGCATCGTAGCCGAAACGGACGTGATCGAAGACCACTTCGCCCGGCGCCGCATGCACGGCATCCTCGCCGCGCGAGGGCTCTTCTTCGGGGGCATCGAGGAATTCGAAGATCCTCTCCGCCGACGCAGCCATCTGCTGCAAGACGTTGGAAACCTGGGCAAGCTGGGTCATGGGCTGCGTGAAGTTCTTCACGTACTGGACGAACGCCTGGATGTCGCCCACCGTAATCGTTCCCCTGATCGCGAACGCGGCGCCCGACACGGCCACGGCCACATAGCCGAGGTTGCCCACGAAACTCATGACGGGCATCATCAGACCCGATAGGAACTGCGATCTCCACGCGGATTCGTACAGCACGTCGTTGGTCGCGCGAAACTGCTCGAGCGCCTCGTCTTCCTTGCCGAAGGCGCGCACCACCGTGTGGCCGGAAAACGCCTCCTCCACCTGGCCGTTGATCGCACCGAGGTTTTTCTGCTGCACGCGGAAGTGGCGCTGGCTGCGCGAAACGACCGCCTTGACCAGCAACAACGACAGCGGGATGACCAGAAACGCGGTCAGCGTCATGGGGACGTTGATCGTAAGCATCATTGCCACGACGCCCACCACGGTGACGCTGCTCGTCACCAGCTGGGTCAAGCCCTGGTTGAGGCTTTGGCCGAGCGTGTCGACGTCGTTGGTGATGCGTGAAAGCACGTCTCCCGTGCTCGTGCGCTCGAAATACCCCATCGGCATACGCGAAATCTGCTCGGCGATCCGCTGGCGCAGAAGATAGCAGATCTTCTGCGAAACGCCGGTCATAAGCCAGCCCTGCACGAACGAGCAGGCGGCAGAAAGGCCGTAAAGCACGAGCGTCGCGACGAGGATTGCGGCGATCGCATCGAAATCGATGCCGCCCGTTCCCGCGATTTTGGCGCCCACGCCTTCGAACAGCTTGGTGGTGGCGGTCGAAAGCACCTTGGGGCCGATGATGTTGAAGGCCGTCGAGCCGATGGCGAAGACGAGCACCGCGGCGAGCGCGAACTTGAACGCGGCCATCAAGGAAAGCATCTTCTTCATGGCGCCTTTGAAATCGCCCGCCTTCTCGCCGGGCATCATGCGATGATGGCCGCCGTGGCCGCCCATCATGCCATGTCCCCCCATGCCGTGGCGGCGGGGCGGCATGGCTCCTTTATCCTGATGCATCATAGCGCACCGCCTCCTTTCAACTCTTCTTCCGATAGCTGCGACAGCGCGATCTCGCGATAGGTCTCGCACGTGCGCATGAGCTCGTCATGGGTGCCGCAGCCCGCCACGGCGCCGTTTTCGAGCACCACGATGCGATCGGCCGAAAGAACGGTCGAGATACGCTGGGCCACGATCAGGACCGTCTTGCCGCGCAAGCCGTCGCCGATGGCGGCGCGCAGGCGGGCGTCGGTCTTGTAATCGAGCGCCGAGAAGCTGTCATCGAACAGGTACGCGCGGGCGTCGGCCGCAAGGGCGCGGGCGATCGAGAGGCGCTGGCGCTGGCCGCCCGATACGTTCGAACCGCCCTGTGCGACGGGAGCGAGCAGCCCCTCTTCGCGTTCGGCGATGAAATCGGCGGCCTGGGCAAGGTCTGCGGCCATGCGCATGCGCTCCTCGCCCATCCCAGGGTCGCTGTAGCCGATAGCGTCGGCGATCGTGCCCGAGAACAAAAACGCCTTCTGCGGCACGTAGCCGAACTGGGCGCGCAGGTCGTGTTGCGTCATGTCGCGCACATCCACGCCGCCGATGCGGACCGATCCCGAGCTGACATCGTAGAAACGCTCGATCAGCTTGATGACGGTCGATTTGCCGGATCCGGTCGATCCGATGATGGCTGTCGTCTTGCCCGCTTCCGCCGTGAAGCTGACATGGCTGAGCACCGGATCGCTTTCCTCGTCGTAAGAAAACGTCACGTCGTCGAAGACGATTTCGGCGCCTTCGCGCTGAGGGCCCGCGAAACGTTCAGGCTCGGCGGGGTCGACGATGGAACACGGCGCGGCCAGAACCTCGTTGACGCGCTGGGCCGCCACGTCGGCGCGCGGCAGCATGATAGAGACCATGCCAAGCATGAGAAAAGACATAATGATGACCATCGAATACGTGATGAACGCGATCATGTCGCCCGTCTGGATGGTCCCCGCGTCGATCGAGAAGCCGCCGACCCACACGATGAGCACCGACACCGCATTCATCACCAGCATCATGGCGGGCATCATGAACGTCATGACGCGGTTGGTGAACAGCTGGGTGCCCATGAGCGCCTTGCTGGCCTGGTCGAAGCGGTCCTCTTCATATTCCTGACGACCGAAGGCTCTGATCACGGGAAGGCCGGTGAGAATCTCGCGCGACACGAGGTTCACGCGGTCGATCAGCTTCTGCATGACCTTGAACTTCGGCATGGCGAGCCCCATGAGCACGGCGACCGTCGCGAAGATCGCAGCGACCGCCACCACGATGATCCAGCTCATCGAAGCATCGGTGCGCGACACCATGACGATGCCCCCGATCGCGAGAATCGGCGCGTAGAGCACCATGCGCAGCAGCACGGTCACGACCATCTGTATCTGCTGGATGTCATTGGTGGCGCGCGTGATCAGCGACGCGGCCGAGAATTTCTGCACGTCGGCGTCGGAGAACGCGAGCACCTTGGCGAAAAGCCTCTCGCGCAGACGCTTGGCGACGCCTGCGGCCGTGCGCGACGCGATGTAGCCGACGGCGACCGCCGCTGCCGTCATGAGGGCCGCCACCCCGAGCATGCGCCCGCCGATTCCCAGCAGATAGCGCATCTGCATCGAATCCATGTCGTAGCCGAGGTGCTCGTATTCCGCTTTCGCGGCGGAAACGGCTTGCTGGGCGACGAGGGATTCGTCGACGCCCGATACGGCGGACAGCGCCTCGTCGGCCATGGCGAGCACGTCGTCTTTCGTAACGGCGCCCTGTGCATACGCTGCCGTCAGCGCATCGAGGTCGAATGCGTCACCCGACGGCGTGTCCGCGCGCTCGGAGGCGGACTCGGCGAAAAACGCCAGGGCGAACGGCGTCGCTATGCGCTCGTCGAGTTCCTTTCGCCGCTCTTCGCCCTGCGCGTTCAGGCGGTACGTGCCGTCATCGGCCCGATCGTAGCTCGAGCGGATGAACGACTCGTCCTCGGACGGCGCGAGCATGCAGAGGGCCTCGAACATGGACGGGCGCAAAGCCTCGGGCGCGGTGTCTTCCACTCCCGCCTGCTGGATGCCCACGTCGACGAGGTCGGATGTCAGGCGCGGCAGCGACAGGTCGGCGAACGCCTGCACGATAAGCAGCACGACCACCAGGGCCACGGCCGCCTTCGATTCTTTCAAATACCGTATTATGCGCACGGGCCCTTCCCCTCTCCTTCGAAGCGCTTCACCGAGGGACTCTGCTCGAAGAAGTCGAGCACCATCTCGAGCGTTTCGACCAGCTGTTCGATGCGGTCGGTTCCCACGTAGGAAAACATCTCGTCCATGAAAGCGCGATGAGCGGCGCGGCCCTGTGCGGCGAGGTCCTTGCCTTTCGCGGTGAGGACCAGCGCGACCGAGCGGCTGTCTTCATCGGAGCGCACGCGTTCCACATAGCCCTGCATCTGAAGCTTTTTGACCGACTGGGACACGGCCGACGGCGTCACGCCGAAACGGCGGGCCACATCGGACGGCCTCAAGGGCTCCCCGCTTTCGGCCGCCATGCTCACGCAGCGGATGATCTGCATCTCGGCGTGAGTCAGGCCGCACAGCATCTCGGCGGGAACGTAGCGCTCCCGGTGGAAGCGTCCCATAAGATCGTAGAGCTTCGCGCGCAAGGCTTCGGACTCTTCTTGATCCATGACTTTTTCCTTTCTCATCGTTCGGCGTATGAGCCGACGCCCGGTCGCGATGCGGGCCGCACGAAAAGACGGTCGGCGGTGCGAGGACGGACGAATGAAACGCATGAATTGTAGCACCTACATAATAAAGTTAATTAACAGAATGGCCGCACTCCGTATTCGTCACCGAAGAAGCGGAAAGCAGGGCGCGCGCCTTTCCTTTTTCGCCTAAATCGACTTTTTTCGCGCCGACGAAAATTTTTTTGAAAAAGTACTTGCACACCGCTTGGATTGTAGGTAATATAATCAAGCTGTCTGACGCAGGAGCGAAAGACAACAACACGGGGTGTTAGCTCAGTTGGTTAGAGCGCCGGCCTGTCACGTCGGAGGTCGCGAGTTCGAGTCTCGTACATCCCGCCATATGAATTCGAAAGAGTCGCTTCGGCGGCTCTTTTCTTTTTTACCCGAGGCGCATAAGCTTCGGTTTCCAATGACACCGAAGGCGCTGGCGATACGATTTTCGGCTTGCACAGAGCAAAAGCGCACAAAGCCCTATCCCACCTCGACCCTTCTTGGAAAATATCGGCCTCTCAGGCCGTTTTTTCGAGGCTCTGCCACAGCGAAGCCCCATGATGCCCTTCAATCAAGGCATAAATGCCTTATTTATACTCATAAAGCAATTAAACGTAGATTTATTCAAACAGGACAGCGAAGCATCCGTCCCCTTTCGTGGCAGAGCTTCGATTTTTCGGTCTGAGACGACGATTTTTCCCAAACTTCATCGATGCGGCCCATCTCTTCGGGCCTTGGATGCAGAAAACCTGCGACAGCCCATAAAAGGAGCCGCATCTCCGAAACCCTCTCTGCCGCAGGGCGGCGCAGAATCGGAAATGCGGCTCTTGCATATATATGACGTTGAAATAGGCGCGAGCGTCTTTAGCAGCCTTCGGCCTGGCGCACGCGCATGATCGAGACAGCATGCAAGCCCGTGTTCGCAAGCATGGCGTCGAGCAGGACGTCGGGCCTCAAGCTGCCCGTCTTCTTCGCTTCAAGCGTGAAAGTCAACGATGCGCCTTCACGCTCCATCTCGCCCACGATGAATTCGGAGGGCACGAGCACCTTCTCCTTCTTCTTGCGCACCACCACGATCTGCTCGGGAACCCCACACGAAGCAACCGCCTGCTGCAAGGCCGTATCGTCGTCGCGTCCGCCGTCGAAAGCAAGGACGGCGCGGTAGGTCGAAAACGGATACGCCACGCTGGCGGCCGCGTCTTCTTTGGTGATGTAGCGTGCGGCATGCGGCATCAAATCGTCGGCGCTTGCAGCGCGAAGGCGCTCGAGCGCACGCTCGGGGGCCACGTATTCGGTGAGCTGCACGTCGAAGATTTCTTCATCGCCGCCGACGCCTACGGGAAGCGCGGCGCCGAAAGCCATCTTCATATGAGGCGAAAAGCCCTGGCTCACGGCATAGGGCAGGTCGGCTCGACGCACGGCGCGCTCGAGGGCGCGCGCGACTTCGAGATGGGACAGCATCACAAGGCGGCCCGCCATGCGATAGGTCACGCGCAAACGGAAATCAGCCATGGCGCACCTCCTGGGTCTGGATCTCGGTGTTCAGGCCCATGCACACGCCGCAGGCGGAGCAGTGGTCGAACGTGCAATCGGGCGTAGTCTTCTCCGCCTGGGCAAGCCTGCGTTCACGCTGAAGGAACTTGACGAACAGGCCCGCGGAAAGATGGGACCAAGGCGGAATGTAGTCGGTGTCATACGTTGCCTGGGCGACGCCTTCCATGCTCACGCCGCATTCCTCGCACGCCTTCTTCCAGATATCGAGCGAGAAATGCTCGGTCCATGCGTCGAAGCGGGTGCCCGAACGCCATGCGGCCTCGACCACTTCGGCCACGTCGCGGCCGCCGCGGCTCATCATGGCCTCGACGAGCGATACGTCGGGTTCGTGCCAATGCACGTCGACGGCGCGATATTTCACGGAGCGACGCAGCAGATCGATACGGCGCTTCGCCTCTTCGGGCGTGATCTGGCCGTCCCACTGGAATGGCGTCTGGGACTTAGGGACGAACAGGGCGCACGAAATGCTCACGCGCACGTTGCCGCGCTGGTTTTCGGGAACCGCCTTCTTCGCGCGGTCGTAGGCGCGCTGCGCGAGGCTCGCGATGCCCTTGATATCATCGTCGGTCTCGGTAGGAAGGCCGATCATGAAATACAGCTTGCAGCGGCGCCAGCCTGCGGCGAACGCCGCGTCGATCGCGCCGAACAGGTCGTCTTCGGTGACGCCCTTGTTGATCACGTCACGCAGACGCTGGGTGCCGGCCTCGGGCGCGAACGTCAGGCCGCCGCGCTTGCCGCCCGCGACGAGCTCGGCCATCTCGACACCGAACGAGTCGAGGCGCTGGCTAGGAATGGACACCGAGATGCCCTTGCCCTCGAGCGCGCGATTGAGCCTGCGCAGAATCTGCTCGATCTGGCTGTGGTCGGTCGACGAAAGCGAGGTCAGGCTCACTTCGTCATAACCCGTCTCGGCCAAACCGCGACAGACCGCCGACACGATATTGTCGGCCGAACGCTCGCGCACGGGGCGATACATCATGCCCGCCTGGCAGAATCGGCAGCCGCGCGTGCAGCCGCGCAGCACTTCGACGTTGAATCGGTCATGGATGACCTCGGTATACGGCACGATCATGGGCTCGTAGGCGTCGGAGTCGGCGAAGCCGTCCCACAGACGCTTCTCGATCACGGCAGGAACATCCTCGTAGCGAGGGACCGCCCAGGTGCCGCGCTCCTGCGCCGCAGCCTCATCGAGCATATCGTAAAGCGAAGGGACATAGACGCCGTGCATGTGAGACATGGCGCGCAGCATCTCGGCGCGCGAGGCGCCTTCGGCCTTCATGCTGCGATGCAGCTCCAAAAGCTCGGGAAGCATCTCCTCGCCCTCGCCGAGCATGATCGCGTCGAAAAACGGCGCATACGGCTCGGCGTTGAACGCGCACGGGCCGCCGGCGAACACCATGGGGTCGTTTTCGCCGCGGTCTTCGGCGCGCAGCGCGATGCCGGACAGATCGAGGAACTCGAGCACGTTGGTGGCCGCGAGCTCGTGCGGAAGCGTGATGCCGATGGCGTCGAACTCGGCGATCGGAGCGCAGCTTTCCAGCGAGAACGCGGGGATGCCTTCTTTCCTCATGAGGTCGCACATGTCCGCGGCGGGCAAAAACGCGCGCTCGGCCGCCATGCCCTCCACAGCGTTGACGCAGTTGCACAGGATGCGCACCGCCTGATTGGCCTGTCCGAGCTCGTAGGTGTCGGGATAGGTCATGCAGAAACGATACGGGGCTTCGGGTTTATACGTGCAGCCCCATTCGTGATTCAGATAACGGGCAGGACGCTCGATCGAACGGCCAGCCTGGCGCAAAAGCCCCTCGATGCGGGGCCAGAGGTCGGTCATGGAAATTCCTGTCTGTCGTTTCGTATAAAGCCGCGAAGCGCTTAGCGCGCGACACGGTCGTTGGCCTGCTTGACGGCGACGGCCGCAGAACGGGCGATGCCGCGGGCGCAGGCGAGCGCTTTCGAGGGGGCCTCGCGCACGGCCTCCTTGGCCTTCGACGCCGCCGCGTCGCGCACCTGCCTTCCCATTTCGGCCGCGGCCTCCTTGGCCACCTGGCCGGTGCGCGTGGATGCAGCCGCGTCCTGAACGGCGCGGCGCGCGTCTTCGACGACGCCGGCGATACCCGCCATGTTGCCGCCGTGCTCGAAATACTCGATTGCAGCCCAGCCCATGGCGCTCGTGCCGGCGTAGCCGATGCCGGCCTTGATCGCCCAGCCCAGCGCAGGCACCACGCCGACCGCCTGGCGCGCGACGGCGCGACATGCGAATCCGCCGCCCACGACGGCGGCGAGCTCCTTGACGCGCTCGGCACTCAGCGGCTGGCCGTAGGCTGCAGCGATCTGCAAGACCATCTTGGCCTGATTGAGCGTCATGATCGGCAGGTCGGCGCCCGGGATGAACACGACCAGGCCGATGCCCGCGTTCTGAGCGGATGTGGCGCGCACCGATTCGACCGAAAGCGGCTTGCGCACGAAATCGAACGCCTGGGCGAATGCGAGACGCTTGGTCCGAAACGCGGCCACCACCCACTCGCCCATCTTGCGAGAAAGCTCGTCGGAGAATTCCTGCGTCAGCGGAATGGGCTCGAGAGCGAACGGATTGCTCGGATCGAAGGCGGAATAAACGCCTTCGGAATCGGCGTCGTCTTTGGTGATGTCGATCGGCTCGGACAGCATCACGATGCTGCCGTCCTTGATTTCGGGCGCGATCAGGTCGCCTTCGGGGATGGCGAAGCCGCGCTCGCGCGCCGCAGCATCGACCAGTTCGGGAAGCGTGGTGACCACTATGACGGGAATGCCCGCCTCGCGCACGCGCGCTGCGATCTGCCCCGCCTCGGGCGTGACGCCGGCGGCAATCACCGCCATGTCGCTGCGCGGATCGAAGACCGCGGAGGCGTCGGAGAAATAATTCACCGACACGCGGGCCTGCGGCGATGCGCTCGCGAACGACGAGCGCACGAAGGCGGCCAGGTCGGCGGGGGCGGTGTCGTCAAGCATCACCGAGACGCACAGCGGCACCGAGCGCGCGGCGTCGACGTCGGTCGCCTCCTGAAACACCGCCATGATATCGATAGGTATCTTCTTCATGGGAATCTCCCCTTCGAACGATCGATTCGGACGGAGCGGGCGACGATGCGCCGCATTCCGCCATTCGATTCACCTTACCACGCCCGCCCCGCAAGCGTGCGTTTATCGACCGCTTCTCCGCATCATCGGTGCGCGTAGACCGAGCCGATCAGGCCGAGCAGCGAGAAATTGACCAGCATGAACGACGAGCCGTAGCTCATAAACGGCAACGGGATGCCCGTGACGGGCATGAGCCCGATGTTCATGCCAATGTTCTCGAGGATCTGGAACAGCCACATGCCCACGATGCCCATCACGATCAACGTGCCGAACAGGTCGCCGGCGTTGCGCGCGATACGGATGCACGAGAGCACGAGCGCCAGATACAGGCCGAGCAGCAAAAGCGCGCCGACGAAACCGAACTGCTCGGCAAGCACGCAGAAGATGAAGTCGGTCGGCGCCTCGGGAACGAAGCCCAGGCTCGATTGCGACGCGTTGAGCAGGCCCTTGCCGAAGAATCCGCCCGAACCGATCGCGATCATGGCCTGGTTGAGGTTATAGCCCGCGCCCGACGTGTCGGCGCCCGGGTCCAAAAAGACCAGAAGACGATTGCGCTGGTACTGCTTGAGCAGCTTGTATTCGCCCGTGGCGTTTTTGAACACCTCGTCGACAGCGAACACCGCGGCCACCGCGGCCACCAACGCGCCCAGCGTGATCAGCAGATACTTCAGGCGCGCGCCGCCCATAACGAGCGTCACGCCGCCGATGAACAGATAGACCAGACCGGTTCCCAAGTCGGGCTGGGTCATGATGCAGGCGAAGGGAATGAGGATGTAGCCAAGGGCCTTCAGGTATTCGCGCGGATCGTCCAGGTTGCCGCCGTAGCGCGCGAGCACGCTCGCATCGAGCAGAATCACCGTTATCTTGGCAAACTCGCCCGGCTGCAGCTGCATGCCGACGTTGATCCAGCTCTGCGCGCCTTTCGCCTCGACGCCGATGATCGGCAGATGAGGCGAAAGAATCAGCAGCACGTTCACGATCAAGAGCAACGTGGTATAGCCCGCAAGCTGGCGATAGTCGATCGAATAGAAGACCATCATGGCCACCACGCCCAAGCCCACGCCCATCAGCTGGCGTGTGAACGAGTAGTCCTCGTTGCCTTGGACCGCCGACCATACCACCAGAAGGCCATAGGCGATCAGGCAGAGCGCCACGGCGACGAGGGATTTGGGAATGGCGTCGATGAAGCCGCGTTTGCGTCGCGTCGCGCCGTCGGGAGAACCCGACCCGACGACTCCGCCCTCGGGCGTGCGAACGCGATCGATCTCGTTGAATCCGGCCATGCTAGTCGACCCTTCCTGCGCCCGTGCCGTGATACGGAACGGACTGCGTGATCTCTTCCGTGGGCGTGAGCTCTTTGTCGAAGGCGCCCTGACCGAGCTTCACGCATCCGTCCATGACTTTGGCCGCGATAGGCGCCGCGGCGGTCGCGCCTGCGCCGCCCTCGGTGATGACGCATGTCACGACATATTTCGGATTATCGTAGGGCGCATACATCGCGAACCACGCATAGCCGTCGTGCTCGGCCCATTCGCCCGTACCCGTCTTGCAGGCGCATTCGTAGTCGTACTGCGACAGCAGATCGGGAATGGAAGCGTCCTCTTCGGCTACGCCGCGCAATGCGTCGCGCACCGTTTCGAGCTCGGCTTTGCGAACGTCGGGCTCGCCCGTGAACTCGGGTTCGTGGCCTACGACCTTCTCGCCGCTGGAGTTGCGCACCTCTTTGAGCAGATTCGGCTTGGGCAGCTTGCCCGTGGCGACGCCCGCGTAGCCCACGGCCATCTGCAAGGGCGTGACGATGACGTTGCCCTGGCCGATCACCATGTTGGACATATCGCCCGGCTGCCACTGCCCCTGCTCAGGAGCGTTCTCCCAGTTCTTGGCCTTCCATTCGGGGGTAGGCACCACGCCTTCGCCCTCGCCCTCCAGCTCGATGCCCGTCTTCTTGCCGAAGCCGAATTCCCTGACGTAGTTGGCCATGGCGTCCATGCCCAGCGTCGGAGCCGCGTTATAGAAATCCTTCGCGATCTCGTAGAACACCGTGTCGCACGAGATGACCATTGCCTGGCGAAACGATATGGGGCCGTGGCCGTCGAGCTTCCAGCAGTTCTGGCCGTACGCCTCACCGAAGCCGGTCCATCTGCCGGTGCAGTTCCACGAACGGCCGGCGTCCGCGAATCCGTAATGCAGGCCCGCCATGCCGGTGAATGCCTTGAAGGTGGATGCGGCGGGATACTGGCCGGCGATGCAGCGATTGAGCAGCGGCGAGCCCGACGATTCCTTGTCGTTGTAGCGGTCCCAGTCGTCCTGCGACACGCCTCCGACGAAATGCGTCGGATCGAACGACGGGAAGCTTGCCATAGCGATCACGTCGCCGGTGTCGACTTCCATGGCCACGACCGCGCCGGACGTGCCCGTGCCGCCGCCGATCACGCCATGCGGGGCAATCAGGGACTGCAACTCTTCTTCGGCGATTTTCTGCACCTTAGCCGAGATGGTGAGGTACAGGTCGCTGCCCTGGGCGGGCGGCGTTTCGCTGCGCACTTCGTGCACGGTGCCGTCGACGTCGGAAACGACGACCTTCGCGCCGTGCGAGCCGAACAGGTAGCCGTCATAGGTCAGCTCGACGCCGGACTGGCCCACCTCGTCGCCGCTCTGGTAATCGCGACCGGCGGGAATGGCGCCCAGCTGGGCGTCGGTTACCGTGCCGGTGTAGCCGAGAACCTGGCCGGCCAGGCCCTTGTAGGGATAGACGCGCTTGGAACGCCTCTGCACGCTGACGCCGGGAAACGCCTCGGGATGCTCGGCGATGAACGCGACGTCGCGAGCCTTCGCATCCGAAGACACCTCGCGCTGCGCCTGGGCTCCGCCGCTGGTGTCGAGGATGCGCTGCCTGACCACGGCATAGGGAACGCCGGTCAGGGCGGACAGGCGCATGAGGACACTGCGGTCCTGCGCCACCTCGGCGTCGGCCACGATCGCGGGCGTGATCTTGTTGTCGACCAAGACGATGCCCTCGGTGTCGTAGATGCGACCGCGAGCCGCGGGCGTCTTGATGGTGGTGAGCTGGTTTTCGTCGGATTTGGCACGATATTCGCTCGAAGAGAGCACCTGCATGCTCCACAGCTTGACCGACAGGCTGCCGAAAATGCCCGCGATCAGCACGCCGAGCGCGGTGTAGCGTGGCCGCAGTCGGTCTTTCAGCGGGCTGTTCGAGCTTTGATGGGCGCCCGCGGAGGCGGCCATCGATTCGCCCTTATGCATGCGCAGCGGCTCCGCCGAGCCGATCGAAGAGACCGACTTGGCCACCGAAGAGCCAGGTTTCACCGAGCGCGACCGATAGTAGATGACCAGCGCGGCGCCCGATATGGCCAGGATGACGATGGCCGTGATAATCGCCGTTACCATAGCGCCTCCTTAACGCAGTCGTATCGTGGAAGATTCCGGCGCCGCGTGGATAGAGGCGCCGCGCGAGAACAGGGCCGAAAGCACAGGAAGCACGATCAGGCAGACCGCACAATCGTAGAGCGCACACGGAAGGGCGCGCATCAGCAGCGCATCGACCGCCGAAACGTCGGTGGTGGCCATGTAGAACAGCGCATAGCATGCCTCGACCAGAAGCGAGGACGCCATGGTGATCAGGAGCGACACCGAAAGCGTGTCGTTGCCCAAGCGCATGGAAGCACGGCTCGCACAAAACGCCACCAGGGCCAGAAGCGCCGCCATGACGCCGGGCGTGCCGCTCAGCACCAGGTCGTACGCCATGCCGAGGGCGAAGCCTACCACCATCGTGGAGTCGGCCGGGCGAAGCATGGCCGCCACGCCGACGAACACGAGGACGAAATCGGGCATGGCGCCGAATATGGCGATGGAAGGCGCCAGGATGAGCTGCAACGCGAGGCTCGCCAAGCCGGCGAGGAACAAAAGCACCGAACCGCGCATCGGCTACTCCCCTGCCGCCGCGTTCGTCGCCTGCGGCGTCTTCGACCCCGTCGTAGAGGCGGAAGCGGAGACGGCCTCGGGCTCGTCCGCCGGCGGCTCGGCGGCCGACATGACCACCGTGACCTCCTCGAGCGGATCGGCCACGGACAAGGGCGAGACGACAATCGTGCGGTCGGACGTTCCGGCAGACGCGCGCACCGCCGAAACGGTGCCGAGCTCCATACCGCGGAAATAGCTTCCGCCCAGGCCAGAGGTCACGATGACGTCGCCCACGTTCACTTCGACGGATGAATCGATGTTCTCGAGGTACAGCAGGCCCTCGACCGAGCCCTTCACCACGCCTTCGGCACGATTGCCTTGGATGTAGACGGAAACGCCGCTTTGCGGGTCGTCGATCAGACGCACCTTGCACGTCAAGGGGCTCACTTCGACGACCTGGCCCAGAAGGCCGCTCGACCCCATGACGGGAAGCCCGGGTTCGACGCCTGCATTGGAGCCCACGCCCACGGTGATCACGCGATCCCATGCGTCGGAAGCCAGGCCGATAACGCGCGCGGTCACGCCTTCGACGCCGTACTGGTCGGACAAATCGAGCAGACCCTGGAGGCGCTGAGCCTCCTGACGGTACTCTTCGAGCTGGATGACCTGGGACTTCAGTTTGGCGTTCTCTTCCTTGAGGGCGGTATAGGACTGGTCGCTCACCGTGGCGTTCTCCACGGCATCGCCCGCGGCCTCCTCGGCGAAGGCGACGCCCGTTCCGAGGAACTGCACCGGAGCGGCCACCATGCCCGTGACCGACTGGACATTGTGCAGGAACCCGTTTTCGCTTTCGCGGCTGTAGACGGAAGCGCACACGACGGCCACCACGAGGAGCGTGACGAGCAACGCCACGCCGCCCGGCGCCATCGACTTCTTATGGACGGTCGGCTGTTTGAATGCCATACGGTGCAAACACCTCCATGAAACGAGAGCGCCGGACGCGATGTCCGGCGCGAAATAGCGATACGGCCCCTTATTTGGAGCGCATGAGCGTCTGCTTGAGGGCAGACGGCGTTTCCAAAACCTTCAAACAGCCCATGGCCACGTTGGTCAGAGCCGTCTCGCTCGTCCAGACGGGAATCTCGAGGCGTTGCGTGAGGAAGCGGTCGAGGCCGGAAAGCAGGCCGCCGCCACCCGTCAGCAAAATGCCGTTGGAGATGATGTCGCTGGCGAGGTCGGGGTTGGTCTTCTTGAACGTCTCTTTGATATGGACGACCATTTCCTCGATCGGCGGCTGCAGCGCGGCGCGCACGTCCTCGGACTGGATCGTGACCTCGCGAGGCTGCTCGGTAAC
>JARIED010000013.1 GCA_029266945.1 Slackia sp. | reverse complement strand
GACTACTTGGCCGGCATGACCGACGAATACTTCCTAGCGGCGCATCGCTTCATGTGCCCGCACAGCACGCACGGCGTGGAATTCCGCGATTACTTCCACGACATGCGGCGTAGCGCCGACGCCTAGCGTGCAGCGGGCGCCTCTTTCGCCATGTCGCGCTTGGCGAGCACCGTGAACGTGACGATGGAGAGCACGATGGTGAGCGCCAGGCCGACCCAAGGCGTATGCAGATAGCCTGTCAGCAGATACGCGACTAGACCCGCCACGAACACGATGGTCGCATACGGCGTCTGCGTGGACACGTGGTCGAGCAAGTCGCACTTCGCGCTCGTCGACGACAGGATGGTGGTATCGGATATCGGGGAGATGTGGTCGCCGTACACCGAGCCGCCCAGCGTGGCGCCGACCGCCACCAAGAACAGCGGGTCGGACGGGGCGAAAACGCCTGACACGATAGGCAGGACCAGCGCGATGGTGCCCCAGCTCGTGCCCATCGAGAAGCCGATGAACGACGAAACGGCGAAGATAATCACAGGCAGCAGCTCCATACCGACGCCCAGGCCGTTCAACACGTCGCTGACGAAGGGCCCCGTGCCGATCATGTAGCGGCACACGCCGCCCAGCGACCAGGCCAGGACCAAGATCATAATGGCGGAAACCATGGACTTCAGACCCTCGGACATGCCGTCCATATAGTCCGAAAGCGTGGTCAGGCCGCGCGGCAGATACATGGCCGCAGCCACGACCAGGGCCACGGCTGCGCCGATGCATAGACCCGCGATCGGGTCGGCGCCGACAGCCGTTGCGAAATCGACGCCCTCGAAAAATCCCCCTCGATAGAGCATGCCGACGACGGAGAATACGATCAGGGTGGCGATGGGAATGACCAGGTCGAGCACGGTACCCTTGTCAGACACGCGCATGCCGTCGAACTCCGCCTGCTCAGGCGTCTCTTCGACAGTCTCCTTGCGCGAATGAGGGTCGAGCAGACCGGCATTGCGGGCGCGGCGCTCGGCCAAAAGCATGGGGCCAAAATCCATGTTCGATGCGCAGACGTAGAACACGAACACGATCGTAGCCAGCGCGTAGAAGTTGTACGGGATGGATTCGACGAACGTGCTGAAGCCGTTTTCGCCCAGATAGCCGCCCACAGCTACCGCCCAACTCGACACCGGGGCGATGATGCACACGGGAGCGGCCGAGGAGTCGATGATCCACGCGAGCTTCTCATGGCTCACGCGGAAACGGTCGGTCACAGGGCGCATCACGGCGCCTACCGTCATGCAGTTGAAATAATCGTCGATGAACACCATCAGGCCGAGCACCGCCGTGAGCATCTTGGCCAGACGCGCGTTCTTCACGTGGCTCGTCACCCATTCGCCGTATGCGCGCGAGCCGCCGGCAAGGGCGACCAGCACCACAAGCGCGCCGAGCAGGGCCAAGAACAGCAGCAGCGATGAATTCGCCGAGATCTGCTCGGCCATCATCTGCAGAACCATGGTGAACGCCTGGATGAGCTGGTCGATGCCCGGACCCGATCCGACGAACGTATAGATGATCATGCCGACGAAAATACCGATCGTCAGCGAGGAGTACACTTCTTTCGTGACCAGCGCGAGCGCGAGCGCCAAAAGCGGCGGCACGATAGACCATGCCCCGGCATCGATCAACCCGAATGCTTCCATCGGTTTCCCCTCGTTGTGTTTACTCACGAACTTGCAAGTATACCCCCGAGGGGCGAAACCTCAAAAACAAGCAGCATGCGTCCACAAAAACAAGAGCGGTCTTGCAAACGACGTATGAAGTTTCACGAACGGCTTAATAGCGACTGTCGAAGATGCGTTTCGTCTTCTTTTCGGAACGCGGAAGCTCTCCCATGGGAACGCCCTTCGCCTCGGGCGTGCAGCCGATCTTCGCCTTGAAGATGGCCGCCAGCTGCTCTTCGCAACGCGTCTTCTCATCGCCTTCGAGCGGAGTCTCGAACAGCACGGTCAGCACGTCGCGACCGTTGATGGCCTCGATCATGACCTGGTATTCCGAGCTGGTTCCATCGACGAACTTGATGACTTCCTCGATCTGGGCCGGGAACATGTTGCAGCCCTTCACCTTCACCATGTCGTCGGTGCGGCCCGTCAGCGTATCGATGCGCGGATGTTTTAGGCCGCACGGGCATTCGCCCGGAACGATGCGCGTCAGGTCGTGCGTGCGGTAGCGGATCAGCGGAGCGCCCTGCTTGCGCAGCGTGGTCAACACGAGCTCGCCCACTTCGCCGTCAGGCAGCGTCTCGCCCGTTTCGGGATCTACGATTTCGGCGTAAATGTAATCGCTCCAAATATGCATGCCATGATGCTCGCGGCACGAAATGCCGATGCCAGGTCCGTAGATTTCGGTCAGGCCGTAGATGTCGAAAATCTCGACGCCCAACTCGTCGGAAATGCGGGCGCGCATCTTGTCGCCCCAACGCTCGGAACCGATGACGCCCTTGCGCAGCTTAAGCGAATCACGCAGGCCGCGCTCGTCGATTTCCTCGGCCAGCAGCAGCGCGTACGAGCTCGTGGCCGTGATCACCGTGCTGCCCAGGTCCTGCATCATCTTGAGCTGTTTTTCGGTATTGCCGGGACCCATGGGGATGGCCATGGCGCCCAGACGCTCGGCGCCCAGCTGGAAGCCGATGCCCGCCGTCCACAATCCGTAACCCGGCGTGATCTGGATGCGGTCCTGCGCAGTGATGCCCGCGGTCTCGTAGCAGCGCGCGAACATATCCGCCCAGTCGTCCACGTCCTGGCGGGTGTACGGAATGATCACGGGCGTGCCCGTGGTGCCGGACGAGCTGTGGATGCGCACCACTTCCTCGTCGGGAACCGCCTGGATTCCCAAGGGATACGCCTCGCGCAGATCGGCCTTTTCGGAAAACGGGAGCTTCTCGAAATCGGCCTGAGTCCGGATGTCGGCAAGGTCGATTCCCTCGAATTTCCTTGCATAAAAGGGAGAACGCTCTTTGAGCGTGGCGAATTCTTGCTTGATGAGGGAAAGCTGTTCATCGGTCATCTGCATGACGAATCCTTTCGAGCGATGGGCTTCAACGATGCGAAACGCGCTTTACGCTGCCGGCGCTTCGGCTCCGAAAGGCTTCTTGGAAACCAGGGACGAGAACCGGAATCCGGCATCATGGCGAAAAGAAGACGCGTTTCCGCGATAAAACGGGAAAGGAGGCGCTTCAAGCTCGCAATACGAGACTTGAAGCTAAAGCCATCGACCCGCCGGCGCGATGCGCGCGGCTACGAGGGAAAGGATATGTGCATAAGCCATCATGACGCTATTGTACGATAAAGCGCGATAGTTGCAAGGGCGAGGCGGCATAGCGGGAGCGAACGACCTCTGGCGCGCGTAAACGGGCGTGCGGCGGCGGCCGCCCTCGATACCCGGCGCTAGGAAACCGAAGCCGCGGCGGCATCGATCGCCGCTATGTTCATATCCACGAAACGCGGCTTCACGCACGCACGCACGGCGTCCTTCAATTCATCGAGCGCAATGCCGATCGCATCCGTTTCGACGGCGGCCGCGAGCAGCACCATGTTGAGCACCTTGGAGCTGCCCACTTCGGCCAGAAGCGGCGCCTCGTCGACGATGACGGTGCGGCCGGGGCGGGCCTGAAGCGCGGCGATCACGGGGGCCGCCTCGTAGACCTCCTTCGAAAGCGATGCGGTCACAGGCTGCACGACGCGAGACGCGCTTACCAGCACGCCCTCGGGCTTCAGCAGATGAGCGATGCGCGCCGCCTCGCCGGGCTCGAAGGCGATCAACGCGTCGGCCCGGCCGGTCGACACCAGCGGAGCATGCACTCGTTCGCCGCCGTCGCCCATGCGAACGTGGCTCACCACGCTGCCGCCGCGCTGGGCCATGCCGATCGTCTCTGCCGTGCGCACCTGCCATCCGCGATTCTGCGCGGCCTGGGCGAGCACCTTCGCCGCAAGGACGGTTCCCTGCCCGCCGATGCCGGTAAGCACTACGTTTTTCATCGTCGTTCCTTTCACGAAAGCGAACCGCGCGAACGCGCAGCGCAAACGAACCCTACGACTTGGCGGCGGGCATCTGGATAACGTCGAACGGACACACGCTCGCGCACAGCCCGCATCCGACGCAAAGCGCCGCGTCGAGCGTGGCGACGAAGCCGTCGAACCCGATAGCAGGGCAACCGATGCTCGTGATGCATTTCTTGCAGCCCGTGCACGCGTCGGCGTCGATGACCACCGGCGGCTCGGGCGTAGCCAGGTCGACGCATGGGGCGCGAAACACCACGGCCGAAACGCCGCGATGCTCGACCGCGCGCGCGACGGCCGCGATCCCTTCGTCGAGACGATGAGGATTCGCGTGCTCGATGCATTCGACGCCGAGCGCCTCGAGCGCGGCTTCGATCGAAAGCGCCTCGACCTGCGACCCCATGAGCCTGCGGCCCGTGCCGGGATGCGGCTGCCCGCCCGTCATGGCCGTCGTCGAGTTGTCCAGCACGCATATCGTGATGTCATGGCCGTTATACGCCGCGTTGGCGACGCCCGTCAGGCCGCTCGCGAAAAACGTCGAATCGCCCACGAATGCCAGCTGGCGCACGTCGGGTTCGACCACGCCGAGGCCCTGCGCCATCGTGATGCCCGCGCCCATGCACAAGCAGGTGTCCACCGCATCGAGCGGCGCAGCGTTACCCAAGGTATAGCAGCCGATGTCGCCCGAAAACACGCCGCGCAGGCGCATCTTCTTCAGAGCGCGCTTGGCGGCATAGAACGCCCCGCGGTGCGGGCATCCCGCGCACAGCACAGGAGGGCGAGCAGGCAGCGCCACATCGGGCCGTGCAGCCGCGCGATCCGCCGCTTCGGCGGACTTCGTCCGATCGAATTCCGCAAGGCGGGCACTCACCTCGTCGGGGCCCGCCCCGTGCGCGCGCAGGCGCTCCTCGAACAGCGCGCGGCCGAGCGCGGCCTCGACCGACTCGACCGTGTTCTCGCCCGCCGCGTGCGGCCACGATCTGCGGCCCCGCACCGAAACGACGGGTTTTCCCGCCGCCGCACGCAAACCGCAAAGGCGCACCAGCTCGTCTTCGATGACGGAATCGAGTTCTTCGAGCACCATGACGCGCTCGAGGCCGTCGAGAAATGCGTCGGCACGGGCCTCGGGAAACGGAAACGGAGTTCCCACCTGCATGAATCGGTACGCGGGCAAGGTCTCTCCCCTGCGTGCCGACTCGTCTTCGAGGCGGCAGAGCGCCTCGCGCGCGTAGGCGGAGGACACGCCGCCGCACACGATGCCGATACGGACGTCTTCAGGACCGCCGTGCTCGTCGATCGGATTGAATCGGGAAAGGTCGCACGGCGGGCATACGGCAAGGTCCTCGGCCGCGGCAGGTAGAAGCGCACCGGGGTCGAGCACGGTGCGCGGCATGCCGCCGCAGAACGAGAATCCCGATGCGGCCGCGCCGTGCGCGCCCGAAAAGGCCGATCCGCGAACTCCGCTGAACTCGGCCTCGATCCATGCCAGGCGCTCGTTCACCTCGAGATGCCCGCGATGCGATCGAGCAGGAAAAATAACCCAGCGCGCGTCGTCTTTCTCAAAACCTTTCGCAGGGGCGGCGTCGGTCTTTTCGGCAACGTCGACGAACGTGGACGAGTGGCAGACACGCGTGGTGGGCCGCACGATCACGGGCGTGCGATAGCGCTCGGACACTTCGTAGGCGGCCTTCATCATGTCCATGCCCTGCTCGATGTCGGCGGGATCGAGCACAGGCACCTTGGCGAACGATGCGAAGCGGCGCGTATCCTGCTCGGTCTGGGACGAGATGGGACCGGGGTCGTCGGCGACGAACAGCACGCATCCGCCCTCGACGCCTACATAGTTCAGGCTCATCAGCGCGTCGCTCGCCACATTGAGCCCTACCTGCTTGCACGTGAACAGCGTGCGCGCACCCGCATACGAAGCGCCCGCGAGTACCTCGAGCGCGGCCTTTTCGTTGGTGGACCATTCCACATGCACGCCCGTCGACGAACCGTCTGCGACGCGGGCCGCCACGGTTTCGATGACCTCGCTCGATGGCGTGCCGGGATAGCCCGCCACCACGCCGACGCCCGCCTCGAGCGCGGCGCATGCGAACGCCTCGTTGCCCATCAGCAGCTTTTTCGCCATGAGAACCCCCTCGAACGCGATGGCGACGAAACGTCGCCATGCGGCCGGCGCGATGCGGCAAACACGGAGGCGTCCGTCGTCGATCGACGAAAGTTTTTCCTTATTGTAAGCAAAAAAGAAGGCCGCCGAAGCACAAACGCTCCAGCGGCCTAAAGTACTCACTGCGAGGGCCATCGCCCTGGTCGGAAACCCTGCCCGATGCGCTATTCGGCCATGGCGGCCTTGAAGTCCTTGATCTTCTGGCGAGCGTTCTCGCAGCCGGTGCCGAGCATCTGAACCGCCAGGACCGCAGCGTTTTTCGCGCCGTTGATCGCCACGCAGGCCACAGGCACGCCGGAGGGCATCTGCACCATGGAAAGCAGCGAATCCAGGCCGCCGAGGTCGCTCGTCTTCATGGGAACCGTAATCACAGGCAGCGGGGTGTAAGCGGCCACGACGCCGCCCAAGTGAGCGGCCTTGCCTGCGGCGGCCACGATGACGCGGATGCCGCGTTCCTCGGCCGACTCGGCCCACTCGTGCACCTCGAGCGGCTTACGATGGGCAGACGCCACCTTCACTTCGTAGGGGACGCCGAACTCGTCGAGCTGCTTCATGCAGGGCTCCATGGCGGGCATATCGCTTTCGCTGCCCATGATGATGCCGACGACGGGCTTCTTGTGATCGCAAGACATGGATTCTCTCCTATCGCACGTTATCCGGCGCCGCGGCGCCGTTTCATTCCATAGGCAGTATACCTCCTACCTCGCGCCGCCGCCTCCGCCGCCGAAGCCGCCCCCGGAAAATCCTCCGCCTCCGGAGAAGCCCCCGCCGAAGCCGCCCCCGCTCGAAAAATCGCCCGAAGCAGCGCTCATGGCCGCCTTCGCCACGTCGACCGTGTTCGACTGCATGGCCGTGAAGGCGTCGAGCGGGCTGTTCATCGCCGACGCGCCGATACCCGTTCCGTAGTAATGGGGCATCATCCAGTAATACACGGGCAGGAAGTCGTCATCTTCGACGACCTGGGGCATGCGCACGCGCAGGGCCTTGATCGCCTCGTCGGCGACGCCCAGCACGTAGGCGTACACCATCATCTCGCCCCACACCTTCACGTCGGTGGGAAGGCGCTCGTCAAGCGCGCTGAAATCCCTCAGCCAGCGACGCAGCGCCTCGCACTTGGCGTGCAGCTCGACAGCGCGCTCGCTTCGACGCGACATCACGGCGCCCACGATGAACAGCACCGCGATCGTGGGTGCGGCCGCGATCAGCGGGATGAAGTTGTCGAAGAATACCACGCCGCAGATTCCCGCAACCACGCCCAAAGCCCCCAGGGCGAACATGGCGCCCTGGTAACGCGCGCCCTTGGCCTCGAAGAAGTCCTGCCTGTTGGTTTCGGCGGAAACCACGCCCTGCCAACCGTTCAGCAAGCCCATGAACGCCTCGGGGTGCTCGGAGCCGTATTGGCTGACCGTGCCGAACCACAAAGCGTCGGAACCATGCGCGACCTTCTCGAACAAAAGCTCCATAGCGCGGCGGTCAATCGGACTGTCCGCCACCTTCTCCTCCCAACCGGGAAGTCGCGTGATGTAGTAGTCGTTGACCGTCTCGGCGCGCGAGCCCGAAGGACGCTCGTAGCTGCCGGCGTCCAAGCGGATGGCGCCGATGCTGGACAGATGCATAAGCGTCGCCTGCAGGTCGTTCTTGCTTTGGGAATTCCAGCGCCACAGGCGGCCGATCACCGCAGGATGGATGCCCTTTTCGGGCACGTCGCGCCAATACTTCTCGTTGAACTTGGGCTTGTGTTCCTTGCCATGGCGGAAGAACATCACAAGCGCCCAGACGATCACCGCAAGCGAGACGACCAGACAGGCAACGATAAGCGCCAGAGAACGGATGCGTTCGGCGTTGGCCTGGTTGGCGAGACGTTCCTCGTCCTGGAGCACCGAGTCGAGACGCTCGCCCGTATGCATGGCGGGAGACGAGGACGAAACCGCGCTCATCCACGCGCGGGGGAACACCGCATGCACCTCGGCGTAGCCGCCCGCCTTCACCGAAGGCACCGTCATGGAGATGACGCCGGCGCCATCGAAAGAAAGCGTGCCATCGAGCGGACCGTGGCCCCAAGCGCGCAGGGCGTCGTCGGTACGGGCGTCGGCCCCTGCGGGCACCGGCACATGCACCGAAGCCACCACGTGGTCGCTGTCGACGCTCCATCCGTGGCCGACGTATTGCCAATACAGCTCGGCCACGTCGTCGTAGACCTGCACGAAATTGGAAATCGAGTACGTCAGGGTCACGTCGATGCGGGCATCCGCCATCGGGGCGAACACGTACACGGTATTGCGGTCGGCGTCGACCGAGAACGCAGGATCGGCGGGACCGCCCGACTCGCGCCACGCGCGTTGGAATTCGACCTCAGGAAGCGAGACCGCCTGACCGCCTTCAGGCGCCAAGCTAATCGAAGAGACCGTAAGCTCGCATTCGTTCGAGGGCATGGAATCGAAGCTCCACCACACCGCCGAAAACGTTCCGTCGAAATCGAACGTGCGCGTTTCAGTGACGGAAAGCGTGGCGTCCTGGCCCGCTACGGCGTTTATTTCGACGCTCGGACAGGTGTAGCTTTTCGCATACGCCGTGAGGGGCGTTATGCATGCTACGGCCAGAACCGCCGCGATCGCCGCGATCGCCAGAATGAGCGAATGAGAAGAAAACGCGCCCGAGAAGGTGCGCGAAAACGATCCGTTCGGGGTCGTGCTTTTACAAATACGCAGGTCGGGTGCGCAAACGGCGCCAGATGCACCGCAGGCGGACGCGCAATCGACCGAGGGCCCGACAGGGCCCGATGAGAGACGTTGTGAATTTGTCGTAGTCGAGACCATCGACACTCCTTGCTTTTATGCAGCCGTAACGCTATTATGCAGCCTACACCTTTACGGAGAGCTGACCGAGAGGCCGAAGGTGCTCGCCTGCTAAGTGAGTATACCCCAAAAGGGTATCTGGGGTTCGAATCCCCAGCTCTCCGCCAGAAGGAATGCCACAGGCTCGGATTCGTCCGAGCCTGTTTTCGTATATACGCGCTTCGGCGCCCATCACAAAAATGGCCCCGTTTACACGGGGCCATTTTCGGCAAGGCTGGATGGGATTCGGCAAAGATGCCGGGTCCCTGCTGGGAAAATGAAAGTCGCACTGTCGCTTCACGAACATGCGGCCGCAGGTAAAGAACGCATGCGTCGTTTCTAAAAACCTCCTACAAACGCTACACCTCCTAAGCGGGAGCCGTACTGAACTCCACGTACACGCGATGCGCAATTCGGAAATTGCCGGGATCGTCGTCATCGGGCACACGAACCGTAACGACATATCTACCGCCAGGACGAAGGTTCTTGAATTCGGGCTCTTTCTTGGCGAGCCTGTCAGGAGGCAAAACCCATTTGCCGTCGATCGAGTACCAGCATTTATCCGTAACGTCTTCTCCATGAGCTTCGAAAGCGCGCAGCTTCACGTAATCGGAGCCGACCTCGGAAGCCTCGGCGCTTGCGACACCATACTTCGTAGCGAACGTCGCCTCGATAGGATCGCTCGGATAGACCTCGAAACGCTCGTCGCCGATCACTTTACTGCTCGCTTTCACACGAACCTGAATCGCGCGCTCGATTCCGAGAGTCAATTCGTAGGCGGTCCACAACCCATCGGTCGATGTTATCCTCGAGCTGGTCCACAAACCGCCGTCGATATGGAATTCGCATTCCGCGGTGATATTCGCGCCTTCGGCGTCAAATACCGTCAAATTGGCGCTATCCTGACCGATTTCGCCGACATCGACCTTGGCGGACTTTTCCGACTGGAAAAGCTGCTGGCCTTCGGCTGGCGAATCCGCATGAAGAGCACAAGACACGACGATCTCGCCCGCAGGCTGATCGCCATCGGCCTTCAAACGAGCAAACACTTCGTACTCGGTGCCGGGCATCAAGCCACGGAGGAATGCAGATTCGTGCCATGCGCGGTTATCCATGCTGAACTCGCATTTGTTCGTGACATCGGTGCCTTCCGCATCAAGAATCTGCATCTCGGCCCCCATGCGGCCCTTGCACTTGACGCGCATCGACGCAAAACGCCGTGCGTTTCCGACTCGAGCGTCTCAAACGTTACCTCCACCGTCTTGCTCACCTGCAAGCCGTTGCCCCACACGCCACGAGCGCCGACCGTATATTCAGTACCGGCCGCGAGGTTTTTCAACTCGGAGGAGTCCTGCCATTTCCCGTCGAAGAAAAATTGACACGTAGAAGTGGTGTCGTTGCCTTCCTTGACGAACGTGCGCACTTTCGCACTGTTCTTGGTGACGTCGTAAACCTCGACCTTCTTCGGCGTCACCGCGCCGTATTTCGCCTCAGAGGTGCGGAACGTCAGCGCAACAAGATCGCTCGCAGCAACGCCGCCCGCCGCCACACGCGCTTGAGCCTTATATTCGGTATCGGGCTCAAGGTCGTAGAACCTCGGCGAAACCCGCCACTCCCCATCGATGCGGAATTCGCATACGTCGGTGGCGTCCTCGTCCGAAGCGTTCATGGCGGCAAGCCAGACCTGTTCGGTATCGCACATCACAAGATCGATCATCGCCGGCGCTTCCGCCTTCTGCTCCTGCTGGCCGCTTTCCTGGCCGGCCGCCGGCGCCATGCGGAACGACACGCTCACGGCATCGCTTGCGGCGACATCGTCTGCAGCGGCCACGCGCGCCTTGGCCTTGTAGGCGGCATTCGCGGCAAGACCCTTGAACACGGCCGAGGACTGCCAAGCGCCGCCCAGGGAGAACTCGCACTTCGAGGCGACATCGACGCTCTTGGCATCGAATGCGCGGAGGCACACCGTTTTTCGTAACGTCACGGGCTTCGACCTTGGCGGAGGCTGCGGCCTGCTGCTGCTCCTGATCGGGCCTATCCGACGGGGCCCAAGAAGCGGACCTCACGGCGACCTTAGAGAATATGGCGCGCGCCGCCTCACCCTTGGGATCGAGCGACACGGTGCCGTCGCCGTTGTCGTAACCACCCATCACGCCCTGGTTGCACAGCCACAGGAAATACGCAGCGCCCAATCGGAGACATCTTCGATACCGTGGGTTTTGTCGGCGCCGTCAGGCCATTCGAGCCCCTCGTCATCCATCGTCGCGCCGCGGAACTTCGCCATGTAGGAGGCGACCATCTTGGCCATCTCTTCACGCATGATGCCGTCATCGGGGCGGACGGCAGACGTGCCCGCGCCGTTCTCGTACGCCCAGTTCATCGCATTGGTGTACCACATGCCCGCAAGGTTGCCGGACCAAGAGGTGATGTTTTTCTGCGCCGTCTAGCCCTCGGGAAGCGTCGCGCCCTCAACGCGGCAAAACATCTCGGCGGTCTGGGCGCGAGCCACGCCCTGCTCGGGACGGAACATACCGTCAGGGCATCCGCGCACGATGCCGGCTTCAACGGCGACCTGGATATGAGACATATGCCACAAGCTGGGAGTCACGTCGTCATCGGGAAAGCCTGCCGCGGCGAATGCGGTCGCCGGCACGGTAAGACCGCCCGCTAACACAACTGTGCTGCAGGCCTGGCCGAGGCCGGCCTTGAACATCTTGCTTTCTTTCATGTCCCCTCCTTTCCGAAGATTTTCATCTTCACGGTTTCGCTGCGTTCAGCTATACCCCTTATTGGATATGGCAACACCCACTTCAAGCAATTATTCAGCTATTTGACGGTATTTTAGAACGTCGCTTTTCCGAGGAAACGCAACGCCTGCGCCGTTTGAGAAAAAAGGCGACCCGAACGGGTCGCCTTCAAAGCGGATTATCGTGTGGAAATCGCAGGCGTACTTAGAATTTCACATCGGGAACGACATGCGCGTCGGCCGATGCGTCGAAGCTTTCGCGTTCTTTGAACCCGAACAGCCCCACGAACAGCACGGCCGGGAACGACTGGATGGCTGTGTTGTACTTCATCACCGTATCGTTGTAACTCTGGCGCATATAGCTGATCTTGTCCTCCGTCGAAGAAAGCTCGGCCTGGAGCTGCTGGAAGTTGGGATTCGCCTTCAGGTCGGGATATGCCTCAGAAACGGCGAACAGGCCCCTCAGCGAGCCCGTCAGAGCGTTGTCGGCAGCCATCTTGTCGTAGGCGTTCGACGCGTTCGCCACGGCAGAGCGCGCGGCAGTCACGCCCTCGAGCGTCTTGGACTCGTGCGATGCGTAGCCCTTCACCGTTTCGACCAGATTCGGAATCAGGTCGAGGCGGCGCTGCATCTGAACATCAATCTGCGACCAGGCGTTATCCACCCTGTTGCGCATCTTCACCAGGTTGTTGTACATCACGATCGCCGCGATGACGAGCGCCGCGATGACAAGGGCGATTACCAAAAAGACCATGGGTCCCTCTTTCCTCAGCGTACGGGAGCCTCTGTGCTCCTTGAGCGATTATATCGGCTCCACGGCACGGACGCTTTTCTGAAAACGCGCTGTTACCAGATTTTATGCGCGGCGCCGACATTCGTGCGCGCCGCGCCTGGAACGCGCCCCCCGACGATGCACGCGCCCGCCGACGTGAGCGAGCAGCTGCGCGCCCACCAGCCCCGCTGCTTCGCCGCCGACACGACGGCGTAAGCCGCGTTCATCGACTCGCACACGCAAAACGTGGCCGAACCGCTTCCCGAAAGAAGCACGCAAGGCTCGCCCGTGCTCGCATCGTGCGCCACGCCGGCCTGGTGCTGCAGCCAGTCCTTCACCTCGACCAGCTCCGGCATCACCGTTTCGGACGCGGCGGCGAGGCTGTTGTACAGCTGCACGTCCTGGGCACGCTCAGCCGAAACGCCCTGCGCCTGCAGGTCCGCCTGACCAGCGCTCTCGTCGAACGCGCGGTAGGCAGCCGCCGTCGAAACGCCGCCGTCGGGGCGCACCAGCACGACGGGGGCGTTCATGGGCGCAAGGTCGCGCTCGAACACGTCGCCGCGACCGCCGAGCTGCGCGCAGCCGCCGCGCAGGAAAAACGGCACATCGGCGCCGATCTTCGACGCAACGGCGAAAACGCGCTCGTCATCAGGGTCGATGCCGAACACGCGGCACGCCGCCAAAAGCGCCGCCGCCGCGTTCGACGAGCCGCCGCCCAGGCCCGCCGCGTGCGGAATGTGCTTGTCGATATGCACGGCGAAACGATAGCCCGCATCGGACAGGCCGAATTCGTCGGCAAGCGCCACGATGGCCTTATAGGCGATGTTGTCTTCGGACGCGATGGGCAGCTCGTCCACGCCGCCATGGGTCGTGCAGCGCACGTCGACGGCGATCGGAGCATCTTCCGCCTCGCGCTCGCATCGAACCATCACCGTGTCATGCAGCGTGAGCGCATGCATCACCGAATAGGCGTCGTGATAGCCGTCGGCGCGTTTCGTCCCGATGGACAGATGCAGGTTCACCTTCGCCGGCGAAAAGACCGTCAAAGCCTGGTTCATCGATTCCTCTCTTTCAGCTGCCGTTCACCGCGGCGTTCGGCGAAGAAGTCTTTTAACAGGGCGACGCATTCGCCCTCGAGCACGCCAGGCGTCACCTCGAACGTGTGGTTGAGACGCTCGTCGGCATGCACGCGGTAAAGCGAACCCAGCGCGCCGGCCTTGTCGTCGGCCGCGCCGTAGACGCATCGCCCGATACGCGCCTGATGCATAAGGCCCGCGCACATGATGCACGGCTCGAGGGTCACGTACACCGTACAATCGGGCAGGCGCCATCGTTCGAGCTCGCGCGACGCCTGCGCCACGGCGCTGAATTCCGCATGGCCCGAAGGGTCGCAATCGGCCTCGCGATGGTTGCACGCCTCGGCGATCGCCTCGTTTTGGCACGCCACCACGGCGCCGATGGGTACCTCGCCTGCAGCGGCCGCACGGCGCGCCTGCTCGATGGCCAGGCGCATGAAATGCTCGTCTTGCTCCATCAACTCGTCTCTGCCCAGCGGAAACCCCGTAGAAGACACCGGATACCATGGCTCGACCATCTGCGAAAACGCTCCTTTTCATCGGGCATTGGCGCGCAAGGACGCCCCGCGACAAGCAAGCCGAGACCCTTAGCCCCGAAACGCCGCTTCTCATATATGACGTCTTTCATTATAAAAGACGTCCGCAAGCAGCTCGCTTCGTCACCGAAAACGCGCCACGGCGCGCGGCGAACAAAGCCCCATACGAAGAAGGACGCCCGGGCTATGCCGCAGGCGTCCTTTCGTAAGGGGGACTCGGTTGGAAACTATCCCTGATAGCTGTTGCCAAGAAGCTCGATCACCTGGTCGTCCGTCAGGTCGCGGTGATAAAACATGCTGTAGAAGTTCTTGGTCTCCTCAACGATGTCAATGTCGTAGGCCTCGGGATACAGCAGGCTGGTCAGCCACTGCAGGCCGATGTAGCGATTCACCGCGGGCGGGCGGTCGAGCCAAGAGAACGGGGTCTGGCACATGGTGTACACGCGACCGTCCTGAACCGCCTTCACCGTGGCCCAGTTGGGATCCGTGCGGATGAGCTCGTCAGAGCCGCCCTCGAAGCGCTGGGCATCCCACGCGATGATGACGTCGGGGTTCCATGCGAGCACCTGCTCGAGAGACACAGGGGTCTTGCCCTTGCCGCCATCGGCCTCGAGGTCTTCGGCGACGTTCTTCGCACCGGCGAGCTTGAACACCAGAGCGTGCGAAGAAGAGGTGGGTTCGGTCTGCAGGCCCTCGGGGCCCTCGGCGTAGTACAGGCTGATGCGCTCGTCCTCGGGGACGGTGGCCACGGCGGCGGCGACATCGGAAGCGACCTTGGTGCAGTAGTCGGCCATCTTCTTGGCCTCGTCCTGCTTGCCGAGAATCTGGCCCAACATCTCATAGCAGTGGGCGGTCTTGTCGAAAGTGCCGTCGATCACGACCACGGGAATGCCCGTCTGGTTCTGAAGGTCATCGGCGTTGGCGGCGTCCTTTCCACCCGGCTCGACCGTGGTCACCGAGAAGACGACCTGGATGCCTGCAGCCATGATGGCCTCGGGATTGAGGTCCTTGCCGCCGGCGAGAGTGCCAAGATTCGGCAAGTCGACGATATCGGCAGGCAGGTTGGCAAGCTCCTGCTCGGTGAAGTCCATCGTGGTGCCGGCGCACAACTCAGGAGCCAGCGTGAAGCAGAAAATCTGGCCGGCGGGGCTGGTGTAGTAAATCTTCTCGAGCTGCTCGGCTGCAGGCAGCGTCACCGTACGGCCCGCGTCGTCGGTCACCGTCTGCTCGGTGGCGGCGGGCTGTTCTGCGGCCTGAGGCTCCGCCTCCGGAGCGGCCTGGCCTTCTCCCGACGCGCAGCCGAACAAGGCCGCGGAAAACGCCAGGCATCCGGCAAACGCGAAAGCCGCCGCGCCCTTCATCGGTTTCTTCATTCCATTCCCCTTCCTTGCGAGCCCTCGGGTTCGCGGGCTCGGTCCTTTCGCCTGTCTGAATTGCGGCGCATGTCCGCAATTATTCGCAGACGAGAATAATTAAATCGAGTGTAATAGTCCTGCAGCGATTCGTCTACCCTTTTATGCTCTTGTAGAAATATTCTTTTTCACGAATAATATAAACGCACCAAAAGGGGGAATGGGCGGCCCCGCCGCTCGGCAAGGAGCATCGCGTGTACCATCAAACAGAACGCCCGGAGAACTGCGCCCAGCGCATTGCGGCGGAAGGGCCTTCTTCCGCCGATGACGAACTTGCCGAGCAAAAACTCGGCAAACCGCTTTCTCTTTCGGCGAAGGGGGGCATCCTCGCCGCTCTCATCGTCATCATCGCCGCGTCGTTTTCGGTGGGCAAATATCCCATTCCTCCGAGCGAGCTTATCCCGACCATCTTCAACAGCGCCTTCAACCCCGAGGCCGTCGATTCGCAGACGCAGATCGCGCTGTTCAACATCCGTCTGCCGCGCATCCTCGTGGTCGTGATGGTTGGCGCCGCGCTCGCGGCCGCAGGCGCGGCATACCAGGGAATGTTTCGCAACCCGCTGGTCTCGCCCGACTTGCTAGGCGCTTCGGCGGGCGCAAGCCTGGGCGCGTGCCTGGCGCTCGTGCTCGACATGCCCTCGACCATGGTCCAGATATTCGCCTTCGTAGGCGGCATGGTGGCCGTCGGCTGCGTCGTATGGCTCAATCGCGTGATCAGATACGACGAACTGCTTGGACTTGTGCTGGGCGGCATCCTGATATCGACCCTGTTCCAATCAGGCGTTTCCCTGCTTAAATTCCTAGCCGATTCCAACGACAAGCTCCCCGAAATCACGTTCTGGCTCATGGGCGGATTCTCCCGCGTCGACCAAAGCGATCTGTTCGCCATCATCATCCCCATGGCGGCCGGTTTCGGCGTGCTCATGCTCGAGCGCTGGAAGCTCAATGCGCTGAGCTTCGGCGAAGAAGAAGCCCGCAGCCTCGGCATCAACGTCTCGCGCGTCCGCCTTATCGTCATCTTCGCATCGACTCTGATCGTATCCGTCTCGGTAGCCGTCTCGGGCGTCGTCGGCTGGGTCGGCCTGGTCATCCCACACCTCGCGCGCGCCATCGTAGGACCGAACTACCGCGCCTTGATCCCCGCATCGATGTTCATCGGCGCCAGCTATCTGCTGCTCGTCGACGACCTGTGCCGTATGCTGCTCAGCCTTGAAATCCCCATCGGCATCCTCACCGCCATCATCGGCGTCCCGTTCTTCATCGTGATCTTCAAGCACAACATGAAGGGGTGGTAACCCATGCCGCTCGACTCGAACACGACAGCCCCGGCAGCAGAGCGCGAAAACGGCCTTACCGAGAAAACCGACGGGCCGCTTCTCGACGTGCGAGACCTGAGCTGCGGCTACCACCGCAAGGTCATCGTGCATGACGCTTCGTTCACGCTCGACCGCGGCCAATTCGCCTGCATCATCGGCACGAACGGATGCGGCAAGACCACGCTGCTCAAAACGGTCCTCGGCCTGCTTCCCCCCATGGGCGGAAGCGCACTCATCCGCGGGAAGAACGTCGCATCGCTCAGCGACGCCGAGCGCGCCCGCCATATCGCCTATATCCCCCAGGCCCACACGCCGCCGTTTCCCTTTTCGGTGGCCGACGTCGTTCTCATGGGCCGCACGCCCCACATCGGGCGCTTCTCAGGCCTTTCGCACAACGACAAGCGAGTCGCATGGGACGCACTCTGCATGCTGGGCATCGAGCAGCTGGCCGAGCGCACCTACACGAAGCTTTCGGGCGGCCAGCAGCAGCTCGTGCTTATCGCGCGCGCTTTAGCGCAGCAGCCCGAGCTCATCGTCATGGACGAGCCCACGGCAAGCCTCGACTTCGGCAACCAGCAGATCGTGCTTTCGCGCATGAAGGAGCTATCGAACCGCGGCGCCACCGTGCTCATGGTGACCCACGACCCCGGCCACGCCGTGTACTGCGCCGACACGGTCATCGTCATGAAAGACGGCAGCGTTTCCTGCGTAGGAACGCCCAACGAAATCATCACAAAGTCGCGCATGGAGGCGATCTACCAGACGCCGATTCATGTTTCCGACGTGGACGTGGACGGATCGCCGCGGCGCGTCTGCATTCCGCTTTAACGGCTTACGGACAACCGGCCCTCGGCCGACGACAAGGGACCCCGCGCCCCTCAGGAAGGAACGAACCAATGGAAAACACGAGCACCAATCCGTGGGAACTCTACGACAGGCTCATCGACGGCGTGCCCGAAGGCATCGCCGTGCGCGATTACAGCCTCGGCCTGCATTGGACCTACCTCGATGCCGAATGCGGATGCGGCGTCGCCTGGACCATGAAGGGCGGCCGGGTCGGCTCGCGCAAGCGCCCCGATCTGCGCGGCCATGATCTGAAAAGCGTCGCACGCCTCGCGAAAAGCTGGAACTTCGAAGAGGCAACCCTCGGCGTCGCCGCATTGAACGCTTGGTATTCGCGCAAGGAGCTGCTCGATCCCTTGGACACCGTCTACGAAGAGCCCAAGCTCTTGGCGCGCGAGGAGCGCAAGCGCGAAGCCTTCGGCGAATTCACGCCCCACATGAAAGGCGGCAAGGTCACCGTTATCGGCCATTTCCCCCATGTGTACGAGCTCGCCGAACGCTGCGACGAGCTGACGGTTCTCGAGCGTTCCTGCAGCGAAGGCGACCTGCCCGACCCCGCATGCGAGTATGTGCTGCCTTCTCAGGACGTCGTTTTCATCACCGGAACCACGACGACCAATAAGACCCTGCCTCGCCTTCTAGAGCTGTCTCGTAACTCCCTGTGCATCCTGACGGGCCCGAGCGTGGTAGCTTCTCCGATCCTGTTCGACTACCACGCCGACGTGCTGGCGGGAAGCGTCGTCAACGACCCCGAGAAGACCTCGTTCGCCGTTCGCAGCGGCCAGGGAAGACTGTTCGGCGAGGCGGTGCAGATGATGCGCGTCGTCAAGCCGGGCCTCGAGCTGAACCTGCAGGACTAGCCGCGCGCGCCGCGAAGGCTCGATTCGCAAGCGACGTCGTCGTAGACGACGAGGAAGGAGCTTCGATGCTTCTGATACTGACGGGCAACGTGCAGATCGGAAAAACCCGCTGGCTTCAAAGGGCCGTCCGCGAGCTTGAGGCGGCAGGTATAGGCTGCTACGGCGTGCTCGCGCCCGGCGTCTGGGTGGAACACGACGACGGTTCGCTGGAAAAGACCGGCATCGACAACCTTCTGTTGCCAGGGCACGACATCGTGCCCTTCGCACGGCGGACGGACTTGGCCGAACAAGACGGAAACTTCGTCGCGGAAAGCCAGGCGGGACGTGCGCGACTGCGGTGGCATATATCGGATGACGCCATAGCCCGTGTCAATGAGCACTTTCACGCGCTGGAAGACGGCACCTCCCGTCTCGACACGGCGAAGAACGTTCTTTTCGTCGACGAGCTCGGACAGCTCGAGCTGCTACGTGACGAAGGGCTTACCGAGGCCATGAACATGCTCGAGCATGGCCCACGCGGCGTATACGAACACGCCATCGTCATCGCGGGCGACAAGTTCGGACTCCCCGACCGCACCGAAGAGCTTTTCGGCGATACCTGGGGAGGATGCACGCGCATCGTTCCTGACGATGACGCCTGGCAGACTTGGATAGAGCCGCTCCTCGACGCCGCAGAAAACCGCTAATGCATACGCCCCGTCTCCGCTAGAGGAACGGGGCGTTTTCGTTCCTGGCACAGCATGGCGCCCTCTCAAGGAGGGTCCGGTGCGTTGCATTCGCAGCGTCTGCGACACATTGAGCGCAACGTACCGGCCCCTCGCATAAAGCGGCCGCTTGCATGCGATGCCCTCAAAACAAAAAACCCGTCCTGCCGCAAAAAGCAGAACGGGTTTCTATATGCAAAAAAGAGGGGGTCCCGAAGGACCCCCTCTCTGGCGCGAAGCGCCCCGCGCGAGCGCGACGACCCTGCCTTCCGCGGACTACACCGCAGTACGTCGGGCGATGGCGGGCTTAGCTGCCGGGTTCGGCATGGGACCGGGCGATCCCCGCCTCCGTGGTCGCGCTCGCGCGGGGCGCTGCCCGCGCTCGGGGCCCCTCCAGGGGCGCCCTGAAGGCCGCATGGCGCTTCTGAGAAGAAAACCCTCCTTCGCTCGAGACCGCGCGCCCGGGAGATTCCGGGC
>JARIED010000010.1 GCA_029266945.1 Slackia sp. | reverse complement strand
GTTGAGCGTCTGCTCGCCGGCGGGCACGTAGCCGCCCGCCATGTCGTCGTCGATTTCGACGGGAACGTTCACGTCGATGCCGCCGAGCGCATCCACCGCGGCCTTGAAGCCGTCGAAGTCGATTTCGACGTAGTGGTCGATGGGAACGCCCGCGAATTTGGAGATGGTGTCGACCACGAGGGCCGATCCGCCCAGGGCCGCCGAAGCGTTGATCTTATCGGGGCCGTAGCCCTCGATGGAGACGTAGGTGTCGCGCTCGATCGACACGAGCGAGACGTTTTTCTGCTGGGGGTCGACGCGCGCGAGGATCATGGAGTCGCTGCGAAAGGTGTCCATATCGCCCGCCGCCACGCGCTCCTCGGAGCGGTCGACGCCCATCACCAGCATGTAAAACGGCTCTCCCGGCGCGGCCTTTTCCGCCGACAGGGCCTGCATGAGGTTCTGATCGACGTTCTTATGCAGCTTGTCGGAGATGGAGTTCACATACATCACGCCGCCGAAGGCCACGCCGCCCACAGCGAGCAGCAGCACCAACACGACGACCAGCGCGATCTTGGCGCCGCGATGTTTCTTGGGCCGGCGCGAGACGTAGGCATCGCGCGAATAGGCATGGACCGACGCTTTCGCGGGGACGGTGGGGGCGAACCCCTGGGGAACGATCGCACCGCCTGCGTTCGGTTGCACAGGCGGTGCGACGTTTTGAGTGTTCTTCTTCTGTTTCTTCATACAATGCATTATGCCCGATTCGCCGCGCTTGGAATGTAAAACCCTGCGCTTTCGGGAAAAACGCCGAATCAAACCGCATAATACGCCGCGCCCGAGCCGCAACTGGCCGCGCGGCGGCGTCTGCCGCGAAGAAACCGCCGATGATGTGTCGATTCGCGAAATCGGCCGCCGAATTTCGGCGGCACGGGTTAGACTTGCACGCAACGATGTCCGACACCTGAAACGCACACGAGAGGCATCCATGAGCACCCAGAACAACGACAACGCGCCCGACCCCCGCAACGGCGGCGGTGCAGGATCGTCGTCTTCTTTCCCGCATATCGAATCCCGCCCCGCAAGCCGTCCGTCGGTAGCGGGCAGCCGCCGCGTGCGCGGAACGGCCGACCGCGGCCGCGTCGCGCAGCCCACGGGCTCCATGCGTCCCGTCGCCCAAAACGACGCGCACCGCCCGTCCGTCCAGGCAGGCGCCGAGGCTTCCAACGTCCGCCACGCCGAAGACGAGCGGCCCGCGACCCGCCTGCCCCATCCGCGCGAAAACAAGCCGGCCGCGCGCCGCCCCGCAGCGCCGAAGGCCGCCGAGCGCGCGCGCGACGAAGCAAAGCAGGGAACGTCCCAGCAGTCCTTCGTGCCGCTATGGGACGACCAACCGCTCCTGAACCCGCGCATGACGCGTCGCCTCTTCATCGCGGGCGGTGCCGCAGCGGCCGCGGCGCTGCTCGTATTCGGCGTTCCCGCTGTGCGCGCGCTTATGCCCATCTCGGTCACCGCGAACGGACAGAAGGTCGAGCTCTCCGGCAAAAAGACCCTGCAGGCGGCCTACGAGAAAAGCGGCCTGCAAATGGCACCCGGCAATCTCATCGACGTGGAAGGCCAGGTCATCACCGAAGGCGGCGGCGGCACCTATCGCGCCACGATCAACGGCCAGGAAGCCAACGGCGACGCCGAGGTGACCGATGGCGACGTGCTCGCGTTCGCCGACGGCGCCGACGTCGAAGAGCCCTCCACCATCGAGGACAAGACCGTCGGACCCGACCCCGTCGAAAGCGGCTACGGCCCGATCCACGCCATCGACACGGAAGGCTCCGAGGGCCTATCCACCGTGAAGACGGGCGAAACCTCGGGCAAGGAAGTCGTGCTCGAGGTGAAGCAGCCCTCCGAAGACCGCGTCTACCTGCGCTCCTACCCCGACACGGGCGGCGAAGCGGCGATCGCGCTCACCTTCGACGACGGCCCCTGGGAAGGCAGCACCGCCGAGATCTTAGACATCCTGCGCGACAACGGCGCCGCGGCGACGTTCTTCACCGTTGGCAATCGCATCGCCGGCACCGGCGTCGATTTGGTGAAGCGCGAATACGACGAAGGCCACCAGGTATGCACGCACAGCTGGGACCACGCCGCAGGCAGCGGCCAGGGCGTAAACCTGTCGTTCATGAGCGTCGACGAACAGCGCGCCGAAATCGAGCAAGGCTACAAGGCCATCTCCGACGCCACCGGCGCCGAGGCGAGCCGCGTGATCCGCGCGCCGGGCGGCAACTTCCCGCTCGACGTGTGGCGCAACGTCGAAGACCTCGTCGACGCCGACATCGGCTGGGACATCGACACACTCGATTGGAAACGCCCGGGCGTCGAGAAGATCGTCGCGCAGCTCAAAGGCGCCACGCCAGGCGACATCATCCTGATGCACGACGGCGGCGGCGACCGCTCGCAGACGGCCGAAGCGCTGCGCAGCGCCCTGCCCTACCTCAAAGACCAGGGGTTCCGCTTCATCACCATGGATGAAATGCTGCAATACCCCCGCAAACAGGCTTAAGCCCGCGCGGCTCGGCCGAACGCCCGAAGGCCCGCTTCCGCCCCGCGCGACGGAAGCGGGCCTTCGCCTTCCCCTATCGAAACCGCCCGTTCGGCGTTGTGCCCCGAATGCGTCCATTATGTCCGGAATGTAAAATCTCGGCACTTTATCGAAATAAAGCGCGATAGCGTATTGAACTCGCTGTCGCGGCGCCTATAATCCGGATTACTCAACAAATGCGACGACAGGGGCGAGTGAGGACGAATCCACCACCAGCAAGCAGGCGGTCATGCGAGCCTGCGATGGACGGGCCTTGAAACCCCCTCGAGCAGCGAAGCCGAACGCAGCGCGCGCACGCGGGCGACCCCCGCGAACACGGTCTGCCGGGTACGTTTCGCCGGACGCCTTCCGTGACAAGGCATCGTCGAGGGTTTCTCGCTCGCATACCTTGAGTCGCTGCACTGACGAGGGAAAGCGAGACATGCGATGAACCATCGAAGCGATGCCATCAAGAAGGGTCTGGCGCGTGCGCCGCACCGCAGCCTTCTGAAGGCCGACGGCCTGACCGACGAAGAACTCGACCGCCCGCTCGTCGCGGTCATTTCCGCCCAGAACGAAGTCATTCCCGGGCACGTGCATCTTCAGACCATCGCCGACGCCGTGAAGGCGGGCATCCGCATGGCAGGCGGCACTCCGATGCAGATGAATACCATCGGCGTCTGCGACGGCATCGCCATGAACCACGAAGGCATGCATTATTCGCTCACCAGCCGCGAAGTGATCGCCGACAGCGTCGAGTGCGCCGTCCAGGGCCATCAGTTCGACGCCGTGGTGCTGATTCCCGCCTGCGACAAGATCGTTCCCGGCATGCTGATCGCGGCCTGCCGCCTCAACCTTCCCACCATGCTGGTCTCGGGCGGCCCCATGCTGGCCGGCCGTGACAAGTCCGGCAACCAGACCGACCTCAACACCCTCTTCGACGCCGTGGGCCAGGTGACCGCTGGCACCATGACGCAGGAAGAATGCGACTGGCTCGAAAACACCGCCTGCCCCACCTGCGGCAGCTGTTCGGGCATGTTCACCGCCAACTCCATCTGCTGCCTGGCCGAAGCCCTCGGTATCGCGCTGCCGGGCAACGGCACCGTTCCCGCCGTGTACTCCGAGCGCATCCGCCTGGCCAAGCGCACGGGCATGAAGGTCATGGAGCTTCTCGAGGCGGGCACCACAGCCCTCGATATCATCAACGAGCACTCCATCCGCAACGGCATGGCGCTCGACATGGCCTTCGGCGGCTCCACCAACACCATGCTGCACCTGACGGCCATCGCCCAGGCAGCGGGCTGCCCCGTGAGCATGGACGACTGGGACGACGTTTCCGCGAAGACCCCCAACCTCACCCGCATCGCGCCCGCAGGCCCGCTGCACATCGAAGACCTCGACGCCGCAGGCGGCATCCCCGCGATCCTCGGCGAGCTGGGCCGCGCAGGTCTGCTCGACACGCAGGCCCTCACCTGCCACGGCACCATGGCCGAGTGGCTCGAGGAATGCCCCGCCATCGACGGCACGGTGGTGCGCCGCGTCGAAGATGCCTACAGCGCCACGGGCGGCCTGAAGGTGCTGCGCGGCAACCTGGCCCCCGATTGCGGCGTCGTGAAGAAGAGCGCCGTCGACCCGGACATGCACCGCCATGTCGGCCCCGCCCGCGTCTTCGAAAGCGAAGAAGAAGCCTGCGAGGCGATCTTCGGCGGCGCCATCAAGCCAGGCGACGTGGTGGTCATCCGCTACGAAGGCCCCGCGGGCGGCCCGGGCATGCGCGAGATGCTCACGCCCACCAGCGCCATCTGCGGCATGGGCCTGGCGAAATCGGTCGCGCTGATCACCGACGGCCGTTTCAGCGGCGCGACGAAGGGCCCCGCCATCGGGCATGTGAGCCCCGAAGCGGCCGCGGGCGGACCGATCGCGCTCGTGCAAGAGGGCGACACCATCGCTATCGACATCGAGGCAGGAACCCTCGATCTGAAGGTAGAAGAAGAGGAGCTCGCACGTCGTCGCGCCGCCTGGCAGCCGCCGGCGCCGAAGTACACGACCGGCGTGCTTTCCCGCTATGCAAAACTCGTGACAAGCGCAGACAAGGGGGCGTATCTGGCATGATCGACAACCGAGACACGCAGCTTGCCCGCAAAGAGCGCGCCGTGGAGGGAAAACCCTTCGGCCCGGGCAGCGCAACGGAAAAACAAGGCAAGACCATGACGGGCGCGCAAGCCATCATCGCGTCGCTTGAGGCCGAAGGCGTCGACACCATCTTCGGCTACCCGGGCGGACAGGCGATCAAAATCTACGACGCGCTGTACGACTCCAAGAAGATCCGCCACGTGCTGGCGCGCCACGAACAGGGCGCCACCCACATGGCGGACGGCTACGCGCGCGCCACGGGCAAGGTGGGCGTCGTGCTGGTGACCAGCGGTCCCGGCGCCACGAACACGGTCACGGGCATCGCCACCGCCTGCATGGACAGCATCCCCATGGTGATCATCACGGGCCAGGTGACCCGCGGCGTCATCGGCACCGACGCATTCCAGGAATCCGACATCGTGGGCATCACCATGCCCGTGGTCAAGCACAGCTTCCTGCTGCAGTCCACCGACGACCTCACCCGCACCTTCCGCGAGGCCTTCTACATCGCCTCCACCGGACGTCCAGGCCCCGTGCTCATCGACATCCCGAGCGATTTGGCCAGCGCCGAAATGGTGTTCGAATACCCCGACAGCGTGAACCTGCCCAGCTACCGCCCCACCTATCGCGGCAACGTCAAGCAGGTCAAGCAGGCCGTTACGCTCATCGAGCAGTCGAAGCGCCCGCTGCTGTACGTGGGCGGCGGCGTGGTGGCATCGCACGCCTGCGCCGAACTGGCCGATCTTGCGCACGCCATGCGGATCCCCGTGGTCACCACGCTCATGGCGAAGGGCGCCTTCCCCGCCAACGACGAGCTCAACCTGGGCCCCGTGGGCATGCACGGCTCCAAATACGCCAACATGGCCATGACCGAATGCGACCTGCTCATCTGCGTGGGCGCGCGCTTCTCCGACCGCGTGACCGGCAAGCTCTCCGAGTTCGCGCCGCATGCCACCGTGGTCCATATCGACATCGACCCGGCCGAAATCGGCAAGATCCGCGACCCGAAGGTGCCGATCGTCGGCGATGCCCAGGGCATCCTGGCGGGCATGAACGCGCTGATCGAGAAGATGCAGCTGGCCCCCGTGGGCGAGGAATGGTTCGCCCGCTGCGACGAATGGCGCCGCCGCTGGCCGTTCTATCACGACGATTTCGAAGATTTCCCAGGGCAGATCATCCCCGAGGTCGTGCTCGACACGCTTTCGGCGAAACTCGATCCCGACAACTCGATCGTCACCACCGAAGTCGGCCAGCACCAGATGTGGGCGCACCAGCACATCAAGCGCAACCATCCGCGCACGTTCCTTTCGAGCGGCGGCCTGGGCACGATGGGCTTCGGATTCCCCGCAGCGGTGGGCGCGCAAATCGCCTGTCCCGATGCACAGGTCGTCTGCGTCGCCGGCGACGGCAGCTTCCAGATGAACAGCCAGGAAATGGCCACAGCCTCCATCAACGGCGCTCCCGTGAAGGTGCTCATCCTGGACAACCGCGCTCTGGGCATGGTGCATCAGTGGCAGAAGCTTTTCTACCACGAGCGTTACTCTTCCACGCTGCTCGACGCGAACCCCGATTTCGTGAAGCTGGCCGATGCCTACGGCTGGCAAGCCGAGCGCGTCGAAGACCCCACCGAAGTGGACGCGGCGATCGACCGCATGCTGGCCAGCGACGGCCCCTACCTGCTCGACGTGGCCATCTCGCCCGAACAGAACGTCTACCCCATGGTCGCCCCGGGCGCGGCGCTCGATGACATCATCGGCGCGATCGACCTGACCGTCGGCGGCGTACGCGTGACCCAGAAGGGCGCAGACGCCGGAACCGCCGAACCCGACGCCGAAGGAGGCGAAGAGTAATGAAGCACATCCTCTCCGTCTTGGTGGAAAACAAGCCGGGCGTGCTCTCGCGCGTCACCGGGCTCATTTCCCGACGCGGCTTCAACATCGAGTCGCTCACCGTGGCGCCGACCGAAGACGTCACCATGTCGCGCATGACCATCATCGTCAACGCGGACGAAATGGGCTTCGAGCAGATCACCAAGCAGCTGCACAAGCTGGTGAGCGTCTATAAGATCAGCGACCTCACCGACGAAGACGCGATCGAACGCGAGCTCGCGCTGTTCAAGGTATGCGCGCCCGCCGAAAAGCGCCACGAAGTGATCGAGGTCGCGAACCTGTTCCGCGCCAAGATCGTCGACGTAGGCAGGGCCACGCTGACGATCGAGGCCACCGGCGACGAAAACAAGCTGGGCGCGCTCGAAGACCTGTTCCGCGCCTACGGCATCAAGCAGCTCACGCGCACCGGCAAGATCGCCATGTCGCGCGGGGCATAGGCGCCCGATATGCGGCACATGGTCCGCAGCGCCGCGCAACACCGAAGAATTTTGACGCTTGACCAGGCGCCGAAAATATAAGAGAAGGAGATTTCACGATGGCCGTCACTATCTATTACGAGCAGGATTGCGATTCCTCGATCATCCAGAACGCCAAGGTCGCCGTCATCGGCTACGGCTCCCAGGGCCATGCCCACGCGTTGAACCTCATGGACTCCGGCGTCGACGTGCGCGTCGGCCTGCGCGAAGGATCGTCTTCGTGGGCCAAGGCCGAAGAAGCGGGCCTCAAAGTGACCACGATGGATGAGGCCGCCGAAGAGGCCGACCTCATCATGATGCTCGTTCCCGACGAGCTGCAGCCCAAAATCTATAAGGAGCATATCGAAGCCCACCTGAAGCCCGGCAACACGCTCGCATTCGCGCACGGCTTCAATATCCACTACGGTTACATCGTCGCCCCCGAAGACGTCAACGTGATCATGTGCGCGCCGAAGGGCCCCGGCCACATCGTGCGTCGCCAGTACACCGAAGGCTCCGGCGTTCCCTGCCTGGCCTGCGTCGCCCAGGATGCGACCGGCAACGCTTGGGACCTCGCCCTGTCCTACGCCTGGGGCGTGGGCGGCGCCCGCTCCGGCATCATCAAGGCCACCTTCAAGGAAGAGACCGAAGAGGACCTGTTCGGCGAGCAGGCCGTGCTCTGCGGCGGCCTGGTCGAACTGGTGAAGGCCGGCTTCGAGACCCTGACCGAAGCAGGCTATCCGCCCGAGCTGGCCTACTTCGAGTGCTACCACGAGATGAAGATGATCGTCGACCTCATGTACGAGAGCGGCATCCACTTCATGAACTACTCCATCTCCAACACCGCCGAGTACGGAGAGTACTACGCCGGCCCCAAGGTCATCAACGAGCAGAGCCGCGAGGCCATGAAGCTCATCCTGGAGCGCATCCAGAACGGCGAGTTCGCCCGCGAGTTCGTCGCCGACTGCGAGAACGACCACAAGTGGCTGCTCGAGCAGCGCGAGGCCATCAACACGCACGAAATCGAGCAGACCGGCGAGAAAATCCGCTCCATGTTCAGCTGGATCAAGAAGGACTAACGCTTCAATACGCCGCGCAAAGCAGATGAACGAAAAGGACGCCTTGGCGTCCTTTTCGCATTACAAGAAGGTAAAAAGTCAGCGTCGGGTTCAGAACAGGCTCATCTGGCCATCGATGAGGGCGTCGGGGCGGTGCCCGGATTGCCGCTCGAGACGCGATTCCAAGGCGATGGAGCCGCGGTCGGCCAGCGATGCGAATCCGTCGCCGAGCCAGCACCACGCCTCATGCCAAGCCAGCACGAGCGGCATGCGGTCGTGGACAGAAACCACGCTTGCATTGGGCTGCGTGGTGACCACCGAGAAGCACCCGTCTTGCTGCACGCCCGCCAATAGCACCGGACCGCCGTCGGGCATGCCGAACGAATACAGGCTGCGACGACGCTTCTTCGCAACGCCGTCCGAAGCATCGGGCCGATTCTGCGTTTCGAAAAAGCGCGCGGCAGGCACGATGCAGCGACCCTGCGCTATGGCGCGGCTCCACATACCTCCCTCGGATGACAACGCCGTCTCGATCCGCGTGTTGAATACAGGACGCTTCGCCCAAGGCGCCGTGAATCCCCAGGTCGTTTCGACCGCTTCAACCGTTTCGACGCCGCCCGACGCGGTCGGCACGATAATGCCGACGCAAGAGCCCGGAAACGCATCGACGCGAGGCGCGCGCACCGGCCAATCGGGTTCCCAAACCGGGGCCGCGCCGTAGGAAAGCGCCCGAACGACATCCTGCGTCTCGTCGTGCGTCAGCATGGTGAACCGATGGCACACGGCCCCTCCTTCCCGCGGCGGTTCGAGCGCCGCTTACGCTTTGCGTCATTGCATATGCATAAATACGCAAATAGTAAGAAAAGTATTCAATAAATATACATCGATGAAGGCATTCTTGTATTTTAATGCCCCTACGTGCCGGTTTTTCTCTGATTTGGCACGACTCGCATGGGCGGAGGACGAATCAATCGTCGCCCACCTGGGAAAACGAGAGGCATCGCACGATCCCACCCGCATTTCGGCCATGCATATCGCCGAATTCGTGCCAAAGCCTCGAAAAAATGACCCCGACCGCTCTGAAAAAACGAAAAAGGCCGCCGCCCGAAGGCGACGACCTAACATTTCGTGGAGCCGATGAGCGGACTCGAACCGCTGACCTACGCATTACGAGTGCGTTGCTCTACCAACTGAGCCACATCGGCACACTGCATTTTTTAATGCGAGTGAGAATTATAGCGGGTCATTGCCGTTTCGTCTAGAGAATCTCGGATTTTCAGAGAAATCGAAGCTCCGAAACAATGCATGACGGGACTGGCTGGGCCACCAGGACTCGAACCTAGACTAAAGGCACCAAAAACCCTTGTGCTGCCATTACACCATGGCCCAATGCGCCGCTACAAAAAAGGCGGGCAATGCCCGACCTTTCGTAAATCATGCATGGTGGGCCGTGAGGGAGTCGAACCCGCGGCCTTGGGATTAAAAGTCCCCTGCTCTACCAGCTGAGCTAACGGCCCACTTCATGATATGCGCGATTGCGCAGATAAGTATTTTACCTGAGAAGGGCATTGCGGTCAATGAGATTCTAAAAAAGTATTCGCATATAAAGAAAGGCGCTTGCGCGCCTTCGATCGATCGAAATGGTGCCCGAGGCGAGATTCGAACTCGCACGTCTTTCAACAACGGTTTTTGAGACCGCCACGTCTGCCATTCCGTCACTCGGGCGCAGAGGTACATTATAAACGAATGGAGCCGTCCTGCCAAGAATACGTTCGCGACGTTTTCGTCGAAACGGCGCATGCACGCTGCATCCGCCTCGACGGACATGCCGAACAGGCAACAGCTCTTTTCCTGCGGAAACGCTGTAGTAGAATAGGCCCGTACCATCCCCGATGCAAGAGAGAGGATAGGGGATCGCATGTCTAATACCGAATTTCTGAAAGAGGTCGACGAGTTCATCGACGAAAACTGGGAGGAAATCGTCGACGAGATCGGCAAGCTCATCGCCATTCCCAGCGTTGTCGACTTCGACCGCGCCACGCCCGAAGACCCCAGCGGCCCCGAGGCGCACGACGGCCTGCGCGCCGCCGTCGACCTGGCATCCCGCTTGGGCTTCGACGCCTTCGATGACAAGGGCGAAATCGGCGTCGCCGACCTGAAGGGCGAAACCGATACGCTGCTTGCCATGATCTGCCACTCCGACGTTGTCTCGCCGGGCGTCGGTTGGACTCTTGACCCGTGGACGCTTCTGCGCAAGGACGGATTCCTGCTCGGCCGCGGCACCCTCGACGACAAGGGTCCGCTCGTCGTTTCGCTGTACTGCATGAAGTTCTTCAAAGAGAAGAACTGGAAGCTCCCCTACACGCTGCGCATGCTCATCGGCACCAACGAGGAAACCGGCACGATGCGCGACGTGGCCTACTATCTCGAGAACTACCCCGCGCCCTCGTTCCTGTTCACGCCCGACGACATGTTCCCCGTCTGCTACGGCGAAAAGGGCGGCTTCGACGGCTTGATCACCTCGAAGCAGTTCGTCGGCGGCAACATCATCGACTTCACCACCGGCGACGCCTCAACCAACGCCGTCCCCAGCCAGGCCACGCTCGTCGTGCGCGCCGACGCCGCCGAGCTGCCCGCAGCCCCCGGCATAGACATCTCCGCCGAAGGCGAATACGCGCGCCTGATATCCACCGGCCGCGGCGGCCACGCTTCCATGCCCGAAGGCACCGTGAACGCCATCGACATGCTGGTGAAGTACGCCCTGGCCAACGACCTGTGCACCGAAGACGAAAACGTCTTCCTGCGCATGATCGGCCGCATCATGGACTCCACCGACGGCAGCTCCATCGGCATCGACACCTGCGACGGCTTCTTCGACCCGCTGACCTGCATCGCAGGCACCATCCACTTCGAGGAAGGCCGTCTGAAGCTGACGATCGACATCCGCTTCCCCACCTCCACGAGCCGCAACGACCTGATGGCCAAGCTTACGCCCGTCGCCGAGGAAGGCGAGGCAACAGTGGAGAACACGCTGCTCATGGAGCCGTTCCTGATGAAGCCCGACAGCCCCGCCATCCAGGTGCTGGCCGAGTCCTATCGCGAAGCAACCGGCCTCGACGGCGAGCCCTTCACCATCGGCGGCGGCACCTACGCCCGCGAGTTCCCGTGCGCGGCGAGCTTCGGCCCCGAAGACCCGCACGACGACTACCCCGCATGGGTCGGTCCGATGCACGGCGCCGACGAGGGCATTTCCGAGGAAACCCTCAAGCGCGCCATGCGCACCTACATCCTGACGCTCAAGCGCCTGATGGAAATCGACCTCACCACGCTGAGCGAATAACGCGAAGACACGCGACGCGCATACGCCTGAACGAACAAAAGCCCGCCGGGAATCCCGGCGGGCTTTTTCGATGCGCGAAACTCCAAGCAACCGAAAGCCTCATCTCTGCCCAGGCGTCCCTCGCGCCTCGACGCGCCGACGGCCAACGGGCCGAAACGCAGCGCCCTCCGCGCATTCGAGCGAAGGGCGCGACAGGCCGAAGCCTACAGGCCCGCGGCGGCCGCCTGCACGATGTTGCGGCGCGAAAGCGAGCCGACCAGCACGCCGTCCTCCACGACGGGCACCTTCTTTATACGCTTGGCCGCCAGCATGTGGCACGCCTCGTCGAGCGAGTCGCCCGGCTCGACGGCCACGACATGGCGCGCAGCCATATCCATGACGTTCAGGTCGAGCATGCGCGCAAGGCGCAGCTGCGGATCGTCGTCGACGAAACGATACAGATTGAGCGCCGCGTCGAACAACGACGATTCGTTGCGACCCAGATACGACGCCACATCGCCGTCGGACACGAAGCCGACAACGTGATGCGAGCCATCCACCACAGGCACGCCGCTCGTCTCAGTGGCGGCCAGCAGGCGCACCACGTCGCGAATCGGGGCCTCGACCGTTACATACGCTGGATCGGTGGTCATGGCATGGCGGACCTTCAAGTCCTTATAATCGACTTGCGCCGCGGCGTCACGCCAGGCGGCGGTTGACCTCACGTGGCCTACATGGGCGGTTTTCCACGTGGGGTCGGAAACGGCGGCCTGGTCGGCGGCCGACACAGCTGCGCGCTTCTTATCGCCGCGCACGAAAAAGACCACCACGATGAACGCCACCGCGAGCAGCGACGCCGTGGTGCAAAACGCCAGATGGTATCCGGCGAACGCCTAGGCCTGCGGCTCCGCGACGGGAGCAACCATCGGGCCGAATGCAGAAACGGACACGAGCAGCGCCGTACCGAACGAAGCCGTTACCTGGTTGAACGTATTCGACAGGCCCTGCGCATGCTGCAGCACGCTGTTATCGAGCGAATTGAGACCCCAGGCGTTGATCGGAGTCATGGCGAACTGAAGACCGGCGGTCAGCACAGCATACACCACGGTGATGACGACTATGTCGCTATCCATGCCCAACAGCACCAGGCCGACCGCGCCGAACATCGTGACGACGAATCCGGGAATGGCAACGCGGCGCACACCGCAGCGGTCGAACAGGCGGTCCGCGACCAGGCCGAGCGCCGTGCCGACCAAAGCGCCGGGCAGCATGGCCACGCCCGAAGCGGTAGCCGAATACCCGCAGACGCCCTGGATATACAGCGGCGTGATCACGCCGACGCCTACGAGCGAGACCTGGATGAGCACCACGACGGAAACAGTGAGCGCGTATTTGCGCGTTTTCAGGATGCCGATCTTGAGCATGGGCTCGGACAGCGTGAACTGACGACGCACGTACAGGCCCGTGACCACGAGCGCGCCCGTGACCAACAGGTTATCGCTCGAAGAAAACGTCGAGAGGCCGTAGAACAGGCATGCCAAGCCCACCGAAGAAAGCAGCACCGACACGACGTCGAACTTCGAACGCTCGAAGCTGCCGTAGTTGCGCAGTACCTTGATTGCAAACAGCAGCACGAGCACCGAGAGCACGGTGACGATCACGAACAAGGCGCGCCAGCCTACCGAATCGACCAATATGCCTGCGACGGACGGGCCGACGGCAGGCGCGAAGCCGATGGTCAGGCCGATGACGCCCATGACTTGACCGCGCTTCTCGCGCGGAATGACCAGCAGGATAACGGTCATGACCATGGGCACGACCATGCCCGTGCATGCCGCTTGCACGCTGAAATGCGGCGCTATGGCCGCGAGAAAGCTACCTGCCGTGAAAAGGCTCAAGCCTGATGAACAGCTGTCTGGTGGCGAAGCGGCCGATAAGAAACGCCGCGAGCGGAATGACTACTGCTTCGACCAGCAGATAGCCCGACGTGAGCCACTGCACCGTGGTCGCATCGACCTGCAAGCCGCTCATGATGGCGGGTAGGGCCGGCGAAAGAAGCGTCTGGTTCAAAACCGCGAGCAACGTGCCGGCGAGCAGCACCGACACGATGACCGGGTCATTGCGGGCAAGGCCATGAAACTCATACGTTAGCCCCTGTTGAAAAACGTTTTTCCTATCAAGATGTAATGTCTTATTCTACAGATGGGATTCAATCGCTCAGGATTTTCCACTGTTTGATTGCCAGCGCGTAACCGTTTGCACACAAAACGCCCAGGAGCCTCGATTCGATAAGTCGGGCTGCGCAGTCTTGGCCGCGCACGCTTCGACTCATGCTAGTCACAGATGCGAGGATCGCATACGCACAACCCCGCCGCAAGCGGCGGGCGGCAACAGCTCGCCCGAGAGCATACATCCTCGCCGAACGAACAAAAGCCCGCCGGACATCTCCAGCGGGCTTTTCTCGCCTCTTCGAGAGCGTGCGCGCAGACAACGCGGGCCCTAGACCGACGCGCCGCAGCCCTTGCCGCCCGACGCATCACATGCCGCATCAGGCGTCTTTTCAGTCCTCGTCGGACATCCGTCCTCGGCTTCGGCCAACTCATCCGCCTGCCGTTGCTCGGCTTCGCCGGCAAGTTCGGCGCCGTCGATCGAGATGGTCTTCGGCAACACCACGTTCGCGACAACCGCCACCAGAAACACCACGGCCACGCAATTGTCGGCGAAAACATTGCGCAACATCTCAGGCAACAGAACGAAGATGTCGGATACCTGGGTGAAGCCGATGCCGATCGACAGCGAAAGCGCAGCGATCAGGATATTGCGCTGCGTGAACCCGGCGCGGGCGATCATCTGGAAGCCGCTCACGATGATGTTGCCGAACATCATGATGGTGCAGCCGCCCAGCACGGCCTCGGGCAAAGACGAGAATGCCACGCCGATGATCGGCAGGAAGCCCGCCATGATCATGATGACGGCGCCCGTGGCGATGGCCTTGCGGTTGACCACCTTCGTCATGGCCACCAGGCCAACGTTCTGGCTGAACGACGTGATCGGAAGGCAGCCGAAGCAGGCTGAAAGCGAGCTGACGAAACCGTCGCAGGCGATCGAGCCGGAAAGCTCTTTCTCGCGCACTTCGCGGCGCAGGCCCGCCATCGAGATTGCCGACGTGTCGCCGATCGTCTCGGTGGCAGACACCAGGAAGATCAACGTGACCGCGATGATGGCCGAGGGCTCAAACTCGGGCGTGAACGGCATGAACTGCGGCAGCGCAAAGGGCCTAGCCTGCGCGAACCCGCTCAAGTCGACCGCGCCCATGAGCAGCGCGACGATATAGCCGATCACCAGGCCGAACAGCACCGAAAGCTGCTTGGTCTTGCCCTTCGCCGCAACCTGGAACACCAGGCACGACACCAGCGCGATGCTGCCCAAGGCGATATTCTGCGGCGAGCCGAAATCGGACGCGCCATTGCCGCCGCCGAACGATGCGGCGCCCACGTTGAGCAGCGAGAATCCGATGGCGGTCACCACCACGGCGGCCACGATCGGCGAAATGATGCGCCGCCAATACTTGGCGAACAGGCCCAGCACGCCTTCAATAATGCCGCCCACCATGATGGCGCCGATGGCGGCGTTGTAGCCGTACGTGGCCGCGATGCCGCACAGCACCGTGACGAACGTGAAGCTGATGCCCATGACGATCGGCAGGCCGCTACCCAGCCTCCACAGGGGGAACAGCTGGATCAGCGTGCCGATGCCGGCGATCAGCATGGCGCTTTGGACGAGCGAACCCGTCATGCCGTCGTCGAGGCCCGCGACGCCCGCCACGATGAAAATCGGAGCGAGGTTGGCCACGAACATCGCCAGGATATGCTGGACGCCGTAGGGAACGGAACGAAGCAGGGGCACGTCGCCGTCGAGCTTATAGAGCTCCGCGTGATCGAATTGTTTCATAGGCGGCTATGCCTCGATGGTCTCGACCACGCCGAAGACCTGCGCGTCGCCTTCGCTCGGCCACTGGTCGCGAAACTTCAGCGCCCCCGTGCCGGGGTCCATCGAATCGACGATAGCCAGCGACTCCAGGCGGTAGCCGCGCTCGCGCAGGTTCTTGCCGCCGGGCTGGAAGCCCTTCTCAATCGCGATGCCGATGCCCTCGACCGTCGCTCCGGCCGATTCGACGATGTCGATCAGGCCGTCAAGCGCGCAGCCATTGGCCAGGAAGTCATCGATGATCAGCACGCGGTCGTCCGGACCGATGAACTTCTTCGACACGATCACGTTGAACACTTTACCGTGCGTAAAGCTCTGGATGCGCGTGGAGTATATGTCGCCGTCCAGATTGATGCTCTGCGACTTCTTCGCGAACACCACGGGCACGCCGAAATGCTGCGCCGCGATGGCGGCGATACCGATGCCCGACGCCTCGATTGTCAGGATCTTATTGATGGGCGCATCGGCGAAAAGCCTCTTGAACTCGGCACCCATCTCGTTGAACAGGTCGATGTCCATCTGATGATTCAAGAAGCTGTCGACCTTCAAAACCCCTTCAGCCTTGACCACGCCGTCGCGAGCAATGCGCTCTTCCAGAAGCTTCACCCTGCTCCGCCTTTCCTCAAACTGCGTCATTCGAACAGCATCCGCCCGGCCTTCGGACCCCCGAAATCAGGGCGGATGAAACTTAGACGCCAGTTTATCCCACAGCCGAAAATCAAGCACCCGGCATACGGATCATTTCGAAAAGATCGACGGTTCGAGGGCGGGTGTAGACGAGGGCGCGAAAAAGGGCCGGCATAAGCCGGCCCTCGAAGCCCTAGGCAAGGGGGAATGTCACTTCGAAGATGCTTCCACGCGGGTCGTTGCCGTAGACGCGCACCGCGGCTCCGTGAAGCTGGGCCGCGTGCTTGACTATGGCCAGGCCGAGGCCCGTGCCGCCCGTTTCCTTCGAACGGCTCTCGTCCACGCAGAAGAAGCGCTCGAACACCTTTTCGCGCAGGTCGGGAGGAATGCCTACGCCCGTGTCGACCACGCGCAGCATCGGAGCGCCGCGGCGGTCGCGCGACACCGACACCGTGACGCTGCCGCCTTCGACGTTGTATCTGATGGCATTTTCCACCAGATTGCGCGTCATCTCCTCGAGCATGCGGGCGTTGCCCTTCACTAGAATGTCGGACACCTCGTCGCCGGGGGCGTCCACGCGCAGCGTCACGCTGCGGCGCGCGGCCGACGGCTCGAGCCTGCCGACCACCGAGCGGGCCACCTTGAACAGCGAGACGTCCTGGCACATGTCGAGCGCCATGCTTTCAGCGAGGTCTTGCGCGTCGTCGAGTCGCGACAGCGTGAGCAGCTCGTCGACCAAGGTCTTCATGCGCTGCGCCTCGTCGTGGATCAATCCCACGAAACGCTGCACGTCTTCAGGCCGCGCGATGCCCCGGTCGATGATCTCGGCATAGCCGGAAATGACCGTGAGCGGGGTTTTCAGCTCGTGCGACACGTTCGCCGTGAAGCGGCGTCGCTCGGCGGCCTGGGCGTCGATGCTCTTCTTCTGTGCCTCGAGGCGGTCGAGCAACGGCACCAGCTCCTGGGGCGCTTCGTTTTGAAGCGGGCGGTCAAGGTCGACTGCGGAAAACTCCGATGCAATCTTGCGCGAGATCGCCCACGCAGCCGCAAGGGCCGCGAGCACCGCGGCGATCAGCGCCAGCACGTAGGGCACGAACAGCGACTGCAGCACGCCCCATACGCTGGCCTGAGTGACGGCCAGGCGCAGGATCGAGCCTTCCTGCAGGCGGATGCAGTGATACAGCGTTTCCTTCTGCAGCGTGTCGGAATAGCGGCCCGATCGGCCCTCGCCCGTCTGCATGGCCTGGATGACCTCGGGGCGCATGGCGTGGTTGTCCAACGCGGCCGCATCGGCCCGGTTGTCGAACAGCACCGATCCGTCCTCGCCGATGAGCGTGACCCTGGTATCGGCGGGAACGACCGCCGCGTCGTAACGCAACAGCTCCAGGGTGGTCTGCCTGTCGCCGCCCTTCGTGTCGAGCACGGTGACGAAGGCCTCGCACTCGGCTTCGAGATCGCTGGCGGCGCGTTCGTCCACCACGTAATAGAAGGCGATCGCGAACAGGACGACGCACACGATGGCCACGCCCGCGGTGGCGGCCATGACCGTGCACGCAATCGTGCGCGACAACGAACGGCGCGGCCCCTTCTTGGAGCCGCGCTCGTCCGCCCTGCCTTGGCGCAGGACCGTTTCTTCGGAAGAAACCATGGCTACCCCTTCATGCGGTAACCGACGCCGCGCACCGTCTCGATGAGCGAAGCGGCCTGGGCGTCGGCCTCGCCGAGCTTCTTGCGAAGCGTCTGGATATGGGCATCGACCGTGCGGGTCTCGCCCGCCACCTCATAGCCCCACACCTGGTCGAGCAGCTGGCCGCGCGATACCACGATGCCGCGGTTGTGCATGAGGAAGCGCAAGGTCTCGAACTCCTTGTGCGTCAGACGCACTTCGACGCCCGCGACCTCGACCACGTAGCGCGCTGCATCCAGGTGGATGGGGCCCGCGTCCATGATGCCTGCCTTTTCGGCGGCGTCGGAACGATCCAAAGCCGCATCGGATGCCTGGCGGGCCAGCTCGGCGTCGCGGCGCACGCGGCGCAGCAGCGCGTTCACGCGGGAAAGCAGCTCCATCATGCCGAACGGCTTCGCCAGGTAATCGTCGGCGCCCGAATCGAGGCCGAGCACCGTGTCGAACTCGGTGGATTTCGCCGTGAGCATCATCACGGGAACGTTTTCGGTATCGGGGCGGCTTCGCAGCCTCTTGAGCACCGAGATGCCGTCCTCGCCCGGGAGCATCACATCGAGGATGAACAGGTCGGGCACGGCCTGTTCGAGCGCCTCGTACAGCTCGCTCGCGCAGGCGAATCCGCGCGTCTCATGCCCTGTCTGCGCCAGCGTATACAGCGTCAGATTACGAATCTGTTCGTCGTCCTCGAGGTAATAGATCATCCGATCAAGTCTCCTTTATGCATGCCCGTCAGGCCGTATTCGACCCATTCCGCGACGTTTTCGGCATGGTCGGCGATGCGTTCGAGATATTTCGCCGCCATCAGCGCCTCGATCAGGCTGTTGGCGGGCTCGGGGTCCTCCTTGATTGCCGCGATCACGTCGTTCTTCACCTTACAGAACAGCTCGTCGACCTGCTCGTCGGACCCGATGACCGCGCGGGCCTTCTCCACGTCGCTTTCAACGAAGGCCTCGACCGCGTCATGCACCATATTGCAGGCCTGCTCGGCCATGCCGCGCAGGTGCTTGGACAGACGGGCGTCGATCGGGCCGTCGATCGCGAGCATGGTATCGCAGATGTCGGCCGCCTGGTCGCCGATACGCTCCATGTCGCCGACCATCTTAAGGGCGGACGAGACGTGGCGCAAGTCGCTCGCAACGGGCTGCTGGGTGAGCAGCAACTTGAGACACAGGCTCTCGACGTCGCGCTCCTGGCGGTCGATGTCGTCGTCGCCCTCGATCACGCGAGCGGCGAGCTCTTCGTCGCGCTCCTCCATCACCTTGACCGCGGAAACCACGGCCTCCTCCATCGACGACGCCATAACGAGCATCTGAGCGTCGAGGAGCGAGAGTTCATGCTGGAAAACAGTCCTCATCATTGGCTTAGCCGAACCTTCCTGTGATGTAATCTTCGGTACGCTTATCAACCGGGTGACTGAACAGCATCTGCGTGTCGCCGTATTCCACCAGGTCGCCCAGCAGGAAGAACGCGCACTTGTCGGAAATGCGCGCAGCCTGCTGCATGTTGTGGGTGACCATGACGACGGTGTAGTCCTTCTTCAGCTCGACAGCCAGGTCCTCGATGCGGCCCGTGGAAAGCGGGTCGAGGGCGCTGGTCGCTTCGTCCATCAAAAGCACCTCGGGCTCGACGGCCAAAGCGCGGGCGATGCATAAACGCTGCTGCTGGCCGCCGGACAGGCCCAGGGCGCTCTTCTTGAGTCGATCCTTGAGCTCGTCCCAGATGGCGGCCTTGCGCAGGGCGTTTTCGACGATAGCGTCGAGCTCTTCTTTACCCTTGATGCCATGCGTGCGCGGTCCGAAAGCCACGTTGTCATAGACGCTCATGGGGAAAGGATTGGGTTTCTGGAACACCATGCCCACGCGGCGGCGCAGATGGTTGACGTCGGTCCCTTTGGCGTAAATGCTCTCGCCGTCGAGAGCCACGACGCCCTCGATGCGGCAGCCTTCGACCAGGTCGTTCATGCGGTTAAGCGTTCGCAGCAGGGTCGATTTACCGCAGCCCGAAGGGCCGATGAATGCCGTGATCTGATTAGCGGGAATGTCCATATTCACGCCATGCAGCGCGTGGAAGTCGCCGTAGAACAGGTCGAGGTTCTGGACCGCGATCTTGGTTTCTTCCTCCGACTCCCCAGAAGAAGGCGTCGGGACGCAGGCTGCAGGCGCCTGTTTGATTTCGCTCACGCGTTCGTTCCTTTCTTGAAAGGCGCCCAAGCGGCGCCCGGTCTTTACCGAAACGGCATCGTGCCGATGCTAAGCGGCGGGCCCGCACCTGCCGAAATGCTCCCGAGCCCGGCCGCCATTCCGACGCAAAGCCTGTCGCACTAGACTTTGGTCAGACGCTTGGCGGCGAACGACGCCAAGGCGTTGATGGCCACCACGATGATGAGAAGCACGACGGCGGTGGCGTAGGTCGCGTCGATATGCAAGCCCTCGCAGGAAAGCACGTACATATGGACCGACATGGTGCGCACCGAGTCGAAAATTCCGCCCGGAATGGCCGCGACGGTGCCGGCCGTGAAGATAAGCGCCGCAGACTCGCCGACGATACGACCGATCGACAGGATGATGCCGCCGAGAATGCCTGGCATGGCGGGCGGGAGCACGACCGAAAGCACGGTGCGCAAGCGGCCTGCGCCCAGGCCGAAGCTGCCTTCGCGATACGAGTCAGGCACCGCGCGCAGCGCCTCTTCGGTGGTGCGCATAATCGTAGGCAAGACCATGATGGCAAGCGTCAAGCAGCCCGACAGAAGCGAAAGGCCCCAGCCGAGAAACGTAACGAAGAACAGCATGCCGAACAGTCCATACACGATGGAGGGAATGCCCGCCAGGGTTTCTGCGGTGATGCGGACCACTTTGACGAACTTGTTGCCGCGCGTGGTGTATTCGACCAAAAAGACGGCAGCCATGACGCCCAAAGGCACGGCGATCACGAGAGTCAGGGCCACGGCGAGCAGGGTGTTCACCAAAGACGGCAGCATCGAGACGTTCTGGGAGTTGTACTCCAAGGCGAACAAGTCGGGGTTGAACGCGGGGATGCCCATGACCAAGATGTAGCCGACGATGATGACGAGGGTCGCGGCGGTCGCCACGGCCGCGATGTGCACGAGCACGCCGAGGATCGTCGAAGAAACCTTGCGATGGGGCTTCTTGGGGGCTTCGGCGGGCGCGTTTTTCGACACCGCGGCGGAATTCGTTTTCTGTTCCATTACTTCTTCGACCTCGCATTCAATGCGGCGAACACCAGATTGATCACCAGGACGAACACGAACAGCACGACCGCGGTGGCGATCAGGGCGTCCCTGTGCAGATCGGCCGCATAGCCCATCTCCATGACGATGTTGGTGGTAAGGGTGCGCACGCCGTCGAGCAGGCTGTTGGGAATCTGGACCTGGTTGCCTGCGATCATGACGACGGCCATGGTCTCGCCGATGGCGCGGCCGACGCCCAAGACGACGCCCGCCATGATGCCCGAGCCCGCTGCGGGAACGAGCACGCGGAACACGCTGCGCTCATGGTCGGCGCCCAGGGCGAGCGCGCCTTCGTAGTAGCTCTCAGGCACGGCATCGAGGGAATTGCGCGCCACCGTGATAATCGTGGGCAAGATCATGACGCCCAAGATAATCGAGGCGACGAGCAGGCTCATGCCTTGCACATGGAACACCTGGCGAATCAGCGGAACCAGAACCACCAGTCCGAAGAAGCCGTAGATGACGGAGGGGATGCCCGCCAGAAGCTCGACGCCCGGAGTCAGAAGGCGCTTGATGCGGGGGCTGGCGAAGCGGGACAGATACACCGCGCAGAACAGGCCGATCGGCACGCCGATCACCAGAGCGCCCAGCGTGGAGTAGATGCTGCCCAGAATCATCGGCAGAATGCCGTAGATATCGCTACCGGGCTTCCAGACGGTGCCGGTAAGGAGCTCCAGCGGACCGATCTCGGCGATGGCCGGGACGCCGCTTGCGAAGAGGAAGACGCAAATCAGGGCAACCGCGAGGATCGAAACCCCCGCGGCAGCCATGAAAAGCACCTTCGCTACCGTTTCTTTGATGCTTTTCATAACGTATCGCTATCGTTAAGCGATTTCAGACCAGTCGGTGATATCGCCGGTGAAGATACCCTTGACCTGATCGGAAGCGAGGTCGTCGACGGAGGAGCCGTTGTTCACGATGACAGCGATGCCGTCCATGGCGATCACGACGGGCTTAACGCCCTGGGAAAGTTCGGAATCTTTCAGCTCACGAGAAGCCATGCCCAGGTCGCAGGTGCCGTCGATGGCAGACTGGACGCCGGTGGAGGAGTCGGACTGCTGGACCTCGACCTTGACATCGGGGTTGAGGGCTTCATAGGCCTCGGCAAGCTTCTCCATGATCGGGGCGACGGAGGAGGAGCCCGCCACGACCACCTTGCCAGACTTGCCGGAGGCAGTGTAAGAGGCGGCGGAATCAGCGACGGAGACATACTCGGAGTCGACGACTTCCTGGCCCTCGGCGCTCATGATGAAGTTCAGGAAGTCCTGAGCGACCTCGGACATGCCGTCCTTGGTGACGACGTTGAAGGGACGGGCGACCTTGTAGGAACCGTCCTTGACGCCTTCGGCGGAGGGGGCCACGCCGTCGATCTTGACGGGCTTGACGGTTTCATTGACAGAGCCCAGGGAGATGTAGCCGATGGAAGCGGGGTCGCCGGCGACGGTGGTCATCATGACTGAGGTGGAGTTGGTGACGACGGCGGAAGAGGTGGTAGCGTCCTTCTTGTTGTCGTCGAGCACGCCGAACAGCTCGGTGAATGCGCCGCGGGTGCCCGAACCGTCCTCGCGGGAGATAACCGAAATCGCGCCGCCGTTCTCCGCAGGAGCGGAGCCGTCGGAGGACTCGCCGCCGCCCGAAGAGCAGCCGACCAGCGCGAACGCGCCGAGAGCGCAGACGCACGACAGCGCCAGAGCGAGGAGTTTCTTAGACTTCATGGTAAGACGTTCCTTTCATCGAAGATTTCATTGCTTAAAACGCCGCGATGAACTCTAAGGACGCGCTATCAAATGAGCGTCAGAGGAGCGTCAGATCGATGCAAATGTCGACGAACGAACGTCAAATCGATGCAAAGTTCGACGTGAGGAGCCGAATCGTCGAGCAACGACCCTAGTTTTCGTAGTGGGAGGTCTGCTCCATCACGTATCCGATCAACACGCTTTTCTTATGCATCTGCGTCTTCTCGTATACATGACGTATGTGGGCGCGCGCCGTATGCGGGGAGATGACGAGCTTTTCGGCCATGTTGTCCACCGCATAACCGCGCACTATCAGCTCGAGCACCTCGCACTCGCGCGGGGAGAGCGCGAACTCGCTCGCCGTGTCGTCGCACGCCTTGGCCAGCGCCTCGCCGCCGATGTCGGCCGTCTTCTTCGTGAGCGTCTCCATGTAGCGGCCTTCGGACACGAAGGACAGCAGCAGGACGGCCACGATGCACAGGCAGATCGACGCCATGAAATCGACCAGCGCCGACACCTCCATGCCCGCCGACTCGAGCGTCACCGATGCCGAATCGCCCAAAAACACGCCCAGGCGGAACAAGCCCAAGCTCACGCCGATCGCGACGGCCGACGATGCGGCGCCCTTTTGGGCAACCACTACGAAATATCCCATGAGCAGCAGCTCGAACGACGAATACACCAGCGCGGTGAAAAAGAACGAGAAGCCGTTCGCCTTTCCGCCGAGGCCCAAGAACAACGCGAAGGCGACTAGCACCATGACGAGCAGCCATGGAATGATGCGGAAGGGATTGTCGACCTTGGTGCGCACGCCCACGACCGCCGACGCGACCAGAATGGCAAGCGTTCCCGCCACCAAACCGTAACCGTAGGCCCAATCGCCGCCGATCAGGTCGCGCGAGAGAATGATGGTCAGCAGGAAGAAACACGCCGCGCTCGCCACGGCCTAGATGACTCTGACCACGGCGTCGGTGGACGTGCCGCGATAGCTCAACGACGAAAGGCGCTCGCCCCACAAAAGAAAGCAATACGACTCCACCTCCGCGAGCAAGGCGACGACGCTCGTCGCCAGATACGCAAGCCACGAAGCGGCCGTGTCGGCGGAAAGCAGGTCTGCGAACGGCGCCGCCGTCGGAGCGAACCAGAAGCGAAAATGCCACGCGAAAAGAGGCACGAAACTTATAAACGGATGCGCTTCCTTCAAGCGCGCTGCGGCGGCATCGCCGATTCGAAAAGCCAATGGTAACTCCGTACTCGAACCGATGCCGCGCGTCGTCGAGCACGAGGAATGGAACTCACTAAGAACAAACCGTCCTTCGGTCCTCTCGATAGCGTCAAAGTCGTCTATCAGGCAGTCGAGGTAGCCGCTCCCACCGCAGCGGCCATGATGACCGACTGGGGCGCCGACGTCATCTGGATGGAGAACGCCTACTACGGCGACACGATGCGCGACACCATGTTCATCAAAGAGCAGGCGCGCCGTAACCAGAAGAGCATTTCCATGAATCCCTTCAGCGAAGAAGGACGCGAGGTGTTCTTCCGCCTCATCAAGGACGCCGACATCTTCATCCAGGCGGGCAAGGGCCCGACCTATGAGCGCAAGGGCCTCGGCGACGACGTCTTGTGGGAAGTCAATGCCAAGCTCGTCATCGTTCACGTTTCCAGCTTCGGCCAGTACGGCTCGCCCGACCGCATCGAGGTCCCGCGCACGACCACATGATCCAGGCCTTCGGCGGCTACATGGCCTAGAACGGCACCGTCGACAAGCCCTTCGCCGCCGCACCCATCCTGGGCGATTACTTCACCGCCGTGAACACGGTGGGCGCCGCCCTCGCAGGCGTGATCAACGCACGCGCCACGGACAAGGGCGGAAGTGTCGACGTCGCCATGTTCGAAGTCATGGCGCGCATGAGCCTGTACTACAACATCGACTACCTCAACGCAGGCATCACCTATCCGCGCCGCGGCGATCGCAGCCAGGACCTGTGCGGCATCGGCACCTTCGAGGCTCCCGACGGCGACATCGCCATCGTGCTCTACGGCGCCAAGGAAAACCATTGGCTGCTCGACCAGATCGGCCTGGGACATCTTTGGGGAACCGAAGACATCTCTGAGGGCTCGACCGCGCTGTGGCTCACGAACCCGCATGCCGACGAGATCCAGAAGCACCTCGAGGACTGGGTCAAGACCAAGATCCTGGACGAGCTTGAAGACCCGTTCGCGCAGGCCAACATCCCCGCCAATCGCGTCTACACGATCGAATACATGGAAAAAGACGCCCATTACCAGGCGCGCAACTGCTTCATCGAGCGGGAGAACCGCGAAGGCAAGACCACCAAGGGATTCAAGCCCGTCCCCGAATTCAAGAACAATCCCGGACAGATCTGGCGCCCCATGCCCAAACTCGGCTATGACACCCAGAGCATTCTTGCCGAACTCGGGTATGCCGAAGACGAAATCGCCCGTCTCGCCGACAACGGCACTATTCGCCTCGGCTAACGCGAGGGGCCGAACCCAGACTATTCGTCACGGCCTTCCGTTGCAGCAGGCAGCCTGCCGCGGGCGAACAAAGGCGCACACGCCCGCGGGCCGCGGCGGGGGCTTCTCTACAAGCGCCCCGCCGTGTTTCGAGTGCCCAGCCGAACCAGGCCTTTGCACATATACCCGAAAGAGGAGGAATCGCCATGGCAATCGATGCATCCGTCGTCGGAGAGAAGTACAGTCTGTTCAAGTTCGACTACAGCATGGAGAAGCTCAACCTGTTCGCCGTCGGCTGCAACTGCGGCCACGACATGAAGGCCGGAGAAGAGTATTACAACGAATACCGCCTGGCGGCCTTAAGGTCCTCCCCATCTTCGGCGCCATGCCTCTCGTGTGCGGCGAAGTGACCAACCCCATCGATTACGGCGCCGACCTGCGCGGCACCCTGCACTGGGGCATCGACCTCAAAATCAAGAGCGACATGAACCGCCTGGCCCAGAAGAGCGGCACGCTTTCCACCGACGTCACCGTCGTGGGCGTGTGGGACCGCGGTCCCGGCAAGGGCCTGCTGTGCCAGGAGCACTCCGACATCTTCGACGACGACGGCACGCTCGTCTGCGAGTGCGAAACCTGGGACTGCCTGATCTATGACGGCGGCCTGGGCGGCGAGAAGCCTCCCGCGGATGTCGTCGAGATGCCCGACCGCGAGCCCGACTTCGAAATGAGCGAGACCATCGCCATGAACGCGGGCCTGGCCTTCCGCCTGACCGGCATGCTGCATCCGCTGCACGTCGACTGGCCGACCGCCAAGGAGGCCGGCTTCCCGATCCCGTTCTACTTCGGCCTCGGCTACGGCAGCATCGCCATGCGCCATATGATCGACACCTTCATGCCGGGCGAGCCCGAGCGCCTCACCCGCTTCAAGGTCCGCATGTGCGCGCCGGTCATGCCCGGCGCCACCGTGACCACCCAGATGCGGAAGATGGACGACGGCACGGTCCGCTTCCGCCTGGTCGACGCTCACGCAACCACCGCCAAGCCCTACCTCAACTGGGGCATCATGGAATACAAGTAGGCCCCTGCCCTTTCTCGGGTCGAAAGCGACCGAACGCGGCCGACACCGCGACAGCTCAGCCGCACGAATAGGGGAAAATGCGCGCCGCGCGTCCTCCCTTTTCTTGTGCCAATATATAAAGTTAGAACCGACCTTAGAATACGGTCTTTTCGGCCGCCTCCACCACATGCTTCATCAACACGCTCGTGGTGACGCCCCCGATGCCGCGGGGCACCGGCGTGATCGCCCCCGTCTCGCCCACGGCCGCCGCCGCGGCCTCGTAGTCGGCATCGCCGCACAGGGCGCCCTCCGCGTCGACGTTGATACCCACGTCGAGGACGACCTGCCCCTCGCCGAAGCACTCCGCGCCATAGGCCTTCGCGTGGCCGGTGGCAAGCACCACGACCTCGGCCTCGCGGATCGTTCCCTCCAGATTGCGCGTGCACGAATGGCATACGGTCACCGTCGCGTTGCGCTCGAGCAGCATCATGGCCACGGGACGACCGATCACGAGGCTGCGGCCCACCACCGCCACGCGCTTGCCGGCGACGTCGATGCCGTAGGCGTCGAGCATCTCGAGACATGCCGCGGCCGTGCAGGGCGCGAAGCCTTCGCCGCGACCCGTGAACACGCGCGCCAGCGCCGCGCGACCGATGCCGTCGATGTCTTTCGAGGGATCGAGCACCTCGCAGGCGGCCTCTTCGTCGTAGACGCGCGGAAGCGGGCGGAACATCAGGCAGCCGTGGATGCCCGCATCGTCGTTGACCTGCGCGATGACGTCCATCAGCGCGTCCTGGCCCGCGTCTTCGGCCAGCACGAAGCGACGCACCTCGATACCCAGGCCCTCGGCTCGCTTGAGCGCCGTGCGCTCGTAGGACAAGTCGTCTTCGCGCTCGCCCACGCGCACTATCGCAAGCGTCGGCACGACGCCTGCGGCCTTGAGCGCTTCCGTGCGGCCGATCAGATTCTCTTTCAATGCAGCGATAACAGGCTTTCCCAGCAGTTCCAAAGCCACGATTTCCCCCTCATGCGGCGCTTCGTCCGCGATCAGTGCTTTCCGGATTCGGGCATTCTACCCCACCGCGCATCGACGATGCGCACGCAGGCGGAAAAGCGGTCGAAACGAATTCGGGCATGCCCCGCCGCGGCCGTCGATTCGGCAAAAGGCGGCAGCCTCATCGGTCGAAAGCTCGGGGCTATTCGTCTGCCTGGGCACGCCTCTCTTGCGCGGCGCGCATCTGCTCTTCCATTTCCATCTGCATCAGCGTGCCCATGAGCTGCTGTTGGAAGCGCATGCGCACGAACTCCTCGTCGGGATGCTCGGTGTCGCCTTCGATGACCTGCTTGGTCTTTTCGTTGAACGCGTAGGCGTGATACAGGCGCATATCGCCCAAATCGATGCTGTCGACGCGCGTCTGCCAGTCTTCGAGATTCATAACCGCTCCTATGCTCGGGAATCAATCGTGCGCGGAATCGAATGATACGCCATCTTCAGGCGGGGTTTCGGCCTGCCGAGGACAATCGTCGCCGGGAAACGTTCGCAGGTCGACGGCGGATTCTTCGCCCGGCTCGCAGCGGACGGGCGACCGCGGCCGCAGCAGGATTCCTGTTCGGGCTTTCGAGGGGCGCGCCCTTCCTAGACGACGGGACGTGCGCTTTCGGCCAAGCCATTCGGCGCGTCGTCGAGCCAACGACGGCGGGCCGACGCAAGAACCTCGTCGTTTTCGTCATGCGCCAAAAGCTCCGCGAACAGGGCTCCGCCATAGGATTCGACCAATTTCGCAAGGTCGGCGAAAAACGCCGACAGGTCGTCCTTACGCAAAGCGCAGCCGAACAGAACCTCGTCGCATCCGGCCTCTTCATCGTTCAAATCGCGCACGACCAGCGCGACATCGAGATTGCGCGAAACACCTTCCACCACTGCCGCCTCCTTGAAGAAAACAAGCTTGTCGCCGGAGCATATCACGCAGCGGCGCGTACACCCGCCCGACCTGCGGTCTGCGCAGGAAAACGGCAGGGCGCACGATCTCCGACGACTTCTGTCTGTTTCTCATCATAATTACGAAATGTCACATTTTATAGTGACATTCTCGCATCGGGCCTCAATACGCTTTCGCAATGGCCGCATTCGACGAATATAGCAATCGACTTGGCGCGCGCATTCGAACCCTTCGAAAGCGTGCGGGGCTGAGTCTGCGCGAATTCGGCATGATGGTAGGCGTCCATCACAACCAGATCCTCTCGATCGAGCAGGGCGAGGGCAACCCTTCGCTGCGCACGTTGCTTCGCATCGCGGGAGGACTCGATATCTCTCTGCATGACCTCCTGCCCGACGACGAGGACAAAGGCGAAACCGTCTATTGGTTCTCCCCCGACGAAAACCCCGGCGACCAGGCCGATCTCAAAAACTGAGCCGCTCGCGGCGCGATGCGCGAGAGCGCGCGCTCTTCCATGCCCCTCAAGAAAACCGGCGCGCCGAGGCCGAATCGACGCGCCGAGGCGCGCAGGCGAGGCGCTATGCGCACGTTCCGTCGCCGAAAAGCAACTGGCGCTCAGGACCCGAAAGCGCCGCGCGAGCCTGGTCGCGCAGATTGTTCATACCGCTCAGGAACTGGCGATACATCACCGACACCAGATAGCGTCCCTTCGGGGTCAGCGTCAGCTCGTCGGGCGTGTCAGTCGCGAAAGCGCCGTTGAGGCGCATAAACGCCATTTCGGCGGGAAGGCCCGCCTCGATGCCGCAGCCGAACTCCTCCTTGAACGCGTGCTTGTCCAGGCGCAGGCGATACAGGTTCAGCAGGAAGTGATAACGCATCAGGTCGTGCTTGCTCAGCGTGGTCTTGCCCATGATCGACATGCGGCCCGCGCCGATCATGTCGTCGTATTCCTGCAGGCTAAAGGTGTTCACGTACAGGCTGTTGCCGAGATGCGTGATCGAGCCGCTGCCGATGGCGGGATACGCCACATAGGCGGTCTGGTACTCGTCGATCAGCAGCGCATGGTCGTCGTGGCCCTGTTCGTCTAGACGGTTGAACGTCCAGATGGTCTCGCGGCGGAAGCGCGGCACGTCGCCGCCCGTCAGCGCCTCATCGAGCAGGCGGTAGTAACGGTATTCGCGGCCGTAATCCACGGCGCCCAAGGTGGATGCCATCTTGCCCATGGTGGCGTTGGACACATACAGCGGCGAGAACGTGGTCTGGCGCGCACCGCATGCGGCGACCTTCTCCAAGTCGGCATGAAGGATTTCCTCGGTCTGCGACGGGAAGTTGAAGATCATATCCACGTTGAGCGATTCGAAATACGAAACGGCCTCGCCGATGCGCTCCATAATCTGATCGCCGCTGCCGTATTTCTCGTAGCGGTCCATCTGCTTGAGCAGCTCGTCATCGAAGCTCTGCACGCCCACGGACAGGCGCTGGATGCGGCCCTTCATCTTGTCCAGATACGGCTGTACCAGGTGGTTCGGATTGGTCTCCGACGCCACCTCCTTGATGTCGAACGTATCGCGCGCAAGGTCAAGCGTCTCGCACAGCTCGTCTATCTCCACAGTCGGCGTGCCGCCGCCCACATAGATGCTCTCGATGTCGTAGCCGAGATCTTTGAGCATGAGCATTTCTTTGCGCATGTTCTCGAAGTACGCACGTGCCACGTCTTCGCGATAGACGTAGCGGTTGAAGCTGCAGTACGGACACAGGCGCTCGCAAAACGGCACATGCAGATACAGCATGTATTTGCGACCCGGCTCGGCAGGCGGCATGAACGTCTCCTCCGTAGGAGACAGCCTCAGCGTTCGTTTTGTCATCGTTTTTACAAGAGAAGTCAGTATTCGTTCCGATATCACCATAACACCCTATCGTCGTTGCTTGCGCATAACCACAAGCGGCCTATTTCGTTCCCCAAACGGTGCAGGATTATATGCTTGGTGCAAAATACCCACAAGCGACGGCGAACGTATATGTCGATGAAGATATGAGGACTGCGACAACAGCGAAGACGCGGCTTACAACCTTTCGCAAAAGAACAAGCCTGGTGCGCAGCCGTCGATCAGCGCGGGGCGCCATTCGCTATACTTGCATGTACTCGACCGAAAACCCCTGGCGACGAAAGGAATGCCCGATGCCCGTCGTGCCCCGCTTTCTAGAAACCTCCCGCAAAGCGGCGAAGGAGAAACCGGGCGTCTTCGCCCTGTACGTGATCTTGTGCGTCATCGTCTCCCTCGTCTTCGTGCGCTCCATCTTCGAGGCGCGCTACGAGCATGCGTTGCTCTGCTTGCTGGTGTTCATCCTGTTCTGGATCCCCAGCATGCTCGAGCGCCGTTTCACCGTGGAAATTCCGAGCGTCTTGGAGGGCATCATCCTCTGCTTCATCTTCGCCGCGGAAATCCTGGGCGAAATCGACGCCTTCTATATCAAGATTCCCTTCTGGGACACCATCCTGCATACCACCTGGGGCTTTTTGGCCGCAGGCATCGGGTTCGCACTGGTCGACATCCTCAACCGCAGCCATGCCACGAGCCTGCAGCTAGCTCCCATCTACATGGCGATCACCGCGTTCTGCTTCTCTATGACCGCAGGCGCCGTCTGGGAGCTCTTCGAATACACCATGGACGTCGTCGTGGGCTTCGACATGCAGAAAGACACCGTCGTCACCGCGTTCAGCTCGGTCACGCTCGACCCCACGAACACCAACATCGCCATCCCCGTCGACGGCATCGTAGGCACCGAAATCATGCTGGCATCGGGCGAAACCGTGGTCATTCCCGGCGGATACCTGGATATCGGCCTGTATGATTCCATGGCCGACCTGTTCGTGAACCTGATCGGCGCCGTGACGTTTTCTATCATCGGCTTCATCTACGTGAAGAACCGCGGCCACAAGAAAAGCTTCGCCGCCCACTTCATCCCCAAGCTGCGCAACACCATCAAGTAAATCCCGCCATTGCGAAGGAGCACGGCCTTGACCGACGAACAGCGAGAGACGCTCGACCGAACAGGATTTCTGGAAGCCCTGGGATGCCAGGTCATGTGGGGCTTCATGTGCCTGTATTGGCGGCTGCTTTCGGGCGAATCGGCGCTGCTCGTACTGACCTGCCGCATGGTGTGGTCGTGCGTGTTCATCGTGCTTCTGTGTTCGTTCGTCAAGCGCACGCGCTTCTTATACCTGCTGCGCGACCCGAAGGCGCTGGCCACCTTCGTCACGTCGGCCGTCCTGACGTCGGCGAACTGGGGCGTCTACATCTGGGCCGCCAACAGCGGTCATTTGCTCGAAACCAGCATCGGCTACTATCTGTGCCCGCTGTTCAACATCCTGTTCGGCCTGATCGTGTTCCACGAGCGCCTGACGCGCATGCAGAAGGTAGCGTTCGGTCTGGCCGCCGTAGGCGTGACGTCCTTCATCGCCATGAACGGCGGCGCGATCTGGATTTCGTTCGCGCTGGCGCTTTCGTTTTCGGCTTACGGCGCCGTGAAGAAGAAGGCGGGCTACCCCGCGCTTCCCGGCATGGCCTTGGAATCGGCGATCACGGGCATCCTGGGCGGCATGATCTTCGGCGCAGGCACCCTGATGCCCGCGCTGTGGGACCTGGTGCCCGCCACGCCCGACCCCATGGCCGTCACGTCGCAGCCCTGGGAGAGCTTCCTCATGGTGTTCGCGGGCGTGCTCACCGCCATTCCGCTGCTGCTGTATTCGGCCGCGGCCAACCGCGTGCCCATGGTGATCATCGGCTTCCTGCAGTACGTCAGCCCCACCATCGCGCTGATCCTGGCCGTGTCGTTTTTCGGCGAGGCATTCACCTTCGCCCACGGCGTGTGCTTCGCGCTGGTCTGGACCGGCATCGCGCTCATGTCCGCTGAAAGCATCCTGCACCGAAGGCAGATGACACTCGCGGGAAAATAACCGGCGCAAGGACGAGGCCTCGGGCAAAAACAAGCCGGCGAGCACGAGCCGTTCTCTAGACCTCGAAGAAAGCAACGTGGCGAGGAACGTGAGCGAAAACGAACTCGTATTTTCCCTCGGCCACGTCCGCCCGAACGCGGCAACAAAAAGGCGGCCCGAAGGCCGCCTTTCGCTACAGTCGCATCGGCTAATCGGCATAAAGGCGCGCACGAAGACGCTCGATGTTCGCTGCGGCGCGAGGCGTGAGAGGGCCTTCCGACACTTTGTCCAAAAGAGCCGCCGCTTCCTGCGCGTTTCCATGCGTCAGATGATATTCGGCCTCGCAAACTTCCCACGATACCCACGTCAAACGCGAATCGGCGGTCGCTGCGCTTTTGCGCATGTAATCAAGGTCGGCCGCACCCCACTGCTCGGGCGCGCGGAACTGAACGTTCAGCCCGAGCAGGATGTCGTCGACGACCGCACGCTTCGGCGAATTGACGGACGCGCCCTCGCGAAACGCCGCGATACGGCCCAAAGCGACGTCACGCCCTGCGATATCGCCCGCAGCGTTGCGGGCGATGGCCTCCACGTTGAACGTGCGGATCCAGAGGATGTTCTTGGGCGACTTGAACGAAACCTGCGAAAGAAGCTGCAAGGCATCGATCGGGCGGCCCGCATGGTAGTAGGCCAGTGCGAGTTCGGTCAAACACGCGCCCTTCGAACGCTGCTTGATATCTCGCTGCGCTATGCCTTCGATCACCTCGCGATATTTCTCGGCGTCGCAATCCGACCCCAAAATATCGAGTAGGCCGCGAAAACGCCTTCCTATCTTCGACCTGAGCAGCCACGCAATGGCCAAGATCGCAGCAAGGCAGACGAAGTAAGCCGCCATAGACCCGATGAACACGAACGCGATAGCCGCCACGCCGAGAACCACCGCAGCAAAAATCGCAAGGGCGCGCGTCTTACGCAACCATGAGCAATAATCGGCAACCACCTGCTGCGCCGTCTGATCGAGATAACGCGACCGAATATTCACGCCGACCCCTTCCCCACGCGGATGCCCGCACCGTGCAAAACAGCAAGCAGCATAGCACGCCGCCTCGCCGAGAAGGGCGATCCGCCATAAGCTCGAACCGTCGACGGCAATGTGAAGCAGGCAACAAAAAAAGGCGGCCCGAAGGCCGCCTTTCGCTACTCGACCGATTTCAGGCTTTCCACCATGTCGATGCCGGAAAGCTTCTTGCGCATGAACAGCGTCACGAGCACCGAAAAGAGCATCGTGAGCGCGAAGGCGATGACGAAGCTCATCGCATGGATGGCGCGGCCGAACATCACCTGGTCGACTTCGGCGGTCACCACCACGAAGCCCTCCATGAACACGCCCAGGACGCAGCCGACAAGCGCGCCTATCGCCGAAAGCAGCAGCGTTTCGCGATAGATGTACGCGTTCACCTCGCGCGCGTTGAAGCCGAGCACCTTGAGCGTGGCGATCTCGCGCTGACGCTCGGTGATGTTGATGTTGGTCAGGTTGTACAGAACCACGAACGCCAAAGCCGCCGCCGCGATCACCAAAACCACTACCACCGCATCGACGCTCTTGAGCATGGTGCGATACGACTCGATCGTCTCGTCGTTGAATCCCACGGTCTTCACGCCGTCGATCGCTAGCAGCTCGTCGGAAAGCTCCGCGCGCTGCATCTCGTCTTCGGTCGCCTTCGCATAGACCGTCGTGTAGGCGGGCTCTTCGCCGACCAGCGCATCGAAGCCGCGCGGCGTGATGAACGCGTACTGGCTCACATAGTTCTCCATGATGCCCGCCACGCGCGTTTCGCGCCCTGCGCCGGTGGCGTTGCCCACCGCGTCTTCGCCGAAGAGCAAAACGGGGTCGCCCTTTTCAAGGTCGAGCTCGATCGCCAGCTTCTCGCTGATCACCACGCCGTTGTCGGCAAGGTCGATCGAGTCGTGGCCCAGGCGCTCGCGCATGGTGACATATGTCGCGAAGTCGGCCGGATCCTCAGGCACGATCAGCTCGAAGCGCTGATGCTCGCCGTCGGGGTCGTCCACGCGGGCGGCCAGCATGTTCTCGGTATGGGCCGCCGTGTACGCGGCGCCTTCGCCCGAGGCCAGAATGCCCTCCACCTCGAACGCATCTTCGTCGGACACGTCGTCGGCCTCGCGCACCACCATGTTGTAGTGATAGATCTCGCCGAACTGCTTGTCGATGATGTCGTTGATGGCGTTTTGCAGGCCGAGGCCCGTCAGCAGCAGCGCCGTGCAGCCCGCGATGCCCACGATCGCCATGAAGAAGCGGCGCTTGTAGCGGAAGATGTTGCGCGACGTGACCTTCCACGAGAACGACATGCGACTCCACAGCGGCTTGACGCGCTCGAGCAGGATGCGCTTGCCCGCCTTCGGCGCGCGCGGCAGCATGAGCGACGCCGGCGTCTCGCGCAGGGTCGATGCGGCCGCGAACCAGGTGGCGGCAAGCGTGATGCCCACGCCGAGGCCCGCCGAAAGCAGCGCGATGCCCGGGTCGATCGGCACGGGGCGCGGCGGCACCGCGTAGACGATCGCGTACGCGTTCATGATGAAGTACGGCAGGAACAGCGAAAGCGCCACGATGCCCACGAGCGCGCCCACGCCGCTGGCCACCGCCGCATACACCAGGTATTTCGAAATGATGCGCGCGTTGCTGTAACCGAGCGCCTTGTAGGTGCCGATCAGCACGCGCTCCTCTTCCACCATGCGCGTCATGGTGGTAAGCGACACCAAGGCCGCCACCAGGAAGAAGATGAACGGGAACACCATGGCGATGCGGTCGATGCGGCCCGCGTCGGATTTGAAGCTTTCGGCGCCCATGTTCTTCGAACGGTCGAGCACGAGGATTTCAGGAGCCTCCAGCTCGTCGACCTTCTTCTGGGCTTCCGCCAGCTGCTTTTCGGCATCGGCGAACTGCACCTCGGCGTCGGCCTTCTGCTCGTCGTATTCGACCTTGCCCCCTTCGTAGGACGCCAGGCCTTCGCCGTATTCGGCCCTGCCGTCGGCAAGCTCGGCGACGCCTGCTGCATACGAGCCCTTGCCCGATTCGAGCTGCGCGCGGCCGCTTGCAAGCGCGGCGGCTGCGGCGTCGAGCTGCTGCTGCGCGGCGGCGAAGCCCTCTTCGGCTGTGCCGCGCTGGGCGGCAAGCTCGGCGCGCGCGGCGAAAAGCTGCTCGGACACGCCTGCGGTCTGGGCGTCGATCTGCGCGATGCCCGCCTTCAGCTGCTCGACCGCGCCCGCAAGCTGCACACGCTGGGCGAGCAGCGCGTCTTTGCAGCCCCGCAGCTCGTCGAGCATGCCCTGGGCCTGCGCGCACTGCGCCTGCAAGGCGGCCAGCTGTTCGGCGTATCCGGGCGCGCCCGGATCGAGCGCGTCGATCTGCGCCTGAACGGCGTCGACCGCGCCCTGCGCCTGCGCGATGCCCTGGTCGATCGCGGGCATGTTCTCGGCTATGGCCGCATCGACCTGCCCCAGGCCGGAAAGCGCCTGGTCGAGCTGCGCGGAAAGCTCGCCGCGCAACGCCACGGCCCGGTCGTATTGCGCCTGCGCGTCGTCGATCCGCGCCTGCGCGGCGGCCAGCTGCGCTTCAGCGTCAGCACGGCGCTGCGCCAGCTCGGCGCGGCCTTCCTCGTACGACGCCTGGCCGGCGGCAAGGTCGCGCTCGCTCGAAGCAATCGTGTCGGCGGCGGCGTCAAGATCGGCCTGGCCGCTTTCTATCTTGGCGGCGGCCTCGTCGAGCTGCACACGCGCTTCGCCGAGCTCGGCCGCACCGTCGGCAAGCTTGCTTTCGGCATCGGCGCGCTCGGACTCGTATTCGGCGCGCTTCTCATCGAGCTCGGCCTGGGCTTCGGCCTTCACGTCGGCCAAACGAGCGGCGCCGAGGCCCGCGTCCTCGACACGCTGCGCCACCTGGTCGACCTTCGCCTGGTATTCCTCGCTTCCCGCCATTTCATCGGAAGCGCCCGCCACCGAAACGAAAGCCTCGCTGTACGGAGTGTCGGAAGAAAAGCCCACATCGTCGACGAACGCCACCTGCTCGAGGGCGCCGCTGCCCAGCGACGTAGTGCCCAGACTGGTCGGCGATGCGTAATACGAGCAGCGCACGAAGCCCGTTACCGTGTATTCGCGCGAAGCCAGCGTGTCGTCGATATCCTGCGTGCCTTCGAGCACCTTCACGGTATCGCCTACCGACACGTCGCTATCCATCACCACGTCGGCGGTCAGCACGCACTCGTCGGGACCTTCGGGCCACGTGCCTTCGACCAGGATCGGCCTGTTCAGATACGATTCGTCGGAGGAAACGGCATGCTCGCCGTCGGACGTGTCGGAGGCGCGGGCGGCGTCGGCGTCGAACGACTGGACGCGCATGGTGTATTGCACGTCGTCCACCGTGGCCAGCACGTCCACCTCGCGAGCGGGCATGACGCCCTGCACGCCTTCGATGCCGCGCAGCGTGTCGATGCTTTCGTCATCCAGGCCCAGCGTGGAAACCACGCGCAGGTCGGCCATCTTGGTGCCGTCGAAATAGCGGTCGGCCGCCAGGCGCATGTCGGGACCCGTCATGCGCAGGCCCGCATAAAAGCCCGTGCCGAGCGCCGCGATCACGGCAATAGCGAGAAAGCGCCCGAGCGAATGGGCGATGGACCGCTGGACTCCCTTGTTGAAAACGCTTTTCATGGCCTACCACTCCACGGTGTCGGCGGCCACGGGGTGCGCATTGAGCTCCATGCTTTCGACGCGGCCCTCTTTGATGTGGATCACGCGGTCGGCGATGCCGGTGAACGCCATGTTGTGGGTGATCAGCACCACGGTGCGACCGGTCTGCTCGCAGGTGTCCTGCAGCAGCTTCAAAATGGCCTTGCCGGTTTTATAGTCGAGCGCGCCCGTGGGCTCGTCGCACAAAAGCAGCTTGGGGTTTTTCGCCAGGGCGCGCGCGATGGCCACGCGCTGCTGCTCGCCGCCCGAAAGCTGGGCGGGGAAATTGTCCATGCGATGCGCAAGCCCCACCTGCGCCAGCACGTCGGCGGCGGGAAGCGGGTCATGGCAGATCTGCGAGGCCAGCTCGACGTTTTCGAGGGCCGTGAGGTTTTGCACCAGGTTGTAGAACTGAAATACGAAGCCTATATCGTAGCGACGGTAGTCGGTAAGCTCCTTGTCGCCGAAAGCGCTGATTTCGCGACCGTCCAGCTTGATCGAGCCCGACGTGCACGAATCCATGCCGCCGAGCATGTTGAGCAGCGTTGTTTTGCCGGAACCCGACGGGCCCACCACCACTACGAGCTCGCCCTTCTCGATATCGAACGAAAGGCCGTCGGCGGCGGCCACCTCCACTTCGCCCATCTTGTAGATCTTGCGCACATCGCGGAATTCGACAAAGGCCATGGCAACACGCTCCGTCTATAGAATCGGGTCGGAGCCCGCGGCGAAACCGCTTCATGCGCGGAAGCGAACACCGGACGCGGGCTTTCCGTTTTCCCTCATTATAGTCGCGACATGTGGCGCAACCTCGCGCGTCGGCATCCGTTGCATTCCCGATAACGAACGACGCCGGGACGTCCTACGCAAGGCCGACCAACGTGCCGACCGCCTTCACGACGAAGGCCGCGACCCCCGCCACGCCGCACTGCATCAACGCCACTGCAACCGCGCTTTTCACGCCAGCTCGTTTTTCACAGCCGCGATGGCGGCGACGCAAGGCGTGTACGGCAGTGCGAACGTCAAGAAGACGAACGCGGTCAGGGGCGTGAACAGGCTCGTGATGGCCGAATCGCTTCCCAGCAGCACCGTCAACGCTTTCCTTGGCCACGAAGACCGTGACCAGCGCCGTCGAAGCCTGCCAATCGCCGAAGCCGAGCGGCGCGAACACCGGCGCGATCAGACCGCCCAGCATGGCGAGCAAGCTGTCGGCCGAATCGGCCGTCACGTTGAGGCGCAGGTCGAAGGTCTGCAGAAACCAGATCTTCAAGCGCGTTGATGTCCACCGTGCCGCCGTTGGCCGTGACCTCGTCCATAATGTTGAGCGCGAGCGCCATGGGAATATCGAGCTCCATAAGCTGCAGCGTCAGGTACAGATTGCGCTCGATGTTGGTGGCGTCGACGATGTTGATGATCGCATCGGGCGCTTCGCCGATCAGGAATTCGCGCGTGACCACCTCTTCGCCCGTGTAGGGCGAAAGCGAATAGATGCCGGGCAGGTCGACCACCGTGGCCTCGTCGTGCTTGCGGATGGTGCCGTCTTTGCGCGTCACCGTGACGCCCGGGAAGTTGCCCACGTGCTGGTTCGATCCCGTGAGCTGATTGAACAACGTGATCTTGCCGCAGTTCTGATTGCCCGCCAACGCGAAGGTCAGCGGCGCATCGGCCGCTTTGGCCCGCTCGTCGGCGCGCGAGCGGAACGATTTTGACTCGCCCTTGCCGGGATGCACGGTATCGCGCTGCGCGGGATTGACGCGACGCAGGTTGTGCGCGGCATGCACGTCGCGCACCTTGATACGCGCGGCGTCCTCCTTGCGCAGCATCAGCTCGTAGCCGCGCAGGCGCACCTCCATGGGATCGCCCATCGGAGCGCACTTGACGAACGTCACCTCGGTGCCGAGCGTCAGGCCCATATCCAGAACGTGTTTGCGCAGCGACGGCTCGGCGCAATCGACCGACGCGATAATCGCATCCTAGCCCTGCGCGATTCTACCGAGCGTCATCATGGCGTCCGCCATTACCACAGTCCCATCTGCTGAGGCTCGTAATCGTATTCGACAAGCGTCTCGCCCACGGTGATTTCCACCTCGTGCGATTCCCAGTCCTTCACCGGCGCCACGAACACGTTGCCCTGCTGCTCGAGCGCAAGCGTGCCGCCGATCATGCCGACGCAACGGCCCGCGCAGACGTCGGCGGAAGAGCCGTCGGGCACCTGGATCATTTCGGGCACCTTCGCCCCCGCGCCGAAATAGTACGGCGTCAAATCGAGCACGCCGCATTCGGGCTCTACCCCGTGGGCGCGCGCCGCCTCGAGCACGCAGTTCATAGCGACCTGCGCGTTAAACGGCTCGCTGAGCAGCTTGTTCTTCGTTCCCAGGCGCATGGTTTCCAGGATGCCGTCCTGAGCGCACAACTTCGCCTCGAGCGCACGGGCTTCGTCGGCGTTGGGGTAGCGCTTGAGGATTCCCGCCACGCGTGCGCCCTGCTCGAGCAAACGCTCGATGCCGCGCGTCTCCGACGAGATGCCCACCTTCAAATGCGACGGCGAGAAGTACGCCATGTACACGAAATGCGGAGTCAGGTTATAGGCACGCTGCTGCGGGGAAATGGCATCGGCGTTGTAGAACGCGGGATTGAATCCCGTGGCCTCGCGGCACGCCGGGCACATGTCGTCGCCGTACGCGCCCGCATCGGGCAGCTCCGTCATGAGCGGACACGCGCCCGATTCGTAAGTCTTCAGATCGAACGGGCCGATGCAGTAGCGCTTGGGCAGCTTCTTCAGCGTGAACGTGCGCCCCAGCACCGGCAAGCGCATCTGCTTTTGCGCCTGCAGGTCGTTCATTTGCAAATAAGGGCCTTCGGGTCCGTACCCCAGGCCCGAAAACACCAAGGTGGATTCGGGAAAGAAACGCGGCATGCTTCACCTCTCGCGCATCGTACGCCTTCATAGCTGTTTTTCGTTGCGCATCATAAAACAGCAGCGGCACACGCATGGCGAAACCCCCGCGATCACAGAAAACAAGCAGCGCGAACCCGCGCGGGCGGCGCACGCGCCCCAAAACGAGGAAACGCCTCGCAGGGCGTTTCCTCTCATCGCAACGACCCGGCCGAGACGACCGCGTGCCGAGCTAGATTTCGCGCATGGCCTTCATGGCGAGCGCGTACACCGTGAGCGCGATCCAGGCGACCGCAAGGACGAACGAGGTCATGCCCACGCCCACGATCTCGATGACGATCGAGGTGGCGAACACGGCCACAGGCGTCACCACCAGCATCAGCGAGTTCTGCGTGCCGAGCGCGGCGCCGCGATGCTCGTCGGGGATCAGGCCGTACACGAAGAAACCGAACAGAGCCGACACCGGGCCCGAGGCCAGACCCAGAAGCGCCGCGCCGAGCAACAGCACCTCGTAGGACCACAGCGAACCCAGCGCCGCCACGCCGAACGCCATGCCGACGAACGAGACCACATACCACGTGCGGCGCTTGAGCGAGTAGGAGCACTTCGCATAGCCGAGCGAGCCGATGAGTGCGCCCACCGACATGGCCGACAGCACGTAGCCCAGAAGCGTCGGGGCGTTCTCCTGAGTGAAGAATACGGGCAGCACCATGCCCTGATAGCTTCCCATGACGATGACGATCAGCATGCCCAAGACCACCGACGCGCGCAGCACGGGATGGCTTGCGAACAGGACGTGCACGCCTTCCTTGGTGGATGCCAAAGCCGACTTGACCAGGCCCGTGTCGGATTTCTTCATCTCCTCGGCCTTTGCGGGAACGCCCACGGCGCGCGGCACGAACAGCGTGACCACGGCGGCGATCGTAGACATGGTGGCCGTCAGCCGCAGCGTGTTCGCGGAACCCAGAAGGCCCATGCCCATCGAGGCGACGGCGGGGCCCACGATGACTACGAGGTTTTCGACGGACTGGGCGACTCCCATGAATTTCTGCAGCTCAAGCCCGTCGTGCTTGACCACGGCCGGCAGCAGCGTGTCGCGCGCCGTCATGCCGGGGATATCGCCCACCGCGCCGATGACGCCGCACAAAACGAACCAGCCGAACGACAGGCCCACCGTGGCGTCGATGATCGGAAGCGCCGCGATCGACGCGGCCGAGATGATGTCGGAAATCACCGAAAGGTCGCGCCTGTTCATGCGGTCGAGCAGCGCGCCGCCGAACACGCCTGTCAGAACCTGAGGCACGGCGCACACGATAGCGAGCGTGCCTGCGGCAAGGGCGTCGCCCGTTTTAGCAAGCAGCACGAGCGGCAGCACGACGCCCGCGATCGAATTACCTAGCAGGGAAAACGAGTTCGATATGACAAAAGGCAAGGTGGCTCGCAGCTTCGCCATGAGGGGTTCCTTTCTCGGCCGACGATATCGGGATGACACCCCTTATGAAAAACTATGACGTAACGTCATAGTCAATGCGCCGACCGGGGAGGTTCGGACAGAAGGCCCATATGGTGATAATGCCGCAGCGTGCGGACCGTCACGCCCGCGAGGTCGGCAACTTCCTTGCTTCGCATCGCTCCCCCCTCTCACGCTGCGGCGAAACAGGCTCCGCGCGCCTACAGCTCGACGTCGTACACGTCGAAATGGTCGATGGTGTCGCCCACGTACGTCATCTGCACGCCGGGCGCGGCGGCCTCGAAGGCCTCCTTATACGGAGCGAAATCGACGCCGTCCTGCACGATGAGCGTCATACCGCCGCTGAACTGCGAGAAATCGAACGCGCCCAGCGATTCGGGCGACGAGAAGTACACGCCTTCGTCGTAGTTCGTCGCATCGGGCAGGAACGCCTCGACCATCATGGGATGTTCCCATACGCCCATGAAAACGTCGTTTTTTTCCACGAGCGCCGCCACGTCGTCGTTTTCCTGGTCCCAATACTTGACGCCATGCGAATAGCCCAGGCCGGAGACCAGCACCGCGACGACCGCGAAGGCGGCGAGCGCCTGGCGCGCGCGGTTCTTCGCAAGCCAGAGGCACAGGCCCGCGAGGGGCAGGAACACGCACATCTGCAGCACGGGTTGCACGCTGAGCACGTAGCGGATCGAAGGATACGGCGCCACGCGCGCGATGATCGTGACGAAGGCCACGGCGGCCACGGCGAGCGACACGTACGCGCCGATCGACATCCAGCCGCACATGCCCGACGACGCCTTCGCATCGGCGTTCTTGCGACGCATGAAGAACGAGACCGCGGCGGCCGCGACCAGCACGATCGCGATCACGACCAGGACACCGCCGGTATTGCCCGTATCGAGCTGGCGCCAGTCGCGCACGAAGAAGTCGACGAACGAGCTGCCGTCGGCCGCGCGCGAGAGCGCCTCGACGCCGCGATAGCCCGAGAAAATATGGTCGAACGCCGCGGGGAACAGCAGAAACACGCTCAGCGCTCCCGCGATCGAGCCGATGGCGAAGCGCGCGCCCGCCGCGATTTCGCGGTGGAGCAGCAGCACGATGCCGACGCACAGGTACAGCACGAACGCGTACGGCAGGAAGAAATACTGGGTCAATCCGCCGCAGGCGGTCACGAGGAACAGCGCGACGGCTTCGCCGAGGCTGCACGAGCGACGGCTCGCAATGCGCGCAGCAAGGGCGGCCGCGGCGGCGAACCACAGGGTGAGCAGGCCGTACATGCGCAGATAAACCGCATCGTTGACCATTGCGGGGGACACCGCCCACACGGCGGCCACGGCAAGCGCCATCCAGCGCGGCGCCCCCAAGAAGCGCGCCGTGAAGAACGAGAGCACGGTCACGATGCACATGGCCGCGGCGTTCAACGAAAGGCCGATGGCCGGATTCCAGCTGCCGGGGAACAACGAATACAGCGCCGCCAGAAGAACGTAGTGCAGCGGCGGGTGCACGTCGTTGATCTGGTTCTGAATCACCTGGCCGTAATCGGCCCCGAGAAACGTGGGCACCGTGACCCACGACTCATACGGCTCGCCGTCGTGATACACCTGGCCGTCGGCCGGGAGGTCGTAGAGGAATTCGCCGTTCGTCAGGAAAAGCGTGTAGCTTTCGTCCTGGAACAGGCCCTGCTTGGTGGCGATGGCCCCGATGCACAGCACCGCCTGGAGCGCCGCGATCACGGCCAGGGCGATAGCGGCGGCCTTGCGCCCCTTCTCCCCCGCCAGAGGGCAGGCGTCGGTTTTCGTATTTCCGCCGTCAGGCGTCGTCTCGCACGGGCGCACACGAGGCATAAGCGCACTCCTATCGGTCTTTTTCCAACCGCCACATTATGGGCCAACTTCCCGGCGCCTGGCAAAACCACACCGATATCTTATGGAGAGCACAAGCCTGCAAACTGCGAAGACGTGCTAGACGCCCCTCGAGCACGCCTCGAGCGCGCAGCGATAGACCTCCTGGTACGGCAACGCCCGCTCACGCGCGGCACGGGCCACGTCTTCGTATTCGGGATAGAGGCGCGGCGTGCCGTCGGGCATGACGACGCGCTTGGCGCGCAAGGGCCCGAACGGCGTGGAAGCCTGCACGATGGCGCGCGGCAGCACCGTGCGCTCCATCGGCGTGCGGCGGATACCGATCGTCGTGGTCTCTTCGAACAGCACCGCCTCGATCGCAGGAATGGCCTCTTCGGCGCAGAGCACCTGCACCTGATACGCGGGGCGGTTCTTCTTCATGAACACGGGCGCGTAGTGCGCCTCGCGCGCGCCCGCCGCGAACAGGCGCTCCAGGGCGTAACCGAGCGCCTCGCCGGGACAATCGTCCACTTCGGTTTCGAGCTTCCAGACGAACGGGCCGCCATGGGGCGTCGCCGCATCGGCCATGCTCGCGCTCTCGTCCGCCTCTTCGACCAGCATGGCGCGCAGCATGCTGGGGATCGCGTAGGCGCGCTTGCCGGCGCCGATGCCCGTCTTGCGCACGACAAAGCGCTCGGGCAGCTCGGACGAAGTGCGCACGGCGGCAGCGATCGCGGCACCCGTCGGCGTGACCAGCTCGCCCTGCACGTCGACGATCGAAAGCGGGATGGAATGGCGCGCGACGATATTCGCCACGGCGGGAACGGGAACGGGAAGCACGCCATGCTGACAGCGCACCGTTCCGCTGCCTTCGGTCAGGCCGCGGACCACCACGCCGTCGACGTCCAGGTCATCCAAGCAAACCGCCGCCGCCACGATGTCGACGATCGAATCGACGGCCCCCACTTCGTGAAAATGCACCTGGTCGACAGGCACGCCGTGGACCTGAGCCTCGGCTTCGGCCAGAACGGCGAAGATGCGATGGGCGATGTCCTTCGCGCGACCGCTCATCGCGGCCGCGTCGATGATGGCCGAAATCTCGGGCAGGCCGCGATGGTCGTGGTCGTGGTCGTGGTCGTGGTCGTGGTCGTGGTCGTGGTCGTGGTCGTGGTCGTGGTCGTGGTCGTGGAAATCGTCGCACGAGCCGTGCAGATATTCCATGTCGTGGTCGCGATTCTCATGCGCCGCATCGAGCAGCACCGCGAAATCGCACACGTCCAAGCCCGCCTTCTTCACGCACGACACGCGCACGTCGAAGCCTTCCACGGGCAAACTCTCCAACGCCTTGCGCAGCACCTCTTCGCGCGCACCCAGGTCAAGCAACGCAGCCACCGTCATATCGCCGCTTATTCCCGCCGCGCATTCCAGATACAGTATGGTTCCCACGAGAAGACCTCCGTTTCCCTTCTTCTCCGCAGCTATGCGCGGACACGAACATGGTCGATGAGCGCCGCTTGATAGCCTCCGCCGAATCCGTTGTCTATATTGACCACCGACACGCCGCTCGCGCACGAATTGAGCATCGCCAAAAGCGCGGTGACCCCGCCGAACGATGCCCCGTAGCCCACGCTGGTGGGCACTGCTATCACCGGGCACGAGGCCATGCCGCCGATAACGCTCGGCAGCGCCCCCTCCATGCCGGCCACCGCCACGACCGCCTGGGCACGGGCGATGTCGTCGGCGTGCGCCAACAAACGATGGATGCCCGCCACGCCCACATCGTAGAGACGCACCGCGCGGCTGCCCAGCATCTCGGCCGTCAACGCGGCCTCTTCGGCCACGGGCAGGTCGCTCGTACCCGCCGCGGCAACGACCACGTAGCCGTTGCCGTCCGGCTCGGGAACGCCCCCGACGATGGCCATGCTTGCATCGGCGCGATACGAAAACCGCGCCCGGCCTTCGGGCGCGAGCAAGGATTCGAGCGCTGCGGCCTTCTCGGCGTCGACGCGCGTAACCATCACGCGCTCCTGTCCCGCCAATCGCAGCGCGCCCACGATGCCCGCGATCTGCTCGGCCGTCTTGCCGGCGCCGTACACCACCTCCGACACACCCTGGCGCACACCGCGCTGCATATCGGGCTTGGCATATCCCAGGTCGCGAAACGGCGCAGTCTGCACGCGCGCGACCGCCTCGGCGGTATCGAGCTCGCCTGCCGCCACGGCCTCGAACAACGCTTCGAGTTCTTTCTTTTCCATGGCCGCCCCTATGCCGTTTCTATCGAGCGAGCCGCCGCATCGAGCGCCGCCTGCGTAAGAGGCGCGCTTGCAGGCGCCTTCGTGGCCAGACACGAGAAGCTCGGCTTGTCGGCTGTCGAAACGCCGAGAGCGCGCGATGCGCTTCTCACCTGCTCTTTTGTAAATCCCGCCCTACGCAAAGGCGAAACGACGTCCAGCTCGGCCAACGCCTTGAACCCAGGGCGGCGCGCAGGGTCGTCCGACGCATTAGTGCCGTCGAGCAGTACCGTGCGCCCATCTCGAGCCATCGCGTCGAGAATCGTCGAAAAAATAAAGCGCTTGCAGCGGTAGCATCGGTCGAAACCATTGGCGCAAACGTCGGGCTGCGCCAGAATGTCGGCTTCGACGACCTCGAAATCGGCGCCCGTCTCGAGCGCGACACGCTGCGCATCGACAAGCTCGAACGGAGCCTGGAACGCCGTCATGACCATGTACGCCTTCACGTCGAATCCGGCGCGCAGCAAAGCCGCCAGCAGAAACGACGAATCGCACCCGCCCGAAAACGCCAAACCATAGCGCACGGCGGAATCAAGGCCGACAAGCGCGCTGTGCCATAGCGCAGACACGGCCTCTTCGCAGGCGAACGAGCCTGCGCCCTTCGCATCGCTGCCGTATGTATTCGCTTCGGCGATCTTCATGGCGCACCTTTCGCGATATGGCCCGACGGCCGCGATGCCGAAACACCGACGCCGCGCGTATCTTCAAAACGCTTTCGACCACTTTACGCGAACTCGGCGTCGCATGGCCCCGCGAGACGCGCGGCGCATGAAAAACAGGCGACCCTACGCCCTCCAAGCCGCGCCGACCGCCAAGTCGGCCAACGCGGCCATGCACGTCTCGTCGGCGCCGAGGGCGGGAATGTATGTAAAGCGCGCGTCATCGACCCCCGCAGCCTTCGCCGCCGCGCGATACGCCTGCGCAGCTTCGATTTCCACCTCGAACGACGTCTCGATGCAATCGACCGAGAATCCCGGGCACACCGCCGCGACGTCGCGCACGCCCGCCGAAGCCAAGCGCTCGAGCTCGGGCACAAGCATGGGGCCCTGCCATTTCCTGCTGTCGAAGCGCGACTGATACGTAATCACCACATCCGAAGCGCGCATCCCGAGCGCTTCGGCCAGAAGGCGCGCGGTCTCCTTCGTCGCCTCAACGTACGTGTCGCCGCGCTTGGCGAACGACACGGGAACCGAATGAAACGAAACGACCAGCTTCGAACCCGGGGCATGCACCCATGAACGACGCACCGATGCCGCCAGGGCCTCGATATAGCCTGGCGCGCTCCAGTATTCTTCAACGAAGGCCGAATCCGTCCCATCGAACGCCGAATTGGCCAACGCCCTGTCGAACTCCTCACGACACGTTCCCGTGCAAGCGCGCGTGTTCTGCGGATATAGCGGAAGGCCCACGATGCGGTCGGCCCCGGCCTCGCGCAACTCGCACAGGCCCGCCTCGATCGACGGGTTTCCGTAGCGCATGCCGAGGCGCACGACGACAGGCTCGCCTGCGATCGAGAACGCGCGGCGCTCCACGGCTTCGCACTGGGCGCGGGAGTCGTTGAGAAACGGGCTTCCCTCCGGCGTCCAAAACGCGCGATAGCGCGGCGCCGTCTTCTTCGGCCTGTTAGGCAGAATGAACAGATTCAGAATGGGCTGCCATAGAAACGGCGGCATGTCCACCACGTTGCGATCGGACAGGAACTCCTTCAGATACGGACGGATCGCCTCGGGCGTCGGTTCGTCGGGCGTACCGGTGTTCATCAGCAGGATTCCAAGCATGACAGATTCTTCCCCTTTTAAAGCATCGTTCGATACGCGCTTCGAGCAGCGCGCGGCCAACTATAGTATTTCGAACGGCGTTCAGGGGAAAACGCCTTTTCAGCCTTCTTATTTACGTCGAGATACGTACCCCGAACGGGGTATTTCGTACGAACGCCGAACACGGTCCGCGCTCCTTGACGTCCACCCGGCCGGACGGAGTATGCTTCGCCATGCATGAGGCACGCCGCACAGGGCGCGTGCAGCGACCAAGGAGGACCCATGAACTACCGCCGCCTCGGGAAAACCGAGCTCATGGTCAGCGAAATCGGCTTCGGCGCCGAATGGATGGAACGCAAGACGCCCGAAGAGGTGGCCGCCGTCACACGGCGCTTCGCGCAGGCCGGCGTGAACATCCTGGACTGCTGGATGCCCGAGCCCGCCGTGCGCAGCAATCTCGGAGCCGCCATCGCAGGCGAGCGCGACCGTTGGATCATCCAGGGCCACATCGGATCGACATGGCAGGACGGGCAATACGTCCGCACGCGCGACATGAGCCGCGTCAAGCCCGCGTTCGAAGACCTGCTCGAGCGGCTCGGCACCGACCATGTCGAACTGGGCATGATCCATTACGTCGACAGCCTGGCGGAATTCGACGGCATCATGCGGGGCGATTTCATGGTCTACGTGGAAGAGCTGAAAGCGGCGGGCGCGATCGAGCACGTCGGGCTTTCCACCCACAGCCCCGCCGTGGCGCGGGCGGCCGCCTTGTCGGGCCGCACCGAGGCCGTCATGTTCAGCGCGAACCCCGCCTTCGACATGATGCCCGCCTCGAGCAGCCTCGACGCGCTGCTGGCGTTTTCGGGCGGCCGCCTTGAAAACATCGCGACCGAACGCGCCGAGCTCTATACCTTGTGCGAACGCGAAGACGTCGGCCTCACGGTGATGAAGGGATACGCGGGAGGGCGCCTTCTTTCGGCGAAGACCTCGCCGTTCGGCGTTGCGCTAACGCCCGTGCAATGCATTCATTACGCCCTGACCAGGCCCGCTGTGGCAAGCATCATGGTCGGCGCCGAAACCGTGGCCCACGTCGACGACGCCTTGGCCTACGAAACGGCCGACGACGCACAACGAGATTACGCGGCGGCGCTCGCAAACGCCTCGCTGGACTCGCCTTTCGGCCAATGCACCTACTGCGGACACTGCGCCCCGTGCGCCGTGCACATCGACATCGCGCTGGTCAACAAGTTCTACGACCTTGCCGTCATGCAACCAGGAGTCCCCGCGTCGGTGCGCGCGCACTACGAAGCCCTCGAAACCACGGCGCAAAGCTGCATCGCCTGCCAGACCTGCGAGCCGCGCTGCCCCTTCGGCGTAGACATCGCCGAACGCATGAAGAAGGCGGCGGCCCTGTTCGACTGCTGACGCATGGACGCACGAAGGGCGCCCGACCGAAGCCGGGCGCCCTTCTTCATGCAGACGAGACGATGCGCGCCTAACCGATAAGGCCTTGGCTCGCCAACACCCATCCCAAGAACGCGACCCAGGCGATCGCCACCACGACGCGCACCGGATTGGGGACCTTCAGGCCGTATTCGGGAAGCATGAACATCGCGATCGCGCCGCCGAGCGCGCCGCCCAGATGGCCGCTGATCGAGATGCCGGGCACGAGGAACGAGTACGCCGCGTTCGCCGCGATCACGCCCCACATGCCCTTGCTGTATTCCGCGAAAAACGCCCTGCCCTCGCGATGCAGCACGCCCAGAAGCGCCGTCGCCACGAACAGGCCGAATACGCTAGTCGACGCGCCCGCCGAAATGGCCATGCCGCCTTCCAGGTAGATGCCCGCCAAATACGAGACCACGTTACCGGTGATGCCGCCGATGAAATACAGCGCGATGAAGTTGGCCTTGCCGAGCACCTGCTCGAGCAGGGCGCCGACGCTATAAAGCGCCACCATGTTGAAGGCCAGATGCATTAGATCGAGATGCAGGAACATCGGCGTGATGAAGCGATATAGGTCGCCCGCCGACTGGATGAGCGGCGGATACATGGCGCCCATGTCCACCAGCACGCGCGACGAGATGTCGAAATGCAGGCCCGACGAGAACGTTTCGACGGCATAGACCGCCACGTTGATCGCGATCAGCAGAAGCGTTACCGCCTGGTATGCGTTGCGCTGGAAAAACGAGCCCTTGGACGCCTTCATCATACGCTTGAACTCGGCGTCATCTATGACGCGACGCGACTCTGCGCCGCCTTCGACCTGGGGATTTTCGTCAACCACGCGTCCATCCTTTCAAGAAAAGGGCCAAGTGCGCCGGCCGGGTGCGTATCGACCCCATCCTCGCACGAAATGGGGCGCACGCCCGAAAAACTACCGAAAACGCCGATCGTCGTCATACATCGGCTCCATGACGTCCGTCGAATCGGGCGCGGCGTCGAACGCGCGGGAATCGCCCTCATATCCGTAGAACGCCGGGTGCGCGCGGCGGGCGGCCGAACGGCGCGGACGAGCGTCGGAACGCGCGGGAGCGCCGAGCCAGGCGGCAAGCGCCACCGCGACGACGCTTGCGACCGCCGCGACCGCGATGTCCGAAGGGTCGGGCATCCACGAAACCAGGCCGCTCTCAAGAAACGCACGCGCCATCAGGCCGAATATCAAGACTCCCGTCGAAACGGCCATACCGGCGGCCGCCGAGAGCCTGCCGCCGCGCGAGCAGAGCAAAGCGCCCGCGGCCGCTGCGGCCAGCCAGGAAAGCGCAATGGCCCACACCGACGGGTCGAGCAGCTGCCCGACCACCGCCTGCAGCGATCCTCCCGCGAACGCGCCGCCGACGAACAGGCCGCCGCCCGTGAACGCACCCATGCCGCAATACGTCAGCGCGAAGGCCGACGCGATGCCGAAAAGCGTCGTGGCGAGCGCGTCGCGCACGCGCAGGCACAGCCCCGCGATCAGAGGAAGCACGGAAAGAGCACCCGCCAAGGAAAGCGCGGCGACCGAGGACCCCGCGATCGCGGCCGTTTTGCTCAAGCGCCCGCATGCCGCGAACCAGGCCGCAGCCGCGGCCGCGAACAAGGCGGCCGCGATATACGCGCCGCTCGCCGCCATGCCCGCCGTCAACGCGATGAGCGAAAGAGCCGCTCCGACGCGGGGAAACGCCGCGCCGACCACGCCGACGGCGATGGCCATGACCCACACGCCGACGTCCGCAGAGCCGGCGAACAGCGACGTCATATCGACCTGCGACAGGCCGGCGTAGGTCGACGCGCCGCAGACGAGCGCCGACCAGACGCCGCCGACCGCCTCGCCAACGCCGCCACGCAAGCGCTCGGCAAGCCCGCGGCGCACGCGCGCAACGGGCTGCGCCGCCTCGACGGGCTCTTCGGCCTCTTCCTCCTCGTCGGCGCAGGCGTCGCCCACCACCGCCGCCAGCTGTCGGGCACCGCGGCGGGCGTCGCCCAGGTGCGGCATCATCGCTTCGGCGAACAGCGTGACCGAGGCGAAGCGGTCTTCGCGGTCGATCGCCAGCGCGCCGAACACGGCCTCGTCCACCTCTTCGCCCACGTCGCCGCGAGCAAGCGAAGGGATGACGATCTCGGCCTCTTCGATGGCGCGCGCGGCGCCGTCCAGGTCGTGCGCGAGAAACGGGTTGTCGCCCGTGAGCATCTGATAGGTGAGGGCCGCAAGCGCCCATTCGTCGGTGCGCACGTCGGGGGCCTCGAGGCGCATCTGCTCGAGCGGCATATATCCGATGGTGCCGCCCGCGGCCTTGCCGAAACCCGCCTCGTGAGAAAGCTGCGCCAGGCCGAAATCGGCCACCTTCACCTGGCCCTGGCGATCGATCAGCACGTTGTCGGGCTTGATGTCCAGGTGCAGCACCTGATTGTCGTGCGCCACCTCGATCGCGTGGGCGACCGACTCGAAAACGCAGGTCAGGATATCGAGCGGCAAAGGCCCGTTCGCCATGCGCATAAGCTCGGTCAGCGTGATGCCGTCCATGTATTCCATGATCAAGTAGGCCATCGGGCCTTCGATTTCGAAATCGAAGACGCCGACGATGTGGGAATCGGACAGCATGGCGGCCGTGCGCGCCTCTTCGAGACCGGGGATATCGCGCGGAGTCGAAGGCGATGCGGCCGTGCCGTAGGTGTCCAGGCGCAGGCACTTGATGGCGACGCGGCGCTGGATGCGCGTGTCCCACGCGACCCGCACGGTGCCGTAGCCGCCCTTGCCCGCCACGTCGAGCGGACGATATCTGTTCAAGATAAGATTTTGCACGCCACCAAGCCTTTCATTCGCGCGGAAAGCTTATTATATATACCTTGAGCTCAGGGATCGTAAACGCAGAAAGGCTTGAGTCGACCATGGGATTTTTCTCTAAGTTCGAGGGCAAGATGGAGGACACCTTCGAGGGTGGCGCCGGCAAGATGCAGAAATCGCCCATTTCCCCCGTTCAGATTATGAAAAAAGCCGAAAAGCAGATGCGCCGTGAAAAGGTGGTCAGCGCAGGCAAGCAATTCGCCCCCACGCTGTACACCGTCCTCGTCAATCCTGACGACGACCAGCGCCTGTTCGGATTCTATCCCACGCTGGCCGGCGAGTGCGAGACCCGCCTCGCCTCGAGCGCCGCGGGCGAAGGCCTGTCCATGGACGGCCACCCGCTCGTGCGTTTCATCGTCGACGACGGCCTCAAGCACGGAAAATTCGACGTCATCGCCGAAGTCGTCAGCGCCCCGATCGTCGCGCAGCTGCGCGCCGAGGAAATGCAGCGCTACGGTATGGGCGGCGCCGTCGGCGCGCCTGCTCCCCAGGCGGCCGCATACAACGACCCCGCCATGGCACGCGCGCAGCAGCCTCAGCAGGCCCCGCAACACCGCCCGCAGCCCCCGATGCCCGACAACGCATACGGCGCGGCCGCCCAGGGCGACTACGGCCAGCAGATCTTCGGCGCCCCCAACGCGGGCGCCTTCCCCGACGTGCAGGAAAAGCCTGCCGCCAAGCCGCCGCTGCCCTACGTTCCCGAAAACGAAATCGACTACTCGATCGACTACGGCGAGTACACCTTCGACAGCAAGAACTTCGAAGACTACCGCGACAAGGCCCCGCAGGGCGAAAGCGAAGAAGCCGACGTGCCCGAAAACGCCGTCCAGCCCCAGCATCTTCCCGAGCATGCGCGCCAGGCGGCGCCTGCCGCCGAAGCCGCCGTCGAGGCCGCGGGCATGTACGCGCCCCAAGGCTTCGAGGGCCAGCCGCTGCCGAACCCCGCGTTCCCGCAGGGATACAATCCGCAGCCGCAGGCATACAACCCCTACGCCGCAGGCTACGCCCCGCAGCCCTATGCGGGCCAGCCCATGCAGCAGCCCTACCCCGGCGCCGTCCCGATGGGCGCGCAGCCGCAGGGCGCTCCGGCGTACAGCGCTCCCGCCCATACCGTGGCGTTCGCCGCAGGAGCCGCTCAGGCCAACCCCGTCCCCAACGGAGCGGCCGTGCGCGCACGCCTGATCGACGCCAATTCCAACAAGTCGTACGACCTGGCGACCAATCGCATCCTCGTGGGCCGCGAAACCGGCAACGACATCGTGCTCAACGACCTCAACGTCAGCCGTCAGCATGCCCAGCTGGCCTTCGAGCCGCAGGGCGTCTGGGTGGTCACCGACCTCGGCTCCACCAACGGAACCTTCGTCAACGGAATGCCCGTCACCAGGCGCGGCCTGGCTGATGGCGACCGCATCACCCTCGGCATGACCGAGTTCGTGTTCTCGATGCGATAGGAGCTTCGCGTGATAGACGTCATCCTGCTTGTCGGACGCCTTGTCTTCGTGGCGCTTTTGTACCTGTTCCTCTTCGCGATCATGAAAACGGGAATCGGACTGGTCAAAGGCCAGCGTAAAAAAGAGAAGAGCTGGGGCCTGTCGGTCGAACGCGGGCCTAAAGAGCTGCGCGGCGTGAAGATGGCCGTCCGCGGTCCCGTCATCGTGGGCCGCGCACCTGGCGCCGACATCGTCATCGGAGCAGGATACGTGTCCGCCCGCCATGCGCGATTCAGCCTCATGGGCGCCAATCTGTTCGTCGAAGACCTCGGCTCCACCAACGGAACCGCCGTCAATGGACGCCGCATCACCGAACCCACCGTGCTCAAAAGCAACGACGTGGTCAACGTCGGCGACGTGGCCATTCGCGTGAGGTTCGAATAGTGGCCGCCGCGAAGCGCAATGGCGCGCGCGGCCGTCACGCCAAAGGAGCCATGCCCTCATACGGCTCGCGCACCGACGTCGGTCTGGTGCGCGACCATAACGAAGACAGTCTTGCCGTCAATCCGCCGCTGTACGCGGTGGCCGACGGCATGGGCGGCCACGCTGCAGGCGAAGTGGCCAGCGAAATCGCCATCCAGACGCTCGTCGCCAACGCGCCCGAGACGCCCGACGGCGACGACCTGGCGCGCGCCGTGGTGGCGGCGAACCACGCCGTAATCCGCGCGGCGGCCGAAGGCATCGGCCGCAAGGGCATGGGAACCACCATGACCTGCGCCATGCTCTCTGGCAAGCGCCTCGTCGTGGCCCAGGTGGGCGACTCGCGCGCCTACCTTCTGCACGAAGGCGGCCTGCAGCGCATCACGCGCGACCACTCGCTTATGGCCGACCTGATCGAAAGCGGCCAAATCACCGTGGAAGAAGCCCGCGTGCATCCGCAGCGCAGCGTGATTACGCGCGCCCTGGGAAGCGACCCTTCCACGCTGCCCGACATCTACGAAATGAACGTCGCCCCCGGCGACCGCCTGCTGCTGTGCTCCGACGGCCTGTCGGGCATGGTCGACGACTCGTTGCTCGAAAGCACCCTCGAGCGCGTGAAGGACCCGCAGCGATGCGCGGCGGCTCTGGTCAACGAGGCCATCACCGCAGGCGGCTACGACAACGTGACCGCCGTCGTGGTGGACGTGCCCTCCAACGCCGAAGCCATCATCAAGAAGCAGGCGCGCAAGGGCCGCCTGGGAGCCATCCTGGCCGCCATCGCCTTCGTGCTCGTGCTGGCAGGCGGCATCGCAGGATCGGCGGCCTACCTCGACCACGCCGCGTTCCTCGCGGAAAACAACGGCACCGTCGCGGTCTATCGCGGCATGCCGGGCGAAGTCGCGGGGCTTACGTTCTCGCGCTTCGACCACGATACGGGACTTTCCGCCGACGACCTGGAAGGCCTGCCCGCCAACGTGCGCGACAGGCTCGCCGAAGGCATCCGCGTCGATTCCGTCGAAGATGCCGACGCCCTCGTCGAAACCTGGAAAGACCAGATCGAGGAATACAAGAAAGACACGGCCCCCGCGAGCGAGAAGCTCACGGACGGCAAGAAGGATTCGTCCGACGCTTCGAAGGAGCGCTCCGCGCACGCCGACGAACGCGACGGCGACGCCGATTCCGACGCCGAGGCAGGTGATGCCGCATGACGCGCCGCAATACCGAGCTTTTGCTGCTCTGCCTGGCAGCCCCGTTCGTGGTGCTGCTGTTCTCCATGGTCCTCGTCAACGAGGGCACCCAGCTGACCCTCGAGACGCTCGCCGTTCCCGTGGGCCTGTTCGGCGCCTTCGTCGTCGCCCATATCGGCGTGAGGATCCTGGCGAAAAACGCCGACCCGGCCATCCTGCCGGTGGTGTTCGCCCTATCGGGCATCGGCATCGCGTTCGTCACACGGCTCGCTCCCGACCTGGCAATGCGCCAGGTCATGTGGCTTTTCCTCGGAATAGCCCTCATGGTGGTCGTGCTGGCCGTGGTAAGAAACCTCGATAAGCTGGCCCAATACAAATACACCTTCATGATCGTGGGCATCGTGCTGCTGCTCATGCCCATGCTTCCCGGCATCGGCCAAGAGGTGCTGGGCAGCCGCATTTGGATCAAGATCGGCTCGTTCAGCTTCCAGCCGGGCGAAATCGCGAAGGTCTGCATCGTCATCTTCCTGGCGTCGTATCTGGCCCAGAACCGCGAGATGCTCTCGGTGTTCACCGTGCGCGTGGGCAGGTTCTACCTCCCCGACGTCGCGACGATCGGCCCGCTGCTCATCATGTGGGGCATCTCCTTCGCCATCGCCGTGTTCGAGAAAGACCTCGGCAGCGCGCTGGTCTGCTTCGTGCTGTTCCTGACCATGCTCTACGTGGCCAGCGGTAAGAAGATGTTCCTCATCGTCGGATTCGGCCTGGCTGCTCTTGGCTGCATCATCCTGTACGCCGCCTTCGGCCACATCCAGATCCGCGTGAACACCTGGCTCGACCCGTTCTCCGACGCCATGAACACCGGCTACCAGCTTTGCCAGTCGATCTATTCGCTGGCCGACGGCGGCATGCTCGGCGTGGGCGCGGGCAACGGCCTGGCCGAAAACATCCCGGTCGTCGAATCCGACTTCATCTTCGCCGACATCGCCGAAGAAACCGGCCTGCTCGGCGGCGCGGGCGTGCTGCTGCTGTTCCTGTGCCTCGCCATCCGCGGCTTCGTCACGGCCGCGCGCGCGAAAAGCGACGTAAGCTCGTTCGTGGCCGTCGGCGTCACCGTGACCATCGTGCTGCAGGCCTTCATCATCGTGGGCGGAGTCACGCGCCTCATCCCGCTGACCGGTCTCACCCTGCCCTTCATCAGCCAGGGCGGCTCGTCGCTTCTGGCCAGCTTCATCGGCATCGGCCTGCTGCTGCGCTGCGGCGACGAAGGCACTGGCATCAATTCCGAAATCAAAGACGGCACCATGCGCATGCGCGCCATCGGAGCCCACGGCTCCCAGCGCGGCGCGGGCGATACCGGCGTGCTGGGCCGCGTCGCCTTGGGCCGCCGCCTCACGTCAACCATGGTGGCATTCGCGCTGCTGTTCGCGACACTCGTGGCCAACCTCACCTATATCATGGTGTTCATGGCCGACGAATATCAGAGCTATCCCGGCAACAACCACACGCTGTATAAGGAAGCGCGCACCGAGCGCGGCTCGATCAGCACCTACGACGGCGTGGTCCTTGCCGAAAGCATCGAACAGGAAAACGGCACCTACGAGCGCACTTATCCGCAAGGAAGCCTGGCCAGCCACGTCGTGGGCTATTACTCCGAGCAGTACGGCCTGTCGGGCATCGAGCAGTCCATGAACGACACCCTGAAAGGCCAGGAGAACTTCGCCAGCTGGTCCGACGTGGTGAGCTTCCTCGCCGGCGTCAACACGCCCGGCAACGACGTGACGCTCACGCTGAACTCCAAGATCCAACGCACGGCCGAACAGGTGCTCGAGGGCTACAAGGGAGCCGTGGTGGCAATCGACCCCGAAACGGGCGCGGTGCTCGCAAGCGCCAGCTCGCCTACCTACTCCAACGCCGACGTCGACGCGCTGCTCGAAAACGCGGCCGCCGGCAACGACCCGTCGGGCGGCGCGCTCATCAACCGCGCGACCAACGCGCTGTACGCCCCTGGCTCCACGTTCAAGCTCGTCACGCTGGCCGCGTTGATCGAAAATGGCCTGGCCACCGAGAACACGCAGGTCGAAGCGCCCGCGCTCGCCGAAATCGGCAACGCGAAGGTGACCAACGCCAACGACGTGGGATACGGCGCCATCACGCTCAAGCGCGCCACGGAAGTCTCTTCCAACACCGCGTTCGGCGCGCTCGGGGCCGATAAGGTCGGCGCCGAGCTGCTGGTCGAAACGGCCGACAAGTTCGGTTTCAACCAGACGGTCGAAGGCCTCGACCTGCCGCTCTACACCAGCCTGATGCCGGACCCTGCGGAAATGACCACATGGGAAACGGCATGGGCGGCGTGCGGCCAGCCTGTCGGCCAGCATGAAAGCCCCGCGGGCCCGCAGGCCACCGTCATGCAGATGGCCATGGTGGCATCGGCCATCGCCAACGACGGCGTGCTGGAAACCCCGCATTTCGTGGAGGGCATCTACAACGCCAAGGGCGAGCGAAGCTTCACCGCCTCGCCGAAGGCCTGCGGCACCGTTATGAGCAAGCAGACCGCCGAAAGCATCACCGACATGATGCTCGGCGTCGTACAGAACGGCACCGGCCGCGACGCGTCGATCAAGGGAGTCGACGTGGCGGGCAAGACGGGCACCGCCGAGACCAATAGGGAATACAACGACAGCTGGTTCGTAGGCTTCGCGCCGGCGGACAACCCCCGCGTCGTGGTAGCCGTATTGATCGAGGAAGGCGTCCACGGTTCCGACGAGTCGGGAGCGGCGAGCGCACGTGCAAAAAGCGTGATTCAAACCGCGCTCGAGGTACAAGGTCTGCTGTAGGTGAGGTACGATGACGGTTTCACCGATCATTCGACGCTTCATGCGCAGCTGTAACGAATACGAAGCAACGAGAGACTGATATAGAGGGAGAGCATCGTGATAGGACGGGTGTTCAACGGACGGTATAAAATCACCGAACGCATAGGCATCGGCGGCATGGCCGAGGTGTACAAGGCGCAAGACCAGGTTCTCGGCCGCACCGTGGCCGTGAAGGTCATGCTGCCCCAATACGCCGCCGACTCCGAATTCACCGCCCGCTTCAAGCAGGAAGCGGCTTCGGCGGCCAACCTGCAGAGCCCCTACATCGTGAACGTCTACGACTGGGGCCAGGACGAGGGCACGTACTTCATCGTCATGGAATACGTGCGCGGCACCGACCTGAAAAGCGCCATCCAGCAGCGCGGCGCCATCAACCAGCGCAAGGTCGCCGAAATCGGCAGCCAAGTCTGCCAGGCGCTTTCCGTCGCCCACGGCCAGGACATCATGCACCGCGACATCAAGCCGCAAAACATCATGGTGCAGCCTGACGGCAACGTGAAGGTCATGGACTTCGGCATCGCCCGCGCGAAGAACAGCGTGAAGGCGAAGACCTCCAGCGTGCTGGGCACCGCCCACTATATTTCCCCCGAGCAGGCCCAGGGCAAAGAGCTCGACGGCGGAAGCGACATCTACTCGCTCGGCTGCGTGCTCTACGAGGCCGCTACCGGCCAGCTTCCCTTCGACGGCCCCGACGCCGTCAGCGTGGCCATGCGCCAGGTCAACGAGGCGCCGCTGCCGCCGAGCCAGGTCAAGCCCGACATCAGCCCCGACCTCGAGGCCATCATCATGAAGGCCATGGAGAAGAACTCCTACAACCGCTTCCAGACCGTGCGCGAGATGAAGCACGCGCTCGACGACTTCCTCATGGGTCGCCCGGTCACGGGCGTCGCAGGCGCCATGTCTTCGGCTCCCACCGCCGTCATGGGCGGCGTTCCTCCGATGGCCATCGGCGAACCGGGCGGCACGGCCGTCATGCCGGTCGTCAATCCGTCGAACTCCGGCCCCATGCAGGCCACGTCTTTCCGCATGGACGACGACTCGAAGAAGAAGTCGAACAAGAAGACCGTCGGCATCGTGGTGGGCCTGATCGCGGGCATCATCGCCATCGCGGCCATCGCCATGGCGCTGCTCGGCGGCGGCGAGGCCAAGGTGCCCAACGTCATGGGGCAGACGCAGGAATCGGCCGTCAAGGCGATCGAGGCAGCGGGCTACGTGGTGGGCGACATCACGGAAGAGTTCAACGCCGATACCGTGGCGGGCCGCGTCTGCGGCCAGGACCCTGGCGCCGACACGGCGCTCGAAAAGGGCCAGAAGGTGAACCTGGTCATTTCGAAGGGGGTCGAAAACGGATCGATTCCCAACCTGAAGGGCATGACCGCCGAGCAGGCGGAGAAGTCGCTGAAGGACGCGGGCTACACGCCGCAATACGCAGGCAACGAGGCATCCGACGCCGACAAGGACACGGTATGCAAGCAGAGCCCCGATGCGGGAACGCAGGCCGATAAGGGCACCACGGTGAAGTACTGGATTTCCACCGGCCCCGAAGACATCGAGGTTCCCAACGTGGTGGGCAGCGACCAGGCCAGCGCCAAGAGCACGCTCGAAAAAGCCGGCTTCACCGTCAACGTGTCCACTGGCGACTACAGCGACAAGTACGCCGAGGGCCAGGTCATGAGCCAGAACCCCAACGGCGGCAAGCTCGCCAAGGGCGAAACGGTCACCATCACGGTGTCCAAGGGCGAAGACCCCGCCAACAAGGCGATCAACATCCCCAGCGTCGTCGGCATGGCATCCTCGGAAGCACAGAGCGCCATCGCCAACCTCGACCTGAGGTACAACGTCATCGAGGCTTCGAGCGACCAGCCCAAGGGAACCGTCATCAAGCAGTCCCCGACGAGCGGCCAGGCCAAAAAGGGCGACACGATCACCATCACGGTATCAAGCGGCCCCGCGTCCAGCCCGAGCGATAACGCCCAGGGCAACGGCGATTCCGGCAACGGCAACGGCGGCAGCGAAGAAAAAGACGACTAACAACGAGGACCCCGGCACAGCCCGGGGTCCTCTTGCGTTCAGGGACACGCACGACTGCGCAGGACGTCCGTCAAGCCCCTTTGCGCGTGTCCGCCGATGGCGGCCTCAAGCGGCCCCGTCCGCCGTCGCAGACGGACGCAAGGCCGTAGACGAATGCAGGCGCGTCGGATACGATAGCGCCATGAGCGAACTCAGGACGACATCCGCAGCTTCCGGCCGTTCTCGCCATCGCGCAGGGCGCATGGCTCTGCCGCCGTGGTCGTACAAGGCCATGCTCGTGCTTGCCGCCGCCATCTGGGGCCTCGGCACCGTAGTGGTCAAAGACACCGTGGACGCGCTGCCGCCGTTCTGGCTCGTAGGCATCAGGTTCTTCTTCTCGGGAATCATCCTGCTCGCGGTCTGCTTCAACGTCATACGCACGCACATCGACCGCGAAAGCCTGGTCGCAGGCTCGTTCCTCGGCATCTTCCTCGTGGCGTCCTACGCCTGCAACACCGCAGGCCTCACCGACACCACTGCTGCGAAAAGCTCGTTTCTCACCAGCATCTACTGCGCCTTCGTGCCGTTTTTCGCTTGGTCCGTCTCGCGCATCAGGCCCACGCGCTACAACATAGCCGCCGTAGTGCTCTGCGTGGCGGGCGTCGGATTCGTTTCGCTCTCGGACGGATTCGAAACCATGTCGCTCGGTTTCGGAGAAATCGTCACCATCGTGTCGGCCGCGTTTCTGGCCCTGCATATCGCGTTCACCGCAAAGCTCTCCGACGGGCGCGACGCCCTGACGCTCACCGTGATCCAATTCTTGGTTTCCGGCGTACTCGGATGTGTGGCGGGGCTGCTTATCGAAGGAATGCCCGACTGGGGCATGCTCGGCGAACCAGGCGTGTTCGGCAATGTGGCCTACATCGTAGTATTCGCTTCATGCATCGCACTGTCGCTGCAAAATATCGGCGTGGCACACGTGGCCCCCGCCCCTGCGGCGCTATTCTTGGCCACCGAAAGCGTGTTCGGCGTGATCTTCTCGGTCATCTTCCTCGGCGAAACCGTCACGGCACTGATGGCGGTCGGGTTCGTGCTCATCGGCGCAGGCATCGTGGTCAGCGAAGCCCTGCCCCTTAAAAAGCAGCGCCTCGATGCGAACCAGGTGGCCGAAGATGAGATGCGCGCCTCCGAAGAAGGCTAGACGGCGCTATCGTTCGTCGCGCGCTCGGTCGACCGCGATGCCCGCGTAATCGAGCGGAAGGCCGATCGGCGCCCACGGCTTCTTGATCGTCAGCTCCACGCGCTCAAGCGCGGGAAAGGCGGCGAACAGCTCCTCGACGATACCCTGAGCAAGGCGTTCCAGCAACTTATGGGTGGTACCGCGCGTGTAGACGTCGATCAAACGACACGCCGCCCCGTAGTCGATCGAGTCCTCAAGCGCATCGCTCTTCCCCGCATCGCGCAGGTCGACATGCAGCACGGCGGATATGACGAAGCGTTGACCGAGCGCGTTTTCTTCGGGAAACACGCCGTGGTTCGCGTGGACCTGCAGATTCTCGATAATGATCCTATCCATGGCATTCCCCTTTTCCGCACCCGCGCAATGCGGGCACACAGGAGCCGCGTCACGCGATGCGGCCCGATTCGAATACGAAGACGCCGCCGACACGAACGACGGCGGCGTATGGAAAGCGCGGATGCGCGGCTACACGCCCACGCCCGCATTCATTTTTTCAACAGACCACGAACAGCCTTCGCGCGCGGGACATTCGTAGCAGGCACGCGACGCCTTATCGGCTTCGCACAGCAAGGCGCCGAGCGCAGAGGCCTCGGGCGACGGCCGACGGTGCTCGCGCACGGCCCGCACGATCGCATCTTGCTCCTCAAGCGAAAAATCACCCGTGTCGGCCAGAATGCCCCGCGCAATCTCGGCGCCGACCACGTCGTGCGCAGCGCCCGTTTCATATTGCTCCCCCTTGCCCACATCGTGCAAAAGAGCCGCCGCGTACACGATTTCGCGCGAAAAGCCCAGACCGCGTTCGAGGTTGAGAATATAGGCAACGCGCGCCACGTCCAGCAGATGCGCCATGCCGTGGCAACAGAACTCGCGATCGGCCTCAAGCTCGGAAAGGCGGGACAGGCGCTTGCGATATTCCGGATGCAAGCGAATGCGTTCGATGGCGGACATTGCAGGAAAGCCCACAGTCAGCTCCTTTCGAGCAAACGGCATGCGAACACGCCGCGACGCGAACTAGCGAACCATACGGAAGAAATCGTCGACCAAACGCTCGTCCTGGGCGAACAGGCCACGCTTAGCCAACGTGACCGTCTGGCTGCCGGGCTTGCGCACGCCGCGCATGGACATGCACATATGCTCGGCCTGCACCATGACGATCGCGCCCTTGGCATGCAAGTCGTCCATGAGAGCGTCGGCCACCTGGGCCGTCAAACGTTCCTGCAGCTGCAGGCGTCGCGCGAACACCTCCACGGTGCGAGCGAGTTTGGAAAGACCCGTGACCTCGCCGTCGGGAATGTAGGCGACATGCGCCGTGCCGAAAAACGGCAGCAGATGATGCTCGCACAGCGAATAGAATCGGATGTCGCGCTCGACGACCATCTCGCTGCCGTCGACATGGAATGTCGTGCTCAGGTGCTCGGCGGCGTTTTCCTCGTAACCGCCGCACACTTCCTCGTACATACGCGCCACGCGCGCAGGCGTCTCGATCAGGCCTTCGCGCGAAGGATCTTCGCCGATAGCCTCGAGCAGCATGGCAACGGCCTGCTGCGCTTTCTGGTGATCGACCATGATGAAACCGTACCTCGTCTTTATCTTGCGGGCCGCAACGCGGCCGGGAATAGTAAGGGGTTCATTATAGGCCACCTGCACTGACGCCGCAGGCCAATATGGAATGCTCCGCCCGGCCGCCACAGTTGCGGCGCGCGAAACCCCCTCTCGCTCAAGACAAAAAGAAAGAGCCGCGTCATCAGGCGCGACTCTCAGGGAGAATGCCCTGAGAGCTCGTCAGACAGCAAGAGAGAGGAGAAGCCGCTCGCGATCTTCTTCAAGGCGATTGCGTTACTGTACTACTACCGCACACTAAAGTGAAGGGGTGCAAAGCCCCGATATGCCGCGTTTTTCGCATAGTCGCGCGCATTCATGCGAACGGCCGCGGCAGACGGTGCGCATGGACAGATGAGCGGCACCCCCATGCCTCTTTCGCGCAGGGAGGCGCAGGCGGGCGACGCACCCCTTATACTGACGGCATGACCGACCGGCCCTCTCCGCCGCGACCGAAGGAGGCGGAACCTGTGACGTACCGCAATTTCAGCAAAGACTTCATCGAGCAGTTCGAAGCCGATCGCGCCGCGGGGCGCACCAATCCGTATCGCACCGACGATGCGGACGCCGTCAGGCGCAACCCCGCCCGCGACATGTCGCCGCGGCTGCATCGACCGCCCTTCGTGCGCGACATCGACAAGATTCTCAACGTGGCACCCTACAACCGCTACGCAGGCAAGACCCAGGTATTCAGCTTCGTACGCAACGACGACATCAGCCGCCGCGGGCTTCACGTGCAACTCGTCGCGCGCACGGCCCGCACGATCGCGCGGATGCTCGGCCTGAACGAAGACCTGACCGAGGCCATCGCGCTCGGCCACGACCTGGGGCACACCCCTTTCGGCCATGCGGGAGAACGCATTCTGAACGACCTGTACCACGCCGACACGGGGCGTTTCTTCAACCATAACGTGCATTCCGTACGCGTGCTCGATACGCTCTACGCACGCAACGTCACGCTGCAGACGCTCGACGGCATCCTGTGCCACAACGGGGAAAGCAGCCAGCAGGAATTCCTGCGTGGCGAGACGCACGATTTCGAAACGTTCGACGAGCTGGCGGAGGCATGCTCGGTCGACCAGAACGTCATAGCTACATTGCGCCCGTCCACGCTCGAGGGCTGTGTCGTGCGCATTTCCGACATGATCGCCTACGTGGGCAAAGACCGTCAAGACGCCGTGGGCGTCGGCTCGCTCGCCGACGACGGGGTGTTTTCCGACGGCTCCCTCGGAACGCAAAACGCCGAGATCATCAACAACCTGACCGTCGACATCGTCGAGCACAGCTACATGCGCGACCGCATCGCCATGAGCGAAGAGGCCTTCCGCAGTCTGAAAACGGCGAAGGCGGAAAACTACGAGCGCATCTACCTGGCCGACGAGCAAGGCGACGTCTACAAGGAACAGATCGAGCCCATGTTCGCCGAACTCTACGAGACCATCCTCGCCGACCTGGCGACGGGTAACGAAAACGCGCCCGTCTACAAGCACTTCATCGAGAAGATCGAAGGCCAGCGCCGCCTCTACGACGAAAGCGCGCCGTACCGCGACGAAGAACCGCATCGCATCGCGGTGGACTACTTGGCCGGCATGACCGACGAATACTTCCTAGCGGCGCATCGCTTCATGTGCCCGCACAGCACGCACGGCGTGGAATTCCGCGATTACTTCCACGACATGCGGCGTAGCGCCGACGCCTAGC
>JARIED010000008.1 GCA_029266945.1 Slackia sp. | reverse complement strand
CTTGAGGCGCTCGACCACATGCTCGAAGGGTTCAGGCGTAGTGGAGCTGCGCAAAGCCTGCAGCGCGTTGCAGTATTCCTGAGGAAGCATGTCGGAGCGCGACGAGAGGATCTGGCCCAGCTTGATAAACGTGGGGCCGAGCTCTTCGAGCAGCGTGACGAGCTTTTCGGGAGTCAGGCCGCGCGCGACCTCGGTGCGGCGCAGAACCTTCGTGATTTCGCGCAGACGAGCGGCCGACGTGGTGTCTTCCAAGCCGCCGCGAACGATCTGCACGAAATTCTTCGCACGTGCCATGAACATCCCCTCCCCCGATACGCGGCTTTGCACGGCACATTGTAGCGCAGGGCCGAAACGCTCCCGGGAATGACACCGCTTTGTATACAGGCGGAAAAGCGGCGGACGGACGCGAACGGCGACCGAAAACTCGCAATCGGCTTTTCATGTCAAGGGGTATCTTTCGCGGGCGCGTCGTATATACTCCAATCAAGCCTTGCTTCCGAAGCCGTCATTTTGCGATGGACCGATGCATTACTTTAGGGAGCTCTAGATTGCGCGTGAATACAGGGATTCGCGTCCGTTGACACGAAAGCTTTGCAACGCGTTGCGAGCACCCACCTTGTCTAGGTGGGTTCATCCTTAGGCCGGGGGCGAGGCTTCTTTACGCCCTGACGAGGGATTTTTTCATTTTCGAATACGAAAACAGCCGACGGGAGGGGCCGCCGGCTGTTTTTCCGTTCACGTTACCCGGCCGCGTCGTGCCGAGTCCGCATACTTCGTTCAGCGCGCCCTGTAAAACCAAAATCTCAAAACGCATTCCGCCACACACATGCCGTGCGGCGGAATGTTTTATTCACCCGCCTGCTCGGATGCGGCGTTGCGGCCCGCGATGCGGCCCGTGGTCATGGCAGTGAGAACCGTCCAACCCGCCGCGCAGTTCCATTCGCAGGTTTCGCCCGCCGCATAGAGGCCGGCGATCGGCTGGTGCACCGCGCCCTTGTCGCCAGGGCTCTTCATACGCTGGACGCGCGCATCGACGTCGATCTTCAAACCGCCCAAGCTCAACGTGGTCATAGACGTGATCGGAGCCACGTAGAACGGCGCCTCGAGAGGCACGAGGAATTCGGACGGGCGGCCGCACTCGTCGTCGCGGCCCGCAGCGCATGCGGCATTATATGCGTCGACGGTCGCCTTCACCGCGACGGGGTCGAGACCGACAAGCTCCGCCGCTTCCTCGACGGTGTTCGCCGTCAGCCACTGCATGGGCATCTTCTCGGAAAGGGCCAAAAGCTCGGGAGTCGTTCCCACGAACGCCACCGGCTGAGCGCCGCCCTGCGCATTTTGCTTACGCAAAATGGCGTTATGGCCAAGCGGGCTTTCGAACGGAGTGGACTCGTCGAAGAAGCGCTTGCCGTCGGCGTCGAGCCAAATCTCATGCAGGCGGAACGCGTAGTTCAGATTGACCGGGGATTTCGTTTCCAAGCCCGCAAGCGAGCTGACCAGCGGAAGACGGTCGGCTTTGCAGATATGGGCGCCATGCTCCATAGCCATCAACAGGCCGTCGCCCGTCATGTTGGGATCGGACCGAGCCATCAGCCCCGCGCTTTCGGAATTGAACGCAGTCAGCACTTCGCTGCTGCCCGCGAAGCCGCCCGAAGCAATGACGACGCCCTTGTTCGCCTTCACGTTGAAAGCGTCGCCGCCCTTCTCGGCGCGCACACCGACGATACGGCCCGTTTCATCGGCTTCGAGGCCGATCGCGGGAGCTCCTGTATACGTGGTCACACCAGCCGCCTCAGCGGTCTTGGCGAGCACGTCCATCATAGCCGCGCCCTTGCCGATAACCTGATGAATGGCGGGAAGCTCCGTGTAGCCGAAACGGGGGCCCACCTCAGGCTCGAATTCGACGCCGATATCCTGAAGCCAGTCGATCGTCTCGCCGCACTTGTCGGCATTCAGACGGGCGACGTCCATATCGAACGCGCCGTACCATTCGGGATTCGCCGTGAACCACTCGAACACTTCATCGGCCGTAAGTTCGATACCCGCATCCTTCTGAAGACGCGTGCCCCATCCACCCAGGATGCCATCGCACAGCGCGGAATCGCCGCCGATTTTCTCGGCCTTTTCGAGCACCACGACGCTCGCGCCGTTTTCAGCAGCCTCGATGGCGGCGGCGTAACCGCCCGCGCCCGCGCCGATTACCACGACGTCGACCTCTTCGTTCCAGGACAGCTCTTTATCGGCGCTGCCCTTCGGTGCGCATCCGCCCAGCATGGCCGTCGCGGCGGCGCCTGCCGCTACCGCGAAGCCCGCGCCGAAAAATCCCCTGCGGCTCAATCCCTGCGTATTCTCCATAGTAACTACCCTCCTTCATGAACGTCGGCAAAACGCGCCGACGGCACCATTGTCGAAGCGTTTCGCGAAAACTGTCAATATCGCATTAATCGATAGTTGGCATCTAAAGATTACGCTCGGAACAATTCAGAAAAATACCAGGTAGAATAGATGAATATTGTTACGAGGCACTTTTTCTTCTTCGCATAGGAGCAAGTTCGAACGAACTATCGTTTTTCGATAGTTCTCTTGACGGGACAGGAGGACCCGATGAAAGGCATGCCGGACGACCTTTTCGCCCGATTCGTCGCCATTCTCGCCGACGAATCATTTTCGGAAATACGGCGCATCGCAGGCCAACGGCCCCTGTTGTATTCAGAATTCCGAACGCTTCCCCTACCCGACGGGGTGACCGAATCGCAAGCATGGACCCTGCTTTCCGCGCTTCGAAAAACCATGGCCGTCACCATTCCCGTGACTGACGGACGCGGAAAGAAGGGATGGTACGTTCCCACGAAATCGATTGCGGAAAACCTCGCTGAAATAGATCGCTCGTGCAGGACGGGATCGGTGCTCGACCTTGCCATGTCGTCGAAAAACGCAACGTATTTCCTGCTAGAAAGCAGCATCGACGACGCCATCGAATCGATTCGGGGCGACGGCATGTCCATCGGGCACGAACGCGCCCGCGAATTGATTCTGGAAGAACGCGAGCCCGAAAGCCCCGAAGAACAGCTGCTCTCCAACGTGCGACGCATTCAGCGAAACCTTCCCGAAAAGGCGCACGAGCACTGCACGCCCGAACTGCTGTCCGATCTTTACAAGCAACTATCATGGAACATGGGCGCGCAAACCACGGCATCGATTCCCGAAACCCCCTTCGTCTGGCAGAAGGCGAAACGGAACAGCGAAGAATCGCTCGAAATCGTAGCGAACATCATCGAAGGCAGGCGAATCGACCGCGAAGAACATCCGCTGTTGCTCGCGCAAGGCATCAGACACATCTTCATGAGCCACCTCCCGCTTCCCGCATGGAACGGAGCGGCAGCGGCGATCGCGATGAAGCTTCTCTATTTAAAGGCAGACCTTCCAGTACTGACGCATGTGCCCGTCATGAAGGCCCAGCGCGACTGGATGGGAGGGCTCTATCGTCCGCCGCTCGTATCGGCCGAACCGAAGGATTCTGAAACCCTGATCGACGGCGAAGTCGACTTCACCACGTATGTCGACGTGTATACGAAGCTTGCCGTCATCAAGATTCACGAGATGGAGACCGAGTTCAATCGCGTCGTCCGGCGCGATACGCGCCTTTCTCACGACCTGCAAGGCGTCTTCGACATCAATCACCGGCAACGCATGGTGCTGCAGCAAGCGCTCGACAATCCCGAGGCCGTCTTCAAGATAGAAACGCATCGCGCCATGAACAACATCGCTTACGCCACTGCGCGCGGCGATCTGCTCGGCCTTTCCGAACTGGGTTTTTTGCGGAAGACACGCAAGGAGCACGCCTTCGTGTTCACTGTCGAGCCCGACCTGCGGCGCACGCTTTCCGCCTTTCTCGGAGCGAAGCGACGCAGACGCGCCTGAAACCCGCCCGATCCGACGTCGGCCTAGACGCGCGTAGACATGGCAACGCTTCGTTCGAAAAAGGCATTTCCCCACGCCGCCATGCAGGTTTTGGGTGTAAAATGCGCTGCACTATCAAGCACTTCAGCTGTATTCCACCTGCTCGCGCATAACGGCCGACCGCCTCGATGATCGAGGCGCGCTTCGCGATTCCACGACGCAGGCAGACAGAGGCTTTCGAAAGGAGCACAATGAACGAACCCGTGTACACGTACCGTCTTGCCACCACCGACGACGCCGAGGCTTTGCAGGCGATCTATGCGCCCTACGTGGACACGTCCATCACGTTCGAATGCACCTGCCCCGATGTCGACGAATTCCGCAAGCGCATCGAGGAGCGCATCTGCCTGTACCCCTATATCGTGTGCGAAGAAGACGGCGTGCCCGTGGGCTACGCCTATGCGAGCCGTCTGTTCGCGCGCGAGGCCTATGCCTGGGCCGTCGAGCTTTCGGTCTACCTGTCCAAGGACTGCCGCGGCCGCGGACTGGGCCGCGCGCTCTACGACCGCCTGCTCACGCTGCTCGAAATGCAGGGCGTGCGCAGCGCCCACGGCAAAGTGACCGAGCCCAACGAGAAAAGCGACAAGCTGCATCTAGCCATGGGCTTCCGCCTGGTGGGCGTCATGGACAACGTTGGCTTCAAGCTGGGTCGGTGGCGCGACGTGGCGCACTACGAAAAGCTCCTGGGCGATTTCGACCACGCCCCCGAGCCCGTCACCCCGATTCATCAGCTCGATTCCGAAAAGGTCGCGGCCGTCCTGGAAGGCCGCTCCTAGAACCGAACCCGGCAGCATGCATGAAGGCCGCTCGCGAAATCGCGCGAGCGGCCTTTTTCGTGCACACGGGACGAATGGCCCGATACGCGAGCCGCCCGGCTTGCGAAGCGCGGGTCGGGCGGCTTGATGCGTAGAAGCGCCTATCGAGCGGCGGAAACGGCGGGTACGTCGTCTTCGATCGCCGCCATGATTTCTTGGATGGAATACAGCGAGCCGAAGCAGCAGGCCACGCCGCCTTCGCCCGCTGCGGCGCGGGCGGCGAGCACCGCTTCGCGCGGCGTTGCGCAGGCGACGGCCTGCGGAGCCGCCACGCAGGTGGAGAAATCGCCGGCGCGTTCGTCGGCCGCGGCACGAATGGCTTCGGCCAGTTCGTCGGCCGCCAGGGCGCGCTCGTTGTCGGGCGGCTCGAAGCAATAGAAGGCGCGCGCAAGCGGCAGCACGTCTTCGATCATGGCGCGATAGTTCTTGTCGCGCAGCACGCTCATGGCGAACACCACGCCCCCTTCGGGGAAATACGTACGCAGCGAAGACGCCAGCGCGGCCGCGCCCTGCTCGTTATGGCCGCCGTCGACGATCGTCACGGGGTGTTCGTCGACCACCTCGAAACGGCCCTGCCAATGGGCCGCCGCCAGGCCGCGCCTGATGGCGTCGTCGAAAATGGCGAAGCCGCGTGTGCGCAGCACCTTGGCCACCTCCACGGCCACCGCGGCGTTGCCGGGCTGATAGACGCCCGCCATGCGCAGCGGCACATCGCGGATGTCGCCGTAGGAAAACACCTGGCGCAGGCCTTCGGCGCGCGACTCGACCGCCGAGAAATCGGGATGGATCAGCGGGGCCCCGGCGGCGCGGGCGGCCTGCTCGATCACGCGGCGCGCGTCGTCGGGTTGACGGTGCGACACCACGGGGATGCCCGGCTTGATGATGCCCGCCTTCTCGTGCGCGATCTTTTCGACCGTGTCGCCCAGCACATGCGTATGGTCGAGCGAGATGGGCGCGATGGCGCAGGCCTCGGGCATGACCACGTTCGTGGAATCGAGCCTGCCGCCCAAGCCCACTTCGAGAACCACGGCGCCGCAGCCCTGCTGCGCGAAATGCAGCAACGCGGCTGCCGTGATCAGCTCGAACGCGGTGGGCTGCTCGTCCATGGCGAGCGCTTGCTCGCGCACGTCGGCCGCCACTTCCAGCAGGTCTTCGTCGGAGATGTCGCGACGGTCGACCTGGATGCGTTCGTTGAAGCGCAGGATGTAGGGCGACGTGAACAGGCCCGTCTTATACCCCGCCTCCTGCAGGATAGACGCGATGAAAGCGCAGGTCGATCCTTTGCCGTTCGTGCCGGCCACGTGCACGGTCTTCAGGGAATCCTGCGGCCGGCCGAGGCGCTCGAGCAGCTCCTCAGTGCGATGCAGCCCCAGACGCACGTCGCGCCATGCGCCCTGCTGGAGATATTCCTTGGGGTCGAAATCGTAGCGGCCGCCCGATTTCGACGACGTCGCGTTGCTCTCTGCCATCTATCGCTCCCCTCGCGCGCACGCTTCGGCCGCGCGTCGTTTCATTTGTTACGAGACCGAACCTCGCGGCTCGGCCTGCGTATTATAGGGCGATATGCGCACCGCCGCCGCAATATGCGCAAAACCGCCGGGCGGCGCGGACGTGCGCGGCCCTTAGAACGCGGCGAAGCGGGCCTGCCTGCGGGCCACCAGCTCGGCCGCGTCGAACGCGCAAAGCTCATCGAGCTTGCGTTCAACGTAGCGGCGCACGGCGTCGGCCGCAAGCACCGGATTCTCGCTCGCGGTGCCTTCGCCTTCCTCGAGCACCGTGTCCACGATTCCCATCTCGAAGATCTCGTAGGCGTTCATGCGCATGGCCGCTGCAGCCTCGGGCGCGCGCGAGCGGTCCTTCCACAGGATCGACGCGAATCCTTCGGGCGAAAGCACCGAATACACCGCGTGCTCCTGCATGGCCACCGCGTCGGAAAGCGCGAGCGCGAGCGCGCCGCCCGAGCCGCCTTCGCCCACGATGACCGTCACCACGGGCACGGGCACGCCCGCCAGATACGCCAGGTTCTCGGCGATGGCGTTGCCCTGGCCGCGCTCTTCGGCCTCTTTGCCGCAAAACGCCCCCTGCGTATCCACTAGGCACACCACAGGCAGGCCGAAATGCTGCGCAAGGCGCATGGCCCGCATGCTCTTGCGATAGCCCTCGGGTTGCGGGCAGCCGAAATTGCGGCGAACGCGCTCGTCGAGCGCGGCCCCCTTTTCCTGCGCGATGATCACGGCGGCGCGGCCCGACACCCAGCCGAGACCCGTTACCACCGCCGCGTCGTCGGAAAACGCGCGATCGCCGTGCAATTCCACGAATCCGTCCACCATGAACGACAGATAATGCAGCGCCGTGGGACGATGCGTGTCGCGCGCGGCCTGGACGCTGCGCCACGCCGGATTGGCGGACGCGTCCGCCACGCGGGCATGCGGCGCCGTGCGCGAAGCGGGCGCCAGGATGCGGCGGCCGCGCAGCGAGGCGCGAGCCGCATCCCACGCCTTCGCCGAAGGAACCGCAGACGCGCCACGTTCCTCCATGACGCGCAGCTCATGGGTCGAAGGAGCGCTCTGCAGCGCGCGAGCCAGCGCATCGGGACTCGTCACGGCGCTCGGCGCGCCCTTCATGCCCGAACCCAGCAGCGCCAACAACGCCGCCACGGTGCAGCGCAGCGATGCACGGTCCACCACGGCGTCGATCAGACCATGCTCCAAGGCGAATTCGGCCGTCTGGAATTCGTCGGGCAGGGTTTCGCCCGTGGTGTCTTGGATCACGCGACGCCCGGCGAAACCCACAAGCGCCCCCGGTTCGGCGAACACCACATCGCCCTGCATAGCGAACGATGCGGTCACGCCGCCCGTAGTGGGGTCGGTGATCGCCGACAGGTACGCCAACCCCGCATCGGCGTGACGGCGAATCGCGCAGGATACCTTCGCCATCTGCATGAGCGATACCAAGCCCTCTTGCATGCGCGCACCGCCCGACGCGCAGAAAATCACGAGCGGCAGGCCTTCGTCGGTGGCGCGGTCGGCCGCGCGAGCGATGCGCTCGCCCACCACGCGGCCCATCGAGCCCATGAAAAACGTCGAATCCATCACGCAGACCACGGCGGGCATGCCAGCGATGCGGCCGCGCGCGCACGACACCGCCTCGGACAGGCGCGTCTTCAGGCGCGTGGAGGCGAGCTTTTCGGCATAACCTGGAAAAGCCAGCGGATCGCCGCCTTCATCGATGTCGTCGATCGGATCGAGCGTTCCCGCATCGAACAGCAGGTCGAAGCGCTGGCGCGAGGTCATGCGGAAATGACGGCCGCAGCGCGGACACGTTTCCTGAGCCGCGAACACCGCATGGGCCGCGAAGATGCCGCCGCACGAAGGGCAGCGACGCCACGACTCCTCGTCGACAGGGCGCACCAGGCCGGTGGCGCACGCGCACGAACGCCACGCTGACGTCATGCCGCCGAACGCGCCCGCTACCACGCGATCGACGTCCACCGCATACACGCCGAGTCCTTCGCCTCGGGCCATGCCCACGAAGTCGACGTCGGCGGCGAGCGGCGAATCCACCAGCAGCACAAGATCGGCGCCGGCCGACTGGGCGGCGGCGAGCACCAGGTAGGCGTCGTCGAACGAACCGCCGTCGGCCCGCTCGCCGATGCTCACGCACTGCTCGGCAAGCGACAAGCGCGGGCTTGCAGCCATGTCCTGCGTGTAGGCGACCGCCGTGCGCAGGCCCACCGACCTGACCGCTGCGGGAACTTCGTCGAAGGCATGGCGGCCGTCCACCACCAACGCGCACGAGAACCCCTTGCGCGCAAGGTCGAACAGGCTCTCGCCTGCGGCGGCGCCCTCGACGTTCGACATCACTATGTAATCGGGCTTTTTCCGACGCATCGAAACTCCTTAGGCCAAGACGTATTTCTGGACGGCCGACGCGGCAAGCCGGCCGTCGACGAGCGCCTCCACCTCGGCAACGCACATGCGCGACGACGACTTCACGATGCGCGCCTCCAGGCGCAGCGTGTCGCCCGGGCGCACCTGGCGGCGGAACTTCGCCTTGTCGATGCCCGTCAGAAAGCCCACCTTGCCGCAGTCATCGCCCGCCAGCAGCACGCAGCACGAAGCGGCCTGGGCAAGCGCCTCCATCACGATGACGCCCGGCAGCACCGGATGCTCGGGGAAATGACCCGCGAACAGCGGGAGGTCGGAATCGACGTCGAGCTCGGCCTCGATACGGACGCCCGGCTCGCACGACAGAATGCGGCTCACCCAGACGAAGGGTTCGCGATGAGGCAGGATGGCCAGCACCGCGTCGCGGCCGGCGGGATACGTCAGTTCCATGAAAGACCTTCTTCCTTGGTCGAAGATGCTATCGGGGAGCCGCAGGCCGAACCTCGGCGGCGATGCGTCCCGGCCGCGCGCGGCGGCGCGGCGATATCGGGGGGAATCGAACGCAAGCGTCCGCCGCCGCGCACCGGGCGGCGGCGGGCCGTGCAGGCTAGCCTTCGAACGGCGCGATGGCGAGCGAAGCGTTGTGTCCGCCGAAACCGAGCGAATTGCTGAGCGCCACGGTCTGCGGCCCCGTGCGCAGAAGCGAACCCGTCACCACGTTCACCGGGCAGGCGGGATCGACCTCGCGCGTGCCAACGGTAGGCGGCACCGCGCCGTTCGCCGCCGACAAGGCGCATACGATCGCCTCTATAGCGCCCGCCGCGCCCATCATGTGGCCGACCGTTCCCTTGACCGAAGTCACCGGCACATTCGCATCGGCGCCGACCAGCGCCGCGAGCGCCGCGGCCTCCATGGCGTCGTTGGCCTTCGTAGACGTGCCGTGGGCGTTGAGGTGCCCGACGTCGGAAGGCTCGAAGCCGCCTTCGGCGAGCGCGGCGCGCATCGCCCGCACAGCCCCTTCGCCGCTCGGATCGGGAGCGGTCATGTGATAGGCGTCGCCCGTCGAACCGAAGCCCGCCACCTCGGCGATGATGTGCGCGCCGCGCGCGAGGGCGTGCTCGAACGATTCCAGCACGAGCGCGCCCGCGCCTTCGCCCGGCACGAAGCCGCTGCGGTTCGCGTCGAACGGCATGGCCGATGCGGCGGGGTCGTCGGAGGTGCACAGCGCGCCCAGATTGCCGAAGCCCGCCAGGCATACCGGCGAAATGGACTCTTCGCTGCCGCCCGCCAACGCCGCGTCGGCGTAGCCATGACGGATCAGGCGATAAGCCTCGCCCACGCAATGGGCACCGGTAGCGCATGCGGTGACGATGCTCAGGCAATCGCCCTTCATGCCATAGCGAATCGACAGGTTGCCCGCGGCCATGTTCTCTATCATCGTGGGAATGAACAGAGGGCTGACTTTCTTGGGGCCGTGCTCGTGCAAAGCGGCGCAAGCCGATTCGAACTCGAGCAGGCCGCCGATGCCGCTGCCCCACACGCAGGCCACACGCGTCGGGTCTTCCTCCTCCATCGACAGGCCGCTTTCGGCCATGGCCTCGTCCGCAGCCACGATGGCGTATTGGACGAACGGGGCGAAGCGGCGCGATTCCTTTTTCGTCAGACCGCACGCGACCGGGTCGAACGAGGGAATCTCGGCCGCCAGCGTGGCGGGATAGCCCTCGGTGTCAAAGCGCGCGATCGGCGCGATGCAGCTGCGGCCTTCGTTCACCGCGTCCATCAGGGAGCCCACGCCCACGCCCGCGGGCGAAAGCGCGCCCGTTCCGGTAATGGCCACGCGATGCGTGCCGTCGGGCTTTCGAGTGTCCGTCATAGCGACATTCCTCCATCCACGCCGATGACCTGCCCGGTCACATAACTTGCCTGATCGCCCGCAAGAAACGCCACCACAGCGGCCACTTCCTCGGGCCTTCCCATGCGCTTTGACGCCACGCGCTCGAGCGCCGCATCCTTCGCACGCTCGCTCATGGCGCCGGTCATATCGGTCTCCACGAGGCCGGGAGCCACGGCGTTCACCGTGACATTACGCGACGCCACTTCCATGGCCAGCGAGCGCGTCAAACCGATAATGCCCGCCTTCGATGCGGCGTAGTTCGCCTGGCCGGCGTTGCCGCGCACGCCCACGATGCTGCTCATATTGACGATGCGACCGAAGCGGGCCTTCGCCATACGCCCCACCGCCGCGCGGCAGCAGTTGTACGTGCCTTTGAGGTTTACGGCCAGAACGCGGTCGAAATCTTCTTCCTTCATGCGCATCATCAGGCCGTCTTTCGTGACGCCCGCGTTGTTCACCAACACGTCCACGCCGCCAAAGCGCTCCGCTGCGCCCGCGATCAAGGCCTCGGCCTGGTCGGATGACGAAACGTCGGCGCGCACGGCGTATGCCTGCACGCCGAATTCGCGCGCCAATTCGCACGCCAGGTCTTCGGCGGCCTGCTCGCTGGAAGGGCTCGCGTAGTTCACGGCCACGTCCATGCCGGCCGCCGCGAGGCTGCGCGCCACGGCGGCGCCGATGCCGCGCGAAGCGCCCGTCACCACGGCATGGCGGCGGACGGTTTTCGTCTGTGTCATTGGATATCCTCTCGCTGACGGACCGCGGCGCGTTGCGATGCCAGCGCGCGGGCGTCCTCCATCGATTCGACCCCGTAACGGGCCGCCTCTTTATGCGTCCTGCGCACGAGGCCTCGCAGAACCACGCCGCTGCCGCATTCGACATAGGCGTCCACGCCCGATGCCTGCAAGCACGCGACGCTGCGATCGAACAGCACGGGCGATGTGACCTGGCGAACCATGCGCTCGGCCGCGTCGGCGGCGCGAAGCGGACGAGCGTCCACGTTGCAGATCAGCGGGATGCGCGGCTCGGCGAAACGCACGCCCCGCAGAAACGACGCCAGCGCGTCGGCTGCGTTCTGCATAAGCGGGCTGTGGAAAGCGCCCGCCACGGCGAGCATGCTCGCCCGACGGCCGGATCCGCGCCACGCTTCGGCCGCTCGGGCGACCGCATCGCGCTCGCCCGAAACCACGATCTGGCCGGGTGCATTGTAGTTGGCGGCCACAAGCACCGCGCCTTGCGCGACATCCGCGATCAGCGCAGCGACCGATTCGTCGTCCGCCCCCATGAGCGCGCACATGGCCCCCGGGGTCGCAGCCGCCGCTTCGGCCATAGCATGCGCGCGGGCCGAGCACAGGGCGAACGTGTCTTCAAGCGACAGCATGTCCGCCACGTTGAGAGCGGCCACCTGGCCGAGCGAAAAGCCCGCCACGGCGTCGGCGAATACGCCTTCGAGCTCGAGAGCGCGGGCGGCGGCGATCGAGGCGGCGCACAAAGCCGGCTGTACCTTCAGCGCATCGGCCAGCGCACCTTCGTCGGAACAAGCCGCGCGCACGTCGTATCCGCACATGTCGGAAGCCGCTTCGAACACCTCGTCGAACTCGGGCCGGCCCGAAAACGCCGCGCCCATGCCCGATTTCTGAGAGCCCTGGCCGCTGCACAGGATGGCAAGCTTACCCACGAGCCTCGCCTCCTTCGCGCAGGTCGCGAAGCGGCGCCGCCGCACGCGCGGTCGCATCGCCCGCCGCGAAACCGGCGGAAAGCTCGCGCACGGCATCGGCCGCGCTGCCGCGCGTCTTCACCATGCCTGCCGCCTGGCCGGCCATGAACGAACCGCCCTCGGCGTCGCCCTCGACGGCGCGGCGCAGGGAACCCGCATACATGCCTTCGAGCGCCGCGATGTCGGTCACGGTGCGCTCAAGCGCCTTCATCGAACGCGACCAGGGATTCTTCAGACCGCGAACGGGGTGCCCCGTCACGCGCCCCGTCACGATGGTGTCGGAGTCTTTGGCGTTCAGCACCTTGTCTTTATAGGTTTCGGACACGCAGCACTCCTCCACCGTGAGAAATCTCGTGCCCGCCTGGACGCCTTCGGCGCCCAGAACGCGTGCGGCCGCGGCCGTACGGGCGTCGGCGATGCCGCCCGCCGCGATCACCGGAATGTTCACCGCATCGCAGATCTGCGGCACGAGCGCCATGGTGGTCGTCTCGCCGATGTGGCCGCCGGCCTCACAGCCCTCGGCCACCACCGCATCGGCCCCCAGGCGCTCCATGCGAACCGCCTGGGCGACCTGCGCCACCACAGGCACCACCTTCGCACCTGCCTCTTTCCATCGTTCGATGAATCGGGACGGGCTTCCCGCGCCCGTCGTGATCACGTCGACGTGCAGACGCGCCAGAAGGTCGGCAGCGCGCTCGACGTCGGGATTCATCATCATGACGTTGGCCCCCACAGGCGCGCACGGCGCCAGAGCACGGGCGATGGCAATCTGCTCTTCGATCCAGGCGAGGGGCGCCGCGCCGCAGGCCACGATGCCAAGACCGCCCGCGGCCGATACCGCGCCCGCAAGCCTGCCGTCGGCGACCCACGCCATGCCGCCTTGGATTACCGGATGCTCGATCCCGAATAGCTCGGTCACACGCGTTTCCATGTGCGTTCCTAACGCAGCGACTCGATGTAGTCGACCAGGTTGCCGACCGTCGTCAAGCCATCGGGCTCGCCGAACTCGATATCGCAGCGGTCTTCCAGGTCGCACACAAGCTCGACCATGTCGAGCGAGTCGACGCCGAGCGTTTCGAACGTGGAATCGGCGGTCACGTCGGCGGGGTCGATGTCCAGGTTGTCCTGCAGGACGGACTTCACGATTTCGATGGTCTCCATTTTTAATACGCCTTTCTGATTATTTGATAGTCTTAGCTTTTTTATGTCGAAAAGATGCGGGGCAGCCCCCGCATCGATTCCTCGTTATTCGCCAGGCTCTTCGAAGAAGTCCTTGACCTTGGTCAGCGCCCTGACGAGCACGGCCTCTTCCTCTTCGGTCAGATCGGCGAAAGCCGCATCGACCATTTCTTTATGGAAGAGCTCGTGCACACGATAGGCCTGCCTTCCCTCTTTGGTCAACGACACGAGCACCTGACGTCGATCCGCATCGCTGCGCGAACGCTCGGCGAAGCCTTTGGCCACGAGCTTTCCCACCGCAGTGGTGCACGTGGCAAGCGTCACATCGAGCCGCGCCGCGATCGCGTTCATCGGACTTGACCCGCGAAGGCCGATCGCATGGATCGTGTGCACTTCGGATATGGTGAGTCCCTCGGTCAGACGGTTGCGCACGACGTTTTCTTCGACGCGCAAAATGCTGTTGAACGTCTCCACCAACAGATCGTTCACATGGCGGCGACGCTGCGCTGCCTCCGTCATAGAACCCCCCCTTTTTTTTCGATGCCTACACCGCACGCGGCGCCATGGCGACGCCCCATGCCCCCAGGCCCAGGTGAGTCGCGATCGTGGCGCCGCAAATATCGGCGTGCACGCTTGCAACCTCGGCGTTCGACGCCTCGATGGCGGCCGCCAGCTTCTCGGCCGCGGCGGCATTGCGCACATGGGTGTAGCGCACATCGAGCGGACCGTGCTGGGCCGCGGCCTCTTCGAGAACCTCGATACAGCGTGCAACGGCGCCCTTCGAGCCCCGGGCCTTATCGAAGAATACCACGCTTCCGCTTTCGTCGATCGTCAGCAGGGCGCGTACATTGAGCATGCCCATCTTGTCGGCCGTCTCCTTCGGCAGCCTTCCGCCGCGTACGAGCGAATCGAGCGTTTCGGGAATCAACAGAATCTTGGTGTTCGCGCACGCTTGCGAAACGCGGCGCTCCAACTCGTCGATGTCGTCGATGCCGGCATCGCGCAGACGGCACGCCTGGTCGACCACAAGACCCAGCGCCGAGGCCGCCAGCTGCGTATCGACCACGCGCACGTCGATCGGAGCATGGGCGGCCGCGATCGAAGCCGACTGCACCGTGCCCGAAAGCTTCGAGCCGATATGCATGCACAGCACCGCGTCGTAGCCGCGCTCGGCCAGCTCATCGAACAGCGCGGAAAACGCGCCCGGCGAAGGCTGCGAGGTGGTAGGAGGTTCGGTCGTCGCGTTTCCAAGCAGGTCGCAAAAGCCGTCGGAGGACAGCTCTACCTGGTCGAGCAGCGATTTATCGCCGAGGCCGATGCTCAGCGGAACCATAGATACGTCACGCGCGGCGTAATCGGCAAAGGGCCAGTCGCACGTCGAGTCGGTGACAAGGGCGATTTTCATAACAAGTTCCTTTCTCGCAAGGACAGCGAGGCGAAAGTATACTCGTTTTAGTTTGATTATCAAATTATTTTATTGGCTAACTTGTTTTTACGACGAAAAACGCACTGCCCGCCGAAGCGGACCGTGCGTCGAATTGCATGCTTGAACTGCGATTATCGCGTGTTGGAACGCGGAGTCTTCAGACGCTCGCCCAACGCCTCGAAATCGGTCTGAAGCGCGTCGCGCTTGCTGCGATCGTAGATCGCGGCCGCCGGATGGAACACCGGATACACAATGAACCGGCCCGCCATGACGGACTTTCCATGCAGGCCCGTGATGCCGCGATCGGTCTTCAGGATGAATTTCGTGGCGAAGTTGCCCATGGTGACCAGATATTCAGGACCGATGGCACGTACTTGGTCGCGCAAGAACGGCGTGCACAGCTCTATCTCGTCAGGGCGCGGATTGCGGTTCGACGGCGGACGGCACTTGAGCACGTTCGCGATGAACACGTCCTCGCGCGCCAAGCCTGCATAGCCCAGAAGCTCGGTGAGGTATTTTCCGGCGGCCCCCACGAACGGAAGGCCCTGCTTGTCCTCGTTTTTGCCGGGAGCTTCGCCGATCAGCATGACGCGCGCCTCGGGGTTGCCGAATCCGGGCACCACGTTGATGCGGCCCTCGCATAGCTCGCATTTGCGGCACGAGGCCGCCTGCGCGGCGATATCGGCCAGCAGCAGCTCGGACGATTCGCCCTCATGCGGAACGATCGTGGAGAAATGCTCGTTGATCACGGTCATCGCAGATACACCTTCGGCATTCGCAGGGACAAAGCGCAGCACAGCTCGTGAGGAATGGTTCCCACCACGTCGCACAGGTCTTCGATCGACACGGCGGCGGCGTTCTGGGAACCCACCAGCAGCACCTCGTCGCCCACATGCGGGTCAAGCCTGCGATGCGTGCCATGGCTTCGCAGATCCACTTCGAACATACACTGATCCATGCAGATGTTGCCCACCTGACGGCACAGATGGCCCGCGTAGACCACCGACGTGCGGCTGGAAAGCGCGCGCGGGTATCCATCGGCGTAGCCCACGGGAATGGCGCAGATCTTCACGCTGCCCGTGCTGCGGTAGTTCATGCCGTAGCTCACGCCTTCGCTCATAGGAGGCGTGTTCACCGCCGTGATGCGCGCGTGCACGCTCATGGCGGGACGCAGGTCGAAGTAGCCGCGCGTCTCGGGGCACGGATGGAAGCCATACATGGAAATGCCCAGACGAGCCATGTCCATATGGGTTTCTAGGTAGCGCAGGATGGCCGCCGAATTGGCGCAATGCACCAGGCCGGGATCGATGCCCGCGGCGCGCATGGCCGCCACGGTTTCCTTGAATCGACGCAGCTGCATGTTGAAATCGAGCGTCTCGGCGCAGTCGGCCGTGGCGAAGTGGGTGAAGGTGCCCACCTGCTCGAGCGCGCGGTGGAACGAGATGCTGCGAATGAATTCGAGCACCTCGTCGAAGCGCACGCCGATGCGGTTCATACCCGTGTTCACCGCCAAATGATACGGAGCACGCACACCGGCACGGTCGGCCGCTTCTCCGTAGGCGATCGCGAACTCGGTGGTGTAAACCGACGGCATGAGGTCATGATGCAAAAGCAGCGGGATCGCCGACGCGGGCGGCTCGGAAAGCACCAGGATAGGCGCCTCGATGCCTGCGCGGCGCAGCTGGATGCCCTCGTTCACCGTGGCTACCGCAAGCTGGGCGGCGCCGGCGGAAAGGGCCGTGCGCGCAACCTGAACGGCGCCGTGGCCGTAGGCGTTCGCCTTGACCACGGCCATCAGGCGGCAGCCGGGAGACAGGCGACGCTTTGCCACCTGCACGTTATGACGGATCGCGGAAAGGTCGATTTCCACCCAGGACCAGCGGCGGTCGGGCCCCGTCACGCTCTCGAGCTCTTCGGCGGAAAAGCCGGCCGCTGCAGCAGAGACGCCGCCTCGAGGGCGTGCCGGCTGCGCCGTGCTTCTCAGCAGGTCGGAGAAATCCTGTCCTGCCGCTCCCGAAAATGCATTGAAAGTCACGTTCTTCCCTTCTTCCGTCTTGTCGGTATGCGCCGTGGGCGCCTCGTCTTACGCCTGCGCGGCCTGCTTGCGGGCGTACAGCGCGTTGTTCGCGGCCAGCCAGCTTTCGACGGTGCCCGTGTCGAAGCCGTCCTCTTCGGAGATGACGAGCGCGTACATCTCCTCTTCGCGCAGCACCGCGTCCAGCGCGTCGGTGAGCTGGATTTCGCCGCCCACGCCGGGCTGCACGTCGGCCAGAAGCTCCATGACGCGCGGGCTCAGCAAGTAGCGGCCGAACACAGACAGGTTGGACGGGGCGTCTTTCAGCTTGGGCTTTTCGACCAGGCCGTCCACCTTCCACACACCCTCTTCGACCTCGGAGCCGGCGATGATGCCGAAGCGGCTCACCTGCTCGTCGGGCACGGGCAGAACGGCGATCACGGACGCGCCGCCGTGGGCCTTGGAAATCTCAAGCATCTTGGGGCAGATGGCGTTGTCGGGAACGAGCACGTCGCCCAGCAACACGAAGAACGGCTCTCCTTCGCAGGCGTCGGCCGCGCAGTGGATCGCGTGGCCCAGGCCCAGCGGCTCGTCCTGGTAGACGTAGGACACATTGAGCTCGCCCGCATGCTTAACGGCGTCGGCGAAGGCGTCCTTGCCCTTGGCGCGCAACGTGGCCTCGAGCTCGGGATCAGGCGTGAAGTGCTTCTCGATCGATTTCTTATCGCGGCTGTTGATGATGACCACCTCGTCGGCGCCCGACGCCAGGCCCTCCTCCACCACGTACTGGATGGCGGGACGGTCGACGACCAGCAGCATTTCTTTCGGCTGGGCCTTCGTAGCCGGAAGGAAACGGGTGCCCATGCCCGCGGCGGGAATCAAGGCCTTCATGCGAATATCTCCTGTCTTGTCGGCGCGCCTTCGCACGCTTCAGCCCCCCAAGGCGGCTGCGAGCGCCTGCGCGGGGAGCCGCGCGGCGTTCGAAGCGGCGCGAACGATGTTCTGAACGTATAACGCACAGTATTCTACTATCAGGCCGCAAGCCGCACCGCCGCATACGGCGAGTTTTCGTCCGGTTATCACGAAACGCCGAAGGCCGCCTGTGGAAAGGCGGCCTTCGGCGAATGCGTCGCGATTGCGAAACGGCGTTATTTCAGCTCGTCGACATGTTCCTCGAGGGCGGCGAGCTTTTTCTCGGTGCGCTTGAGCTTCGTCGTGATGAAGACGACGTAGCCGCACAGCACCAGAAACAAAAGCGCATAGCCGGCAATCACGAAGGGGGCCGCGTCGAGCACGGTGGAATAGATTTCAGCCAAAACGGGATCCATGGTTAATCCTCCAATTTATCCTGGATACGGACGAGCGTGTCTTCCATAAGCTGCGTGCGCAGACGCAGGCGATACAAGCCGAAGGCAATGAGCATGAAGCCGGCCAGCGAAAGCAGCAGCGGTACGAGCATCTCGGGAGAAAGGCCCGAATCGGTGCGGAAGATAACCGGATGCACGCTCGAAGGAACGAGGCGCGTGATCAGGAAGCAGATCGGCACGTCGATGAAGGTCAGGATGCCGAAGACGCTCGAATACACAGCGCGACGCTCGGTGTCTTCGACGGCGTTGCGCAGGATGAAGTAGCCGAAAATCATGAGCATCAGAATGAAGTATGTCGTCAGGCGCGGCTCCCACGTCCACCATACGCCCCACTCGAAGCGGGTCCACATCTCGCCCGTGACCATGGTGCACAGCACGAAGACCAGCGACACCTCGGTCGCCAGACGGGCGCGCACGTCGTAGCAGTAACGCTTGGTCATCAGGAAGCGGACGCTGTAATACGCGGTGAACACGAGCGCGGTGAAGCTGACCATGGCCACCGGCATATGCCAGTAGAAGATCTTCTGCGAAAGCAGGAGCTTGTTACCCACCAGCGTGCCGCCGATCAGCGCGGGTTCGCTGACCGCGGCGCCGTTGACGAGCGGGGCCACGGTGAAGTTCACCACGAAACCGATCGTCGCCAGGATCGCACCGATGGCGATCGCCCACGGCGCGATCGCGTCGAGGCGGCCTCCCACCCGCGGTTCGCCGGCCGTTTTCTCGTTGGCCATCAAACAAATCCTTTCATCCATGCCGTTCGCGAACGGCCTTTGACCCTTTTCGAAACGCGGCCCGATGCGGCGCTTGCACGCCGCCCGCCGCGAAGCACGTCTCTCGGTGCGGCACTACGCCGTCACCACGAAGTCATAGAGCACCCACGACAACAAAATCATCACCACGTCGTATCCGCCCGCGAGCGCCATGGAGGTGACGAAGGTCTCCACATAGCCTTCCGCGCCGCACATCACGACCGTCGTGGCCGACACGCACGCCCACAGAAGCGGGAACATTAGCGGAATGAACAGCACCGCGAGCATCACGTCTTTGCCGCGCGTGTTCATCGTGATCGTGGAAAGCATGGTGCCCACGCCCGCGATGCCCACCGTGCCCGCAAGCAAGGGCACGAACATGAGCGGCCACGAGGAAGCCGCCCCCACCTGCCCCAGGAAGAAAAAGAAGAACAGCGGAACGGTGACTGCCGTCACCACGAGCAAAAACACCAGATTGGCCGTGGCCTTCGCCAAGAAGATGACCGAACGGTCCATGGGGACCAGCAGGATTCCCTCGAGGCAGCCGTGCTCTTTCTCGTGAGAAAAGGAGCGGTTGAGGCCCAGCAGGCTCGTGAACAGCACGACCGCCCACAGAAGGCCGCCAGCCATCTGCAGCACGTCCAGCTCGCTTCCCGCCTGCGCCAGCGCGGCGCCGTAGACCACCAGCACCAGCAGCGCGTACAGGCCCATGGAGGTGAGCATGTCTTTGGTGTGCAGCTCCTGGGAAAGGTCCTTCTTGAGCAGCGCGACGTAGTGCGCCCAGGTGGACGGCCTCTTCATAGCCGGTTTCGTCTGCGTCATCAGGCCACCCCCATTCCGACGGTATCGCGGTAGAGCTGTTTGAATTCCTCGAAATCGAGCTCTTCTTTCGGGGCGAACGCCACCACGCGGCCGCGCGCCAACACGAGCGCATGCGTGCAGGCCTCGAAGCCCTTCTGTAGGTCGTGGCTCACCATGACGAACGTGCGGCCTTCGCGCAGGCTGTCAAGCAGCGTATCGAAGATTTCCACCGCATGGGGATCGAGACCCGCGTACGGTTCGTCGAGAAACACCACATCGGGGTCGTTGATCAAGGCGCGGGCGATCGAAAGGCGCTGCGTCATGCCGCGCGAGAACGTGCGCACCATGTCGAAGCGGCGATGGTCCAGCTCGACCGCGCGCAAGAGCTCACGCACGCGCTCCTCGGGGTTCGCCAGACCGTAAAGGTGCGCGACGAACATGAGGTTCTCCACAGCCGTGAGGTCCGGATAGAGCATCGAGTTATGCGAAATCAGCCCGATGTGCTCGCGCACCTTGTCGGGGTCTTCCTTCGCATCGGCGCCCATGACGCGAATCGTGCCCGACGTGGGTCGGGCCAGGGTGGAAAGCGTGCGAAGCAACGTGGTCTTGCCGGCGCCGTTCGGGCCGAAGATGGAGAGGAAGGCCCCCTCGGGCAACGTGAACGTCACCTTGTCGAGGGCCTTTCTGTCTCCGAAGACTTTCGTCAGCTTGCGTATGTCGAGAGCATCTGCCATACATGCCTTCTTCTGGAAACGAAGCGCCTGACAGGCAGGCGCTTGCCGTACTACGCGTTTTCTTCGTCGCGATGATCGCGGCGACGGCCGAACAGCGCGATCGCCGTACCGACCATCAGCAGGCCGAAGCCGACCCAGGCAAAGCTTACCAGCGGGTTGACGCGCACGTCCATAGACAGATCGCCCGCCTGGTTGACACCGCGATACACCACGAACAGATCCTCGGTGGGCAGGCTGATGACCGATGCGTTGAGCTTGGTCTGCTGCGTGGAGGAAACCAGCTGGACCGACGGGGACACATGGCCGATGTAGGAGCCGTCTTCGGTATCGTAGACGTCAAACTCGACCTGGTAGATCACGTCGTCGCCGTTGGCCATGGTCTCGATGCCGTTGTCGGTGTAGCGCAGCTCGTAATTCTGGATCACGAAGCTTTCGGCCGTGTCGTTCTCCTCGTCGAAAGCGATATAGCCCGTCTTCTCGGTGACATACATCGACGAACCGATCAGACCGATCAGAATGATCGACATGGCGAAGTGGGCGATGTAGCCGCCGTATTTCGCCGAATTGGCGCCGAGCATGCCGAAGAAGGCGACCACGGGGTTTTTGCCCGTGGCCTTGCCGCGCTTGGACGCGGCGCGAGCGATCATAAACAGCGTGTTGAAGAACAGCAGGCTGGCCACGGCGAAGCCGACCACGGCAAGGCCGTTGTAATACCACACGGGACCCTGCGCGAGCAGATCGTCGGCAGCGGCGATAGCGGCCTGGGATGCGCCTTCGGCGGCGCCGGCCTGGATGACCGCGTCATAGGCCGGATACAGCGTGGTGACGAAATACGCCATCAGCGCGACGAAGAGCACGACGGCGCAGATCGCGGGAACCTTGGCAAGGCGCAGGAATTCGCCTCGATCGGTCTTGTTCCATGCGAGCATCGGGCACACGGCGATGATCAGACAGTAGGCGATGCCGAGCGGACGCGCGATCGCGTCGTAGGTGCCGGCGGACAAGGCCTGGCCGCCGAACGGAAGGAAGCCGGGCAACGCGCTTGCCACCGTGAGGTAGGCCAGCACCAGCGTGAACACGATCATGATCACGTTGTTGAAGTAGTATGCGGCCGACTTGGAAATCATGGACTCGATTGCGTCGTCGGACTTGAACGGCTTCCAGCGGATGAGCAGACCCACCACGCCCACGAGCACGGCCACTGCAATCAGGCCGCCGAACAGCGTCAGCGACACGGGGTCGCCCGCGAAGGCATGGACCGACTGCACGATGCCGGAGCGCGTGATGAACGTGCCCACGACCACGAAGGCGAACGCGAGGGAGGCGCACATGATGCTCCAGCGCTTGAACGCGCCACGCTGACGATACACCGTAAAGCTATGGACGAGCGCGAGCGCGACCATCCACGAAAGCAGGCTGGCGTTCTCGACCGGGTCCCATGCCCAGTAGCCGCCCCAGCCCAGCACGACGTAGGCCCAGATGGCGCCCAAACCAATGCCGATGCCGAGGAACAACCACGAAAACATAGCGTAGCGCGTAGCGCGCACGACCCACTTAGAACTGGGGTCGTTGACGATCAGAGCGGCGATCGCGTAGGCGAACGGAATGGTCAGGCCGGCATAGCCGATGAACAGCGTGGGCGGATGGATGGCCTGCGCCCAATGCTCGAGCAACGGGCTCATGCCGAAGGCCGACGCCATGGGGGTCAGGTTGCCTTCGGCGTCGATGTAGGGAGCTCCGGTGGCGGTGAAGGGCATGTTGCTCTCGGAGAACAGGCAGACCGCGACGAACGCCGTCAGGACGAGGTCGGACACGAACAGGGCCATGCAATCGAGCGGCTCGAGCTTCTTCATGGCGCGCACCGCGACGACCGCGTTGAAGATCGAAATGAGCCATGCCCAGAAGAGCAGCGAGCCCTCGCGTCCGGCCCACAGGCCGCTGAAGCGGTAGAGCACGCCCAGGATGCCATCGGCATCGGAGTGTTCCATGAGCACGTATTCGATGGACATATCGCCCGTCATGAAGCAATACACCAGGATGCCGCAGCACACCGTAAGGGCAGCGGCGGTCAGAATGGAGGCGATGCATCCGCCCCACGAAGCGGTGGAGACGGCCCCCTGCTTGCCCGTCTTTCGCAGAATCTGTCCCGCCAGCAGGCAGACGACGGAAACCACGACGCCTGCGAAGGCGACGACGAGGGCTATCAATCCGAAGGTCGACATAGAGGTTTATCCTTCCTGCGCGACATCGGTCGCGACGAACGAGCCGGAGCCGGACAGCGACCCCGTGATGACGACCGAGGTGCCGTCGACGATGCCGTCGGCCATCGCGCCATCGAATTCGATGGGAACCTGGACGGAGGCGTCTGCGTCGTCCGCCACTACGAAGCGGGGCTCGCCCGATCCCGCGGCGGCCAAGGCGCCTTCGACGACGCCCGTCAGCTTGACCGTGGTATCGACGATGCTATCGCCGTACTCAAGCATGCGAGAGACCGTCAGCGCGTCAGTAGCGCTCTCGTACTTGGAAGGGCACTTCGTCACCAATTCGCTTGCCACCAACTCAACGCCGTTCGACGTGCTCAGGCGACCCGTGCAGATGGCCGTGACGCCGTTGCCGAACGTGGAAGACGCAGCCCCCTCGTAGCGGACGCGCAGCGTCTGGGACTCGTCGCCTTCGGGATCGAAGATTTCGAAGGTCAGCACGTTGTCTTCGGTGGCAAAGGAATTATCGACCACGTTTCCGGAAACCTGGATGCGGTCGGAATCATGCGATCCGCTCAGCGCCTCGGCGACCGATGCCGTCTTCGCGGCGCCGCCGCTGCCGACGACCGTCAGCACGATCGCCAGGACGACGACTATCACGCCGGTCACCACGATGAGCCTGCGTTTTGTTTTCGTGTTCATTTCCCTGCTCCTTGTGACGCGAGGTCGAGATTTCCCGGGACCTATGCCCAGCGTACGATTATTCAACGAAAGGGCCCGTCCAACGGGCGGGCCCTTTCGTGTTACACATCTCCTGGGAAAAGTACGCCTGCCGACGTATGCGTTTCCCTTAACGGTGTCTCACCATGCAAAAGCATGCACCGTCGTTCATCCGCTCAGCTAGAAAATTTACAGCGAAGCGAGCTTCTTGGCCTGGGAAGTGCTTAGCCAGCCATCGGGAACGACGGCATTGCTGTGGCACTGGGTGCAGTAGTTGACGGACTGGCTGTGAGCCTTGTGGCACTGGCTGCAGGCATACTCGCCATGCTGGGCCTTGTGCGGGTTGTGCTCGCCATCGAGGCTGGCGGTGGCAGCCTCGAGGTCGGCTCGAGAGGTAATCTCGGTGCCGTCTTCAGCCACATGGTGGCAGCCGGAATTCAGACAGAACTCGTCCTCGGCGATGCCGCGGGCCTCGACCAGGTCGGAAAGTTCGCGATTCTCGAGGATGGTCTGGCCGACTTTGTTGTCGCCGGCAACCTCGTAATTGCCGGTAACCCAATGCATGCCCTCGGTAATCTGCTCGCCCATGGTGGGAACATGGCAGCCGAGGCAGTTAGTGGTATCGCCATTCTCGGGATTGGCGTGGGCGTAGGCCATCATGGCCATCTTGTCGGCCTCGTCGGCAAGCTCATTGCCGTACTTGTCATGAGAGCCGTCGATGTAGGTTTCGACGTATGCGTCCATCGGAGTGTGACAGATAGCGTTACAGAAGCTGGGCTGCTCGTGCCAGACGAAAAAGCCTGCGCCCGCTGCAACGAGAACGACGGCGACGACGCCGACCACAATAGGCCACTTCTTCTTGCCCTGCTTAGCCTGCTTGGCATCCTTGGCGGGTTCCTCGGTCGCAGCGACGTCGGTCTTGGTTTCCTCAGCCATGGATACCCCCTTTCTCGGTTTTTCCTTTTCTTCCTCCGTATCCCGCATACGATCTGGAGGGGATGCGGAAGAGCCGTGAGAAAAGCCCCGAAAACGCAACCATGGGTAAACCGTAGGCGAGATACAGCAATGACTTTAACACACATCCTTCACAGGGATAGCAAAAACGTATCACCCATTTGGGGGGAAATTACCCCAAAGAGCGTATATTCAGGCGTTTTTCGAGCCGTTTGCCGTGAAAAACGCCCCAGAGAGCGTAATCGTGATGGGTTTCGTAGCGCAAAAGGGCTTATTGGGCGCGTCGCAGAACCCCAACCGCATGCCCCGGCCGACCGGTCACGCAAGCACTCCGCAAAATGGACTATGCGCGGCGGCGGGCGTGACGATTCGTCGCGACCGGCCGATTCAAAGGCCCCTGAGAGACGACCCTTTCCAGACGCGAACGAGCATCGGGGATACGCGGAACGCGTCGACGCGATGGCATAGGAATAGGCTTCGAAGCCGGCCGAAACACGCAGCGGTCGAAAAGCGTCGACCGCCCGCCCGAAGGAACGCAGAACGATTCTTCCGAAAGCGAACAAGAAACGACAATCCCCTCTCCTTCCAAAGATCGAGCGGCATCCGAAACGGCGACGCCGCAGATCGGCTGGGAAGCAGAAGTCGGCAAAGAAGACGAGGGGCACGAGCGTCCGCAGCGGCCGCCCCTTGCGGCGGAAGAGAGACCCGCCGCGTCGCCCGCAAGACTCCCTTCGCCTCCGTACCCCGAAGACGGCCGAAAATCCGCATAGCCTCGAAACGAGAAAACGCCGCCCATGAGGGCGACGTCATACAGGGCGCCGAAAAAAAACGGCGCGCGTCCGCTGCGCGAGAAGAATCCCGCCTCACCAATTCGAACCTCGATCCTCTAGCGGCCGCAGAGCCTCCGGACGAAAAGTCATGCCGCCGGCCGCCGAAAACGAGCGAGAAGCAGCGCCGTTCCCCCGAACGAAAAAACATCGTTCGTAAGAACGGCGCTGGAAAGTTCTGGCGGAGACGATGGGGTTCCCGCATCCGCCGCGCGAACGCCCTTCCTCTCGGTCTGAAGCCCTCGAGCGAATTCCTGAAAACCGTCCACCGGACGGTTTTCTTAACGGAATTCAACCTTATCGGTTCGAATCCCTTTATCCTGAAAACAAAAAATGCAGGCCGATTACTCGACCTGCAGGTAATTACTGGTGGAGATGATGGGATTCGAACCCACGACCCCCACGTTGCGAACGTGGTGCTCTCCCAGCTGAGCTACATCCCCAGAAATGTACGAGAAGATATTTTGCGCTTCTGCCTTGAAAATGTCAAGCCGCATTCCCAAGTTTTTTGCCCTGCTCGACAACGCAGGCCGAGCGCGCCGCACGGTTCGACCGCCGGCGGCTACAGGATGCCCTCGTCCTCTTCTTCATCCTCATCGGCGGAATGCAACGGATCCGCGTCGCCGTTGTCAACGAAAGATCCGAACACAGGCTTGCCTGTTTCGACATCGTAGAGCTCGACCATGCCGGTCAATACATCAACGTACTGGTACGACTGTCTCGCCTTACGGCCGCGCTTACGGTCGATTTCGAGAATGAACAGCGACGGATGCGCCTGCATGAGGACGCCTTCGCATTCGATAACCTTCGAGCGACCCATATTGGCACGCACCTTGAGGCGCGTGTCGATGCGCTCCTGCAGCTCTGCGCGGATATCGTCGACGATGCGCGCCTGCTTTTCGAGTTCCATATATAGCGTTCCTTCAATCGGGTGTGCGACTGTGCGAACCGCCATATTAGCACGATTTGTCAAGGGATCATCGATTCTGCAAGCTGAAAACACACTTAGCCGCCGCTGTCAACACTGTAAGGCGGTTTTCATGCCGAAGTGGCTCGGCTTTCGGCATGCGGCAGGCGGTGAACGGCGATGCCCGCTTTAACGCATCACATCCGCGTACGCCGCGCCCAATGCGATGAACTCCTCAAGCGTCAGGCTTTCGCCGCGTCGACGCGCGTCGATACCTGCGGCCTCAAGAATGGCGGGGAGCTTCTCCACCACCCCGTCGCAGCCCTTGCGACCCGAGAAAAACGTCTTCATGGAATTGGAAATGGTCTTACGCCTCGTGGCGAAGGCGGCGTCGGCCATAAGCGACGCCACGGCGGCTTCTTCGGCCGCGATGCCCAAGTCGTCGCGGCGGTCGAGTCTGATCACGGCCGACGTGACACGCGGCGGCGGGAAGAAATTGCCGGGACCCGCCTGGAAGCGGCCCGTGGGCTTCGCAATCAGATTGAGCTTCACCGTGTAGGCGCCGTAGTCTTTCGTGCCCATCTTCGCCATCATGCGGTCGGCCACTTCGCTTTGCACCATGACCGTGGCGCACTGCAGGCTAGAAAAACGCTGGAAGAAATCGAGCACGAGAGTCGCCGCCACCGCATAGGGCAAGTTCGCGATGAACTTGTTCGGAGCCTCGCCTTGCGCCGCCGCCTCGCCGAAGGCCCCGTCGAGGTCGGCCTGGGAAAGCGTCAGGGCGTCCTTGGAAAGCAGCGTGAAATTATCGAAATCGGCGCAGGTTTCCGCTAAGACCGCAGGCAGGTCGGTGTCGCGCTCGACGGAAAGCACGCGGCCCGCGCGCGCGAGCAAGGCCACCGTGAGCGTGCCGATGCCGGGACCGACCTCGAGCACGGCGTCGTCGCCGCAGACTTCGGACAGTTCGCAAATGCGCGCGATGACCGAGTCGTTGACCAGGAAGTTCTGGCCGAGGGCCTTTTTCGTGGCAAGGCCGTGGCGCTCGAGGACGGCGCGCGTGGCCGAGGGCGATGCAAGATATGAAACGTGAGACATGGGCTCTCTTTCTCGAATGACGCGCCTAGCATACCGGACGCATCAGGAAAAACTCGTTTTCTCGGACTCCTCGCGGGGCTGGCCCCAGCCGATGCGGTCTATCACGTCGGCCACCAAAAAGCCCGAAGACCCGAACGCCGAGCGTACGATGGCCGTCAGGGCGTCGTAGCCGAACGGGTCGCCGCCCGCGCCGATCACGTGCAGGTACGCGGGGCGCTTGACCTCGCGCGCGCGATCGAGGCGCGCACCTGGGCCGATCCGCCATTCCCAATACGGTTGCAGACGGTCGAGCACGCATTTGAAACGGCCCGTGGGCCCGCCGAAATACACGGGACACACCAAGTGCGCTTCGTCGGCCTCATCCAAAAGCCCGTAAAGCGCGCGCATATCATCGTCGATTACGCATTCCTTGCGAAGCGTGCCGGGGGCGAACTCCTCGCCGGCACGCGGGCGGCAGGCCGCGCAACCCACGCAATCGGCCACGTCGTGCGCGGCCGCATACCACGTCGTCACGCGGGCTCCTTCGGCACGCAGACTCTGTGCCAACTCGTCGCTATAACGCGACGAAACCCCGCGCAGGCGCGCGGCGCCGCAGATCAAAAGCGCATGACGCTCGGGCGCGCGATCGGAAGCGACGGCCGCGATCACAGAAGGTCCTCGTCGCCATAGGACGACTGCCATGCCGTGACATCGCGGTCGAGCAGGAGCAGCGCGTTGTCATGCAGGGCGGACAAAAACGCCGCACGCCCCTCGCCTGGCTCGATGCCGCGCACTTCGGCCAGATACGCCGCGGTGAACACGGTGAACTCGGGCGCGCACTCCAAACCGCGAAACGGCGCCGGCGCCATGTAGGGCGCGTCCGTCTCGGTGAGCAGCCTGCCTTCGGGCACAATCCGCGCTGACGCGCGCAGGTCGTCGCTACGCGAGAACGTGACCGCTCCGCCGAAGGCCACATAGCATCCGCGGTCGACCCAGCGGGCCAGCTCGTCAGGACCCACGCTGCAGCAATGCAAGAGAACGCCCGCCTTAGGCCAGCCCTCCTGCTCGAGGATTTCGAAGCCGTCGTCGTGCGCGTCGCGCATATGCAGCACCAAAGGCAGGCCGCATTCATGCGCCATCTGCACCTGGCGACGGAACACGTCGCGCTGGACATCGCGCGGAGAAAGATCGTAATGGTAGTCCAGGCCCACTTCGCCGAGCGCGCAGGTGCGCGGGTCGGCGAGCATGGACTTCAGCAACTCCTCCATTTCGGCGCTCCAATGCGACGCGTTGTGAGGATGGACGCCCGCAACCACGCGCACGCGCGGAATGGCCACCTCGGCGCAGGAGCAACGATTCGAACGCCATTCATCGGCGCTCATACCCTCGTGACCCGGAGAAGCGGCGGCGCGCTCGAAAGCCGACGCGGCGCGCGTGGCCTCGAACACGTCGGGCAGGATGCGAAACGCCTCGCCGCGCCACTCATCCAACATCCGATACGTCGCATCGCCGTCTTCGTAGGCGTCGACGATGGTGCAGATGAAATCGATGCCGTGCACGGCGCAACGCGCAAGCGAAAGCGGCGCGTCGGAGACGAGCTGCAGATGCGCGTGTGTATCGGCGATCGGCGCCTCGGTCAGCGGATAGGGCGATTCGACATAGCGCCAGCCGGTCTTTTTCTTCTTGCGGAACAACGCGTCGCGAAACGCGAGGTAGCCCGCGGGTCCTTCGAAGTCGGTCGGGCCGGCGGCCTGCTGCGATGCCGCCCCCTGCCCTGCGTTCGTTTCCTGAGTCATGCCATCCACCTTCGGGTTCGATTCGTGCCCTGTGTTTCGAACAGATATATAACGCAAACGGGGCCGCAGGCTTGCGCCCACGGCCCCGTTTCTAGACAACTCTCATGCGAAAGGCGCGAAAAGCGGCGCCTGCGCGATTACAGCTGGATTTCCTTCACGTCGAGACGCGGGAACAGCGAGTCGCCCTTCTCGACCGCATTGCCCGCGGGCAGCTGGCCCCAGACGCTTGCAGCTTTGATGTCGTCGACCTCTTCGATCGCGCCCAAGCTCAGGCGACGGAACACTTCCGCGGAGGTGTTGGGCATGAACGGCGCGAAGAACAGCGCCAGGATGCGGCATGCCTCGAGCGCGTTGTACAGCACGAACGCCAGCTCGCCCTGGGTCTCCTCGGACTTGGCCAGATTCCACGGCGCGCTTTCTTCGACATAGAGGTTAACGCGACTCGCGAGCTCCTGCACGGCGGCGGCGGCATCGGTGAAGTTCACCTCGGTCATGTAGGCGTCGTACTTCTCGTACAAGGAGTCGGCGATGTCTTTGAGCGGGTTGGCGGCATCGGCGAACTCGGCCGGCACGGCGGGAACCTTGCCGTCGAAGTACTTGCCCACCATGTTGAACACGCGGCTGCACAGGTTGCCCCAGGTGTTCGCCAGGTCGGCGTTATAGACCTGCGTCATGCGCTCGATGGAGATGTTGCCGTCGGCGCCGAAGCGGACGTCGGACATGAAATAATAGCGGTACGCGTCGACGCCGTAGACCTCGACCAGGTCGGCCGGCTTGATGCCGTTGCCCTTGGACTTGGACATCTTCTCGCCACCCACCAGCAAGAAGCCGTGGCCGAACACCGTATTGGCGACGGGCAGGCCCGCGGCCATCAGCATGGCAGGCCAAATCACGCAGTGGAAGCGCGTGATGTCTTTGCCCACGAAGTGGTACTGCACCGGCCAGCGGCGCTCGAACTCGCCCTCGCGCTCGGGGTCGGCGTAGCCGTTGCCCGTGAAGTACGCCAGCAGCGCGTCGGCCCAGACATAGCACACATGGCCCTCGTCGAAGGGCAGCGGGATGCCCCAGTCGAAGGTGGAACGGCTGATGGAGAGGTCCTGCAGACCGCCCTTCACGAACGTGACGATTTCGTTCTTACGCGTCTCGGGGCGGATGAAATCGGGGTGCTCCTCGTAGAACTTCAGCAGCGGCTCCTGGAACTCGGAGAGCTTGAAGAACCAGTTCTCCTCGCCCGAAGCGCGGCGCACAGGACGATGGCAGTCGGGACACACCAGCTCGCCTTCCTCGTTCTTCTCGAGGTCGCTTTCGGCGTAGTAAGTCTCCTCGTGCACGCAGTACCAGCCCTCGTAGGCGCTCTTGTACAGGTAGCCTCTGTCATAGAGGTCGGTCCAGAACTTCTGCACGCTGCGCGTCTGGCGATCCTCGGTGGTGCGCACGAAATCGGTGTAAGTGATGTCGAGCATATCCCACGCCTCTTTGAACGCTGGAACCATGGAATCGCACCACTCCTGCGGCGTCATGCCGTTCTTCTCGCCCGTTTCGGCGACCTTCTGCCCATGCTCGTCGAGGCCGGTAACGAAGGACACGTCATAGCCGTTCATGCGCTGATAGCGCGCAATGGTGTCGGCGGCGATGGTGGTGTAGGCGGTGCCCAGGTGCGGCGCAGCGTTCACATAGTAGATGGGAGTGGTGATCGAATAGGCTGGCTTGGTCATTGGTTTCCTCTCGCGCTCGGGCGACTGATGATGCCGCCTTCGCCGTACTGTGTCGCGATGGGTGCCGGCGCAAGGCCGGATATCGGCGCACGGCCCGCCGCGACAACGGATGTTCAAACTTGACCATTGTAGCGCAGTCGGCGCACGGTGCATGGCAAGCTCGAGCGTCTTAAGCCATGCGTTACGCGAAAAACGTACGGTCGGGACGCCCTAGCGCCTGATGCCCCCGCGCAGCTTGGCCTCGCGGGCGCGCCAATCGGGCAGAAACGAATCCATGAGCGCCTTGAAGCGCGGGCCGTGGCTCGCCTCCAGCAGGTGGCACAACTCGTGCACCACCACGTATTCGAGGCATTCCGGAGAATGCGCGGCCAGCTGCACGTTGATGCAGATGCGGCCCGTCTTCACGTTGCAGCTGCCCCAACGGCTCACCATGTTGCGATACGCCACCTTTCCGGGAACGACGCCCATGACGGGCGCCCACCGTTCGATCAGCGCAGGCGTGAACGCCGCCACCACGGCGCGCCATTCGACCAGCTCTTCGGGCGTCGGGGCGCCCGGGGCCTGCGCCGCGCGGGCGATTGCGTCGCGTCGGCGGCCTTCGATCCAGTCGGCGTGCTCGCGCACGAAGCGCGCGATAGCGGCATCGGCCATGCGCATCGGCGCCGACGCCTCGACGCGGCCGTCGGGCCCTTTCACCCTGATATACGCGCGCTTCTGCTCCGCCCGCCGCGTCACCGCCACGTCCATGCCGTCGACGACCAGCACCGATCGCTTCTTCTGTCGGGAAGTTCCGCCCATATCTCCTTCGCTCAGCACGTCGAGCACGAAAAATTGCACATTTTTTGCAGTTGGCGGTCTTTTGACCGCCGCTTCCGACGCCAAAAAGGGCGTTTTCGGCAAAAAAGCCACCGAAAACCGCGTTTTCACGCACGCAAGAAGGATTCGAGCTCCTAAAAAGACCGCCAACTGCATTTTTCTTGCACATTATCGCCGATTCCTTACGCCGGCGTCGCCCTCGAACAACAGCGCGGTCCTCAGCGCACGTTGGCGCGACCTGAACTCGGGCGAGAAAAACGACAGGCGCGGGAAGCGGGCCTGCGCGCAAGGCCCGCCGCTCGATCGCATCGGATGGCGGTTACGCCTCGTCGGCCTCGTCTTCGTCGAAGGCCGGCAGCGCGGGGTCGACGAAGGCGGACAGATAAATCGCCTTGGCGTCTTCCATCGAGATCTTCTTGAAGGCGCCGAACACGTCGCCCTTCGTGGCGCGCAGGGTTTCGACGATCGCGTCGACGTCCTGCTCGCGCAGGCCGAGCTCGCCCATGGTCTTGGGCATGCCCATGTCCACGAAGAACGCCTGCAGCTCGTCGATCGCGGCGGTCACGGCGTCCTCGACCGCTTCGTCGCTTCCGTCGATCGGCTCGATGTCGAACACGTCGAGCGCGAACTGCAGGAAGCGGCTCGGGTCCTCGCGCCAGACGTAGCGCATCCATGCGGGCATGATGACCGCAAGGCCCGCGCCGTGCGTAATCGACGTGTCGAACGCGGACATCTCGTGCTCGAGGCCGTGGCTCTCCCAGCCGCCGGCGCGGCCGCCCTGCACGAGCGCGCGGCCGCAGCCCGCGATGTCGTTGTGCGCGAGCATGCCCGCCCACATGATGTCGGCGCGGGCGTCGTAGTCTTCGGGATCTTCCAGGACACGCGGCGCGGCGTCGATCAACGCGCGCAGCAGGCCCGCCGCGATATTGTCCGTCACAGGGACGGAGCCGACGCCCGAGAACCAGCGCTCGCAGATATGCGCGATCATGTCGGTCACGCCGGCGGCCGTCTGGAACGGCGGCAGCGTGAACGTGATCTCGGGGTTCATGAACGCGACCGCCGGGCGGAACGCATCGCCGTTCGTGCCGCGCTTGGCGTGCAGCTCGTCGTTGCTGATGACGCACGAGCTGGATGCCTCGGAGCCCGCCGCGGGAATGGTGAGCACGCAGAAAATAGGCAGTGCGCGCTCGACCTTCGCCTTGCCGCAGAAGAAATCCCACACGTCGCCTTCGCAGAGCGCACCGAACGCGACCGCCTTCGCACAGTCGATCGCGCTCCCGCCGCCGACGGGAAGGATCAAGTCGACCTGCTGCTCGCGCACCGTGCGGATGCCCTCGCGCACGCTTTCGACCTCGGGGTTCGGACGCACGCCCGCCAAATCGACATGCTCGACGCCCGCCGCATCGAGCGACGCCTTCATGCGATCGAGCAGGCCCGAGCGCACCACGGAGCCCTTGCCGTAGACAAGCAGCGCCTTCTTGAACCCGTGCGCGGCGGCCTTGGCGCCGACACCTTCCTCGACGCCGCGGCCGAACACGAACTCGGTCGGCGAATAGTAAGTGAAATCGTTCATGTGCTCCTCGCTTTCAGCGCATTGACTTGCGGGCATCGTAGCGCGTCGCCGCCCGCACGCCAAGAAGCGCGAACCGAAACAGGGGGAATGGACCGCAAGCGGCGCGGGGCGCCTTACGCCTGCATGGCCAGATCGTATGCCTCGTTGCGCGGAATGCCGAACTCGTCGCGCAAGACCTTGACGATTTCCTTGCGCGTGAGCTCGCCCGCCTCAACCAGCTCGGCGGCGCGCTCGGCGGCCGATGCCGCGGCGTCGTCGCGGCGGCTTTCTTCCTCGGCCTGCGTGGGCGGGCCCACGACCAGCACGATTTCGCCTTTCACGCCGCCCTCTTCGTCGCGGCGGGCGAATTCGTCGCGCACCTCGGCCGCCGAACCGCGGGCCACTTCCTCGTGCACCTTGGTGAGCTCGCGGCAGACCGCCACCTCCCTGCGGGGCAGCTCGTCGGCCACCACGGAAAGCGCGGCGGCGACGCGACGCGGGCTCTCGTAGAACATGAGCACCGCGTCGAGCGACGAAAGGGCGCGCAGCGTCTCGCGGCGCTCGGCGTCCTTGCGCGGGAAGAACCCGCCGAAGAAAAAGCGCGGGTTGTTGAATCCGCTGGCCACATAAGCCGTGATCGCCGCCGAGGCGCCGGGCAGCACGTCCACGCCGCCGCCCGCCGCGCGCACAGCCTCGATCAGACGCGCGCCCGGATCGGACACGCCCGGCATACCCGCGTCGCTGCAGAACGCGACGGTCTCGCCCGCCGCGACGCGCTCGGCCACGCGGCCCGCCTGATACGTGATAGCCGCCTCGTCCAACCGCTCCAGACGCTTCTCGATGCCGAAATGGGCGAGCAGCTTTCCCGTGACGCGCGTGTCCTCGGCGCACACCGCGTCGGCGGCGCGCAGCTCCTCGAGCGTGCGCAGCGTCATGTCTCCCAGATTGCCGATAGGCGTCGGGCATATGACAAGGCGACCTGCCATCGATCCTCCTCTTCGCGATGCCGCCGACCTCGGGCGCCGGCGGCGGACTTCTTTCCATCACACTATATACGCTCGCTCGCGCGCTAAACGCGCCCCTGAGGCCCGAAACGCGAAACCACGCAAGCAAAACGATCGCATTGCGCCGACTCCGCGTCGCTTCCGCCTAATTGTTAATTTTTAAGTACCATAAATCCTGCTACGCTGGTGCAAACACGATACGCGCCGTGAGAAGCAGCGCCCCGAGAAAGGAACGCCATGGGATTCTTCGACATGTTCGGCGGAAGCTTCGATAAGAAACTCGAACAGGCCCGTGCCGCCGAGAACGCCCGCATCATCGACGTCCGCACCGAGCAGGAATACCGTTCGGGACACGTTCCCGGCGCCGAGAACGTCCCGCTCGACCGCATCGACTCGTTCGAGACATCGCGCGAGGCGCCCCTGTTCGTCTACTGCCAGAGCGGCGCGCGCAGCTCTCAGGCCGCGCGCGTGCTCGAAAGCCGCGGATTCGTCGACGTCACGAACCTCGGCGGCATCATGAGCTATCGCGGCCCGGTCGAATAGCCGGCCGCCCCGCGGCATGCGCGCTCGGCGGCAGCTTCGCCGGCACAACGCATGAAATGCCTGGTAAAATCAAGAAACCACCATCGGGCCCGACCGTATGGGGCGGTCGGGCCCCATCGACGTAAGGAGCGCTCATGAAAGTCGTCATCATCGGAGGCGTCGCAGGCGGAGCCACGGCGGCCGCACGCCTGCGCCGCCTGGACGAGCAGGCCGAAATCATCATGATCGAGCGCACGGGCTACGTGTCCTATGCGAACTGCGGCCTTCCCTACTACATCGGCGAGACCATCCAGGACAAGGGCAAGCTCACGCTGCAGACCCCCGAAAGCTTCCGCGCGCGCTTCGGCATCGACGTGCGTGTGCGCCAGGAAGCCCTCTCGATCGACCGCGACGCGAAAAAGGTGGCGATCCGCCGCCTCGACGACGGCGTCGTCTACGAAGAGTCCTACGACTACCTGGTCCTTTCGCCCGGCGCCAAGGCGGTCGTGCCGCCCCTGCCCGGCATCGACGACCCGCGCATCGACACGCTGCGCACCGTCGAAGACACCTTCGCCATCAAGGAACGCGCCGACGCGCTCATGGCGGCCGGCAAGACCGACGCCGTGGTGATCGGCGGCGGCTTCATCGGCCTCGAAATGGCCGAAAACCTCAAGGAACGCGGCTTCTCCGTCACGCTGCTGCAGCGCGGCGACCACGTCATGCCCACGCTCGACTACGACATGGCCTGCGAAGTGCACGCCTACCTGCGTGCGAACGGCATCGACCTGAGGCTCGGCTTCAACGCGGTCGGCTTCGAGGCCGACGACGAACGCGACGAAGTGCGCGTGCTGGGCGAAAACGGCGAGTCGCTGCCCGCGTCGATCGTCGTGATGGCGATCGGCGTGGCGCCCGAATCGCACCTTGCCGAAGACGCAGGCCTCGAACTGGGCATCCGCAAGTCGATCGCGGTCGACGAGCAGATGCGCACGTCCGACCCCTCGATCTTCGCCGTGGGCGACGCCGTGCAGGTGAAGCACTTCGTCAGCGGCGACGATGCGCTCATCTCGCTGGCGGGCCCGGCCAACAAGCAGGGCCGCGTGGCGGCCGACGTCATCTGCGGCCGCGCGCGCTCCTTCGCCGCGCCGCAAGGATCCTCGGTGCTGAAGATCTTCGACATGGCCATCGCGACCACGGGCCTGAGCGAAGAAGCGGCGCAGCGTGCGGGGCTTTCCTACGACAAGGTATTCACCTCGTCCCCCTCGCACGCCACCTACTACCCCGGCGCGCGCAACATGTCGATCAAGACGCTTTTCGAACCCGAAACCGGTCGCATCCTGGGCGCGCAGATCGTCGGCTTCGAAGGCGCCGATAAGCGTATCGACGTGATCGCCACCGCCATCCGCGCGAACATGACCGCCGCCGACCTGGAAGAGCTCGACCTGGCCTACGCGCCGCCGTATTCCTCGGCGAAAGACCCCGTGAACATGGCGGGCTTCGTGATCGAGAACGTGCGCGCCGGCCTGGTGAAGCAGCACCAGTGGCACGACGTGGACGAACTTTCCAGGCAGGGAGCCCAGCTGCTCGACGTGCGCACGGAAGGCGAATACGCCCGCGGCGCCATCGAGGGCTCCGTCAACATCCCGCTCGACGAGCTGCGCGGCAGGATCGGCGAGCTCGACGCGAGCCGTCCCGTGTTCGTGAACTGCCACAGCGGCCTGCGCAGCTACGTGGCATGCCGCATGCTCGCCGGCCACGGCTTCGACTGCTCGAACCTGGCGGGCGGCTGGCGCCTGTATTCGACCGTCGCCGAAGACGCCGCGTTCGACGCGCGTCCGACGCACCCCTGCGGCGTGCCGCTGGCATAACGCCGACGCGCCTGCGCACGTTTCCCTCGAAGGGCCTTCGCTTCGCATGACGAACGCGGGGGCCCTTCGCATGTCCGCACGCGCCGCGCCGTGCGCTTATACTAGAAGGACCGCCGACCGCGAAAGGATGCCCATGGATTTCCTCTTCCCCGACATACCCGAATTCCTCCGCGTCGTCATCGCCGCGCTCGTCGCGACGATCGCGATGCTCGTCGCCTTCCTTGCCGCGAGCATCGTATGCAGGGATTCGCGGCGCCGAGGAGGAGAGCGGCGCCTTGCGAAGGCGTCCGTGACCATGGGCGTCGCCGCCGTGGCCGAGATGGTCGTCTTCGGCGTCGCAGGCGCGCCTTTCGCGGCGGCCCTCGGCATAGGCGCCCTGATGAAATCGAGCGCCTACCGCAAACGTACCGCCGCGCGCAGCAACGTCTACCGCACGGGATTCGCCCTGGGACTGTTCGGGCTGGTCTCCGCCCTGTTCTCGGTCATCGTCATCGTCGCCGTCATGCTGCTGTAACCTGCAGCGGCCCGCCCGCACGCCGCGATGGCCTATACTGGACGGAATACGAACGCCTCTTGAAAGGACCCTCATGCAAATCTTCGGCCTCGACCTGTCCGAAATCCTCGTCGCCGCAACGCCGGCCATCGCCCTGTTCGTCGGCGGCGCAATCGCAGGCATCGTGCTGTGGAAGCGCGCCGAGACGGGCGCGAACAAGGAAAGCTGCGGCATCGCGTCGCTGGTCATGGGCATCATCGCCGCCATCGAAGGAACGCTTTTCGGCCTGGCGGGCATCCCGTTCGCCCTCATCATGGGCCTCGCCGCCATCGCCGCCTCGCGCGCGCATAAATCGATCGCCGGCACCAACGGCAACAACGCATCCACCGCGGGTCTCATCCTGGGCATCGTCGGCGTGGCCATGTGCGTCATCGGCCTGGGCCAGACGGGCGTCCTCGTGTTCTCGATGGGCGACTAGCCCGCGACGCGGTCAGGAACGTCTTCATGCTTAAGCTTCATATCCTTGCCAGCGGAAGCCGCGGCAACGCGACCGTTGTCGAAAACGCCGCCACCGGACGCGGCGTGCTGATCGACTGCGGCATCTGCAAGCGCGACTTCTTCGCCCGCTGCGACGAGGCGGACTTCAATCCCGCCAAACTCGATGCCGTGCTGATCACGCACGAGCACGGCGACCACACCAAGGGCATCGGCGTGACCATGCGCGGCCTGGCGAAGCTGGGCCGCCGCCCCGCGATCTATGCTGCTCCCGCCACGCTGCGGGCCAGCAGGCCCCTCCAAGAGATGAAAGGGGCCTGCGAGATTCGCGCGCTCGCGCCCGAGGCGCTCGTCTCGGCGGCGGGCATGAGCATCTTTCCCTTCGCCACCTCGCACGACGCCGCCGCATCGTTCGGCTTTCGCTTCGAGGCCGACGGCGACGCGGCAGGGTTCATGACCGACTCGGGCATCGTGACCGACGCCGCGCACGCGCACCTGCAAGACGTGCGCCTGCTCGCGATCGAAAGCAACCACGACCCGCGCATGCTGCGCGAAGGCCCCTACCCCTACGTGGTCAAGCGACGCATCGCATCCGACGAAGGACATCTTTCCAACGAACAGGCGGCAGACGAACTCGCAGCGCTTCTAAGCACGCGCCTCGAAGCGGCGGCGGCCATGCACGTATCCGAGAACAACAACGAATACGACCTGGCGAAGCGAGGATTCGACGCCGTCGTGGCGCGCGAGGGGCATCCCGCCCGCGTCGCCTGCGGCTACCAGGGCCGCCTGACGACGCTTTCCTAGCGCGAACGACCCTGGAACGCAAAAGAAGCCGCAGACCGTTGTTCTGCGGCTTCTTCCGTTCTTCGGCCTTCAAGGGGCCTTTAATCCAAAATGTCTTCGGCGAAGCCCACGCGGTAGTTCGCCATAACCGCCTCGCCTGCCTCCTGCGTGGCGTCAAGGTCGACGTCGGCCATGATGCCGAAATCGCTGTCGCCGTCGGCATCGTGGAAGATCTGATGCACATGCCACACGCGCTGCAAACGCTCGTCGGATTCGTCCAGGACGAAGTACGCGTTCGAGCGAGCGTCGGCATCGAGCAGCAGCTCTTCATGCGCCTCGTAGAACGCATCGAGCGCCTCCTGCCAGCGACGAGCGCCGAAGCCCCATTCCATATCCATATCGCCGAGCTGCTCGACATCGCCGCGCGCGGCCAGGCTCACACGCCTGAACAGCGAATTCCTCACCAGCAAAGTCAGGCCGCGACGGTCGCGCACCACCGCGTCGGCATCCGTCGGCGCCGCGACGTCTTCCATCGAACCCGCCGACTCCCATTCGTCCACGAGGCTCGAGTCGACCGAACGCACCACGAGGCCCAGCCACGCGATGATGTCTTTCAAGCGGTCGTCGCGCTTGTCCTGCGGCACCGTGCGGTCGAGCACGCGATAGGCGTCGGACAGGTAGCGCAAGAACGTGCCCTCGCTGCGGGCGATGCCGTAGCGCGCCACGTATTCCTTGAAGCCCGACACCGTCTCCAACATGTCGCGCAGCACCGATTTGGGCGCGAGCTCGTAATCGCGCGCCCACGGCACCGCCTCGCAATACTGGGCGAACGCCTGGTCGAGCAGCTCCTCGAGCGGCTTGGGATACGTGATGTCGGCGATGCGGTCGAGACGCTCCTCGTAATCGACGCCGTCGGCCTTCATCTCGGCCACCGCCTTCTCGCGCGCCTTGCGCTCCTGAGCGCGCAGCACCTGACGCGGGTTCTCCAGCGTGGCCTCCACCATAGAGATCACGTCGAGCGCGTAGGTCTCGCTCTCGGGGTCGAGCAGCTCGAGCGCCGCCAGCAAGAACGGCGAAAGCGGCTGGTCGAGCGCGAAATCCTGTGGCATATCAACCGTGGCGCGATACTCGACGCCGCCGTCCTCGGCCCCCACCTTCTCCACGACGCCCGCATCGATCAACGTGGCGAACACCTCGTCGGCGCGTACGTAGAGCTGTTCTTTCTCCTCGAGAGGCTGGGCCGAGTCGTCGACGAGCTTGCGCACGCGCGTGAAGGCGTCGCCGCCGCGCGACACCACGGCGAGCACCATGGAATGCGTGATACGCATGCGCGGCTTAAGCGTTTCGGGGGCCGCGTCGGTCAGCTTCGTGAACGTATCCTCGTTCCAGTTCACGAAGCCCTCGGGCGGCTTTTTCTTCTTCAGCTTGCGCAGCTTCTTGAGGTCGTCGCCCGCCTTCTGCAGCGCCTTGGCGTTCTCGATTTCATGCTCGGGCGCCTCGGCGATCACCATGCCTTCGGTGTCGAAGCCCGAACGGCCCGCGCGGCCGGCGATCTGATGGAACTCACGGGCGCGCAGCCTGCGCATCTTGAAACCGTCGAACTTCGTGAGCGCGGTCAAGATCACGGTGTGGATCGGCACGTTGATGCCCACGCCCAGCGTGTCGGTGCCGCAGATCACGGGAAGAAGGCCCTGCTGGGCGAGCTTTTCCATAAGCAGACGGTAGCGCGGCAGCATACCCGCGTGATGCACGCCCACGCCGCAGCCCAGCAGGCGCTGGAGCGTCTTGCCGAACGCCGTGGTGAAGCGAGCGCCTTTGATGGCCTGCTTGATCGCCTCGCGCTGTTCCCTGGTGGCAACGCCGTAGCTCGCCAGCGACTGCGCGGTGTCGAGCGCGGCGTCCTGCGAGAAGTGGACGATGTAGAGCGGCGTCTCCTTCGCGCGGATGGCCAGCTCCACCGTCGCCTCGAGCGGCGTCTTCACGTATTCGTAGCTCAGCGGCACGGGACGGGGCGCATCGGCGATGACGTCGACCTCGGCGTCGGTATGGCGCTTGAGCGTGTCGACGATCTGCGTGACGTCGCCGAGCGTGGCGCTCATCAGCAGAAACTGCGTCTGTGGAAGCGTGAGCAACGGCACCTGCCACGCCCAGCCGCGCTGCGGGTCGCCGTAGAAATGGAACTCGTCCATGGCGACGCAGCCCACATCGGCCCCCTCGCCTTCGCGCAGCGCCTGATTGGCCAAGATCTCGGCCGTGCAGCACACCACGGGGGCGTAGGGGTTGATCGACACGTCGCCCGTGATCATGCCCACGTTCTCGCGGCCGAGCACATCGACGAGCGAGAAGAACTTCTCGCTGACGAGCGCCTTGATCGGAGCCGTGTAGTACGACACCTTGCCCGTCATGATAGCCATGAAGTGCATGCCCAGCGCTACGAGCGACTTGCCCGATCCGGTCGGCGTGCCCAAGATCACATGGTCGCCCATCATGAGGCCCATGAGCGCCTCTTCCTGGTGCGGCCACGGCTCGATGCCGCGCTCGTCGACCCATTCCAGAAACATCTCGAGCGCTTCCTCGGAGACGGGGAGAGGAGGCATCTCGTGCTCCGACAGTCCTGAGCTCGCACAATCGCCCCACTGGGGCGTTTGGCTCGTGCGGAACTGCGCGCGAAACGCCCCCTCTCCCTCGGGATCGATATCGACCGGCGCAAAGCCCTCGGCCTCGTCGAGTTCTCCATCCTGAGAATAGTCCCAGTATTTATCCCAGACCGCCTGGGGCACCAGCGCGCCGAGCGATCCGTAAGCGTCGGCGCCGCCGCCGACGGTTTCCTGTTCGTCTGCCATAAGAACCTCTATCCGTCATCGAGAATCCGTCCGTGCGCGGACGGCGAAAGCGTGCGGACGCGGACGCCGCAAGCCGTAGTTATCGTGCAAAATGACGCGCCACCTCCCCGAGCGTGCGCGCATGTGCCATTGTACCCGGAATACCTTTTCAGGGCGGCGGCGTTTCGCACAGGCCGCCCGCCGATGCACAACCGACGAATCCCAAGGAGACATCGTGTTCACCGACCCAGCACAACCGAACCTGCCCCGCACCGCGAGCGACCAGGCGTCGCCCGCCTGCGACCAGGACGAACGAACCGACGACCCTATCCTGGTCGAAGAGCGTCGGCACCTGAGCGAGACCTACGCGAAGCTCGCGGCCATGGAGCAGGCCCTTGTCGCCAAGATTCAGAAACTCGACGACGACGTGGCGGCCGATAAGGAGATGCTCGCCGACGAGCTCACCGGCAACTTCGCCAGCATGGGCGAAGCCTTCGAGACCTACGCCGAATTCGCCTCGGCCAACAAGACGATCGACCTGTACAACGCGGCCCAGGAGCTCAACTTCCAGAATCTGCAGAAGGTGCGCCTGCTCATGCACCAGCCCTACTTCGCCAAAGTGGCGCTGCAGTTCAAGCCGGGCGATGCGCCCAAGGAGCTCTACATCGGCAACGCCGGCATCTCCGACGACAACTACAAACGCCTCGTGGTTGACTGGCGCTCGCCCGTGGCCGAGGTGTACTACAACCAGGAGAACGGCCCCACGTCGTATAAGGCCAACGGCCGCACCATCAACGTGGACCTCAAGCTGCGCCGCCAATTCGACATCGAGGCCGACCGCCTGAACGCCTATTTCGACACCGCCGTGGCCATCCAGGACGCCATGCTTCTGGCCTCGCTTTCGCAGGAGCGCTCCTCGCACATGAAGGCGATCACCGCCACCATCCAGAAAGAGCAGAACGAGGTCATCCGTCACGAAGACGTCGACGTCCTGCTGGTCAACGGCATCGCGGGCTCCGGCAAGACCTCCGTGCTCATGCAGCGCATCGCCTACCTGTTCTATCAGCATCGCGAAACGCTCAAGCCCGAGGAAGTGTGCCTGATCACGCCGAACCCGGTGTTCAGTCGCTACATCGAGCAGGTGCTGCCCGACCTGGGCGAAAGCAACCCCGAGACCATGACGTTCGACCAGTTCATGGCAAGCGTCATGCCGGCCGATCGCAGCCGCGGCCGCGCCGACATCTCCCCGGAAGCCCTGGCGCGCATCGACGAGGCCGTGCGCGGACTCGTGTTCGACCCCGACGACTTCAAAGACATCGTCTGCGACGGCACGCAGCTCATCTCCGCCGGCCAGATCCGTCAGGCGGCTGACAGATTCCGCCGCATTCCCGCAGGTCCGCACCTGGTCACGCTCATGCGCGAGGAACTGCACAAGCGCCTGGAAAGCCGCCTGAAGCAGATGGCGGCCACCGAGCGCGCGCAAAACGAGGTCACGTCGCTTTCGGTCCAGGAGCAGGTGCGCATCTTCCACGAGACCATCGCACCGCAGACCGACGCCGAGCTGCGCGAATGCACGCTGACCTACCTCCACGACCGCTACGCCGCCGCCTTCGGCATCGTCGAGCGCGACGAATGGCTGCGCATCGACCGCATCGGCATGCGCATCCTGGGCGCCGAAGGCCTGCTGCCGGTCGAATGGGTCTATCTGAAGATGGCCGTAAGCGGCATGGGCGACGCAAGCGTCAAATACGTCATGGTCGACGAGGTGCAGGACTACACCTGCGCCCAGCTCATGGTGTTGCGTCGCTATTTCCGCCGCGCCCGCTTCCTGCTTCTGGGCGACGAGAACCAGGCGATCAAGGACCACACGGCCTCGTTCGCCGAAATCGAATCGGTGTTCGAGCACGCAGGGTCGAAAGTGCAGGAATGCCGCCTCCTGACGAGCTACCGCTCGTCTCCGCAGATCACGGAGTTGTTCACGAAGCTCATGCCGAAAGAAGACCGCATGCGCGTCTCCTCGGTACAGCACGAGCGTGCAGAACCGCGCATCGCCGCCTTCGACGACAAGGGCGCCTACGAAGACGCCCTGCGCGACGCCGTCGAGCAAGCGCGCGGCATGGCCGGCCTGACCGCCGTGATCGCCGACAGCCGCGCATCGCTCAAGCGCGTCCGGTCCATCCTGGGCGAAAACGCGCCCGCCGTGATTTCCGACGACGCCACGCTTCCCGCGAGCGGCGTCGTGCTCATGACGCTCGAGTTCGCCAAGGGCCTCGAGTTCGACCAGGTGATCATCCCCGACGCCCGCGCCGAGGTGTTCGGCGACGGACGCGTGGCGCGCAATCGCCTGTACACGAGCATCTCGCGCGCCACGGGACGCATCGTCATCCTAGCGCCCGGCGCCCTGACGCCCTTGCTCGGCTAAGGGAAAAAGCGGAAAATACGTGCCGTACGCAACGCAGGCGTGCAAGCACGGCGTATTTGTTCCGATAATTTGAATAATCGCTGCAACACGAAGCTCGCCCCACCCAGGCGGGCTTCGGGGTTTATACTTTCTGTTTCAACACACAACCGACGATGAAAGGTACGCAATGGGCGGATTTTTCGGAGCCGCGTCCCATCATGACGTGGTTCTCGACGTGTTCTTCGGCGTCGACTACCACTCCCACTTGGGAACGCGTCGCGCAGGCATGATCTTCTTCGATTCCGAGACCGGATTCCAAAAGGAAATCCATTCGATCGAGAACACGCCGTTTCGAACGAAGTTCGAGGCCGACCTTCAGGGCTTCCATGGAGGCAGCGGCATCGGATGCATCAGCGACACCGACCCGCAGCCCTTGCTCGTCCGCTCCCATCTGGGCACCTTCGGCATCACGACGGTGGGCATCATCAACAACGCGGAACAGCTGATCGAGGAATGCTTCTCGGCAGGCGGCAAGCAGTTCATGGCGATGAGTTCGGGCAACGTGAACAACACCGAACTGGTGGCTGCCCTGATCAACCAGAAGGACAATTTCGTCGACGGCATCAAGTTCGCACAAGAGGCCATCGACGGCTCGCTGACCCTGCTCATCATAACCGATGAAGGCGAAATCCTCGCCGCGCGCGACAAGATGGGCCGCCTGCCGGTACTCGTTGGCAAAAACGAAGACGGCCACTGCATCTCGTTCGAGTCGTTCCCCTACCATAAGCTGGGCTACGACGACGAATACGAGCTGGGACCGGGCGAAATCGTGCGCGTGAACGCCGATTCCTACGAGACCATCGCGCCCGCAGGCGACGATATGAAGATCTGCGCGTTCCTGTGGACCTACTACGGATACCCGAACTCCAACTATGAAGGCCAGAACGTCGAAGTGGTGCGCTACCGTAACGGCGCCATCATGGCCCGCGACGAGGCGGCCCAGGGCAGGCTTCCCGAGGTCGACTACGTCGCCGGCGTGCCCGACTCCGGCGTGCCGCACGCGATCGGCTACTCCACCGAGAGCAAGACGCCCTTCACCCGCCCCTTCATCAAATACACCCCCACCTGGGCGCGTTCGTTCATGCCCTCCAACCAGGAGGTGCGCAACCGCGTCGCCAAGATGAAGCAGGTTCCCGTCCCCGAGCTGATCGCCGACAAGAAGCTGCTGCTGGTTGACGACTCCATCGTGCGCGGCACCCAACTGCGCGAGACGGTCGACTTCCTCTACGGCGCAGGTGCCAAGGAAGTGCACATGCGCTCCGCCTGCCCGCCGATCATGTTCAGCTGCAAGTACCTGAGCTTCTCGAGCAGCAAATCCGAGATGGACCTCATCTCGCGCCGCACGATCCAGGAACTCGAAGGCGACGAGGGCCAGAAGCATCTCGACGAGTACGCCGACGCCTCCACCGAGCGCGGCAAGTGCTTGTTGCGCACCATCTGTGAGAAGCTCGGCTTCGATTCGCTGGGCTACCAGTCGCTCGACGGCATGCTCGAGGGCATCGGCATCGATCCCTCGAAGATCTGCACCTACTGCTGGACCGGCAAAGAATAAGGATCCGTTCCGCAATCTTCGAAGAAGCCTCCCCTTCGGGAGGCTTCTTTCGTTGCGCGGCCCGTCCTGGCGGCAATTGTCTGCGCATCATGTCAGATCGACGTCATTTTCTCGCATGTTCGACTATGATGGCGCGAACCGCAAGCGTCTCGAATCCGATAGAAGGGAGCCGTCGTGATCGAATACTTCCACACCGACGAACAATCCCGCATTCTGACCAAAATCGACGAAGAGCGCCCGGGCTGCTGGATCGCGCTGTTCGAGCCGACGAGCGACGAGCTGCTCTCCATCGCGCGCCGTTTCGGCATCGATGAAGACGACATCCGCGCGCCGCTCGACCTCGAAGAGGTTTCGCGCATCGAACGTAACGCCGACTACACCATGTTCATCATCGACACGCCCATGCACGTCAAAAATGCCGAAAGGAAGCGTTACACCACCATTCCTATCGGCATTTTCGAAACGTCGGAGCACGTCATCTCCGTGTGCTCGGCCTATCGCGTTCCCCTGATCGCCATCTTGAAATCATGGCGCAACGTGCATGACACCTCCGACATCAAGGCGTTCGCGAGCGACATCCTCATCGCCTCGTCCGAGGCGTATTTCTCGTCGCTGCACGCGATCAACAGGCGTCGCATCGGCCTGTCCGACGCCGCCGACAAACCCGAGCGTAAAGACCTCGAAGAGCTCTACGCCCTCGATGCGTCGCTCGTCTATATCAAAACCTCGCTGACCGCCAACGACAACATCTTCGAGCGCTACCGGCGCTATGCGGCATCGTCCTACGACCCGGAAGCGTTGGAAGTTCTAGACGACGCGATCATCGAGAACAAGCAGGCTCTCGAAACCACGAAGATCTATTCCGAGATCCTAGACTCCACGATCAACCATTTCGGCCTGATGATGGATTACGACCTCAACCACACCATGCAACTGGTGGCCACGATCACGCTTGTGCTGTGCGTTCCAACGGTGATCGGCGGCGTATTCGGCATGAACCTCGAAGGCATCCCGCTGGCCGACTCGCCCTACGGATTCGCGATCGTCACGGGCATCACCGGCGGCGTGCTTGCGATCATGCTCGCCATCCTCAAGCGTCTGAAGTGGTTCTAGGCACGCGGCGAGCCGCAAATCAAAGACCGCGATAAACGCGGATGCGGCACGACATACGCTCTGTCGGCGAACGGCGGTCTCGCGCTCATGCACGGAATGCGCGCCTATCGACGAGCAGCCGCATATACAAGCGCGCCGCCCCTACGAAAAAAGCCTGGAGCGCCGAATGCGCCCCAGGCTTTCACATCTGTCAGAATCTTCGCGAAAGCCCTATGCGGCCAGGCGCTTCGCGATCGCCTGAATGAACCCGCGCGTCGAAAGCTTCACGGGGTTTTCGATCGTGGCGATCAAAGCCAGGTCGCCCGTCATCTCGCCCGCCTCGATCGTATCGATCGTCGCCTTCTCCAAACGGTCGGCGAAGGCCGTGAGTTCAGGCAGGCCGTCCAACTCGCCGCGCTTGCGCAGCGCGCCCGACCACGCGAAGATGGTGGCCACCGAATTGGTAGACGTCTCTTCGCCCTTGAGGTGCTTGTAGTAGTGGCGCTGCACCGTGCCGTGGGCCGCCTCGTACTCGAACACGCCGTCGGGCGAGACCAGAACGGAAGTCATCATGGCGAGCGAACCGAACGCGGACGACACCATATCGCTCATCACGTCGCCGTCATAGTTCTTACAGGCCCAGATGAAACCGCCCTTGGACTTCATCACGCGCGCCACGGCGTCGTCGATCAGCGTATAGAAATACTCGATGCCCTCCTCGTCGAAACGCTCCTTGTATTCGGCATCGAAGATTTCCTGGAAAATGTCCTTGAAGCGATGGTCGTACTTCTTGGAGATGGTGTCTTTGGTGGAGAACCACACGTCCTGGCGCGTGTCGAGCGCATAGTTGAAGCAGCTGCGCGCGAAGCTTTCGATCGAAGCGTCCAGATTGTGCATGCCCTGCACGACGCCCGGACCGTCGAATTCGTGCACCAGCTCGCGCTCTTCGGTGCCGTCGGCCGCCGTATAGACCAGCTCCACCTTTCCGGCTCCGGGAATGCGCATCTCGGCGTTCTTGTACACGTCTCCGTATGCATGGCGGGCCAGCGTGATCGGCGCCTTCCAATTGCTCACGCACGGCTCGATGCCGCGCACCACGATGGGGGCGCGAAACACCGTGCCGTCGAGCATGGCGCGAATGGTGCCGTTGGGGCTCTTCCACATCTGCTTGAGGCCGTATTCCTCCACACGGGCGGCATTGGCAGTGATCGTCGCGCACTTCACGGCGACGCCCAAGCGCTTGGTGGCCTCGGCCGACTCCGCCGTCACGGCGTCGTCGGTCTCGTTGCGATGTTCCAAGCCCAGGTCGTAATACTCGGTCTTCAAGTCGACGAACGGGCAGATCAGATCGTCTTTGATCATCTGCCAGATAATACGGGTCATCTCGTCGCCGTCCATCTCAACCAGCGGCGTGGTCATCTGAATCTTCGCCATGGTCCACCCTTCTTCGTGAATCGTCGAACGCGAAACGCCTCGGCCGTATATGCCGCGCGGACGCAGTGCCCGCTGCGACGGGCGGAGGCCTCATTGCTCTTGCATGCTAAAGCATGATAGCGCCGATGCGCGGGCGAAAGACGCGAAACCGGCGCAATTTCGCGAACGGCAGTTCGTCGGCGAACGGCGCGAGCGTCGACGAGCACGGCGCTTCCTCCGTCCTGGCCGACACGCTTCGCCGTTCGCGCTCCGCACCGTGCCGTCTGCGGCGATTCATGCGATGAAACCCCTTTCTTCGTCGACGCGACAACTTTTTCTTGCATATTCGCATGCTTTCGTACGATAATGCCGCCATACCATTTCGTTGAAGCTTTCGGGATCGGTCGAGACCGGAAGTGGAGAAACCTCTGGAGAACTCTTAAATGAGTGCCGACGGTGCAAGGCTTTCGGGCAGCGCGCATTCCCATGTGCCCTCTTACGAAGCCGAATCTCTCAGGCAAAAGGACAGAGAACGGTTCTTCCGACGACAGTCGGCGGATTCATTCGCTCCCCAGAGGCTTCTCGATGTGCCCTGAGGAGGTAACGTGGAAGCCGCACTGCTCACATTCGTCCAAACCGTCAATTCGTATCTTTCGAATTACGTGCTGATCATTCTGCTTATCGGCACGGGTCTCTTCTTCACCATCAAAACCCGATTCGTACAAGTTCGCTGTTTCGGCGAAGGCCTGAAGGGCGTCTTCGGCAATTTCTCTCTCAACGGCGGCAAGCATAAAAGCGGCATGAGCTCGTTCCAGGCGCTCGCCACCGCGATCGCCGCGCAGGTCGGCACCGGCAACATCGTGGGCGCATGCGGCGCCATCCTGATCGGCGGCCCGGGCGCCATCTTCTGGATGTGGGTCATCGCGTTCCTTGGCATGGCCACCAACTACGCCGAGGCCGTCCTTGCCCAGAAAACCCGCCGCGTCGATGCCGACGGCACTGTCCACGGCGGCTCGGTCTATTACATCAGAACCGCATTCAAAGGCAAGTTCGGCAGATTCCTCGCAGGATTTTTCGCCATCGCCATCGTGCTCGCGCTCGGCATCATGGGCTGCATGGTGCAGTCCAATTCGATCGCATCCACCTGCAACACCGCCTTCGGCATTCCCACCTGGGTCATGGGCCTGATCATCGTGGTCGCCGGCGGCTTCATCTTCCTGGGCGGCGTAAGCCGCATCGCCTCCGTCACCGAGAAGATGGTCCCGATCATGGCGGTCATCTATCTGATCGGCGGCATCGGCGTGCTCATCGTGAACGCATCCGAAGTTCCCGCAGCCTTCGCCCTGATCTTCGAATGCGCCTTCAACCCGCAGGCATCCGTCGGCGGCGTCACCTTCGGCCTGATTGCAGCCCTCTCCCAGGGCGCCAAGCGCGGTCTGTTCTCCAACGAGGCCGGCATGGGATCCACCCCGCACGCGCACGCCATGGCCAACGTGAAGAACCCGCACGAGCAGGGCGTCGTTGCCATCGTGGCCGTGTTCGTCGATACCTTCGTCGTGGTTACCATCACCGCTCTGACCTGCATCGTCACCCTGTACGTGGGCGACGGCCTGCTTGCCCAAGGCCTCTATGACAGCGTCGATAAGACCAACATGGCCCAAATCGCCTTCGGCAGCCTGTTCGGCACCACGGGCGGCAACATCTTCGTCGCCGTCTGCCTGCTGTTCTTCGCCTTCTCCACGATCATCAGCTGGAACCTGTTCGCGAAGATCAACATCGAGTACCTCTTCGGCAAAAAGGCCGTGCCGGTGTTCTCCTGCATCGCGCTCGTGTTCATCTTCATCGGCTCGCTACTCGCCAACGATTTGGTCTGGGAGCTCGCCGACATGTTCAACCAGCTTATGGTGCTTCCCAACGCCATCGCACTCATCGCGCTCGGCAGCGCCGTGAGCATGTGCGCCAAGACGCGCGGCCAGAAGATGGAGTTCGCCGACAAAAAGGCCGAATCCGCCGATGCGGAATAGCCCGAAACATCGGAATAGCGCTTCAAGACCGGCTCCTTCGGGGGTCGGTCTTTTCTGCGGCACGACGGCGCAACAACCCTTTCCTCATGCAAAACGCCGCACGGCGCTTCTGCTAGAATCAGCAGCGAAACATCGCCGCGCGGCGGCGACCGAACGACGATGCGATGCGTGCGCCGAAGCGCGGTCGCCGCGCCGCACACCTGGAGGCGAACGCCCATGAGCTTCACGCTGAAACCCTACACTCCGCCCGATTTCGACCAGGCGCGCTTCGTCGATGCGCCGAACGCCACTCTGGCGCCCGCGCCCAAAGACTCCGTGGCGCCCGAGGGCTACCACGCTTTGAGCATCTATCCCGAGTATTTCAAAATCGACGGCCGTTGGCTTCTGGCCGAAGACAGCCGCATGGATTGCGTGGCGGTCTATGAAGACGGATGCATCTTCGTGCGCGAGTTCCGCTTCATCAAGCAGGGCGACGCCATCGTGTGCGGACGCACGGAAAACGCCGAAGAGGGCATTTACGTGCATACCGACGGCTTCGACGAACCCGACCGCGCAAAAGAGAGCTTCGCCTTCCGTTTGGGCCGCAGCCGCGAAACGGCCTTTTCGCGCGATTACGACGAACTCTATGAGCTGTTGAAATACGAACGCGACCACGGCTACGTGGTGTGGGTCATGGGACCGGCGTTTTCGTTCAACGGCTTCTCACGCACGGCGTTCTCGAAGATTATCGAAGCGGGTTACGTCGACGCGGTGTTCGCCGGCAACGCGCTGGCTACGCATGACCTAGAAGGCGCCTATCTGCATACCGCGCTCGGCCAGGATATCGATACCCAGGAAAACAGCCCAGGTGGCCACTACCACCACCTCGACACCATCAATCGCGTGAAATACCACGGCTCGATCGCGAAGTTCATCGAGGAAGAAAACGTGCATGACGGCATCATGTACAGCCTCGAGAAAAACCACGTGCCCTACGTGCTGGCGGGATCGATTCGCGATGACGGCCCGCTGCCGCCCGTCATCGGCAACGCCTATGAAGCGCAAAACGCCATGCGCGACCACATCCGCAAGGCCACCACGGTGATCTGCATGGCAACCATGCTGCACACCATCGCCACCGGCAACATGACGCCGTCGTATCGCGCGCTTCCCGACGGCACGGTGCGTCAGGTGTATTTCTACTGCGTGGATATCGCCGAATTCGCCGTGAACAAGCTCACCGACCGCGGGTCGCTTTCGTCGCGCGGCATCGTAACGAACGTGCAAGACTTCATCGCCAACGTCGCCAAGGGCCTCGGCCTGTAGCGCGGCACGAACAAGACGGTCGCAGACGGATCCCTCGCCCATCGCGGCGGGGCAGGCGCGCCTCAAGGCGAACGACGCGTCATGCGGGCGAACGGCGCCGCAACGGTGCGGCGCGGCGCCCTCTCTTGACAAAACCCATGGTCATCTGCCGATAATGGAGAAGATCGCGCCGAGCCGAGAGAACGGGCCGGCGACGGGCGATGAAAGGGGTGTGCGATGTCTGCCGATCGCATAGTGAAAGAAAGTCGCGGCGTCAACCGATGGGTCGTGCTCGCGGCAGCGGGAACGCTCAACGCGCTGGTCGGTTCGATCTACGTCTGGAGCATCATCAGCGTCGCGCTGACCTCCGAGCACGGATGGGCCGCCCCCGAAGCCGCATTCGCCTATTCTTTCTACATCGTATGCGAGTGCTTCGCGGGCTTTTTCGCAGGCTATCTGCAGACGCGGGCCAACCCTCGCCTGCTCATGATGGGCGGCGGCCTCTGCCTTGCAGCCGGCTGGTTTTTGGCAGGCTTCGCCGACCAGGTGTTCCTTCTGTATCTGACGTTCAGCCTGCTCGGCGGCATCGGCAGCGGCTTCATCTATAACGTGTCGGTGGCCACCGCCACCGCATGGTTCCCTGACAAACGAGGCCTGGCCAACGGCGTATGCGTCGGGTGCCTGGGGCTGTCCCCCATCCTGTTCGCCCCGCTGGGCACCTTCCTGATCGGCTCGTTCGGTCCGGGCATGACGTTTCATATCCTCGGCGCGGGATTCGCCGTGGCCGCCGTGACGGCAGCGAGCTTCGTACGCAAGGCGCCCGAACGAACCGCGCAGACGCAAGCCGCCGCGACCAAACCCTCTAACAGCCTAACCATGGCGCAAATGCTGCGCCAGCCGGGCGCCTGGTTCATGTGGCTTCTGTTCGCCGTGTGCGCCAGCGCCGGCATGATGGTCACGGGGCACGCCGCAGGCATCGGCGCCGAGCTAGCAGGGCTGACCGCCGCGCAAAGCGCCGCGCAGGTAGGCATCCTGGCCCTGGCCAACTTCGGCGGACGCCTCGTGTTCGGCATGCTCTCCGACCGCCTGGGCCGCTACGCCGTGCTGACGCTGTGCATGGTCGGCACCGCCATCACCATGGCGCTCTTCCTCGGCAAAGCCGACGATTTCGTCTCGATCACCGTGGCGTTCTGCGTCATCGGCGCAGCTTTCGGCGGCATCATGTCGGTCATGCCGGCCCTGACCGCCGACCTGTTCGGCATCGAGCATTTCGGGCAGAACTACGCGTTCATGTTCTCAGGCTACACCTGCGCGTCGGTCATCGGGCCCATGCTCGGCGCGGGCGTTTTGGCAGCCACAGGCAGCTATCTGGCCGCCTTCCCCGCTGCAGGCGCGCTGACCTGCGTAGGCGTCGCGTTTCTGGCGGCCACCGCCGCTGCGGCCAAGCGCATGCGTCGCCTGCGCGCGGAAGCGACGCGTTCCTAGACGAGGCGCGCCCCCTCCCAATACGAAAAGAGCTCGGACACGACGTCCGAGCTCTTTTTCATTCGCTGCCTTTCGCGATGCGTGCTTCTACAACTCCCAGCTTGCGGGGCTCTTGCGCGGCTGGCGCACATTGATTTCGACGCCCTTCACGCTGACGCGCGAGTTGGCGGGAATGGATTCGGTGACGAACGCGCCGCCCGCGATCACCGTGCCCTCGCCGACCACCGTCTCGCCGCCAAGGACGCTCGCATTGGAGTAGATCGTAACGTTGTCCTCGATGGTGGGATGGCGCTTGACGCCGGAGAGCTGTTGGCCGGCGCGTGTGGACAGAGCGCCCAGCGTGACGCCCTGGTAGATCTTCACGTGATCGCCGATCGTGGTGGTCTCGCCGATGACGACACCGGTAGCATGGTCGATGAAGAAGTACTCGCCGATCGTGGCGCCGGAATTGATGTCGACGCCCGTGCGGCCGTGGGCGTACTCGGTCATAATGCGCGGAATCAGCGGCACCTTCTGCACGTAGAGCTCATGGGCGATGCGGTAGACGAACACCGCGAAGAATCCCGGGTACGAGAAGATGATCTCTTCCTTGCTCTGGGCGGCAGGGTCGCCGTCGAAGGCGGCCTGGACGTCCTTGAGCAGGAGCCTGTGCAGCTCGGGAAGCCTTGAGAGAAACGTCGAGCACACCTCTTCGACGCGCGCGTCGATCGCGGCGTCGTCCATGGCGCCGCCGTCGCGGAACAGCAGCGCCTCATGCAGTTCGCGGCGCAGCGAATCCTCGATGCGAATCAGAGTCTCGCCGATGAAATAGCGCGGATCGGAGCCCGTCGGGGTCTCGTCGCCGAAGTAGCGGGGAAACATCAGATGGCGCAGGTCGGCGAGAATGCCGATGACCGCATCGCGATTGGGGAAATGACGATCGGGATCGGTGAAAAAGATTTCAGGCGACGCGTAGTTGCTCGCGAAGCCGTCGACGATGGAATCAAGGTTTTCTTTGAACATAAAGCCCTCTTTCGGCCGTCGCGGGGCATCCGTCGCCCCGGTATCTTGCATGCGCCTATCCTAGCAGCACACCGGCCACGATACGACCACGAATGCGCGGACGAGCCGAGCTTTCGAAACCGACGCGGCGCTACGCGTCTTGCATGCCCAGAATGCGCGCGCTCGTAGCCGCCACCGCATCCCACAGCGCCCAGGCGTCGTCTCCACGAGCGTTGGCGATCGTCGCAAGCGAACCTTCCAAGGCCTCGCGCCACGCATCTGCGGAAAACGGGTCTCCCTCGTGCGAAGGCATGTCGGTTTCGATCAATATTCTTTCGACGGGAATGGCGCGCACGTAAGCGCGACCGCGCTTCGTCGCCAGCATGCGCGAGCCGACCGAGAAGTAAAAGCCCGCCTCGACCGCGCGATGCAGCTGGTCGGACGAGCCCGCGAACGAATGAAGCACGAGCACGCGCCCTCCCGCGCTCGCGGGTGGAGCGAACCGGGAACGCGCCGTCGCGCCGCGACGTTCGAACGCATCGACGACCTCGTCGACCGCGCGCACCGCATGAATCGACACGATGCCATGCGGAAACGGCGCGTCATGCGAGACGAGGGCGCACACGACGCGGTCGAACGCGCGCATCTGCGCCTCGCGCGTCTGCAGACGGCGCGGCGAGAAGTCGAGCCCCACTTCCCCGACGAACGGACACGCCGCCGCGCAGGCGACGAACCGCTCCGCCTGATCGCCGAAATGCGGCGATGAGGCCTGCCACGGATGCAGACCCAACCCCACGCGCACCTGCGGCGCGCAGGCCAGACGATCCGTCGCGCGGTCGAAGCGGTCGGGGTCGACCGTCGCGGAAAACGCCGCGACAATCCCCGCCATCGAACGCGCGATGGCGGGGCCTTCATCGGAAAAGTCCAGGTGGCAATGCATATCGTAGAGCATGGAAGTCCTTTTCGCCGGAATGCGCTAGAAGAAGACGACGCTTGCAGCAGACGCGCCCGATGACGAGTCGACCTGGCCCGAAGAGCCGGCCGAAGCACCCGTATGCCCCGACGGCACCGACCCCGAATCGGTCGTGTCGCCACCCGACGAAGAGCCGGAGCCCGAAGACGACCCCTGCCCCGAGGATGCGGATCCCTGCGAGCCGGACGAGCCCGAAGCGCCCTGGTCGGGCGTCGCGGCCGCACCGCCGCCCTCGGAAGGCGCCTGGCCGCTTTGCTGGCCGTCGGAAGGATCGGGCTGAGCGCCTTGCGCGCCGGCGGTATCGCCTTGCAAGGACGAGCCATTGGGCGCGGGATTCTGCGCGGCATCGCCGGATTGCCCGGTCGTCGGCGCAATCCGGCTCGCCTCATCGCCCTTGGCGGGCTCGGCGGCCTCCTTCGCAGGCGCGCTCCACGGCGCGGTCGGCATAAGCGGCTCGGGCTTGGCGCCGACGCCTTGACCCGCCGTCACCACTTCGATCGCCACGGCGCTCAACGCGATCGCGACGAGCGCCGACAAGACGGCCACGATCACGGCGTTGCGCTGGACCTTAGCCTTGCGCGCGCGGGCCGAGCGCGAACGGGCGCGAGCCGCTTCGGCATAGGCGTCGGTTTTCGTCGTACGCGCGGACGCAAGACCGTCGCCGGCCTGGGCGGCGGAAGCAGGCATCGCGACCGTCTCGGCCGCAGAAACGCCCGCAAGCACCGTGGTCTGCGCGCTGCTTGCGGCGTCGTCGGCCTGCGCGGCGCGACGCGAGGGCGGCGCGAACGGTCCATGGTCAGGCGCCATGTCTTTGAGTTTCTCGGCCGAAGCCGACAGGAATTTCTTATACACCTGCGAGGCGACCGCCGACACGATCGAGCCGACCGCCACGCCGATCACCGAACCCGCGATGCCGATCCGCGAGGCCAGCAGCATCGACGTGACCGCCGCCAACGCGCCCGCGAGCAGCTGGGCGATGGATATATCGTCGAACAGGCTCCGCCAAAACGACGCTTCGGCCTTCTTGGCCGGTTTCGTTTCTTCTGCCACGCATCCTCCCTTCGACATCGTCTGCATCACGACGATACGCGCCGCGAAGACGCGGCGAAAGCGACGAATGCCGCTTTCACGCAAACGTCACCGCCGCGTTACAGGATATGCGCATTCGCTCCATGCTCGGCCGACGGCGCGGCGCCTAGCATTCGTCGTCCATCGCGCGCGCGAGAATCTGCATGCGATGCTCGACGTCTTCGATCACGCGGCTGCAGTCGCGCAGCTCGTCGAAGGAATCGATACCCTTGACCGCATCGACCGCCTTGTACTTCAAGCCGTGCTCGAGGCTCGCCCAGAAATCCATGGCGATGGTGCGGATCTGCACCTCGACGGGCACGAATTCCTTCTTGTCCATAAAATACACCGGCATGCGCACGATGGCATGCAGGCTGCGGTAGCCGTTGGGCTTGGGGTTGGCGATGTAGTCTTTCACCGTGACGATTTCCAGGTCGTCCTGGCGCTCGAGCAGTTCTAGCAGGCCGTAGGCGTCGTCGATGTAAGAGCAGATCACGCGTACGCCAGCCACGTCGGTGAGACAGCGCTCCATGTTGGCCAGCGTGGGTTCGTGACCGCGCCGGCGCAGCTTCTCGACGATGCTCGACGGGCTTTTCACGCGCGATTCGATATGGTGAATGGGGTTGCGATTCTTCTTCAGGCTCAGGTCTTTGTCCAAGACCTCGAAGCGGACCTCCATCTGGCGCATGGCCGCTTGATACTTCTGAAGCGTCTCCTTCACAAGCATCACGTCGGCGGCGCGCTCGTCCGCGGCTTTCTCCACGGCATTGGGCTGCACGATGACCTCAGTGCTCATAGGTCGGTCCTCCCTCGGTAGAAAACGGCGGAAACGCCGTTCGTCTCCATGATAGGCGCATACGGGGCGAAACGCCCCGATGCGTTGCCGAACCGGCATCGGGCCGCGCGCCTAGCGACGCTGCGAGCCCTTCTTCGAGCGAGAAGACGGCGCACCCCCGCCCGTCGACCCCTTAGAACGGCGGCGGTCCTGGCCGCGGCCCTGCTTCGACCCGCGTTCGTCGCGAACGCCGGACCGGTCCTTCTGCGGACGCTGCTTACGCTCGCCGCCGCCCTGACGCTTCGGCGCGCCCTGCTTGCCGCCGCCTTTGCGCGGGCGCACCAGGCAACGCTCGTCGAACCCGATCAGGTCTTCGCGGCCCGCCTTGCGAAGCGCCTCGACCACCAGGTCGTAATTCTTCGGATCGCGATACTGAATCAGCGCGCGCTGCAGGGCCTTTTCGTGCGTGCTCTTCGGCGTGTAGACCGGCTTCATCGTGCGCGGATCGACACCCGTGTAGTACATGCACGTCGAAATGGTTGACGGCGTGGGATAGAAATCCTGCACCTGTTCGGGCATATATCCCAAATCGCGGCAGTATTCCGCCAGCTCGACCGCTTCTTTGAGCGTGGAGCCCGGGTGCGACGACATGAGGTACGGCACCAGGTACTGCTTCTTGCCCAGGTCGGCGTTCACGCGCGCATAGCGCTTGCGGAAGCGCTCGTAGACCTCGTTGCGCGGCTTGCCCATCACCGACAACACGGCGTCGGACACGTGTTCGGGCGCCACTTTGAGCTGACCGCTCACGTGGTGCTCGCACAGCTCGCGGATGAACGTGTCATCAGGATCGGCCAGCGCGTAGTCGAAGCGCACGCCCGAACGGATGAACACCTTCTTCACGCCGGGCAGCGCGCGCAGGCTGCGCAGCACGTCCAGATAGTCCTCGTGATCGACCTCGAGCTTCCTGCAGGGCTCGGGGAACAGGCAGCTCTTATGCGGGCAGGCGCCATGCGACATCTGCTTTCGGCACGCGGGCGCGCGGAAATTGGCCGTCGGGCCGCCTACGTCGTGGATATATCCCTTGAAATCGGGGTCGTCGGCGAACAGCTTCGCCTCGTCGACCAGCGACTCCTTGCTGCGCGACTGCACGATGCGGCCCTGATGGAAGGTAAGCGCGCAAAACGAGCATTCGCCGAAACAGCCGCGGCTGCTGGCCAGGCTGAACTTCACCTCGGAGATGGCGGGCACGCCGCCTTCGGCCTCGTACATGGGATGGTAGGTGCGCGCGTACGGCAGGCGGTAGACGGCGTCAAGCTCGCCGCGCGAAAGCGGCTTGGAAGGCGGATTCTGCACCACGTAGACGCCATGGGGGTACTCTTCGACCAGACGCTTGCCGGTGAATGGGTCGGAATTGCAGTACTGCACGCCGAAGCTTTCGGCGTAGGCGAGCTTGTCCTGCTGCATGCGCTCGAACGGCGGCAACGTCACGGCATCGTAGACGTAGTCGAGCGAGCGCGTCTTGTACACTGTGCCGTCGATGAACGTGATGTCCTCGATCGAAAGGCCGCTCGCCAGCGCGTCGGCGATTTCCACGATCGAACGCTCCCCCATGCCGTACGACACGATATCGGCGCCCGAATCTAGCAGGATCGAGCGCTTGAGCTTATCGGACCAGTAATCGTAGTGGGCCAGGCGGCGCAGGCTCGCCTCGATGCCGCCCACGATGATCGGCGTGTTCTTATACGACCGGCGAATGAGGTTGCCATACACCGCCGCGGCGTGATTGGGCCTCATGCCCGCCTTGCCGCCCGGCGAATACGCGTCGGAGCGGCGCGGCTTCTTGGACGACGTGTAATGGTTGACCATCGAGTCCATATTGCCGGCGGACACGAGAAAGCCCAGGCGCGGCTCGCCGAACACCGAGATGCTGTCGGGGTCTTTCCAGTCGGGCTGAGCGATCACGCCCACCTTGTAGCCGTTGGCCTCGAGCACGCGCGTGATGATGGCCGCGCCGAACGAAGGATGGTCGACGTAGGCGTCGCCGGACACATAGACGAAATCGACCTGGTCCCAGCCGCGCTCGCGCGCCTCATCCATAGTGACGGGGAGGAATTCCGCGTTCATTTCACATCCTTTCGTAAAAGGAGAACAGTCGGGAGCGTGTAGCCTCGGTCACTCGATGCCCACGATGGATTTGATCACGTCGCCCGCGACCATCTGGCCCATGATCGGCGGCATGAAAGAAAACGTGCCGAGCTCGGTACGCTCCCTGCGCAGCGCGCCTTCCGCCGCAGCCACGGGCACCGGCTGCTCGGCGGAATACAGCACGCGCATACGCTCGATTCCGCGCTTGCGCGCCTGCTTGCGCACCGCGCGGCATAACGGACAGGTCCGGGTGTCGTAGATGTCGGCGAAGCGCAGCTCTTCGGGGCGGCGCTTGTTCGCCGCGCCCATGCTGCCCACGTACTCGATTCCCGCCTGCTGCGCGTAGGCGGCCAGCGCGAGCTTGGTGGTCACGGTGTCGAGCGCGTCGACGATATAGCCCACCGAATCGCCGATGAATTCACCGACGCGGTCTTCGGTGACGAAGGCGTCGTGCGCGACCACGCGGGCCTGCGGCGAGATGTCGCGCACCATGGCCGCCATGACCTCGGCTTTCCTGCGGCCGATCGTGCTGTAGAACGCGAGCGCCTGGCGGTTGATGTTGCTCTCATCCACCTCGTCGCGGTCGATGAGCACGAGCGACCCGACGCCGGCGCGCGCCAAGGCCTCGGCGCAGCTCGATCCCACGCCTCCCAGGCCGAACACCGCCACTGTGGCGCCGGCCAGGCGCTCGACGCCCTGCGCGCCGACGATGCGGGCGGTGCGCTCCGTGCGCGCGTCGCTCGGCGCGGGCGCTTTCGCTTCCTGCACACTGTCTTCGCCCTGACGCGCATCGATCTGCATACCGGCATCCTCCCTCGCGGCACATCGCGCCTGCACTCCTCAGGCGGCTGCAGCGCACGGCCATCATATATCTTTACATTGTATAGTCGAATAGGCTCCCGCCATGCAGGAATGCCGTACGCGAACGTACCTGCCCCCCCTGCAGAGGGTCGATGCATCATAACGCAGGCGGAACCGATGGCGGCGCCGCATCCGCCCGCCCGAGGCAAAAGCGCATGAAAAAGCCCAGCATGGAGCCGGGCTGTGCAACCAATGCGATGAAGAGCGTCGTTGCAGGATTACTCCTGGGCAGGCTGCTCTTCCCAGGAGGCGTCGGCCTGAGCGGCGGCGTCGTCTTCGGCGGGAGCCTCGCCGCCGGCGAGCTCGGCCACCATGGAGTCGGCCTTGGACAGATGCGCCATGCCGCTATCGTAGCGGGCCTGGATATTGGCGACCTGGGACGCGAAGGTCTCTGTGTCGATGCTCGGCGCGGGCGCCTGATTCTTGCCGGACGTCTGCGTGACGGACTTGCTCGCGGCGGCGTCGGCAGAGCTCTGAAGCGCCGCATATGCTTCCACGTACTCGGACAAGGCGGCGGTCAGGTCGTTCACGCCCGCCTTGTATTCCTCATGCACCTGGGCCAGCGGCTCAGGTGCGGTCATATCGGAAATCTTCTCGAGCTTCTTGGCGGCGTCGGACGCGGACAGGCGCATGGCGGCAAGGTCGCCCTCGGAAACGGCCGCGTTGAACGACGACAGCGAATCGGCCGCTTCGGCGCTGATGGTGTTGACGCTGGCCATGTATTCGCGGTTGAGCTGGGCGGGCGACTTCTGCTGGCCGTCGCCGCCGCAGGACACGAGCGCGAAGCTCAGCAGGGCAGCCGCGGCCGTGCAAGCCACGACGCGGGAAATTCGTTTCATAGACATGTTCATCGGAACCCTTTCATAGTGCCGTGAAACCGCACTATACCAAAAAGAAGGCGGCGCCCCGAGGCGCCGCCGGTATCTCCATACGAGGTTGACGAGCCGTTACGTCACGAAACGGACGGCGCGCCCTTCCCCGGGCGGACGCATGGCCTACTGGTGGTCCTGCAGATGACGGATGACCTCCGCCACGCCCTGGGCCTCGATCGAGCTGCGACACATCACGAAGATGGTGTCGTCGCCCGCCAGGGTTCCCGCCACGCCCTTGAGCTGGGCCGCGTCGAGCGCGACGGCCACGCCGCTCGCGATGCCCGAAGGCGTGCGCACGACCAGGAAGTTGTTCACGATTTCGATGCCTTCGACCAGCTCGCCGACCATGCGCTGCAGGCGCAAGTCTTCAGGAAGCACGTAGTAGCCGTCGCGGGACTTCGCCAGCCCCATGCCTGCGATATCGCGCGACACGGTGGCCTGCGTGCAATCGTAGCCCTCGGAGCGCAGCTGCTCCACAAGGTCGCGCTGCGTCTTGATGTTGCCGCGACGGATGATTTCTCTGATCACATCGTGGCGCACTGCTCGCTTCGTCATAATTCTCCCCTCGATTTTTATGCAAAGCATTGGAATGCGGTACGAATCCAATACGCTTCATCAACGAAAAAATACAGGACGATGCATCAATTTTCAAGCAGTATTCACACAGGCGAGCTTTATGTCATCGAATCGTAGCATATATGAATATTCATCGAAGCAGCCGCCGCCGCGCGGGCGCCATCGGCCGGCAACAACTCGATGGCAGGTCTGTGATGCGTTGCGCTCCCGCGTCGCACACGGGGCGCGCGTGCGCTACCATGATCCAAAACCCCGATCGAGGAGCAACTATGAACGCATCCGACATCTTTTCGGCCTCGCAGGCGCCGCACGGCGACCAGCCTGCCCGCGCCCATAACAAAGCGGCCCTCGTGGCTTATTTCGAAGAAGGCTCGGTCGCCGACCCGCGCGAGGTGGGAATCGAGCTCGAGCACTTCCTCGTCGACGGCACGGGCGAGTCCTTGTCCTACAGCCAGCCGCACGGCGTGCGCGACGTGCTGGCCGCCCTTTCCACGCGCTACCCCGACGTCACCGTGCACGACGGCGACCTTCTGGGCGTAGCCAAGCCTTCGATGAACGTGACCATCGAACCCGCCGCCCAGCTCGAGCTGTCCGCCGGCCCCTTCGGATCGCTCGACACCGCACGCCGCGTCTTCGACGAATTCGAAGAGGACGTGACCGAGGCGCTGCGCCCCGTCTGCGGCCGCGCCCTCGCCATCGGCTACGACCCCTCGGGCCGCGCCGCCGACAAGGAGCTCATCCCCAAGGCTCGCTACGCCTACATGAACGAATACCTCTCGGCCATATCGCCCTGGGGCCCGCGCATGATGCGCGGCAGCGCCTCCACGCAGGTGTCGATCGACTACCGCGACGAGGCCGATTGCATGGCGAAGATGCGCGTGGCGTCGGTGCTCTCGCCCATATTCGCGCTGATCTGCGACAACGCCGCCGTATTCGAAGGCGGCCCGCGCCCGCATGCCTGCATGCGCACCGAAGTGTGGAAGTACTGCGACCCCGACCGCTGCAACACGGTGCCGGGGCTTTTGAACGACGATTTCGGCTACGCGGACTACGCCGACTACATCCTGGACACGCCCGCCATCGTGCGCATGGACGGGCACGGCGAGGCGCACTACGACCCCAGGCCCTTCGGCGAAATCTACGCCGACACGCCCATGACGCGCGCCGATGTGGAGCACGCCCTGTCCATGGTGTTTCCCGACGTGCGCCTGAAATCCTACGTGGAGATCCGCCCCGCCGACTCCATGCCCGTGCCCTATGCCATCGCGTATGCCGCGCTGATCAAAGGCCTGTTCTACTGGGACGAAAACCTCGAGTCGCTCAAGGACGCCTGTGCGATGATCCGCATCGAGGACGTGTGGCGCGCCAAAGAGGCGGTCATGCGCGGCGGCTATCGCCCGCGCGTCTACGGCCGCGAGGCGGGACCTCTCGCCGACGAGCTGCTCGATATGGCGCGCAAGGGCCTCGCCGCCATCGCGCCGCACGAGAAAGACCTGCTCGAGCCGCTCGCGTCGCTCGTCGCCACGCGCACCACGCTGGCCGACCTGTCGTAGCCGCGACGCACGGCGCGGCCGCAAGACGCGCGCCATCCCATACACGAGAAAGAGCCTCCGGCGCACTGGGCGCCGGAGGCTCTTTTCATAAAGGGCGGCCCGCTTCGACGGACCGCCCGCTCGCGGCATGCGGGACGGGCCGCTTCCCGCCCCGCGTTCGGACGAGGCGCTAGCCGCGCACCTCGGCGCCCGTGGCCGCGCAGGTCTTCTTGATCAGACGCTCATGGGCCTTGTCGACCTCGTCGCTGGTCAACGTGCGGTCGGCCGCGCGATACGTCAGCGAATAGGCCATGGACTTCTTGCCGGCGCCCACGCGCTCTTCGTCGCGGTAGACGTCGAACAGACGCACGTCCTCGAGCAGCTTGCCGCCGGCGAAGCTCATGCACTGCATCAGCTTCTCATGCGTCACGGACTCGTCCACTACGAACGCGGCATCGCGCTCGACCGCAGGGAACTGCGGCACGTCGACGTAGTCGCGGGCAGGACGGCACGTGCGCTCGAGGGCGGCCATGTCAAGCTCGAAGGCGACGACCCGCGCCGCCGCATCGAAGGCGGCCGCGGCGAGCGGGTGGATTTCGCCGACCCAGCCGATCACGTCGCCGCCGGAAAGCATCTGAGCGGCACGGCCGGGCTGCAGATGCGGAGCCTCGTCGGAGGAAAGGGCCTTGAAGCGCACCTTAGGCAGCGCGAGCTCGCGCGCGATGGACTCGAGCACGCCCTTGCCGTCGAAGAAGTCGAAGGCGGCAGGAGCGTTGTTCCACGCCGTATCGCCCATGGCGCCGGCGAGGACGCCAGCAAGCTTGCGGCGCTCCTTGGGCTTCCGGGATCCCTCATGCGCGGAAAACACCGTACCCATCTCATAGAGCTGGATGTTGGACACGCCGCGGCTCTGGTTGTAAGCCACGCTGCGCAGCAGGCCGGGAACGATCGTGCGGCGCATGCAGGACTGGTCGGCGTTCATCGGGTTGATCAGCTCGGCGGCCTCGCCCAGGCCCTCTTCGCCCATGCGCAGCTTCGCGACGTCGTCGGCGGCGGCGAACGAATAGGTCATGGTCTCGTTCATGCCGCACGCGGACAGGGCGGCATGCAGTTTGGCGTCGACGACCTGGCGCTGCGTGCGCACTCCCAGACGGCCGCGGCCGGCGGGAAGCGTCGAGGGAATGCGGTCCATGCCGTACAGGCGCAGCACCTCTTCGTACAAATCGATCTCGCGCTCGAGGTCGGGGCGGAACGTCGGGACCTCGATCGCGAGCACGCCCTCGGCGTGCTCGGAGACGCCGCAGCCCAGGCGCGTCAGGCAGTCGACGATGAAGTCGGCCGGGATGTCGGCGCCCATCATCTTCTGAAAGCGGTCGATACGGAACGTCAACGCGTGCGAATCGTCGCTTTCGCCAGGCCACACGTCCACGAGACCCTCGCACACCGTGCCGCCCGCGACCTCGGCGATCAGGCTCGCCGCGTAATCGGCGCGCGCATCGATGCCGTTGTCGTCGACGCGGCGCTCGTAGCGCAGTGAAGACTCGCTGATCAGGCCAAGATTGCGGCTCGTGCGGCTCGTGCGGCCGGACTCGAACGCGGCCGTCTCGAGCAGGACGTTCACCGTAGCGTCGGTAACCTCGGAATCGAGGCCGCCCATGACGCCCGCGAGCGCCACCGCGCGCTTCGGCGTGGCGATGACGGTCATGTCGGACGTGAGCTCGCGCTCTTCGCCGTCGAGCGTGACGAGCTTCTCGCCGTCCTGCGCGGCGCGCACCAGGATGCGGGCCTTGCCGTCTTCCAGGTCGAGCGTGTCGAAGTCGAACGTGTGCAGCGGTTGGCCCAGCTCGAAGAGCACGTAGTTGGTCACGTCGACGATATTGTTCACGGAACGCTGGCCGATGGCGGTCAAGCGCTCGACGAGCCACTCGGGGCTCGGGCCCACCTTGACGTCCTTGATCAGACGCGCGGTGTAGCGCGGGCAGCGCTCGGCTTCGACGATTTCGACGCTCACCGCGTCGGCCGTCTTATCGCCCGTCTCTTCCAGCTCGGCGGTCGGCTCGCACCAATCGCGGCCGTACATGGCGCCCACCTCGCGCGCGAAGCCCACCATGGACAGGCAGTCCGGACGGTTGGGCGTGATTTCCAGGTCGAGCACCGTGTCGGTGAGACCCAGGTAGTCGGCAATCGGCGTGCCCACGACGGCATCCTCGGGCAGAACCCAGATGCCTTCGTGCTCGGTGCCCAGGCCGAGCTCGCGCTTGGAGCAGCACATGCCGCAGCTCACCACGCCGCGCAGCTTGGATTTCTTGATTTTGAAATCGCCCGGCAGCACCGCGCCCACGGTGGCCACGGGAACCTTGATGCCCTGGGCAATGTTGGGAGCGCCGCACACGATCCGGATGGGCTCTTCGCCGCCCACGTTCACCGTGACCACATGCATATGGTCGCTGTCGGGATGCTCCTCGCACGTCTCGACATGGCCCACGACCACGCCGTCGAACGCGGCGCCGAGCGTTTCGACGCCCTCGACGCCCGTGCCCGTCAGATCCAGGCGGTCGCAGAATTCCTTGATGTCACCGGGCACATCCACGTAGTCGGACAGCCACTTCAGAGAAACCTTCATATCGTGATCTTTCCCTTCGAAACCTAGAACTGACGCAGGAAGCGCATATCGCCTTCGAGGAGCATGCGCAAGTCAGGCACGTTGTATTTCAGGCAGGCGATGCGCTCAACGCCCATGCCGAACGCGAAGCCGGAATACTTTTCGGGATCGATGCCCACGAAACCGTAGACGTTGGGGTCGACCATGCCGCAGCCCAAGATCTCGAGCCAGCCGGTGCCTTTGCACATGCGGCAGCGCTCGCCGTTGTGCAGATGGCCCGTGCCGCCGCATACGCCGCAGCTGACGTCGGCTTCGGCGGAAGGCTCGGTGAACGGGAAGTAATGCGCGCGGAAACGCGTCTTGCGGTCCTCGCCGAACATCTGCTTGCAGAAGTACTCGAGCGTGCCCTTCAGGTCGCCGAAGGTGATGCCCTCGTCGACGACCAGGCCCTCCACCTGGTGGAACTGGGGAAGGTGGCTGGGGTCGGCCACGTCGCGGCGATACACCTTGCCGGGCGCGATGATGTAGATCGGCGGCTTCTGCTCTTCCATAGTATGCACCTGAACGCCGGACGTCTGGGTGCGCAGCAGGACCTTCGACTCGCCGCGGACGGCCGCATGGTCGCCCGAGCGGTCGACCATGTAGAAGGTGTCCTGCATGCCGCGGGACGGGTGGTCTTCGGGGGCGTTGAGCGCCTGGAAATTGTAGTAATCGGTCTCTACTTCAGGACCCTGGGCGACCGAATAGCCCATGCCCAGGAAGATGTCGGAGATTTCATCGATGATGCCGCTGATCAGATGGCGCGTGCCCATCTGCTGCACGCGGCCGGGAAGCGTGATGTCCACGGCCTCGGCGTCCATCTTGGCCAGAAGCTCGGCCTGCGAGAGCTCGGCCTTGCGGGCTTCGAGCGCCGTCTCGACGGCATTGCGCACCTCGTTGGCGGTCTTGCCCACCGTGGCGCGATCCTCGGGAGCGAGCTGTCCCATGCCGCGCAGATAGCCCGTCAGCGTGCCCTTCTTGCCCAGCACGCCGACGCGCACGCTCTCGAGCGCAGCCGTGTCGCCGGCCTGCGCGATCTGCTCGAGCGTCGCGGCCTTCAAATCGATAAGTTCGTCGATTATCGCCATGTCACCTTCGCCTTTCCTTCGAACGGGCCTTTGCCCGGGGTTCACATGCATCGTCGCCGGCGCATAGGGTCCGACAACGAAAAAAGGCCTTCTTTCATCCCGGCGCATCGACGATGCGCATCCAAGGACGAAAGAAGGCCTTCGCGGTACCACCTTGGTTGACGGCCGCGCGTTGCAGGGTTCCATTTGCCCACCGATACGCAAAAGCGAAATCGCATTCAGAAGGAACCGCATACGAGCCACCGCCCACTCATTCGCTCTATGACGGGAGCACCCGGCAAAACCTACTGGACATCCGCGCATGCGACAACCGCATACACCCCGCGTTCAATCCTGCTGCTCGGAAGGGAATCGGTGAGCGCTTCGCCAGGCCCTTCCAGCCTAGGGGCCCTTCTCTTTCGGCTTCGCCTGCGCACCGCTGTCTTCGTCGACGCATTTCGTATCGAGATCGCGATACGGTTCGAATTATAACGCAACTGCTCGCGCACGATAAAGCGCAACGACTGCTTTAGCACACAAGCCCCGATCGCAGCGCGCCTCCCGGTTTCGTAAACCGTCGATGCAAAAGCATGTATGATGAAACGACCACAAAACGAATTGCAATTCCATCGCCTCAGGAGGCCTTTCATGCAACAATCTCAGGAACCGCAGCAAATGCCACAACCCGCACAACCCCAACAAGCGCCGACGCAACCAGTCATGCCTCCCGAGCAGCCAGACCAAACCTGGCAGGTGCCGCAGCCTGCACAGCCTCAGCAATATCAAGCCCAAAACTTCGGCCAACACAGTCCCTATCAACAAAACCCGCAATGCTATCAGCAGCAAGCGTACGCATATACGCAACCTTACGGCACGGCCGTCTACCCAATGAGCGAAACCGACAAGACCCTGCGCCTTATCGCCTTCATCCTGAACCTCGTCTCGCTTATCGCAACGTGCTGGGCGATCATCCCCCTTGCATGGATGATTCCTATGTGCGTCAGGTCGTGGGGCATCTACAAAGGAACGAAACCGAACACCGTCGCCTTCGGCGTCTGCACACTCATCTTCCTCTCCTTGGTTGCAGGAATTCTTCTGCTCATCTCCAAGAAAGACCGATAAGGCACCGCATCTCGTAGCGCACACGACGTCCGGGGCGAACGTCCGTTGAAAGGAGTCCTCCGCCATATGGGCCTCTACGAAGATATAGCGGCATACAAGCCCTTCAATGAACAGGAAGAGGCGGACAAGGAAGTCATCCTGCACGCCCTTGAGTGCGACCCGCACTGCTTCGATCGCAGCGCGCAGGCGCATATGACCTGCTCGGTCTGGACCGTCGATGCGGCCATGGAGCAGACGCTTTTCGTCTACCACGACATCTACGATTCCTGGTCGTGGATCGGCGGCCATGCCGACGGCGAACACGACCTCGCCTCTGTGGCCCTGCGCGAACTCGAGGAAGAAACGGGCGTCGCAGGCGCGCGGCTCGTGCCATGCTGCGGAAGCGACATCCTTTCGCTGGAAGCGCTCACCGTGGACGGCCACGAGAAACGCGGCGCCTACGTGGGATCGCACCTGCACCTCAACGTGACCTATCTGGCCGTCGCCGACCCGGCCGAGCCGCTGCGCTGCGCGCCGGGAGAAAACAGCGCCGTGGCCTGGATGCCGATGGACGAAGCCCTGACTCGCTCGACCGAGCCGTGGGTCCGCGACCGCATCTATCGCAAGATCGTCGCCAAGGTGGCCGCCGCACGGCGCGGCGCGTAGGCCGACGCCCCCGAGCGCCGCGGTCCGCCTTGAAAAGCAAAAAAGCCCGCCTCTTACGAGACGGGCTTTGCATTCACGCGATGTATGCGCCGTTACTCGGCAGCATTCTCCTCCGCGGAAGCCTCGGCGACCTCGACGGCCTCCTCAGCAGGAGCAGAAGCCTCTTCGGCAGCGGCCTTAGCGGCAGCAGCCTCGGCCTTCTTGGCGTACTCGGCGGCACGGGCGGCCTTCTCGGCGGCCTTGGCCTCGCGTTCGGCCTTCTTCTTGGCCTCGAGCTCGGCAGCAGCGGCAGCCTTGGCAGCCTTCTTGGCGGCCTCGCGCTCGGCGACGGCGGCGGAAGCGGAACCGAACTTGTCAGCGAAGCGCTGGACGCGTCCGCCGGTGTCGATCAGCTTCTGGGTACCGGTGAAGAACGGATGGCACGCGTTGCAGATGTCGATCTTCAGCTCGGGCTTGGTGGAGCGAGTAACGAAAGCGTTACCGCAGGTGCACTTGACGGTGCAGTCCATGTATTCGGGATGGATACCCTGCTTCATGTTGGTTTCTCCTTTTCAGGCGCCTTGGTTTCCGACCAAGACTAGACAGCCTTGGCATCTTATCACACAAGATCGCGCCTATGGAAGGATCGTTTATGGAGATTCGCCGATCGCGCAGCATTCATGCAGGCGGCGCGGCGCAGCGCACGCCGTCGCCCAAATGGACTAGAATACCGATATCGACGAGGGCCTGCGCCGAAGCGGGCGCTCGTATCGCAGGCGCCCCATCCGCATGCGGGCGAAACGCGCTTCGCGCGACCGACGAAAGGACGGCCATGGCCACCATCGATACCATCAAAGACATCCTGAACGAAAAGCTCGAAATCGACCCCGCCGACGTGACGGGCGAGTCCACCTTCGAGTCCCTCAACGTCGACTCCCTCGACATGGTCGAGCTGGTCTGCGAGCTCGAGGACCGCTGCGACATCGACTTCGGCGAGCCCGAGGGCCTTGCCACCATCGACGAGCTCGTCGCCTACGTCGACAGCCTCTAGACCGACCGAACCGCCGAAACGCCCGCCGATCTGCGGGCGTTTCGTATGCCCAGGCGTCCATGCGCGCGGGCGAACACGAGACAAGCACGGCTCGCGGCCGCGGACCAGCCGCCGCGCCGGCCGACGAACGACCGCGCATGCGGGCGGCGCCCCATGCGAGAAAGGCACGACATGGACACCAAGCAATACGCGCTCGAAGCGCACGAGAACTGGAACGGCAAAATCGAGGTGGTCAGCCGCGCCTCCATCGAAAACGCCGCCGACCTCGCCGTGGCCTACACCCCGGGCGTCGCGGAGCCGTGCCTTGCCATCGCCGACGACGTCGACCTTTCCTACACCTACACGCGACGCGGCAACCTGGTGGCCGTGGTCACCGACGGAAGCGCCGTGCTCGGCCTGGGCAACATCGGCCCCGAAGCGGGCATGCCGGTCATGGAAGGCAAGTGCGCCCTGTTCAAGGAGTTCGCCGACGTGGACGCGTTCCCCCTGTGCGTGCGCACGCAGGACGTCGACGAAATAGTACGAACCGTTTCGCTTCTCGCCGGCAGCTTCGGCGGCATCAACCTCGAAGACATCGCCGCTCCGCGCTGCTTCGAAATCGAGGCGAAGCTCAAGGAGTGCTGCGATATCCCGGTGTTCCACGACGACCAGCACGGCACGGCCGTGGTCACCAGCGCCGCGTTGATCAACGCCTGCAAGCTCACCGGCCGCTCCTTCGAGGACACCCGCGTGGTGTTCTCGGGCGCGGGCGCCGCAGGCATCTCGATCGCGAAGCTGCTGCTGCGCCTGGGCGTACGCGACATCGTGATGTGCGACATCGACGGCATCCTGTGCAAAGGCGATCCGTCGCTTAACGCCGCGCACGCCGACATCGCCGCGCTCACCAACCCGCGCGGCCTGACCGGCACCCTTTCCGACGCGCTCGAGGGCGCGGACGCCTTCATCGGCGTCTCTGCGCCGCGCGTCATGTCGCAGGACATGGTGCGTCTCATGGCCGACGACCCGATCGTCTTCGCCATGGCGAACCCCGTGCCCGAAATCATGCCCGACGAGGCTATCGCGGCGGGCGCCGCCGTCGCCGCCACCGGCCGCTCCGACTTCCCCAACCAGATCAACAACGTGTTGGCCTTCCCCGGCATCTTCCGCGGAGCGCTCGACGTGCGCACCCGCGACATCGACGACGATATGATGGTGGCCGCAGCCCATGCCATCGCCGACCTGGTCGACGACGAGCATCGCCGCGCCGACTACATCATTCCCGACGCGTTCGACCGCCGCGTCGTGCCCGCCGTGGCGCAGGCCGTCGCCGCCGCCGCACGCAACGCAGGCCTCGCGCGCGCCTAACGCGAACGCGACCGCACACATGAGAAACGCCCGCTCGTGTCGATGCTCGAGCGGGCGTCTTCGTATATACGGATGTCGGCGATGCGTACGGCCCCTAAACCCGCTGCTTCGCGGCCAGCAGATCGCGGATCTCGCGCAGGTAGTCCTCCGCGGTCGGCTCGGGCTCGGCAGCTTCTTCTTCGGCTTCCTTCTTGGACAGCGCCTCGGCGCGAGCGCGGGCCCCATTGGCGGCCTTCACCACGATGAACAGCACGAATCCCGTGATCAGGAATGTGATGACGGAACTGATCACGGTGCCGAACTTGAACGTCGAACCCGCGATCGTCACATCGAGGACCGACAGCATACCCGCAAGGTCTCCCCCGCCCGATAGAAGGCCGACCACCATGCCGATGAGCGGCGTGATCAAGCCGTCGACCATGCCCGTGACGATGGCCGTGAACGCGCCGCCGATCACGACGCCGACGGCAAGGTCGAGCACGTTTCCGCGCATGATGAATTCCTTGAACTCCTTGATCACAGCGTTCTCCTTTACACCCTTGGCGGCCCGACGGCCTCGACCGAAACGAGACGGCGCAGGCACGCTTCCGCGCCGTCTCGCAGAGCATACCGGAGAGAACGCACGACGTACGAGTGCGCAGGTCGGATGCGAGCGCACACGCCGCAGCCTCGAAGCCGCGAGCAGCGGGCTCGTGCGGCAGATGACGCCGAGAAACGAAAAAGCCGCCCGAAAAAAACCCGGGCGGCCCGTACGGACGATGTCGCGAAAAGCAAAGCGCCTCGGCGCCTCATACGATGCTAGAACTCGATGTTTTCCGCATCGCGGTTGCCCTGCGCCTTCTTCGCGGTGCGCAGGAGGAACTCATTGTTGTCGTTAGTCTGCTTCAACGACTTGATCAGCATGTCCATCGCGCGTTCGGTGCTGTTCATGTTCGACAGGATGCGACGCACCGCCCAGATGAGCGGGGCCTCCTGCGGATCGAGCAGCAGGTCTTCGCGGCGCGTGCCCGACGCCACCGGATCGATGGCGGGGAAAACGCGACGGTCAGCGAGGGAGCGGTCGAGCTTGAGCTCCATATTGCCCGTGCCTTTGAACTCCTCGAAGATGACCTCGTCCATCTTCGAGCCCGTCTCGATCAGAGCCGAGGCCAGGATGGTGAGGCTGCCGCCGCCCTCGATGTTGCGCGCGGCGCCCAGGAAGCGCTTCGGCGGATAGAGGGCCGTGGAGTCGACGCCGCCCGACAGGATTCGTCCGCTGGCAGGCTGCGCGAGGTTGTAGGCGCGCGCGAGGCGCGTCAGGCTGTCGAGCAGCACCACGACGTCTTCGCCGCGCTCCACCAGGCGCTTTGCACGCTCGATGACCAGCTCGGACACCGCGATGTGATTCTCGGTGGGCATATCGAAGGTCGAAGCGATCACCTCGCCCTTGATGGAGCGCTGCATATCGGTGACCTCTTCGGGTCGCTCGTCGACCAGCAAGCACATCAGGTACACTTCGGGGTTGTTCGCCGTGATCGCAGCCGCGATGTCTTTGAGCACCGTGGTCTTGCCTGCCTTCGGCGGACTCACGATCAGGCCGCGCTGGCCCTTGCCGATCGGCGAGACCAAGTCGATGACGCGGGCCGTGATGGTCGATTTGCCATGCTCCATAGTCAGACATTCGTCCGGGAACACCGGGGTCAGATCGCCGAACTTGACACGCGGCGCCCGAGCATCGGCCGAATCGCCGTTGACGAGGTTCACCTGCTGCAGCGCGGCGTACTTCTCGTTCGGGCGCGCCGGGCGCGTCTGACCCTTGACGTAGTCGCCCTTGCGAAGGCCGTTGCGACGGATGGCGGAAAGGCCCACGTACACGTCGTTTTCGCTGGGCAGATAACCCTTCGTACGCAGGAAGCCGTAGCCGTCGGGCATGATATCGAGCACGCCTTCGACCTCGATGAAGCCTTCGGCGCGCACGGATGCCTCGAAGACCTTTTCGACCAGCTCGGCCTTTTTCAAGCCCGTGACGTCCAGCTCGAGCTCGGCCGCCTTTTCACGCAGCTCGACGACCTTGAGCTTGGCGAGGTCTTCCATCGTGGTTTTCGGCACGATAGGCTCGCGATCGTGGCTGCGGCGCTGCCTGCGATGATCGTTGCGATCGGCATTGCGGTCGTTGCGGTCGCGATTCTGATTCTGACGGTCCTGACGGTCGTTGCGCTCCTGACGACGCTCTCCGTTCTGCTTGTTCTGGCGGTCCTGGCCCTGACGGCGCTCGCCGCGGTCGTTGCGATCGTTTTGCGCCTGACGGCGTTCACGCTGCTTGGACTCGTAGCGGTCCTGTTTCTCGCGCCGCGAGCGCCTGCCCTCGGAGGCCTCGCCTTCCTGGACATGGTGTTCTTCGGCCGGCTGGGCCTGGCGTTCCTGAGCCTCGGAAGCATCCTGCTGCCACTCGGACTCGGCGACGCTTTCCAGGGATTTCTCCTCCTGGTCGGCGGGCTTGGCCTTCGCGGGGCGGCCGGATCGGCGACGCGCAGGCTTTTCCTGAACGGCATCGTCGTCGGAAGCGGCGGGTGCGGATTCGGAGGCGCGCTCTTCAACGGCGCGAGTCTCTTCGGCGCGCGAAGCCTCCACAGCGGCGCGCAGCATGGTGGAACGGCCGGGGCGCTTACGCACGACCGGCTTTTCTTCGGTTTGAACGGGTTTTGCCGATTCGGACTGCTCGGATGCAGCGCCCTGGGTGGAATCGGAATCCATAACGGCAGGGGCCTTCTCGGCGGCGTTTCCATCGGAAGCGGCCTGGTCGGCCGCCGGCTTCGTCGTACGGCGACGACGCGGATTCACGGGGGCGGCGGTTCGCTTCGGCGCTGCGGCCTCGGCGGGTTCGGCCGTGCGCTGCGCGGACTCGGCCTGCGGCTCGGGCGCCTCGGATGCGACGGGAGCGGCAGAAGCGGCCTCGGCGGAAGCGGCGGCCGTCTTGCGGGAAGACGTCTTTTTCGTCGTGCGCGCGGGCTTGGTCTTGGGCTTCGCCTCGGATGCGGCATCGGCATCCTGAGCGGTGCGGCGCGCACGGCGGCGCGGCGCGGGCTTGGCGGAAGCCTCGCCCGATGCGGCGGATTCGGCGGCTCCGTCTGCTGCGGGAGCGGCGGAATCAGCCGGCGCCTCGACGGGATTCTTACGCGGACGGCCCGGACGCCTTTTCGCAGGCGCGGGAGCGGCCGCCGCGGCAGGCTCCTCGAACAAAGGAGCCTGCCGCACGACGGGGGCCTCCAGCGGTGTTATTTCGTCGGAGATCATGCGTTAGCAACCTTTTCCCAGTCCTTGAGGAACGACTCGAGGCCGCGATCGGTCAGCGGATGCTGAACCATTTTCTTCAGCACGCCGAACGGCACGGTGGCGATGTCGGCGCCCATCAGAGCGGACTGCGTGACATGGTTGGCGCTGCGGATAGAAGCAGCGATGATCTCGACCTGCTCGCCGTTAACCGTGTTCTCGGAGTAGTCGTAGTTGCCGATGGCGGTCACGACATCGCCGAGCTGGGACAGACCGTCCTCGGAGATGTCGTCGAAACGGCCGACGAACGGGGAGATGTAGCGGGCGCCGGCGCGTGCGGCCAGGATAGCCTGGGGCACGGAGAAGCACAGCGTCATGTTCACACGGATGCCCTCGTCGGCCAGGGCGCGGCATGCGGCGAGACCCTCGACCATCGTCGGAATCTTCACGACGACGTTTGGAGCGATCTTGGCCAGCTCGCGGCCGTCGCGGATGATTTCGTCGCGGGTCATGGCGACGCTCTCGGCACTCACCGGGCCGTCGACGATCTCGCAGATGCGAGCGATGTGATTGTGGAAATCATCGAGCTTGCCGCCGATGCGCGAGTAGAGCGTGGGGTTGGTGGTCACGCCGGCAAGAGCGCCCCAACTTGCCGCCTCTTTGATTTCGTCCAGATCGGCGGTATCCAGAAAGAACTTCACTTTTCCTCCTCTAAACAGGAATCGCCCTCGTTCGGCCGAGAGCATATGACACATGGAAAACGCGACGCAGCGGTCGCACGCGATATCAGAATGTAGCAATGGGATTCGAATGAACGAATGGGCCGATAATACCACGAAGACAGGTCCCCTGCGAACAAAATGCGCACGACGGCGCATGTTCGCGCACGCAGAAGCGCCGATGCCGCGTCGAAAGACGCGCGGCCGGCACGAAACCGCATGAGATGCAACACAAAACGAGGGGCTCCGAAAACGGAAGCCCCTCTTGGACGGACGTCGATGCGTCCCGCTCGCGCCTCGATGCGCGGCGACACTATTCGGCGACCTCGACCAGCTCGATTTCGAAGGTGAGGTCTTTGCCTGCAAGCTCATGGTTCATGTCGAACACGGCGTTTTCCGCATCGACGGAAACGACCTTCGCAGGAAAGGGGCCCATGGGGCCCTGGAAGTACACGGTCTGGCCCACGGGCAGCTGCGCCGCGTTCGGGACCTGAGAGACCGGAACGGTCTGCACGGCCTGCGGGTTGTACTCGCCGTAGGCGTCCTTCGCGGGAATGGTGACCGTCTTCTTCTCGCCGAGAGCCATATCCTTCACGGCGGCGTCGAAGCCGGGAATCATCTGGCCTGCGCAGCAAGTGAACTCGAGCGGCTCGCCGCGATCGTAGCTGGAATCGAATTGGGTGCCGTCGGCCAGGGTGCCGCGATAATGGGCTTTGACCTTCTTGCCTTCGTTGCTCATTGAGCGTCCTTTCAAAACGGATAGTGATTCTGCGTATCATACCCGTTCGCGCGGCCGATGACGGCGGCATGCGGGAAATGCGCACAGACGCCAAGCGAAAAGGACGCGCGCTGAGGCGCTAGTCGAGGAATTTCGGGGCGATGGGATCGATTCCCGCCCTGCGCGCAGCCATCGCGATGGTCTGGATTCGGGGCGAGACCAGGAATTTCGACGTGGCGTGGGCCAAGATACGCCCCTGCTCGTCTTTGGCCACGGCCTCGCTCAGGCACAAGGTGCTGCCGTACTTGATCGCACGGCCCTCGGTGACGATGAGGCCCTCATGCACCGAACGCAGGTCGGACACGTTGAGATCGATCGTGGTGAAGCCCGCATCTTCATCCATGCCGCAGTACAGGCACCAATACGACGCGTTGTCCATCATGGCCGCGTAGGCGCCGCCGTGGATGCCGCCGAACGCGTTGAGCAGGTCGGGCGTCACCACGACCTCGGTGCGGCAGTAATCGATGTCCAGTTCGACGAGCTTCACGCCGAGCAGATTGAGGAACGGACTGTTATCGGCAAGGAGTTTCACCTGGTCGAGATGGACGGGATTGAGGCGCCTGGCAAATTGCATATCGTTGCTCCTTTCACGGCGCGGCGATATCGGATACGGTCGCGCCGACGAATGCGAGACCTTCATTCTACCCTTCAGCACACGAAGAAACGCTCTTTTCGGCCACGCCCCGCTTCCGCGCGCTTCGTTTTGCGCGGCTCGCACGCTACAATGACGCCTGGGGAGAAGCCGCGCCGCGCGCGGTCCATATCAATCCACCGAGGAGGATACCGATGAAAATGAAACGTCTATTCTCGATGCTGATCGCAGCGACGGCCCTGGCATGCGGCCCCATGCTGGCGTCGTGCTCTTCCGAGCCCGGCCCCGAGGACGCGGTCAAGACGGAAGTCGCGTCGCAGCTCGACACGATCAAGAATCTCGACCAGGAATCGATCGACCAGCTGGCTTCCGACATCTCCGCCAACAACGACCTCGAAGCCTACGGCGTCGATGCCGTGGCCTACGTGACGTCCATGCTTTCAGGCTTCGACTACGAAGTCAAAGACGTCGTAGTCGACGAAAGCGGCGAAAACGCCACCGCCACGGTGGCCGTCACCTGCAAGTCGTTCGCCGATGCCAGCGCCCGCGCCTCCGAGCTGTCCAACGAGGTCGACGCTCAGGGCGAGTTCCTGGAGATGACCATGGACGAGATGCTGAAGAGGATCGGCGCCATCATGGTCCAGGCCATGGACGAGACCGCCGTGAAGGCGACCGACCACACCTTCGAGTATTTGCTGGTCGACGGCGCATGGACGCCGAAAGACGGCACCGACCAGCAGCTCTACAACGCTTTCTTCGCCTAGATCGGCGGCATGCGAACGCGTTTTCAGGGGTCGCCTATGCGACCCCTTTTTTCATACCCGGGCCTATCGGACGAGGCCCTGGGAAACCATCGCCATAAGCAGCGACACGGCCAGAAGGCTCGCCGCGAAATACGCCGCCGCCCCCGCCGCGATGCGGCGCGGCGCGATGCGCAGCCAACGCGGAAAGCGGGCGTACAGCCTACGCTTATCCATCAGCGCATACGCCGCGAAAACGATGTTCGCGGCCGCGAAGGCGCCGTATTCGACAATGCGGAACCATAGCGGATACGCGGCGTCCGTCTGATTGGGAACGAATACGGCCCAGACGCAACCCGTCAGCAAGACGCCCGCGACGAACGCGAGCAAGGCATTCCATGCGACGCCGACAGGCGTCGGGATACGTTCGAAGACGGCATGCATCGCGGCGCGCGGACGCGGCTTTTCGAAAACGCGCACCTTTGGCTGCAAAGCAACGACCTGGGAAGGAGGCGCCTGGTGCGAGGGCTTCCCCGCCGACGCGATGCTTCCATAGCCGCATGCCGCGGCGGCGCGACAGAACGCGGCGCGCAATGCGCGCACGTCGGCGTAGCGATGCGCCGGGTCGAACTGCGTCGCCCCAAGCAGCACCGCGCGCACAGGTTCGGGAATGCGGGGGTCGCAAAACCCCTCGTCGCGCGCGTCAGGACCGGGGTCGCGTCCCGTCAGGCAGAAAAACAGCAGCATGCCGAGCGCATACACGTCGCTTCGAACCGTGGTCTGCCCGAAGCCGAACTGCTCGGGCGGCGCATAGGAGCGCGTGCCGAAATGACGCGTGTCATCGCGTGCGCCTTCGCGATAGAAACGGGCGATGCCCAAATCTATCACCTTCAAGGAATCGCGCGCGATCATGACGTTCGAAGGTTTGAGGTCGCGATGGATGATGGGAGCGTCGAATCCTTCGTGCAACTCGGATACAGCATCGCACAGGCGCGGAAACACATCGGCCGCAAGCGCGAAAGACGCCCCGCAGCGCAGCACCGCATCGTGCAGCATCTCGCCCTGCACGTATTCCATGATCACGACGTCGTCTTCGCCCGTCGTGTAGCAGTCGACGACGTGCGGGATATAGCGGAAACGACGGCCGTTTTTCTGCGCCTCGCAGATACGGCCGTACGCGGCACCCATCCCCGATCCGCGCTTGATGTATTTGCGCACGTAAAGACCTTGCTCGGATTCGTCGTCGCAGACGAGTGTCACGCGCTGGGTGGTTTCATGGGCGCTTTCCCTGAGCACGGCGTCCACGCGATAGCGTGCGTCGCGTTGCAGAGAGTCGAGGTATTCTTCCAGTTCATCGGTTTGCATAGATGTCATGGTAGCAAAAAAGAGACGGGCGCTCAGCACCCGTCTCCCCTATCCCCGCCGGAGCTGTCGCGCATCCGACGGGCGCAGACGATATGGAAAGCGCCGCTAGCACGGCCGACAGAGCGTTTTCTCGCCGAGGCGATACAGCTCCTCATCGGTCTTGTACAGACCGTAGCCTCTGTCGAGACAGAAGATGATAATCGCGTCGCGCCGGTTTTTGCAGTACAGGTCGCTTGCGCCGGCTGCGCGCAGCAGCCGATTGGTTTCGCGCAGGTCGAGATGCATAGCGAAGGCTATCTGAAGCACCTTGTCGCGCGACGGATTGCGCTGGCCGACGAAAATCTGATAGCCGAACGTCTCGTTGATGCCGGCTTCGCGGATCACATCGATGCGCACCAGGCCCTTTTCCTCGAGCAGCTCGTTCAAATGCTCGAACAGCCTTTTTTCGGCGATCCGATGCTTGCGCGCGAACTGCGCGGGATCGGGCGATGCGAGCAGCTCTTCGAGCAGCTCCTCGGTCAACGGCTCTTCCACGCGGCTCCTTCTCCTTTTTCGTCGGGACTTTTCGCCATTATACCTATCACCTTGAGCAGAGGTTTTCGTAGCAGACCCAAAAACGGCGGCTGAACGACCTTGCCGCATCGCGAACAACCTAGAAGCCAGTCACATCGGCCAGCTTGTATGTCGCCACGCCGGACTCGAACGCAACGGCCTCGAACTTCCACACACCGCCCGCCTCGAGATTGCTGACGTTGGCGAAAGCGCTTCCCAACTGGGCTCCGTCGGCGTCGTAGAGGGTGTAGGACAGCTGCAGGTACCCGATTTCCTTATCGGTATTGTTCGTCAATGTGCCCGCAATCTTGGTCGAGTAGCTGTCAGATACCATCGTTTCGCCTTCAATAGTGTATTTTTCCTCGGCGGTAGAAGCGGTGGGTTCGGAAGCGGCGCCCGCCACTTCTTCGGTCGAGACCATGGCATCATCGATCGCAGCGCTAAACATGCTCTGCGTCGCAAGCACGATGGCCAAAGCCGCTACGTTCAGTACGACGGAAGCGACCGCCATGCCTTTTCCGCGCTTCTTTCCGCGACGGGTGGCAACTACGCCGACGATCGCGAACACAACACCAACGCCCGCAAGGACGAACGAAAGATTGTTAACGATGGGAAGAAACGAAGTCGCCAGCGCGATGACGCCCAACACGAGGCCCGTTACCGCCATTCCCGATCGGGAGGCGGGAACCTGGCTCTGCGCTACGGGAGGCTGATACGGATCGACGCCATTCTTGCTTACAGGGGTATTCTCGGTCATTGCATTCCTTTCGATCAAGCACAGCGACGCCCGCGCGTCGCTAGGTATGAATGCTAAGGAATCGCTTTTTGAAAAACATTAGCTGCCAGCTAATGACCGAACGAACGGCGACTCTTCGCATCGCGCGTCGGACCAAGAGAAACACCAGGTAGAACACCATATCGAACGCTGCTGCGCCGCACCCCTGTCCCGATTTAAGAAAAGAGAAAAGGGCGCCGACCGGAGTCGACGCCCTAGAAAAGGCACATGCTCGCACGGCTCGGTGCCGTGACGGATCGCGATTAGCCGAGCCTTTTCGCCAGAATCTGATTGATCATCTTCGGGTTGCCCTGGCCGCGCATCTGCTTCATGCACTGGCCGACGAAAAAGCCGATCAGCTTGGTCTCGCCCTCTTTGTAACGGGCGGCCTCGTCGGGATGGGCGGCGATGATTTCGTCGACCACGGCCTCGATCGCGCCCGTGTCGCTGACCTGCTTCATGCCGCGTTCTTCCACGATGACCGCGGGGTCTTTGTCCTCGTCGATGATGGCGGCGAAGACCTCCTTGGCCTGCTTGGAGGAAATGGCGTCGCTCGCCGTAAGCTTCACCAGCTCGACCGCGCGGACGGGCGTCAGCGCCGAAGCCTCCAGGTCGAACGACTCGTCGGCGTTCATACGCGCCGTGATATCGTTGATCACCAGGTTGGCCAGCGGCTTGGCGAGCTTTGCGTCGCCCGCGGCCTCCATGGCGGCTTCGAAGAACATCGACGTCACGCGATGCTCCACCAGGTGGCGCGCGTCATAGGCCGACAGGCCGAACGCGGACTCGAAGCGCTTCGCCTTCTGGTCGGGAAGCTCGGGAAGGCGCGAACGCACGTTGTCGATGAATTCGTCGGACAAATCGAACGGCGCCATGTCGGGCTCGGGGCACAGGCGATAGTCGTCGGCGGTCTCCTTGACACGCATCACGATGGTGCGCTTCGCAGAGGGGTCCCAATGGCGCGTTTCCTGATAGATTGTGCCGCCCTCTTCGAGCACCTGGGCCTGACGGCAAATCTCGTACGCAAGACCGTCGTGCAGGTTCTTGAAGCTGTTCATGTTCTTCAGCTCGGTCTTGGTGCCGAACCTCGTCTCGCCGCGGCGGCGCAGGCTGATATTGCCGTCGCAACGCAGGCTGCCCTCTTCCATCGAGCAGTCGGAGATGCCGATGGCAAGATAGATCTGGCGCAGCTTCTGCATGAACAGGCGAGCCTCTTCGGGCGTGCGCAGCTCGGGCTCGGTGACCAGCTCGATCAGCGGCGTGCCGGCGCGGTTGTAGTCGACCAGGCTGTGCGTGGCGCCCGCGATGCGGCCCTCGCCGCCGCCGATGTGCACCATCTTGCCCGCGTCCTCTTCCATATGGATGCGCGTGATGCCCACGTGCGCCACGTAGCCGTCCTCGGTGCGAGTGACGTTGCCACGGCTTTCGCCCGGCTCAAGGCCGTCCAGGTCAGCGCGTTCCTTGGCGCCCGGGCCGTCGACGTCGAGGTCGAGGTGGCCGCGCATGCAAAACGCCACAGGACCCTGGGTGGTCTGGAAGTTCTTCGACATGTCGGGATACATGTAGTTCTTGCGATAGAACATGGAATGCTTCTCGATGTCGCAGTTGGTGGCCAGACCGGCCAGCACGATCGACTCGATAGCAGCTTTGTTCGGCACGGGCAGGGCGCCCGGCAGGCCCAGGCACACGGGGCACGTGTGCGTATTGGGCTCGGCGCCGAACTCGAGCTTGCAGCCGCAGAACATCTTGGTATTGAGCGTGGTCAGCTCGGCATGGACCTCGAGGCCAATCACGGCCTCCCAATCCTGCAGTACTTCTTCGAGGGTTTTCATGCGCTTATTCACCTGCCTGGAACGCCGGCGCCACGGGAGCCGGGCCGTAGGCGGCCTCCAACGCGGCGGCCGCACGGAACATATTGACGTCTTTGAACTGCGGGCTGACCAGCTGGACGCCGATCGGCATGCCGCTTTCGCTGCCCAGGCCGCACGGGACGCTCATGCCGCCGTTGCCGGCGATGTTGATCGACACCGTGAAGATATCGGACAGGTGCATTTCCACGGGATCGCCGATTTCGCCGAACTGGAACGCGGAACGCGGGCTCGCGGGGATGAGGATGACGTCGCAGCTCTCGTAAGCGCGCTCGTAATCCTGCGTGATCAGGCGACGAACCTGCTGCGCAGGATAGTAATACTTCTCGTAGACGCCCGCGGAAAGCAGGTAGCTGCCCAGCATGATGCGGCGCTTGGCCTCCATGCCGAAACCGCCGGCGCGACTGCCCTCGTACTGGCCGCCCAGACCTTTATGGCCTTCGGCGCAGTAGCCGTAGCGCACCGAGTCGAAGCGGGCCAGGTTGGAGAACGCCTCGCAGGGACCCAGCACGTAGTACGCGCCGATGGCTGCGTCGGCGTGCGGAAGCTCGACCTCGACGAGCTCGGCGCCTGCGGCCTCGAGCTTGCCGGCGGCCTCGTTCACCTTCTCTTTGACCTCGGCGGTCAGGCCGGGCGCGTCCATGAAGCCGGGGACAATGCCCACCTTCATGCCCTCGACGCCCTGGGAAAGCGCGTCGACGAAGTGCGGCGTGAAATGCTGCGAGGTGCAGTCGCGCGGGTCGAAGCCGCACAGGGCGTCCATCGCGTAGGCGGCGTCCTCGACGCTGCGCGTGAAGGGGCCGACCTGGTCGAGCGAACTGCCGAAGGCAACCACGCCGTAGCGGGACACCATGCCGTAGGTGGGCTTGACGCCCACGACGCCGCAGAAGGAGGCGGGCTGACGGATCGACCCGCCGGTGTCGGAGCCCAGCGTGATGCACGCCATGCCCGCGGCGGCCGCGGCGGCCGAACCGCCCGACGAACCGCCCGGAACGCGGGAGAGGTCCCAAGGATTCTTCGTGGGGCCGAACGCCGAGGTTTCCGTGGAGGAGCCGAACGCGAACTCGTCCATGTTGAGCTTGCCCAGCGGCAGGCCGCCCGCCTCGATCAGACGGGAAACGCAGGTCGCGGTATAGGGCGACACGTAGTTCTCAAGCATCTTGGAAGAGCAAGTGGTATGCGTGCCTTCCATGTTCATGTTGTCTTTGAACGCCACAGGCACGCCGGCAAGCAGGCCCATCTGGTCGAACGTTCCGTCGGCCACGGCAGCGTCGACCTTGTCGGCCGCGGCGAATGCGGCATCTTCGGTCAGTTCGAGGTAGGCATGGATGTCGGCATCGGCCTTCGCGATATGGTCGAACGATGCCTGGGCCACCTCGCGCGCGGAAAATTCGCCTGCGGCGATTCCCTCATGAACCGCGCGCACGCCCATATCGGTGGTATACGCCATTACTGATCACCTCCGCCGAGGATGGCCGGAATCAGGAAGCTGCCGTCCTGCTGCTTCGGAGCGTTTGCGAGCGCCTGTTCCTGCGTGAAGGACTCCTCCACCACGTCTTCGCGCATCACGTTGTGCAAGCCTCCGATGGGATGGAAAGTCGGTTCCACGCCGTCGAGCCCGTAATGGGTGATCGGCTCGAGCGTGGCGATGATGTTATTCAAATCGACGGTCATCTGAGCGACCTCTTGATCATCAAGCCCGATGCGCGCGTACGTCGCGATGTCGCGCACGTCTTTTTCAGTCAGACGTCCTGCCATGCAGCATCCTCCAACCTCTCGTGTATTCGTTGGTTTCGCTTAACTTGCCCATGATAGCAAAGGGCGACGGGCGCACGGACGCGAACGGCGCAAGGGCACGGGAACGTCGAAACGATTCGGGCGTTATTTCAGCAAAGAGTGCTCGGCCGGCGGCTCCATATCGAGCTGAAGCGTCTGTTCGACCACGCGCATCAGCTTCTCGTCGCTGATCAGCGGGTCGATTTTCAGAAGGCCGACCAGTCCGAACAGCATCACGCAGAACATCTCGAACAACAGGTCGATTTTCACGTCATGGTAGCGGCCGTATTCTTCGGCGACGTTCTTGCAGAAAAAGTCGGCGGTCTCGCGCACGGCGCGCACGTCGAACGAATCGCGCACGCCCAGCTCTTCAAGCACCGCGATCATCGGACGCGGCCCGTTGGCGTCGTAGAGCGTACGGCGCAACGTTGCCATGCAGTCGCGCAATGCTTCGGGCATCGCGCCGAATCGGCGTGTCTCGTTCCATACGGCGACGCTTTCGACGATATCGGCGACATAGTCGTCGAGCACGGCGGCGACCACGTCGTTTTTGCTCGAAAAATAGTAATAGAACAGCTCGCGCGTGATGCCGGCCTCCGCCGCGATGTCTTTGACGGTGGTGGCGGCCACGCCCTTCGTTTCGAACAGGTCGCGCGCGGCCTGCATGATATCGCTCGCACGCCCCTCGATGCGACGACCCTTCTTATATGCCTCGCGCGCCTCGGGCGACGAAGCCGTCGATTCGAATCGCATGCGCTCACCTTCCCCTGGAAACGCGGCGCACTTCCCCTCTGCGCCGCATGCATGCAAAAAGGCGTCCGCAACGAAAAGCAGACGCCTTCATTATATCGTTCGAACCGAAGCCCATCGGGTCCATCCGCCCAAGCGGCATGCGCGAAGACGCGCGACCGCCCTAGATGTTCTCCTCGAGGACGCTCTTGTACACCTTGGTGTCGGCGTAGAGCTCGTCCTTGACGGGGTTGAGCTTGTTTTTGCGGATCTTGTTGAACTGGTAGATCGCCAGGACAACGTTGCTTACCAGGGCCACGAAGCTCACCGCGAAGAATGCGACGGGGTTGTGCGTGGTGGGAATGGGCGCCAACATGTCGGCGAACTGCGGGACGGTCATGATGAACATGATCCACAGCGCGAGAGTCTGGGCGCGATGCTGCAGCCAGGCGCCGCGCTTAATGAAGAACGTCGGGATGGTGCAGGAAAGAAGCAGGGCCAGACCGCAGTAGGCGGAGTGGTCGGAAATGCAGTTATAGGTGTAGGCGAAGTTCCAGAAGTCGTATGCAAGGATCCATGCCCAGATCATGTCGGGCCAGATCATGTCGCGGGTCTTGTCCTTCGAGATGACGATGCCGACCCAGCCGCAAATGGTGATGATGTTGAGGATACCGGCGATGCCGTTCATGATGTTCCAGGGGCCGGACATGGTCCAGAGGTTTTCCACCGTACCGCCCTGCCACAAGCCGAAGCTAAACACCTGGAAGTCGCGGATGACGGCCTCGGCGATGTTGATGGCCAAGATCAGCGGAGGAAAGCACAGCGCCCACTTCTTCTCATACAGATAGCGGGTCTTGCCGTCGGCGCCCTTCCAGTGCACGAAACGCAACGCCATGAAGCCGAGGCAGCCTGCCAAGGCCGAATAGGTCTTCACCCAATTGAACCACGTGCCCGTGCCGTACTCGTTGCCCGGAGCCGCAGTGGTGGGCCACACGAAAATCGTCAGCACCGCCGGCAGCACGGCGAACAGGGCGATGCCGCCCCATTTGCTCGTGCGACCGAACTCGTTGAACGCCATCAAGGCGAACAGAATGAACAGCCAAATAGCCCAATACGACATGTCGGCCGCTTGATACAGGATTCCCATGCGAACCGCTCCCTTCTCGTTCGATTTTCGCGCCGCGCATCCGCGCGCATGTCCCCTCCCGTCACGGACGGCGGAACGCATCGGAGAAAACGAACGGCCGCACCGAGACGAACTCGATGCGGCCAGTATAAAAGCCATCCCATCAGGGGTCTTTACAGGACGCTCTTGACTGTACAAGAGCGAAGGCGGCGCTGAGCGGCGGGCGGACGGGCACGACCAGACGCTCGGCCGCCCCATTTAACGCTCAACGGAAAAGGCGGCGATTTCCTCCATGAACGCCGTGCCGTAGCGTTCGAGTTTGCGCTCGCCCACGCCGCTGACCATGAGGAATTCGTCGGCGTTGCGCGGCATGCGGGCGCACATGTCGTGCAACGACTTGTCCGAGAACACCACGTACGGCGGGATGCCCTGTTCGTCAGCGAGACGCTTGCGCAGCACGCGGAGACGCTCGAACAGCTCGGCATCGCCCGAACCCGACGATCCGAACGAAACCGAGCTCGGCAGGCCCCGACCAGCAGACGCCGCAGGACGTTCGCGCTTGATCTTCTTCATCGAAAACGTGAAGCCGTCGGCCTCGGCCTCGAGGATACGCGGGCCCGCCTCGACTACCGGGTACGTGCCGTCGGAGATGCTCAGCAGGCCTTCGGCGGCCAATAACTCGATCACGTCCTTCACCAAGTTCGCCGAATCGCTCACCGTGTCGTAGCAGGACAGGCGGTCAAGTCCGCCGTCCAGCAGGCGCTTGGCCTTCGAGCCGCGCACGATGTCGGCGATCATAGATTTGCCGAACGAGCCGTGCAGCTCGAGCACGCAACGCACGCAGGCCTTCGCCACATCGGTCACATCGACCATCTCGAAATCGCCCAGGCAGTTCGAGCAATTGCCGCAGCCACTTTCGCACGCCTGCGCGCCTTCGCCGTCTCGACCCGCGAATTCCTCGCCGAAATATTTCAGGATATACGCGCGCAGGCATCCGGTGGTGCGGCAGTAGCCCAGCATCCAGTCGAGCATGCGGCGCTGAATCGCCTGCACACGTTCCACCTCGTCCTCGGCGACGCCGTCGTTCATGCCCACCCTGTCGATGAAGTAGCGGCAGGTGGAGGTGTCGCCGTCGTTCCATAGCAGCAGGCACTCCGAAGGCTCGCCGTCGCGGCCCGCACGGCCCGCTTCCTGGTAGTACGCCTCGATGCTCTTCGGCATGTTGTGATGGATGACGTAACGCACGTTCGACTTGTCGATGCCCATGCCGAAAGCGTTGGTGGCGACCATAACAAGGGCGTCGTCGTCGATGAAGCGCCGCTGGCTTTCCTGGCGCTCGGCAGTGCTCATGCCCGCATGGTAGCGCGCCGAGGCGACACCCTGCGACGCGAGCCAATCGGCCAGGTCGTCCACCTCTTTGCGCTTGTTGCAATAGATGATGCCGCTTTCGCGCGGGTGCTCGGCGATATACCCCGCCACGCGGCGGCGCTTCATCTTCGCATCGAGGCGTTCCACCCCGAACATCAAATTGGGACGGTCGAAGCCCGTGACGATGGTCGCCGGGTCGCGCAAGCCGAGCATTTCGCAAATGTCGTCACGCACACGCTCGGTCGCCGTGGCGGTCAGGGCCACCACGGTCGGGCGCGTCGCGAACGATTCGATGAAGTCGCGAATCTCCAGATACGAGGGGCGGAAGTCCTGACCCCACTGCGAGACGCAATGCGCTTCGTCGATCGCGACCAGCGCCACGTGCACCTGCGAAACGAACTCGCGAAAGGCCGGATCGGCCAGGCGCTCGGGCGCGACGTACATGACCTTATACGTGCCCTCGATCGCGCGGCGCATGACCGTGCGCTGCTGGCCGGGCGTCAACGTCGAATTGATATAGGAACCCCTCACGCCTGCATCGAGCAGCGCGTGCACCTGGTCGGACATAAGCGAGACGAGCGGCGAAACCACGAGGGCAAGGCCGGGCAAGACGATGCCCGGCACCTGGTAGCACATTGATTTTCCCGCGCCCGTGGGCATGATTCCCAGCGCGTCGCGCCCTGCGAGCACCGCGTCGACGATAAAGCGCTGGCCCTCGCGGAAGTCCTCGTAGCCGAAGTAGCGGGACAACGCCGCACGGGCATCGTCCATCGTCGGGCGGGATGCGCACGCGGATACGTCGCGCGCCCCGAGGCCCGTGAATGAGGGGCGCGCGCCTTGGTTTTCGGAAACGGCCATAAACGCCTTACTCCTCGAACAGTTCGGCCGCACGCTCGAGCTGGTCGATGATGTCGATCTTCTGCGGACACACTTCCTCGCAGGCACCGCACTGAATGCATTTGCTCGCCTCGCCGCCCGTCGCATTCCAGATATAGTTCTCCTTGGCGCGATGCATGTCGCCGAACACCGACATGATGTTGAGCGAATCCATGATCGTGGGGATATGCACGCCTTCGGGGCAACCTTTCATGCAGTAGCGGCAATCGGTACAGGGGGCGGTCTCGATGCCGTCGAGCACGACGCGCACGCGGTCGAGCACGGCTCGTTCCGCCTGGTCGAGCGGACGGGCCTCGGAAAACGTTTTCACGTTGTCACGCGCCTGATCGATCGTCGACATGCCCGAAAGCACCGCCGCGACGCCGGGCAGCGATGCGCAGAAGCGCAGCGCCCACGACGCGGGGGGAGCGACCGGGTCGGCCTCGCGCAGAATGTCGGCCGCCGCAGGAGGCAAGTTCACGAGCGATCCGCCCTTGACGGGCTCCATAATCACGATAGGCAGGCCGTGGGCGCGCGCCACCTCGTAGCATTTGCGGGACTCGATGATGATGCTCTCCCAATCGGCGTAGTTGATCTGCAGCTGCACGAAGTCGAGCTTGATGTCGGCATGCTTGGCCAGCACCTCTTCGAGGGCGTCGGCCTTGTCGTGGATAGAGAAGCCGAGATGGCGGATGAGGCCCTGCTCGCGCTTTTCGGCGACGTAATCCCACAGGCCGTATTCCTCGAACGGCTCGGTCAGCGGGCCGCCCAGGTTATGCAGCAGGTAATAGTCGAAGTACTCGATACCCAGCTTCGCAAGGGATTCGTCGAACATGGCGCGCGCACGGGCGGCGTCGTCGGCCATCCATGCGGGAAGCTTCGTGGCGATCGTGTAAGCCTCGCGCGGGTAGCGATCGACCAGCGCCGCCTTCAATTCGCATTCCGACCTGCCGTTATGGTAGCCGTAGGCGGTGTCGAAATACGTGAAGCCCGCATTCATGAATTCATCGACCATCGTGCAGATCGCCTCGTGATCGAAAACCGTCTGGCCGTCGCGTTCTATTTCAGGCAGGCGCATGAAGCCGAAGCCCAGCGGCGCGAAATCGTGATCGGTGCGGATATCCGACATGGCTCCCCCTTTTATCTGAGCGCCGCATAGGCGCTCGCATCGGAAAACGAAAAGACCGCAGCGCAAACGTCGCACATGCGCCGCGCGAATCGCCCCTATCTTACCGCGCGAATCCGGCCGCGAACCGGCGCGCGCGGAAAAACGGCGCGCTTGCATCCTTCCTCGCACAAGAAAGGCGCCCTCGCGATGAGGGCGCCTTACGACATGCGAACGAGTCGGACGAAGCCTCGCCTTACACGTTGAACTTGAAATGCATGACGTCGCCGTCCTGCACCACGTATTCCTTGCCTTCCTGGCGCAGCTTGCCGGCTTCACGGCAGCCCTTCTCGCCGCCGAGGGCGATGTAGTCCTCGAAGCTGGCGGTCTCTGCCTTGATGAAGCCGCGCTCGAAGTCGGAATGAATAACGCCTGCAGCCTGCGGCGCCTTCGCGCCGACCGGAATGGTCCAGGCGCGGGTCTCGATTTCGCCGCTGGTGAAATAGCTCTGCAGGCCGAGCAGCTTGTAGGCCTCGCGAATCAGGCGGGCAAGGCCGCTTTCGGACAGGCCCAGCTCTTCCATGAACATCTTGGCGTCTTCGGGGTCGAGCTCGGACAGGTCGGCCTCGGTCTTCGCGCAGATGGGCACAGGGATCTGGCCGTCGATTTCAGGAAGTTCAGCGCCCAGCTGGTCTTCGTCGACGTTGGCGATGTAGAGCATGGGCTTGCAGGTAAGCAGGCACAGGTCCTTGATAGCCGCCATCTCGTCGTCGCTCAGACCGAGCGTCAGCGCGCGATGCCCCTCGTTGAGACCGGCGAGAACCTTCTTGGCCGTCTCGAACTTGAACACAGCGGTCTTATCGCGCTTGGATTCCTTCTCGAGGCGCGGCAGGGCCTTTTCGAGCGTGGCGATATCGGCCAAGATCAGCTCGGTCTTGATGGTCTCGACGTCGGACTGCGGATCGACCTTCTTGGACACGTGCTCGACGTTGGGGTCGCTGAAGAAACGCACCACCTCGCAGATAGCGTCGGTCTCGCGGATGTTGGCCAGGAACTTGTTGCCCAGGCCTTCGCCCTGGCTCGCACCCGCCACCAGACCTGCGATGTCGACGAACTCGACCGTGGCCGGGACGATCTTCGTAGGATGGTCCAGCGTGGCGAGCGCCTCGAGGCGATCGTCGGGAACGGGGACCAGGCCGACGTTGGGCTCGATCGTGGCGAACGGATAATTGGCAGCGAAACCGCTCTTCTTCGTAAGCGCGGTGAACAGCGAGGACTTGCCGACGTTGGGCAGGCCCACGATACCGATAGAAAGCGACATGGCATATCTCCTTGAAGCCGTGAAAGCGACGAATAAACGTACCGTCCATCATACCAAACCATGCAAGCACGCATGAAAAGACCCGAATCCAAGCACCCGGATCATCCTCTCACCTGCAAACAAAAAAAGACCCGCGCTCCAAAGAGCGCGGGTCCTAAAAGCCCAAACGAGCGGGATCGCGATCCGAATCGCTCGCTTCCTCACACTTCGCCATTCATAGGCTGTCAAGCGGAGCTCGACGCATAGCGAGCAAAGCGAGCGGTAGGAAAGCGGGCGACTTCGGATGCGACCCCGCGAGCGCTACATGGAGAACAACCCCAGCGTCTGCGCAACGTAGGCGACCAGGATGACCACCAGCACGACGGGAGCGACGTACTTGACCATCACGGTCCAAACGCCTGCCAGCTTGAACTTGGCGGATTCGCGGACCTCGTCGATGACGACCTTCGGGCCGATGATCCAGCCGACGAAGATGCAGGTCAGCAGTGCGGCAATCGGCATCAAAACGGAGTTGGACACGAAGTCGAGGAAGTCGAGGATCGAAGAGCCCTCGCCCAGAGGCTGAATGAACGACAGCGAGCTGTAGCCCATGTTGACGATGATGCCCATGACCGTGGTGAAGGCGATCACGATGACCAGCGCGCGGCGGCGGGAGCACTTGGTGCCGTCGGAAATGATCGAGGTGCAGGTCTCGACGAGCGAGATGGAGCTCGTCAGCGCCGCGAACAGGACCAGGATGAAGAACACGAAGCCCAGCGCGGAAGCCATGCCGCCCATGTTCTGGAACACCTGGGGCAGGATGATGAACATCAGCGACGGACCGGAGTTCTCAGCCACGGCCTCGCCGGAGCCGAGGGCGGCGAAGGTGGCAGGGATGATCATGAGACCTGCGAGCAGCGAGACGCCGAACGTGGTGCCCGCGATCTGCGTGACGCTGGAAGTGAGCTTGGTGGACTTCTTCAGGTAGGATCCGTAGGTCACCATAATGCCCATGGCCAACGACAACGTGAAGAACGTCTGCCCGAGCGCTGCGATAATCAACTCGGGAGAAATAGCGCTCAGGTCAGGCAGCAAGTAAAACGCCAGACCGTCCATGGCGCCCGGCAGCGTGAGCGCGTAGATCGCGACGCCCGCGGCCATGACGATCAGCAGCGGCATCATGACGAGATTCGCCTTTTCGATGCCCTTGTTGACGCCCAACGCGACGACCAGATAGGTCAGGGCCATGAACACCAGCATGAATGCCATGCTCTCGGATCCGCTGGTGATGAAGTTCGTGAAGAACCCGCCGCCGTCGGCAAGGGCCGCGGGACCCTCGACCGCATAACCGACCAAATATTTGGTGACCCAGCCGCCGATAACGCAGTAATACGGCACGATAATGAACGGAACCGCCGACATCAGCACGCCGATGAACATGTACTTCTTGCCGAACGCCTTGAAGGCGCCGATCGAGCTCTGCCCCGTCTTACGGCCGAGCGCCGTCTCGAGCAGCAGCAAAGCCAGACCGATGGTGAATACGAACACGAGATACACGAACAAGAACGTGCCTCCGCCGTATTTCGCCGCCAGATACGGGAAGCGCCACATGCTGCCCAGGCCGACCGCGGAAGCGGCGGCTGCCAGCACGAACGCCAGCTTGCCCGACCAAGATGCACGTGCGGGAGTAGCCGAATCTGCCATGGTCCGTCCTTTCCATCCAGGCGGGCGTACGCCCGCGAACCGAAGCGAAACCGGACCGATATGAAAATGGCTCGCACATTCTTGCAGCTTGATGTGCGAACCTTTTAGTCAACAAAACGATCCGTTTCGCGAATATGGCACTTTATTGTAGCGTAGTGCCCCAGTTCCCAATGGAAGAATTCGCCACAAGCGACGAATGGCAACATACTGGAAACGTTCGAACACCGAAACGGCTCCGAATCCGCCGTTCGTCGCGCAAAGCGACCACGCGCCTTTTAACCGACGATCTCGACGCACTGTTCTCCATAGCCGACACGCCAAAACGTCAGGCCCGCAGCCGGCGCATTCTGACCCGCAGCCGAACGGTCGCGGGCGGCGAGCACGTCATCGATCCAGGCGGCGTCGCGCTTGCCGCGGCCCACTTCGACGAGCGTGCCCACCATCGTGCGCACCATGGAATGCAGAAACGCATTGCCGACCACGCGCACGGTGATCACGGGCGTTCCCACGAGCATTTCGGGATAGACATCGCACGCCATGACGTTACGGCAGGTGGAACGACCGTCGGCCTCGATCATATGGGCCGACGCGGCCATGCAGAAGCTTTTGAAATCGTGCTCGCCCACGAGACGCGATGCAGCGGCGCGCATAGCGTCAGCGTCGAGGCCCACCCCGCCGAGATGCCACACAAGCGGCATGACCAGCACGGGGCGCGCGCTCTGCGTGCAGATATGGTAGTGGTATTCGCGCCAACGCGCATCGAAGCGGGCGCTGAAGCCGAACGGACGCTCCTCCACCGCCGAAATGGAGATCCCGTCGTCCACCAGCGCGTTCATCGAACGCTGCAGAGAGCGCAGCGTCTTGGCACGCATCTCGTCTTCGGTCAGATCGAAGCTGACCACCTGGCCCAGTGCATGGACGCCCGCATCGGTGCGGCCCGCGCAGACCGTCTTGACCTCGCGGCGGTACAAAAGCGAGAGCGCCTGCTCCAGTTCGCCCTGAACGGTTTTGACGTGGCTTTCCGCCTGGCGCGCGAAGCCGGCGAACGGGGCGCCGTTGTAGCCCAGGGTCAAAGACACGGTATGGCAGAGGCCTTCGGCCTGCGCTTCGTTGATTGCGCCGATTGCGGGCGCCTGTTCTTTCGTCATCATGTCCTCATGTATAGCCAAGACGCGCGCAAACGGGCGACGTCGGATTACGGAAACGGGACGGCCGCAGCGAACGCGGCCGTCCCGCAACATGCCATGAGAAGCCTCGTTCCTAGCTGGCCTTCCATACCGGGCGGCCGAAAAGATCCAGAATCTCCGAGAACAGCAGGTTGTTCGTCACATCCACCGTCATCGGAAGTTCGGCGTGGAACTTGCGCCCGTCGGACTGCTGGATCCTGAGCACCACGGCATCGCGACCCGGATGGCTCCTCAAGATCTTTTGCAGCTGCGCCGATGTGACCGCATCGAAATCGGAGGCGTTCAGCCTGATTTCGAGATGGCTCGGACCGGCATGGGCCTCGTCAAGCTCGAGGCGCTCCACCTCGAACGCCATGATCTGGTCGCCGCGATCGGAGTGCTCGAACTTGCCCCTCACCTTCACGATCGCGTCTTCCTGCAAAGCGTCCTGGAAATCGTCGTACTTGAAGCACACGCCTTCGACATGGCCCGTCGTGTCCTCGAGCAAGAAGTTCGCCATCTTCTTGCCCTTCTTGGTCAGCTTCACGCCGACGCTCGTAATCAGTCCGGCGAACACGCCGCTGTTGATGTCGCCCTTGTGCTCGGAAAGGTCGCCCAGGTGGTATTTGGTTATGCGACGCAGCGCACCTTCGAACGGACGCAGCGGGTGGTCCGACACGTAGATCTTCAGGATCTCTTTTTCGTAGGCAAGCAGCGTGCGCTTGTCCCATTCCACGCCGTCAGCGGGCGGAACGTCTTCCTTGAAGCCGCTGTCCTCGACGCCTGCGAACATATCGAACATGCTCACCTGACCGGCATCGCGGTCGCGCTGGCGCTTCGAGGCGCTTTCCAGGATAGGCGTCTCCTCGATGAAGTACATAAGCTGCTTGCGCGTATAGCCTGTGCTGTCGAATGCACCAGCCTTGATCAGCGCTTCGAGCGTCTTGCGGTTGTAGCACTTCGTGTCCAGACGGTTCACGAAGTCGTGCAGGCTCGCGTACGGACCGTTGGCGTTGCGTTCGGCGATGATAGCCTCGGCCACCGCGCCGCCGACGCCGCGCACGCCGGCCAGACCGAAGCGGATGCCTTCGTCGAGCGGCGTGAACTCGAGGTTCGATGAATTGATATCGGGCGGCAGAACCGGAATGTTGCTATGCGTGCAGCTGGCGATGTACTTGATCAGCTTGTCGGCGTTTCCCATGTAGCTGGACAGGACGGCCGCCATGTATTCGTGCGGATAATACGCCTTCAGGTATGCCGTGCGCATGACCAGGATGGCGTATGCCGCCGAATGCGACTTGTTGAACGCGTACTTCGCGAACTTCTCGGCGTCTTCCCAAATCTTCTCGGCGATTTCGAGCGAATAGCCGTTCTCGACGGCTCCGTTGCACCAGTCGTCCTTCAGCTTCATCATGACGTCGAGTTTCTTCTTACCCATCGCCTTACGAAGCTTGTCCGCCTTGCCTGCCGAGAAACCGCTCATCACCATAGAAATCTGCATGATCTGCTCCTGGTAGACCATGGTGCCGTAGGTTTCCTCGAGCAGCGGGCGCAGGCGGTCGTCGTAATAGTGCACCGGCGTCTTGCCGCTTGCCACCTTGATATAGTCTTCCACCATGCCGGACTCAAGCGGGCCAGGACGGTTCAGTGCAATCGACGCCACGACGTCGGAGAAACGCTTGGGTGGGAGACGCGCGAACAGGCCGACGTACAGCGCGCCTTCGACCTGGAACAATCCGTCCATGTTGCCCGACTGCATAAGCTCGAAGGCCTTGTCGTCCTCGGTCGGGATCTCTTCGGGAATGATCTCGATGCCGAAGCGCTCCTTGATGTTGCGGCACGCGCGCGAAAGCACGCCCAGGGTGCGCAGGCCAAGGAAGTCCATCTTGAGCAGGCCCAGGTCGGGCGTGTAATGGCCGTCGTATTGCGTGATGATGCCGCCACCCTTGGTGTCGCGCTTCATGGGCACGTGGTCGGACATCGGGTCGCGGCAGATGATCGTGGCGCACGCATGCACGCCCTCGCCGCGCACGTTGCCCTCGATCGAGCGCGCAGCGTCGATGATCTCGCGTGATTCGGGCTCGCCGTCATAGGCCTTCTTGAAATCGGGATTAGTGGCCAGCGCCTTGTCGATCGTGATACCGAGCTCGTCGCCGACCATCTTGCACAGGCGGTCGCCCACGCCGTACGGGTGGCCCAACACGCGGGCAGCGTCGCGGATGGCGTTTTTCGCCTGCAGCTTGCCGAACGTGATAACGCCGGAAACGTGGTCTTCGCCATAGACATCTTTGATGTGCTCGATGACCTCTTGGCGACGCTCGTCCTCGAAGTCGACGTCGATATCGGGCATCTCGACGCGCTCGGGCGACAGGAATCGCTCGAACAGCAGGCCGTTGGACAGCGGATCGAGGTCGGTGATGCCCATCGCGTATGCCACGATGGCGCCTGCGGCCGAACCGCGGCCGGGACCTACGCCGATGCCCTGGCTACGGGCCCATTCGATATATTCCTGCACGATAAGGAAGTATGCAGGGAAGCCTTGCTGGATGATGATGCCCATCTCATAGTCGGCGCGTTCCTGCACCTCGTCGGGCACGGGATCGCCGTAACGCTTGACCAGGCCCTCCTGGACGCGCTTGCGAAACCAGCTTTCCTCCGTCTCGCCGTCGGGCAGCGGGAAACGCGGCAGAATCGAGTCTCGCTCCAGCTCGACGTTGCACTTCTCGGCCAACTCTACCGTGTTGTCGCACGCCTCGGGGAAGTCGCGCAGAGCGGCGCGCATCTCTTCCTCGGTCTTCATATAGAACTGGTCGTTGGCGAAGCGCATGCGGTTCTCGTCATCCATATTGGAGCCGGTGCCGATGCACAGCATGATGTCCTGGGCGCGGGCGTCGTCCTGCGTCAGGTAATGGAAGTCGTTGGTGGCGATAGTCTTGAGGCCCAACTCATTGGCAATCTTGGTCAGCTCGACGTTCATGTCGTGCTGGGTCATGCCGCCGTTGGTCGTGATGCCCTGGTCCTGCAGCTCGATGTAGAAGTCGTCGGGCCCGAAAAGGTCGGCGAACTTGTGGGCCCACGTGCGTGCGCCGTCGAAATCGCGCGCGTCGATACAGCGCGGAATGATGCCGGCAATGCAGGCCGACGAGGCGATGAGGCCTTCGGAGTAGCGCTGCAGCATGTCGAAAGTGGTGCGCGGCTTGTAATAGAAGTTGTCCACGTGCGATTCGGACACCAGGCGGACCAGATTGTGGTAACCCACGTTGTTCTTGGCAAGAAGCACCATATGATACAAGCGCGACTTGTTCTTCGTTCCCACCTCAAGGTCTTCGGTGAAGTAGATCTCGCAGCCGTAAATCGGCTTGACACGCGTGCCAGTCTCCTTCTCGACCGCATCGCACGCATCGCACAGCTCGGGCACGCCGCACATGACGCCGTGGTCGGTGATTGCCACGGCGGGCATGCCCAAATCGGCGGCGCGGCGCACCATGTTCTTGATTTTGGTAGCGCCGTCGAGCATGGAATACTCGGTGTGGTTGTGAAGATGAACGAATGCCATAGTGTGCTTACTCCTTGATGCTCATGCTATCCGTGATACGGCAGATGCACGAAGACTGGCAGGTACGCCGTCGAATACAACCGGCGAGCCACCGCTTCCCGCGCGCCTTCCAATCGATTCCGACCTATCATACCGGCCGCCCACGAAACGAAAAGTCAACAGTCTATGGAGTTTTCAGCATAACTTTTTCAGCGAACGACCCTTGCATCCGCAGGCTACCGTAACGCGTGAAACGCCGTTAGGAATGCATGCGGAAATCGCGCATGAGATCTTGACGATTCGCCTGGCCCGTCTTATGCAAGATGTTGTGCACGTGCACCTTGACGGTAGAAAGAGCGAGATTCATCTCGCTGGCGATACACTGATTATCTTTGCCCAGCAAAACCTCTCTAAGGACCTCTTCTTCTCGTGCCGATAGACCGTAGCGGTCACAGTACGATGCAAGGCCGTTGTCGACGAAAGCGACCGACTTGTCGCCACAATCGGCAGGAGGCGTCTTGAAGTGCAACGAGAACAAACGCCAGCATCCGGCGCAAACGAACACAGCGCACCAAATCATAAGCGCATTCTCGGCGAAATTACGCTCGGGGAAAAACGGAACGGAGCCCGACTCTACCAACCCTGGGTCGATAACAAACATAAACACCGCATTCTCGACCACGATGCATACGACTAAAACCCACAGGCCAAAATAGAAGAAACGATGGCGCCACAAGCGCTCACGCACTATGCCGTCAGTCGAACCGATATAGCGCGCGGCGACATAAAGCAACATCCACGCCATAACGAGCGAGCGCATCCCATAGAACAAGAACAGACCCATCGGTCCGCTGCCAACTGTAGAATACAGCACGACGCTGCCGATGACGAACACCACAGTAGGCGCAGCAAGAAGCACCTTGTTCTTCACTTCGAAGAAATCACACAGGCACAACCAGAACGCCGTCACGAGGCCTGCGCCCGTGATGACAGAAGGCAGCTGCGATCCTACGAAATAAATCGAATCCAGCGATCCTGAGCTACCACGCAGCAAAAAATCGTCCTGAAAAACCAGCACCACATCAAGAAAATACGAAAAAAATCCGACACCAGCCAGAATAAGAAAACGTCGATGCGAGACAAGATAGCCCGAAAGGCAGAAGGCCGCCGCGACGATGCTCACGAGCAAAATCATCAAGGTGTAATAAAACATAGCTACGATCGTCATGCAGATAAGCCCCTGTAATAAGAACAAAACCCAGCAGGAAGGCCGCGGTGGCAACAAAACCTCACATAAAATGGCGCATTCGGTATTTTACACCCAAATTAAACCCGACCCCAACCCCTCTTAAATATCGCCGAAAACGCATTCCAGCCATATATTACGTCTCGTAAAAGCGACTATCGACAACGCAATCGAACTTAACCGAACTTCCATTCGAATGCTTGACTTCACGCGAAGCCGCAGGCCGCATTCACCCCTATTCAATGCGGCCTGCGCCCCTTTACTATAAGTCCCGAAATGGATGTAGAAACGTCCTCAGTAGGAAGAATCCTGTCTAGCGAAGGCCGAGGGAAGAATGGCCCTTCGATAGAACGAGAAAGAGGCCGCATCGCTTCGACGGCGCGGCACGACAACTGCAAGGAGGCACAATGTCAGCAGAATCCACAACCGCCAAGCCGGCCACGGCGGTGGACGCACCGCCGAAGAAAAAGAAGAAATTCAGCGTTCCCACAGCGTTCACGATTTTGTTCGTGATCACCATCTTGGCCGTTATCGCCACGTGGTTCATCCCCGCAGGCGCCTACTCCAAGCTAGCCTATTTGCCCGATAGCTCCGAGTTCCAGATCACAGAGCCCAGCGGCGAAGTCCGCACCATTCCCGCGACCGAAGAGGCCTTCCGTGCCGACCCCGAGCTTCAGGACATGAAGGTCGACGTCGACAAGTTCCTCGATGGCTCCATTACCAAACCCATCTCCGTTCCTGGTACTTACGAGGAACTGCCTCAGCAGCCCAAAGGCCTGTTCGACGTAACGGCCGCCATGGTCAACGGCACCATCAACGGCGTCGACATCATGGTCTTCATTCTCGTCCTGGGCGGCTTGATCGGCGTCGTCAATGCATCAGGCGCATTCGAATCGGGTCTGGTGGCCTTGACGAAGAAAACCAAGGGTCGCGAGTTCCTCTTGGTATTCCTCGTCAGCACTCTGATGGTCCTAGGCGGTACGACCTGCGGCCTCGAAGAAGAGGCGGTCGCATTCTACCCGATTCTCGTGCCTATATTCCTTGCCCTGGGGTATGACTCCATCGTCTGCGTCGGTGCCATCTTCCTCGCCGGCTCCATGGGCACCACGTTCTCCACGATCAATCCGTTCTCCGTCGTTATCGCGTCCAACGCCGCAGGCGTCGCCTGGACCGAAGGCATCGAATGGCGCGTTATCGGCTGTGTCGTCGGCGCTATCGTGGTCGTAAGCTACCTGTACTGGTACTGCAAGAAAATCAAGAAGAACCCCGAGGCCTCCTACACTTACGAGGACCGCGAGCACTTCGCTAAGCTCTTCAGCGTCCATGATTCCAACTCTTCCACCATTCCCGCTTTCGACTGGCGTCGCAAGCTCATCCTGGTGCTGTTCGTGGCCGCCTTCGTCATTATGATCTACGGCGTCGTGAACCTGCACTGGTGGTTCCCGCAGATGGCTGCTTCCTTCCTGTTCATCGCGATTATCTGCATCTTCCTCACCGGCATTGACGAGAAGACCGTCGTCGACGCCTTCATCAACGGCGCTTCGAGCCTCGTCGGCGTTTCCTTGATTATCGGTCTGGCGCGCGGCGTCAACCTGATCATGGAAGAGGGCTTCATCTCCGACACCCTGCTCTACTGGGCCTCCAACGCCGTCGCCGGCATGGAAGGCGCAGTCTTCATCATCATGATGATGGTCATCTTCTTCCTGCTCGGCTTCATCGTGCCGTCTTCTTCGGGCCTGGCCGTCTTGGCAATGCCCATCCTGGCGCCCCTCGCCGATACCGTCGGCATCGACCGCTCCATCATTGTTTCCGCGTACAACTGGGGCCAGTACGCAATGCTCTACCTGGCACCGACGGGCCTGGTCATGGCAACATTGACCATGTTGGACATGAAGTACACGCATTGGTTGAAGTTCGTTCTCCCGATGGTCGGCTTCCTGTTCGTGTTCGGCGGCGCACTGCTTGTGGCGCAGGTCATGGTAGGCGCATAGCACGACAACCATTCGCCTTTAACGGCGGGTCGCCAATATTTCTCAAAAAGAGCCGTCCCCTCCTTGGGCGGCTCTTTTCTTGCCTGCGGACCCCGAAACGCAGGATCGTCCGCAGGCAGCGTGGCGGGCGTTTCCGATACGTTCGCACGGCGGGGTCTCGTAAAAAGATGCTGCGCATTCAACCACGACGTCGCAAGACCGCCCGTATACGCAAGGACGGCCGCCCTTCAAGGCGGCCGTCCTTTGCTTTCATCTTTAGCGCATTACGCCACAAATGTTTTCTACCACTTGACGACGTCGACGGCCACCTTGCAGAACATGGCGCGCGTCGCGGTGCCCTGGGGGTCGAGCGAAACGGAGCCGTCCTTGTTGGCAATACCGCCCATGATGCCTTCATTGGCGAGCCACTTGAAATACGGAACGGCCCACGAAGAAAGCTTATCGAGGTCGTGCGTATTGGACGTGCCGTTCGGCCACCCCAAACCGGAAGCATCGACATCCGCTCCGCAGAACTTCTTCATGTATGTCGCCACGACCTTAGCCATCTCTTCGCGCGTGATCGTGTCATCAGGGCGCACCGTAGAGGTCGCGCCGGTATCGCCCGTGAAAATCCCCTTGCGATAAGCCCAATTCATGGCCTCGGTGTACCACGCGCCATCGAGCACATCGACCCACGGGGTCTTGTTATCCGGACGCGATCCAGTATCGACGCCGCTCGCACGGCAGAGCACCATGGCAACCTGAGCGCGCGTCACAGCCTCTTCGGGCCTGAAATCACCGTTGGGATAGCCCTGCATCAGACCGAGGCGCTTTGCCTCCTTGATATAGGGCTCGTACCACGTATTGGAATCCGGCGCCGGCTCGGGTTCGGGCTCAGGCTCGGGGCTAGGCTTGTGCGTGTCGCCCGTGCGCTCGATGATGGCCAGGCACTGGGCCTTCTCGCGCTTGTAGCGATTCTGCCAACCCTGATGATATTGCGGCTGGCCCTTGTAGAACACAGCGACGTTCTCGACCACGTAGTCGCACAGCACGCTGACGAACTGCGTATCGGACATGTCGTCGGTCAGGCCCGCACCCGGCCACACGTACTGCTCGCTCAGGTAATGATAGATGCCGTCCCAGTCGTAGCCGTCGGAGATGCCGCCGACGAACTTACGCCAGCCGGACGTGCCGAACAGGTTCGACATGCCCCAGCACAGGCCCTTCACCGCGTCGTTGCGGTCGGAGATGTCGATGCCGCAGGTTGCCAGATAGCGCTCGGCGGGCATGTAGTAGCTCTCGTAAGCCCAGCCGTCCTGCAAGCGGGCGAACTCGCTGTTCGCAATGCTCACACCTTCGCCGTCGGCATGCGCGGCGGCCACCCACGCCTCATTAAGCGCCTTGCCGAGCTCGGTGAACTCCTCGACACCTTCTTCGTTCTTCTGACGGACGGCGTTAGCGGCCTTGAATTCGGCAGCCGGAACAGTGCGGAACTGCTTGAACATCGCGTATTTCTCGGGATTGTAGTTGTAGCAGGCGATCAGGAAGTTCTGCAGGCCGTATCGATGGTCGAACTGGTAGAAGCCGAGCGCATGGTAGCCGTCGCCCCAGCTGAAGGTTCGGTCATAGGTTCCGCCTTCGAAAGCGCCGAAGTACAGCATGTCCTTCGAAATCTTCATCGGATACACGCTGGCTGCGCGCGTCGAATCGGACATGAGCTCCACTTCGTCCTCTGCGGCCTCGCTGTAGAAGTCGGCCTTGTCGTAGCCTTCTGCAGGCATCAAATCGAAGGAATCGACCGCTGCCGAAGCATCGTCGGCAGCGACCTCGATCGCAGGGGCGTCCTGGGCCGCAGGCTCGTCAGCAAGCGCCACGGCCGGCGTCATAGTGAGCGCAAGGGCGACCGACGTGCCCGTCGCGATGACTTTATTGCTGGTCTTCATGCATATCTCCTGAGTGTGGTCATCCATATAAGCGTCGATGAGCCGGCGTCCGAAACCACGCTGCGGTCGGGCGGGCTTCATGCCGCCAAGGCGGCCCCTCTCGACGAACCGGTAAAACATACCACGACAGCGTTTCAAGATAAACTTCGAAGCGATGATTTCGCCTTCGCATCGAAAACCCGCCATATTCCAGGCGCATCGGATCGACCATCGGGCATCCTGCACTTCGATCCATGACGTTTCAGCCGGAACGCGCGCACGAAAAAGGCGGCCCCTTGCGGGACCGCCTTCGTAAACACGAGCGCGATGCTTAGCGCTGTTCGGCCTTGTCGGCCAAGATGATGACCTTCGTGCCGCTAACCTGCACGTAGCCACCCTCGACGGCGAACTCCTTGAACGAGCCGCCCTCGTCTTCCTGAATGCGAACGACACCGTCGCTCAGCGTGGAGACCAGGGGCACATGGCCCGACAGGAAGCCCATCTCCCCCTCGGTGCCAGGCACCGAGACATAGTGGACTTCGCCGGTGTAGCACTTCGCTACGGGCGTCGCGATATCGCAGGTGAACTTCGCCATATCTTACGCCTCGGCCTTCTTCAGAGCCTCATAATCGGCGTACACGTCATCGATAGAGCCCTTCAGACGGAAGCACTGCTCGGGGATCTCGTCGCACTCGCCGTCGAGAATGGCGGCGAAGGAACGGACGGTGTCCTCCATCTTGACGTACTTGCCGGGCAGGCCGGTGAACTGCGTGGCGACGTGGAAGCACTGGCCGAAGAACTGCTGGGCCTTACGTGCGCGAGACACGGTCAGCTTCTGCTCTTCGGAGAGCTCGTCCATACCCAGAATGGCGATGATGTCCTGCAGGTCCTTGTAGTTCTGCAGGAGCTCCTGGATACCGGTGGCGACACGGTAGTGCTCCTCGCCCACGATGGCGGGCTCGAGAGCGCGGGAGGTGGACTCCAGCGGATCGACAGCTGGGTAGATGCCGAGCTCGGCGATGGAACGGGAAAGAACCGTCTTCGCGTCGAGGTGGGTGAACGTCGTGGCCGGCGCGGGGTCGGTCAAGTCGTCGGCGGGAACGTAAACAGCCTGCACCGAGGTAATGGAACCCGTGGTAGTAGACGTAATGCGCTCCTGCAGGTCGCCCATCTCGGTAGCGAGCGTGGGCTGGTAACCGACTGCGGACGGCATACGGCCGAGCAGTGCGGACACCTCGGAACCTGCCTGGGTGAAACGGAAGATGTTGTCGACGAACAACAACACGTCCTGACCCTGGTCACGGAAGTACTCGGCCTCGGTCAGACCGGCCAGACCGACGCGCAGACGCGCTCCCGGCGGCTCGTTCATCTGGCCGTAAACCAGACAGGTCTTCTCGATAACGCCGGACTCGCTCATCTCCAGGTAGAGGTCGGTACCCTCGCGGGTACGCTCGCCGACGCCAGTGAACACGGACGTGCCGCCGTGCTCCTGGGCCAGGTTGTTGATGAGCTCCTGGATGATAACGGTCTTGCCAACGCCTGCGCCGCCGAACAGGCCCGTCTTACCGCCCTTGATGAAGGGCTCGATAAGATCGATGGCCTTGATGCCGGTCTCGAAAATCTCGGTCTTCGTGATCAGGCTATCGTACTCGGGAGCAGGACGATGGATCGGCATGTAGCCGGAAACCTCGGGCATCGGCTTCTCGTCGACGGGCTCGCCGACGACGTTCCAGATGCGCCCCAGGGTCTCGGGACCGACGGGCATCATGATGGGATGGCCCGTGTCGACGACCTCGGCGCCACGCACCAGGCCGTCGGTAGAACTCATGGCGACGGAACGCACGAGGTTGCCGGGAAGCATGGTTTCGACTTCCAGGACGACGTGGATCTCGCCGACAGGAGTAGTGGCATCAACCGTCAGCGCGTTATAAATCGCCGGCAGCTGATCCGCAGGGAACTCGACGTCAACGACAGGGCCGACGATACGCACAATGCGTCCCGTAGCGCCTTTGCTGGCCTCAAGCTCCGCTTTGGTAAGCATTTTCTCGTCAGCCATTTAATCCTCCAAAGCTGCAGCGCCACCCACGATCTCGGAGATCTCAGTGGTGATGGCACCTTGACGTACACGGTTATACAACCTCGACAGCGTTTCCACCATCTCGTTCGCGTTCTCGGTGGCCGAGTGCATTGCGGAGCGGCGTGCGGACTGCTCGCCTGCGGCGGAATCGATCAACGCATGGTAGATCGATGTGCGCAGGTATGCGGGCAGCAGACGTGCCAGCACTTCGGCCGGATCGGGCTCGAACTCGAGGCCGGCAGGAACGGAATCGGTTGCTGCTTCCGCCGGATCGGCGGCAGCAGCCATGACAGCTTGCGTATCGACAGGCAGGATGACTTCCTCTCGAAGCACCTGTTCGGCGGCGTTCTTCGCGTGGTTGTACACCAGCACCACCTCGTCGATACTGCCTTCTTCATACGCTTTGACAGCGTAATCGGCGATGGCATTCGCCTCTTCGAGCGTAGGGTCGGCAGAAAGATCCTTGAAATCAAGCACCGGTTCGATCTTGCGGTACTTGAAAAATCCAATAGCCTTCTTGCCGCAGGCGATAACATCGACCTCGACACCCTGCGCCTTTTTCGCGCGGATCAGCTTCTCGACCGTACGCAGGACGTTGGAGTTGAAGCCGCCGGCGAGGCCGCGGTCGGAGACCACGGCCACAACCAGCATGCGCTTCACATCCGAACGCTTTTCCAGCAAGGGGCTCTCGCTGGCCTGCACGCGTGCGGCGACGCCTTGCAGCATCTCGGTCATGGATTCGGCATAAGGCGTCGCAACGGCGATACGCTCGGTGGCGTATTTCACCTTGGCGCCTGCGACCATCTCCATGGTACGCGTGATCTGCTTGGTCGAAGAGACCGACTTGATACGCTTTTCAATGTCGTGCAGGTTAGGCATATTCAGGCCTTCCTTTACGCCGCGAATTGCTTCTTGAAGGCGTCGATGGCCGCTTTGAGGCCCTCTTCGCTTTCAGGCGTGAATTTCGCATCCTCGCGGATCTTCTTCAGCACGTCTGCATGGCTCGCGCGCAGGTAGACGATGAGCTCGTCGCGGAAACGAACGACGTCTTTGACGTCGATATCGTCCAGGAAGCCTTTACCGCCGCAGTAGACGGCAACGGCCTCTTCCTCGAACGCCAACGGGTTGTAACGGTTCTGCTTGAGCAGCTCCGTCATACGGGCACCGCGATTGAGCTGGTCCTGCGTGGATTTGTCCAGGTCGGAACCGAACTGGGTGAACGCCTGGAGCTCACGATAAGCGGCAAGGTCGAGACGCAGCGTACCGGAAACGGACTTAACGGCCTTGGTCTGCGCAGAGCCGCCGACTCGGGAAACCGAGATGCCGACATCGATCGCAGGACGCTGTCCCTGGTAGAACAGGTCCGTGACCAGGAAGATCTGACCGTCGGTAATAGAGATGACGTTGGTCGGAATATAAGCCGAAACGTCGCCTGCCTGCGTTTCGATGATCGGCAGGGCCGTCATGGAGCCGCAACCGTATTCGTCGGACATCTTCACTGCGCGCTCGAGCAGACGAGAGTGCAGATAGAAGATGTCGCCGGGGTAAGCCTCGCGTCCCGGCGGACGACGCAGGGTCAAAGACATCTGACGGTATGCGACAGCCTGCTTGGACAGGTCGTCGTAAATGATCAGCACGTGGCGGCCGTGGTTCTCGGGGCCTGCGGGCTGTCCGTCTTCGCCGGTGTAGACGAAGTACTCGCCCATTGCGGCACCGGCCATCGGAGCGATGTACTGCAGCGGGGCGCTATCGGAAGCGTTCGCAGCGACGATGATGGTCTTGTCCATGACGCCGTGTTTCTCGAGCGTTTCCATAACGCCCGCCACCGTGGAAGCCTTCTGGCCGACGGCGACGTAGATGCAGATGATGTCGGTGTTCTTCTGGTTGATGATGGCGTCGATCGCGATAGCGGTCTTGCCAGTCTGGCGGTCGCCGATAATCAGCTCGCGCTGACCGCGTCCGATGGGCACCATGGCGTCGACGGCGATGATGCCGGTCTGCATGGGCTCATGAACGGGCTTGCGGCTGATGACGCCAGGGGCCTTGAACTCGACGGGGCGCGTGCCCTCGGCCTTGATCGGACCTTTGCCATCGATCGGCATGCCCAGCGGGTTCACGACACGACCGAGCAGACCCTTGCCCGAAGGCACCTCCATGATCTTGCCGGTAGTACGAACCTGATCGTTTTCTCGAATTGCGGTGACATCGCCGAGGAGCACGGCGCCGACTTCGTCTTCCTCGAGGTTCTGAGCCAAACCGTACACGGTCTTGCCGCCCTCACCGAGGAATTCCAGAAGCTCGCCTGCCATGGCGCCCTTCAACCCATCGACGCGAGCGATACCGTCGCCGACCTGGACGACCGTACCGACCTCACGGGCATCGACACTGGTTTCGAGCGACTCCAGCTGCTTGCGCAATGCTTCGTCGATAGACTTTGCGGTGATTTCTGTCACTAGCATTCACCTCCATCGTTAGATTCCGTAAGCACGTTGCGAGTTCGCTCCAATTGGGAGGCGACGCTCGCGTCGATGCGTTTTCCGTGGGTACTCATGATAATGCCGCCCAAGATGGACTTGTCGATATGCTCGCGCAACACGACGTTCTTGCCCAAATCCTTGGAAAGCCTGTCGGTGATGACCGTGCGAAGCTCGTCGTCGAGAGAGACCACCGTGGTCACATCGACGACGCAAACGCCCAGCTTCTCTTCAGAGGTCTCGTTGAAAGAAGAGACCACCGCAGAGAGCTTGCCGAGGTTGCCACGCTCCGCCATAACGGCGATCACGCTGTTGACCAAGGGGTCTACTCCCTCGAACACGTTAGCGGCCAAACGTCCACGCTGCTCAGGGGAATACGCCGGATTGGCCAATGCGTCTCGCAAATCGGCATTGCCGCGATAGATGCGAAGCACGGTTTCCAGCTGATCGCGCACGTCGAAAACACGCTCTTGTCCACCTTCATTCATGGCGGCCTCGAGAAGCAAGTTCACATAGGTGGCGACTTCTTCTTTTGCAAGCAGACGGTTAGTTGGCATTGAAGCTACCTGCCTCTTCGACATAGCGCTTGATCATAGCACGGTGCTGTTCGTCAGACAGGTCATTGCCGATGAGCTTGCCAGCGACGGCGACCGAGAGGTCGGCGACAGAGCTCTGCAGCTCGGAAACGGCGGCCTTCTTCTCAGCCTCGATAGCCGCGTGGGCTTTATCGATCATGTCGGCAGCTTCCTGGTGCGCCTTAGCCGTGATATCGGCCTTCACGTCTTCGCCGGTCTTCTTGGCGTCGGCGACGATGCGGGAAGCCTCGGCCTTGGCCTCGGCGAGCTGCTGCTTGTACTCTTCAAGCAAGCGCTCGCTTTCCAGGCGGGCGTCTTCGGCATTCTTCAAATCATCGCGAATAGTGTTCGCGCGCTTCTCGAGCATGCGATCGAACACAGGCCAGCCGAACTTCGCAAGAACGACCCACAGAATAATGAAGGCGACGAGCATGGGGATGAATTCATTCATCTTGGGCAGAATGGCCTCGACGCCACCGCCCTCAGAAGCGAATGCATACGCGGGGCTGCAAAGAGCGGCTGCAGACGCGGAAACGACCACGGCGCCGATTTTTCCAGCCTTGGGTGAGTACGCTTTCAACTCGCTTGCCTCCTGTTCTTCTCTCGTGAAAATCATGCAGTGAATCGAATCGATTAACCGATGAAGAACAGAACCAAGCCGAGCAGTGCCAGAGCCTCGGACATAGCGGCACCGATGAAGAAGTAGCCCATGAGCTGACCCTTCATCTCAGGCTGGCGAGCAGCAGCGACGCACAGACCGTAGGTAGCGATACCAATGCCGATGCCAGGGCCGATAGCGGCCAGGCCGTAGCCGACGACCTTCAGTGCGGCGAGTGCGACAGTGATTTCCACAGTTTCCTCCTTTGTCGAACCCCATGCCTTTTTCTAATCGGGGTTTCTTACCTATATTTGTCAGCTGAAAGGTGCAGCTGCGACACCGAGTTCAATGCCGCGTAACGTGCGACGGACGGTAGCCCTACGCTCCGATATTAGTGCGCATGGGTGGCGGTGTTGATGTAGGACGCCGAGAGAATCGCGAACACGAATGCCTGGATGAAAGCGACCAGGCACTCCATGGCGTACATCAAGACCAGGAGCACGAACCATGCGATGGAGGGCAAGCCCGCGATCAGATCCATAGAGCCTGCGAACAGTGCCTGCTGGATAAAGCAAGTGGTAGCGATGCCGAAAATGGCGAGCATCATGTGGCCGGCGAGCATGTTGCCGTAAAGTCGCACGGCCAGCGTAAGAACGCGAATGACCATAGAAAACAGCTCCAGGAACCAGATGACAGGAATCATGGGACCGGGAACGCCGCTCGGACAAAGGTTCTTGAAGTAACCGATAAAGCCGAATTTCTTCAAGCCGTAATAGTTGAAATACACGAACGAAATAGCCGCAAGAGCCCAAGTGCAAGAAATAGCGCCCGTGGCGGTTTTGAAGCCGGGAATCAAACCAAGAATGTTGCAAATCAAGATGAAGAAGAACATCGTGGCCAAGAAGGGAACATGCTGCTTGAAGCCATTGCCGATAACATCTTCGGCAATGCTCTTGTTCACGAACTCATAGCCGTATTCCACCGTGTTGAAGAACTTGTTGGTGGGAACGAGCTGCAGCTTTTTCGCGGAAATCAATACGACTGCGAACGTGACCGCAAGCGCGATAAACAGCCAGACCACATACTGGGTGACGTCCCAGCCGCCGATGCTGAACACCGTGTGGGGTTCGAAGTGCGCCGCGAGGCCTTGGGCCTCTGAGACGAACTGATTAAGAGCTTCGCCCATGAGATTCCTTCCTTAATGGTTCCCTATTCGACGCGCTTACGCTTAGCGAGCGCGTTTTTGTAAACGAAGTAGACGATGGTGCTGCCTAGAAAGACAACGCCTTCGGCGATAACGAAAGAAACGAGTCCGTCACGCGCAAGCATGGCACAGGCAAGAAGGCTCGCAATCAAAACGACCAATGAAATGACGACGCCCGCAAGGCCGTACAATCCAACCGTAAGAGCCTGAGTGGAAGTAGAACGGCGAGATAGTCTCAACGAAAGGAACAGGGGCAGGAATCCAAGGATTCCGGTCAATACTCCCAACATAATGAGCATATCGCGCTGGTCACTCTCCTTCTATTCTTTCTTGGCAAATGTTTCGAATACAGTGAAATCGATGATCACTCTAGCAAAAAATACGCACCTGTTCCGTATTGCGTGAAGAAAAGTCGAAAAAATCGCGCAAATGGGGTGATATTTATGCGTCTTTATACAGATTCCTCAACTCTGCGGATAAGCATGTCCGTCTCCGATAGAAGCTCTTGCGAAAGCTTATCGGGGTAAGGAACAGAAAAAACCACCTCCTTGATTCCGGCATTGATGAGCATCTTGGCGCAGACCGAACAGGGCTCCGTGGTTATATAAATAGAAGAGCCTTCGATATCGATGCCATAGCGTGCGGCTTGGATAATCGCGTTCTGCTCGGCATGGAGGCCGCGGCAGATTTCGTGGCGCTGTCCCGAAGGAATGCCGAGCTGCTCGCGCAAGCACCCCGTTTCCTCGCAATGGCGAAGGCCGGAGGGAACTCCATTGTATCCCGTTGCCAGGATTCGGCGCTCCTTCACGATGACCGCGCCCACCGCTCGACGCAGACAGGTCGAGCGCTTCGACACCTCGAACGCGAGGTGGATGAAGTACTCGTCCCACGAAGGACGCTCGATGTGACGCGTTGCCAAAACAGACTCCTTATCGGGCGGATGCGACGCAGCGCATTATAGATGAAACGTCGCACGAATAGAGCACGTGTCCGACGCGTTTTCGGCGATGCGTCGGAATACCGGATTGCGCGGAGAGTCTACCGGAAAACATGTGAGGAGGGTTCGCCCCCCCCCTCACAGAGAAATTCCACGCTACGGAAACGGCACGAAACCGATTCAGGCCCTCGTTCTGCCAGGGAAACCTTACTTGGTGCCGAAAATACGGTCGCCCGCATCGCCGAGGCCGGGAACGATGTAAGCCGCGTCGTTGAGACGCTCGTCCACGGCGCAGGTGTAGAGCACCACATCGGGGTCGGCGTCGAGAACCGTCTGCACGCCTTCGGGGGCGGCAACGAGCACCATAAGCTTGAGGTTCTTCACGCCCTGCTTGCGCAGATACTCGATCGCGGCGACGAGGCTGCCGCCCGTCGCGAGCATGGGATCGACCACCAAGACATCGCGGTCGGCGATATCTTCGGGCATCTTGGCGTAGTACTCGTGCGGAATATGGGTCTCCTCGTCACGGTACATGCCCAAATGGCCGACGCGCGCCGCAGGGATCAGGTCGAGCACGCCTTCGACCATGCCGAGACCGGCGCGCAGAATCGGCACGATCGCCATCTTGCGGCCCTTGATGATGTTGCAGGTAGCCTCCGCCACCGGGGTCTCCACCATGACCTCCTCGAGCGGAAGGTCGCGCGTTGCCTCGTAGGCCTCGAACATGGCGAGCTCGCGCACCAGTTCGCGGAACTGCTTCGACGACGTGGTCTTGTCGCGCAGGATGGCCAGCTTGTGCTGAACCATGGGATGGTCGACCACGACGACGCGGTCATTGTTCTCGAAAGCCATCGTTCCTCCTTGGGGTTGAAGCACGGAAAACCGTGCGCTCTTTCGTCTCCGCATGCGCTTCGGCCCGCTTGCCGGCGCGAAGCGCACGACGGCGGGACCGCCTCTCCGAAGCATCGGCCCCGCTGTTTCGCCCATCTATTCGATGGAATACGTCTTAGAAATCGTAGTCAGGGTACAGCGGATGCGCCGCGAGGATGGCGCGGACATCCTGGGCGATAGCGGCCATCTTGGCCTCGTCACCCGCGGCGAACACCGTCGCTGCGATAAGCTCACCCACGCGACGGAAGTCGGCGGCGTCGAGACCGCGCGTGGTCGCAGCGGCGGAGCCGACGCGGATGCCGCTCGTGACGAACGGAGAACGGGGCTCGTCAGGAATCGAGTTCTTGTTCACCGTGATGCCGACGCTTTCGAGCAGCTTCTCGGCATCCTTGCCCGTCACGTCGGCGGGCGTCAGGTCGACCAGGCACAGATGATTGTCGGTGCCGCCCGACACCAGGCGAAGGCCGCCGGCGATCAAACCCTCGGCCATGGCGGCGCAATTGGCCACGACCTTGTCGATGTAGTCCTTGAACTCGGGCTGCAGCGCTTCGCCGAAAGCGACGGCCTTGCCAGCGATCACGTGCATGAGCGGGCCGCCCTGGCTTCCGGGAAAGACCGCCTTGTCGATCTTCTTCGCGATCGCCTCGTCGTTGCACAGAATCAGGCCGCCGCGCGGGCCGCGCAGGGTCTTATGCGTCGTGGTGGTGACCACGTCGGCGTACGGCACGGGGCTGGGATGAGCGCCCGTGGCGACGAGACCCGCGATATGAGCCATGTCGACCATGAAGTACGCGCCATGGGAATGGGCGATTTCGGCCATGCGTTCGAAGTCGATCGTGCGCGGGTAGGCCGAAGCGCCGCCGACGATCAGCTTCGGCTTGAGCTCGGAAGCCATGCGATCGATGGCGTCGTAGTCGATCGTCTCGTCCTCGGTCAGGCCGTAGCCGTGGAAGTCGTACAGGCGGCCGCTGAAGTTGACCGGCGAGCCATGCGTGAGATGGCCGCCGTTATCGAGGCTCATGCCGAGGACAGTGTCGCCCGGCTCGATCAACGCGAAATAGGCGGCGAGGTTGGCATTGGCGCCGCTGTGGGGCTGCACGTTAGCGAACTTCGCACCGAACAGCTCCTTGGCGCGCTCGCGAGCGAGCTCCTCGACCACGTCGACTTTCTCGCAACCGCCGTAGTAACGCTTGCCCGGGTAGCCTTCCGCGTATTTATTAGTAAGAACGCTGCCCATGGCCTCCATCACGGCCGGACTCGTGAAGTTCTCGGACGCGATCAGCTCGATGGAATCGCGCTGGCGAGAGAGCTCCGCGGAAACAGCGGCGGCGACTTTCGGGTCTTTGTCCAGATAGGCAAAAGGCATTGGTGCGTCCTTTCTTTCGTTCGTCGGTACCCCGATTCGGTCCCGAACATGACTGGGTCGGTTCATCCTACCACCGACGCAAGACGCGGCATCCAGAGAAGCGGTCTTGCGGTCGGTTTTAGCACGCATGAAACGAGAATGTAAAAAAAATCGGCCGCCGTGGCGACCGATTCCCATCTCTTCTCTATCCGCGACGGACATTGCCGTCGGCTCCGATCACGGCTTTGCCCTGGGCGTCGAGATTCATGATCTTGGCCACGCGCATAGCATGGCGGCCGCCTTCGAACTTCGTGGCGAGGAAGGCGTCGACGATCTTCTTGTTCTCCTCGAGCTCGACGAAACGGCCGGACAGCGTGACGATGTTGGCGTCGTTGTGCTGGCGGCACAGTTCGGCGAACTGCACGTTAATGACGTTCGCGGCGCGGCAACCGATAACCTTGTCGGCGGCCAGGGCCATACCGATGCCGGTACCGCACACGAGCACGCCGCGGTCGGCGGTTCCATCGGAGACGTCGTTGGCGACGGCGGCGGCATAGTCGGGGTAATCGACGCGGTCGTCGTTTTCGGGGCCGCGGTCGATCACGTCGTAGCCTTCGCTCTTGAGGTACTCGGCCAGCGTCTGCTTCTGCTCGAAGCCCGCGTGATCGCTTGCGATGGAGATGATCATAGCTGTCTGTTCCTTTCGCGACGGCGGATGCGCCCGCCGTTCCTTTTCACCTCGGGGCCGCGCCCCGTCTCCGTTAACGAACCCATAATAACAACCGCGCTCCCGCTTCAGGCCCCATGACCCATCGAACACGAAATAACCGCGGCCGAGCGGAGGCCGAACGACGCCCCGACCCGACGGCCGGCGAAAACGCGACGCACCCCGTCCGTTCGGACCGGCGCTAATCGGTCAACACGCGGCGCACGGCGTCGTGCCAGCCCGCCATACGCTCTTCGCGCGTCGTCTCGTCCATCGCGGGAAGAAAATGCTCGTCCGGTTCGCGCATGGCCCTGATCTCTTGCAGGCTCTCCCAGAATCCGGTGTTCAAGCCCGCCAGAAACGCCGCGCCGAGCGCGGTGCTCTCGATGACCACGGGGCGGTTGATCTGGGCGTTCAGAATGTCGGACTGCATCTGCATGAGCAGGTCGTTGGCCGAAGCGCCGCCGTCCGCGTTGAGCTGGTCGATAACGATGCCCGCATCCTGCTCCATCGTGCGCGCCACATCGGCCACCTGGAACGCAAGCGACTCCAGCGCCGCACGCGCCACATGGGCGCGCGTCGCCCCGCGCGTCAGGCCGAAAATGGCGCCGCGAGCCTGCGCATCCCAGTACGGCGCGCCCAAGCCCGTGAACGCGGGAACCACGTAGACGCCCGCCGTATCCTGCACGCTCGCCGCAAGCGCCTCGCTTTCGGCGGCGCTGCCGATGATGCCCAAATCGTCGCGCAGCCACTGGATGAGGGCGCCCGCCACGAACACGCTGCCCTCGAGGGCGTATTCGATCCCCTGCGTGCCGGGAGCGCTGGCGGCGATGGTGGTCACCAAGCCATGCGCCGATTCAACGGCGCGTCCGCCCGTGTGCATGAGCAGGAAGCATCCCGTGCCGTACGTGTTCTTCGCGCGGCCGGCGCTGAAGCAGCATTGGCCGAACAAGGCGGCCTGCTGGTCGCCCGCCACGCCGCGGATGGGAATGCCCGCGGGCAAACCCGGATACGCCGTGATACCGTAGTCGGCCGAGGACGGACGCACGTCGGGCAGCGTCGAGGCGGGCACGCCGAACAGTTCGAGCAGTTCGTCGTCCCAGCGGCCTTCGTGGATGTCGAAAAGCATCGTGCGGCTCGCGTTGGTCACGTCGGTCGCATGCACGGCGCCCGCCGTCAGGCACCAGACAAGCCACGAGTCGACCGTGCCGAACGCCAAGTCGCCCGCATCGGCGAGCTCGCGCGCGCCTTCCACGTTGTCCAAGATCCAACGCATCTTGCTGGCGGAGAAGTAGGCGTCGGGGACGAGGCCCGTCTTGGCGCGGACCATGGTCGCGACGTCGGGATGACCGCACAGTTCCTCGATCATGTCGGCCGTGCGGCGGCACTGCCACACGATGGCGTTGCACAGAGGCTCGCCCGTCCTCTTGTTCCACGCCACCGTGGTCTCGCGCTGGTTGGTGATGCCGATGGAATCGATTTCGTCGGGAGAGACGCCGCTCGACACGAGCGCCTCGACCATGACGCCGAGCTGCGATGACGCTATTTCGCGCGGGTCATGCTCCACCCAGCCGGGCCGGGGATAAATCTGGCGGAACGGATGCTGCGCCGACCCGCGGATGCGGCCGCGGCGGTCGAAGACGATGGCGCGCGACGACGTGGTGCCCTGGTCGAGCGACAGGACGTAACGAGCAAACATGCCTGCCCCCCCTATTCGATTCCGTAGATGTCGAACATGCCGATCGTGGTCTTGAGCGCCACCTTCTGCGCGATGAGCTGATTGCCCGTCGATACGTTGAGCGTTCCTTCCGCCTTGCACTCGGCGATCGTCTCTTCCAAATCGGCAAGACGCGCCACCAGGTCGTCATGCATGTCCTCGTACGCCGCCAGACGGCCGATCGCTTCGTCGATGCGGTCCTGGTCGACGGATGCGGAGCCGTCTTCGGCACGGGAAGTCAGGCGTTTCATGAAAGAAGTCCTTTCGACGCGATTCGGTATGCGATGCAAGCGGCTATTGTAACGCCCCGCGACGCTACGAGACTCCGCCGCCGAGCGCTTCGCACTCGAACAGATTAATCAGGTCGTCTTTGCCCGACACCTTCGTCTTCGCGTAGACGTTCTTCGTATGCGTCCACACGGTGTTCTCGGAGATGACGAGCTCTTCGGCGATTCGCTTCGCTGAACGGCCGCGCACCAGATACGAACAGATCTCTGTCTCGCGCTTGGTGAGCCGGTAATGCACGGCGAACGTGCGCAGCGCCGCCTCCCAATCGGGCTCGGACGGAAGCGGAGGCGCGGATGCCGCTGGCGCAGCGGAGCCTTCCGCCCGATCGATCGAGAAATCCGCCGGCACGGCGTCGGACGGAGCCTGAGCGGGCGCGGCATCTTGCGCGCGGTCGGACTGGGCCTGCACCGTACGCCTCATGCCCTGCATGCTGCGACGCATGACCACAACGAAGGCGATGCACAGCGGATAGATAGCGACGAAGGCGAGCAGGGTCATAATCGAGATATCGTAGTCGCCGCTCAAATAATTAAGCAGCAGGCCGATGCCCAGGCCCAGCGCCAGAAATCCGTTCGAGCCGCCCATGTAGACGCTCGAAAGCAGGTAGCTCTGCTGGCGGTGGCAGTGGGCCGCGTCGACGATGAAGAACAAAAACAACATGCCGCACACGTCATAGCAGGCGATCATGACGGCGCCCGCGAACGGGCCGAGCAGCTCGCCCATGAAAGGCAGCAGCGACAGCAGCACCAGCATGACGGGCAGGACGGCTTTGTACACCGACGTAGGGTCGGGCAGGCGCAGCGCGACCAACGCCGCCGCCACGGTGACGAGCGTCGCCACCGCGAGCGGAATCCACATGGACACGCCCCCGACGATATGCTCGAACGACGAGCCCAGGACGGATGTATGCAGGATGCCCACCACGCCGACGAGAACGAACAGGCACGCGAACGAAGCTCCGTATTTCGCCACGAAGGCGCGGGCCGTGACAGGCTCGAACGTCTCGGCGGCGGAAAGCGCAGGGCGGGCCTGCGTGCGGCCGTCGCCGCGATCGAGCGCGCCCGACGCCCGCAACGTGACATCCATGTGGCACAGACAGGAGACGAGCGCCGAAAACATCGCGCCCACCGGCACCATGAATGCGGGCAGCAAGGACGTGGCCGCCACGACGACCATCTGGATGCACAGACCGATCACCATGTTCTTATGGGATTCGCGCGGCTCCTGGTAAGCGAACTCCTCGAGCCACGTCACGCACAGCAGAAACGACGAGATGCCGTACGTCACGCCGATCACGGAAGCCGACACGGCGGCCGAAAGGCCCGCGAGAACCCCCGAAACGCTCAGGCAGAAGCCGGCGAGAAATACCAGAAGCGCCTGCCACTGCGGAATGGAACGCGGACGGATGCGTCCGCGCGCGGCGAACAAACCGACCACGACGGCCAGTGCAAGCGACACCGCCTCGCTTGCAAGCATGAACCACAGCTCGGTCACGAAGCCGATACTATGCGTGACCGAACCCATGGCAGACAGATAGCCGATCGACGTGGCGGCCTTCGACAGACCGAAGCCCCACGCGGAAACGGCCCCGATGTTCGGAACAAAAACGCGCATACGGATACCCTCCCCCTGAGTAACTCGGCACAGTATATCCCTCGTATGCGCAGACGCGCGCGAGGGCGGCTTTCCTTGCACCGAAACCACGACGCGCCGGCGGGCGGACGCTGCGGCCGGCATGAGCGAAACATTGTTCGACGCATCACAGCATAGCACGGGCAAATTTCTCGAAAAACTTATCTCATCAGGCATTTTGCAAACTTCACCGATACTCGGTGAGGACACTGGCGGCGCAGGCGCGTAAGGTTGGAAGCGTCTTCGGTGCTCGCAAGGCATCCGAGGCGCATTCGTCACGAAGCCCCTCCTTCGCGGCGCGCCTCGCACGCCGGTTCGCCGGGCATCGGGACGGGAGGAAACAAGGAGGAGATAAACATGGATCTGAATCGTCGCGATTTCTTGAAGGGCGCCGGCGTCGTGGGCGCACTGGGCGCCGTTGCAACGATGGGCGTCGGCTGCGCGCCTGCGAAGTCTGCCGAAAAGGCCGAGACCGCAGAGGCCGCCGCAAGCGTGAAAACCCCGAACGAGACCGTCTATAAGAAGATGGACGAGTCCACCGACGGCAAGTACGTAGCCAAGGCCATGGGCCACGAGAACTTCGTCTTCGTCGAGACCACCGTCAAAGACGGCGCGATCGCGAACCTGCAGGTTCTCAACCACGACGAGACCCCAGGCATCGGCAGCCTGGCCGCCACCATGTGGCCCGCGAAGGTCCTCGAGACCCAGAACCTCGACGTCGACGCCATCTCCGGCGCCACCACCACCTGCAACGCCGTCAAGAACGCCGCGCTCGAGTGCCTCGAGAACGCGGGCGTCGATTCCAGCGAATTCCAGAAGGGCCCCGAGCAGCTGGCCGGCGGCACCGAGCAGGCCATCGACACCGACGTCGTCGTCATGGGCGCCGGCACCGCAGGCCTAGTCGCTGCAGCCCGTCTGCTCGAGAAGGGCGTGAAGGTCACCCTGTTCGAGAAGCAGGACATCCCCGGCGGCTCCATGTCGATGACGTATTCCGGCGTCGCCAGCGCGGGCAGCAAGCTGCAGGAGACCTACTCCCAGGGCCGCTTCGACGACAACCCGAACTACAACAAGGACGCCATGATGGCCGTTCTGTCCAAGTACGTGAACCCCGAGTTCGACCGCTTCAACGGCGCGATGCCCTACGACCATGCCATGTACGACACCTCGGGTCCGCTGGTCGACTGGATGCACGGCATCGGCATCGGCTTCTACAGCATGGGCGTGAACAAGGCCTACGGCATCACCCCGTACCTGGCTCCCGGCTGCTATGAGGGCGGCTGCGGCCAGGCCATGCAGTACCTCGCCGACCGCGTGGGCGCCCTGGGCGGCACCATTATCTACGGCGCGAAGGTCGTCGACATCATGATGGACGGCGACCGCGCCACCGGTCTCGTGGCCGAAGGCAAGGACGGCTCCGTCTACACCGCCAACGCCAAAGCCGTGCTGCTGGCCTCCGGCGGCTTCGGCGCCAACCAGGAAATGGTCGACCAGTACTACCCGCAGTACGCCGGCCGCTCCTTCAACTGCTGCCCCGCATCCACAGGCGACGGCATCGTGCTCGGCCAGAAGGTCGGCGCGGGCATCGAGTGCATGGGTCGAGAACTGGGCGCTTACATGTCCACCACCTCGCAGGCGGGCTCGCGCATGGAAATCGCCTTCATGTACCAGACCACCCCTGGCATCATGGTCAACGCTCACGGCGACCAGTTCGGCAACGTCATGAAGGCCAACCACTTCGTGATCGGCAACGCGCTGCTCGACGAAGAGGCCAACGGCGGCAAGTTCTACTGGATCACCGACGAATCCGGCGCGGTCACCACGATGAACAACCTCACCTGGGGCTTCGACACCTATAAGGCCGTCTTCGAGCGCGGCGACATGGTGCACTACGACACCGTGGAAGAAGCCGCCGAGGCCACGGGCTGCACGAACCTGGCCGCGACCCTCGAGAAGCACAACCAGCATGCGCTGGCGGGCGAAGAGGACGAGTGGAAGCGCTCCAAGCTGCCCTACCTCGACACCCACGACGGCATCTGGGTCTGCGGCGTCGAGCCGACCTTCTACCTGACCACGGGCGGTCTGATGATCGACACCACCTGCCACGTGACCAAGGAAGACGGCACGGTCATCCCTGGCCTCTACGCTGCCGGCGACGTGTGCGGCTCCATCGAGGAGAAGGACGGCAAGCAGTACGCCATGGGCTTCGACGCAGCCATGAACTACGGCTTCATCATGGCCGACACCGTCGCGGGCGAAATCGTCTAACGAAACGCGAACGCGCGTATGACGGGCGGCGGCCCGGCCTCCCTGAGCCCCGCCTTCTGCGCCTTTCCCAACGAGCATGCCGTCCACCCCCCTCCGAACGGCATGCTCGCCCCTCTTGCAACAATACGACGACATCGCGCCCAGGACGACCGAAAACGCGATGCATGAAAACGACCGCGAATATCGCGGTCGTTTTTTTCGTCTATGGGCGGGACTGAAGCGGTGGCGGATCAGATTCCTTTGCCCTCGAGCCATCGCTCGACATCGGCGTAGACGCCTTCTTTGCCGGGCTCGTTGAGAATCTCGTGACGCATGCCGTCGTAAAGCCTCAAGTCGACCGAGGCGACGCCCGCCGCGCGGTATTCGTCGACGGCACGACGGACTCCCACCCCGCATTCGCCCACGGGATCTTCGGCGCCCGCCACGAAAAGAAGCGGCAGCCCCTGCGGCACGAGGCGGGCGCGCACTGCATCGGTGGCCTCGAGCGTGAGCGCCGTCAGCGAAGCGTAGCCTCCCACCGTGAACATCTGCCCGCATGCGGGGTCGGCGATATAGGCGTCGACGACCGCAGGGTCGGTCGAGATCCAGTCGAGGTCGGTGCGCGCGTCGGCGATGGCCTTGCCGAACGAGCCCGCGCCGAGCGAATCGACGAACGCGCTGCGGTGCCGCTCGCCCTTCACGGACGCGATGACGCGCGAGACCGTATTGCCCGCGCGCGAAAGCAGACGCGGCTGCTGGCCCGTGCCGCACAAGACGGCGGCGGCCAGGCCTTCGCCGTGCCTGGCCAGATAGCAGCGCGTGATGAAGCTTCCCATAGAATGCCCGAACATGACGTAAGGCACGCCGGTCGCGAAGCGCGAGGCAGTCATGCGACGCAACTCGTGAACGTCTTCGATCAGCACCTCGTTGCCACCGTCCAGCGGAATATGGCCGAGGTCTTCTTCGTCTTGCACGCTTTTGCCATGGCCCGTGTGGTCGTTCGCGCACACGACGAAACCCTGCGACACCAGATAGCGCGCAAAAGGCTCGTACCGGTCGATGTGCTCGGCCATGCCGTGCACGATCTGCACGATGCCGCGCGGTGCGACGCTCTGGTCGTCAGGCTGCCACAGCAGTGCATGAATGCGCGAAACCCCGTCATGGCTTGCAAAGCCCAGGCGTTGTGTTTTCATATGCCGTCCCTCCTTGCGAATCGGAACCACCAGCATACCTCGGACGCAGGCGCGCAGCATGCGCGAGCCGCAAAGCGTCGACGGCCCTTTACGCGATGATGCACGCATCGCGGCGAAACGTCGCGCAACGCCCGCGCTGCGAGAACTAAGGGAAAACGCGCGGCCCGCGTCAGCCGAGCGAGGAAAGCGACGCGACGAGCGCGAACGCGACGGCCAGGAACGGCACGAACGGGAACGTGCCGTCGAACGGCGCAGGAGAAGGCCCCGGGGTCGGTCCGCGCGACCGAAGCGCGGCGAGAACGCGGTCGCAAGCGAAGCGGACGGCGCAATACAGCGCAGCGAGCACGCAGGCCGCACCCAAGCAGGCGAGCGCCCCTGTTGCGCCGCAATACAGCCCCATGACAAACAAGAGCTTCACATCGCCCATGCCGAGCGCCTCTCTGTCCGCCGCGCGCGAAAGCAGGAATTCGAGCGTCAGCGAAAACGCCGCGACGAGCGCCGCGCCGGCGCATCCCGCAGCGATGCCGCGCGCCCACGAGACGGACGGCCGAACGCCTCCCTGGCCCGCGACATCTGCAGCGGCCGCGAGCGCGAAGGCTGCGGTCCAGATAAGAACACCCGCGATAAGCGCGATGCCCGGCACGATGCGACGCCTGATATCAACGACGCTCGCCCATGCCAAAACGACGCCGAACGCGCCCAGAGCGAATACGGCGGCGAACGGCGGCATGAAGCGAAGAGGAATGTCGAGCAGCGAATCCATGCCTTCATCCTAGCGCACCCGCCCGGCCCGCTTCCGTCGCGAACCCGGTCGGCCCCGCGCCCCATTCCAGTCCGATCCCCGCCGCCGTCTTCGCACGACCCGCCGCCGCGCCGCTTTCACGATGCGCGGCGCCGATCCAATATGAAAGCGAACCGGGCGCACGGGACATAGCGCGCATGCCGCGCTCGTCCGTCATGCCGCATATCGCTTGCCCGCAACCCCCCCCTTTTTTCCAAAACGCAACCGAGAAGCGGTGGCCGCAACCGAGCAAAAGCACGAAACTGGACGCCAAGCAGACAGCCCCGAGCAAAGGAGGACGCCATGAGCTTCGACGCAAACCTTCAGCATCTCCGCGCGACACGCTCCATGACCCAAGAACAGCTCGCCATGCTGCTCGGCGTGAGCAGGCAGGCCGTTTCAAAATGGGAATCGGGCGCGGCCTATCCCGAAATGGACAAGCTCTTGCGCCTATGCGACATTTTCGAATGCCCGCTCGACGACTTGGCCCGGGGCGACCTGACCCATCGCCCCGACGAACCGGCCCTGGCCGTAGCGCCCGGCCCCGCAACCGATATCTGCGACTACGACCGCCACATGCGCACGCAGGCGGCGCTATGCGCCGCGGGAGCCGCATGTGCGCTGCTCGGCATCGCGGGGTTTTGCGGAACGGGCGGCATCGCGGTCTACGGCATCGAGACATGCTCCATCATGTGGCCGTACGTATTCCTTCTTGCGGGAATCGCTCCCGCCTGCGCGCTGTTCGCATTCGCAGGGAACGCCCATCGCTCGTTCACGCATCGCCACCCCTTCGTCGAGGATTTCTATAGCGAAAGCGACAAGGCGCGGGCGAGAAAGCGGAAGAACGCGGCATGGGCGGCTGCGATAGCCATCGCGATTACGGGTGCTTCCGTCTGCTGGTTCCAGACGTTTCCGCTCCAACACCTTTACGGCGGGCTTGCTTCGCTGAACATCGCGCTCGCATGCACGGCATGGCTGACGGTCTACTCGTCGATGCGCGCGTCGTCCGTCGATACCGCCTCCTACAACCGTCGCATGGAAGAACGCGCCGATTCGCACGGCTTCGAGGCGCAGCGTCTGCTCCTGGCCGCATGCCCGGACGACGCCGTCATGCATCGCGGCTCGTCGGCGGGCGAGGACGGCGCGCAGGGCCCGCACGCGGCGGCGGCCGATCGCGCGCACGAATCCCATTCGAGCGACTCGTCGCTCGCCGCATGCGAAACCGGGGTCCTGGACGTCCGCGCCGAGCAATGCGGCCGACAGGCCGACGCGGAATCGTTCTATCACCGCATTCAGGAGAGAAGGAAAGCCGCGGCGGGCGCGATCATGGCGTTTTCCGCGATCGTCGCGCTGATGATGCTGTTCGTCCTGCGCAGCCCCGACTGGATGCTCGCCCCGATCGTCGGCGCGCTCGTATGCGTCATCGTATGGGTCGCCATGCCCTTCGCGAAGCAGCGGCGCCGTTAGCACGAAAACGCGCCGCGCCGTCGCACATCGCAGGAAAGCGGCGGCGCCGAACGTACCTTACACTGTAAATCAGCACAAAATCCCGGATCATGCGGCGGATGGCCCGGAGCGGAAAATGAGACCCGCGCCCTTGGAAAAAAGCATGAAGGCCTGGACGGCTACCCGTCCAGGCCTTCATGGCGCAATCTTCTTCAAGCCGATCGGAAATGCGCGCATTGCGATCGGCGACGCGCCGCGGATGAAAACACGCGGCCGAACCCGAACGGGCGCTGCAAGCTATGCAAGCTCGAGCAGATCCTTCTCCGTCACCGAGCCGTGGCGCAGCACCATAGGGCGCGCGCCCGTGCAATCGACCACGGTCGAAGAAATGCCGCTGCGCGGAGAGCCGTCGCCGAGCGCCGCCGCCACCAGGCCCAGCAGTTCGCGATCGACCTCGTCGAACGTGTGCGCAGGAGACTTTCCCTGGAAGTTGGCGCTCGAGGTCGCCAGCGGGAAACCTACGCGTTCTATCAGCGCGAGCGCCACGGGGTCGTTCGGCATGCGCAACGCGATGGTGTCGTTTTCGGCGCGAAACGCCTCGGGCACGTTGCCCGCAGCCTTCACGATCAGCGTCAACGGACCGGGCCAGAATTTCTCGGCCGCCGCCACCGCGTAAACAGGAACATCAAGGCCGTAGAACGAAAGGGCGCTCTTCTTGCCCACCAGCCACGGAATGGCCTTGTCGGAATCGCGGCGCTTGATGTCGTAGAGCACCTGGGGCGTTTTCGCCAAGCCCACCGCCACGCCGATGCCGTAGACGGTATCGGTCGGAAACACCACGGGCTTGCCTGCGGTCAGCGCCGCAGCGGTTTTCTCGATACTATCGGTCTGTTTCATGAAAACCTCGCTTTCGCGGCCGCGCCTCGGCCGCATCGTCGATTCCGCATGATACCCGCAGGCAAGCGTGCGACGCGTTTCAGCGGCCATTCGTTACAGCTTCAACAGAACGGCCGCCGGTATTTTGGAAAAATCAGCGACATGAAGCCGAAAAATCGAAGCTCTGCCACGCGCGAAGCCCCGAAGACGCCCCATTGTTGCTTCAGGATGCTCTTTAATACTCATCTAAATGATAAATGTAGAATAAAAGAACGCGCCAAGGCAGGGCGGCACGTCCATTCGTGGCAAACCCTCGAAAAAATGGCCGCAGCGGCCTCTTTTTTCCAAAGAACGCTCCCGAAGCGCCGCTCGATAGCGAAAGGGCCTCCGACGCGAAGCCGGAGGCCCTTCTTCAAGCGTGCGAAACGGCTATTGCGCCAGGTCGCCAGCGGCCTTCACCTTCACGCGGTTGGTGTGGCCGGGATAGTACTGCAGCGGCACGTCCTCGGAGTCGATGACCTCCACCGTCTCGCGGATGGCACCCGCCTCGACCGCCTGGTCGATGGCTGCGGCGCGTGCGGCCGCCAAAGCCTGCTCGCGCGGCGTCACGTCATAATCGACGAGGGCCTCGTACGTGCCGCTCACCTTGGAGATGGCCGAGCCGATCGCGTTCGCGCAGCCGGAATGCTCTGGTTTCACGCATTCGGCCGTGCCTGCCAGATCGGTCGGTAAAATAATGCAGCCGCCGCCCACCAGGATGGCGTCGATGTCGTCGTTAGACACCTTCATCATGTCGATGCCCTCTTCCACCAGTTCGCGCATGGCGTCGAGCGCCTTATTGGCGAAGGCCTCATCGATATGCGCGACCTTGGAAACGTCGCCCACCTCGGCCATGCCCAGACGCACCGCGATGTCGGTGGCCGTCATGACATCGCCGCCGAAGACGAGCGCGTGCTTGGTGATTTCATAGCCCACCGAATCGGGACCCACGGTGACGCGGCCGTCCTCGCGTTCGCGCACGATCGAGCCGCCACCCAGGCCGATCGAGATGACGTCAGGCATGCGGAAATTCGTGCGCACGCCGCCGATCGTCACCGCGACGCCGCTCTCGCGCGGGAAGCCGCTCTGCAGAACGCCCAGGTCGGTGGTGGTACCGCCCACGTCGATGACGATGGCGTCTTCCATCTTGGACAGATAGCTCGCGCCGCGGATGGAGTTGGTGGGGCCGCATGCGATAGTGAGAATCGGGTACTGGCGGGCATGCTCGATAGTCATGAGCGTGCCGTCGTTCTGAGACAGATACACGTCGGCTTTCATGATGCCGCGCTCGGCAAGGCTTTTCGCGAAGCCCTCGGTGAAGCGCTTGGCCACCTCGTGCAGAGCGGCGTTGAGAATGGTGGCGTTCTCGCGCTCGACCAAGCCCATCGATCCGATTTCAGACGAGATGGACACGTGGATGTCCTCGCCGAGCACCTCGCGGGCGATCTGCGCAGCAACGAGCTCATCGTCATTGCGCACGCCGGAGAACACGCAGCTGATGGCCACGGCGCCCACCTTGCCCTTCACGCCTTCGAAAAACGCCCGGCAGGCCGCCTCGTCGAATTCGGCCAGACGTTTGCCGTCGTATTCGAAGCCGCCGCCGATAATGGCGGAATCGACCGCGACGGATGCGATATCGTCTGCCCAGTCGACCATCGGCGGAATGCCAACGGAGGCAGGCGCGCCGATGCGCAGGATGGCGATCGGGGCCAGGCTCTTGCGCTCGACGATGGCGTTGGTGCACTGCGTGGTGCCGAGCATCGCCTGGCCGATTTCGGCCGGATCGACGCCGCTTTCGGCCAGCACGGCGTCGACCGCTCCCATGATGCCCTCGTAGATATCGCCCGACGTAGGGTTCTTGATGGCCGCCGCCACATTCAGGTCCTCGTCGATCAAAACCGCGTCGGTGTTGGTGCCGCCGACGTCGATGCCGAGTTTATACATTGGTTCCTCCTCTTTCAAAACGCCGCGAAGGGCGCATCGTCCAATCAGGGGCGCAGCGCGGCCCGTTTTGCAGGGCTACTGCGCACAGCGCTCTTCGACGGGAACGTAGTCCGCGTCGAGGCCGAAATAGCGCGGGCCGGCCAGCTCGAGGCCTGCGGGCGTGCGCCACAGATGGAAGCACGGCAGACCCACGGCCAACACGCGCTTGCCGTATTTGAGCGCATCGGTGGGAATGGGCATGAACGTCTCCGTATCCACCAGGCAGATCAAGTCGGGCGTGGTGGCCACGACCGAACCCTCCACCGTGCAGGCCAGGTTCTCGTTCTGGAACTCGACGAAGGCGCTGCGGCCTTTGTCTTCGCCGATACCGTCGAGCACCACGCGGCCGAAATTGAAGCCGCCGCGCGTCTCGCGCACCAGGTCGGCGATCTTGCCCTTGAACAGGCGGTGGCCCTTGGTGTATTCGAGGAAGTACCGTTCGGGCGTCATGCCGTCGGGACAGTTCTTAATCGCGCGAATCGTGCGGCCGAGCTCCTGCGAGCGCGTCACGATGCCCTTCACGCCGAACTCCTTGACGACGCGCGCCTCCATGACGTATTCGACGCTCAAGACCGATCCGCCGCATGCGGTGCAGCCGGCGCGACACACGGTTTCTACCCACTTGTTGGTGACCGTCTCCATCAGGCCGAGGTTGCCCTTCTCATCGATGAAGATCATCGGGCTCGCGCTCTGGCCGCCGATGGTGAAGGTGACCATCTGGATCTCGGGGAATGCGCGGCCCATGCCGTCGGCATCGACCATAGGAAGGCCCAGACGCGCCGCCGCGGCGATCGGCAGCATGGAGTTCACGCCGCCCGCCTCGATCGGCATGACGGCCGCGGCCTTCTTGCCGTAATAGGTCTCGATCATGTCGAGCAGCTTGGCGAACTCGTTGGCGCCGACGGCCTTCTCGGTCAAAATCGTGGGCGCGCCCACCGACGCCACGGGAACCACCACGGCGTCGTCGTCGAGCTCGTCGATGTCGACCAGGTCGACCTCGCCGCATTCCTTCACCGCGCCTATGGCGGTCAGCTTGCCGATATAAGGGTCCCCGCCGCCGCCCGCGCCCAGAAGCGCGGCGCCGAGGGCGATATCTTCGATGTCCTGTATGCCCAGCTTACGCATTGTTCCCCCTTGCAGATACGCGCTCTTCCACCGGAACGTAATCGACGTCGAGTCCGAACCAGCGCGGACCGGCCAGCTCCAGGCCGCCTTCGGTGCGCCACGCCGGGTCGCACGGCAGGCCCACCACCAGCACGCGCTTGCCGTACTTGAGGTTCTCGGTGGTCACCGGCACGAACGTCTCGGAATCGACCAGGCAGATCAGGTCGGGAACCGTCGCCACGATTTCGCCGTCCACCTCGGCGTATATGTTCTCGTTCTGGAACTCGACCACCGCCTCGCGGCCCTTGTCCTCCGCGATTCCTTCGAGCGTCACCTTGCCGAAGTTGAAGCCGTCACGCGTCTCGCGCAGCACGTCGCAGATCTTGCCCTTGAAGAAGCGCAGCGCGCCGCTTTCGCGCAGGAAGTACGTTTCAGGGTTCTCGCCCTGGGCGTCGGAGGCGGTGCGGATGATACGGCCGAGCTTCTGGGCGTAATCGACCGTGCCCTTCACGACGCTCGTCTTCATCTTGGCGCCCGTCATCGGCGATGCGAGCGTGGTCACCTGGCCGCCCGAGGCCGTGGTGATCTCGCGGCCGATCGATTCGGTCCAATCGTTGTCGATGGTGTAGAGCACCGTGCAGTTGCCCTTTTCGTCGGCGATGATGAACGGGTTGGTGGACACGCCGTTGAGCGTGAACGTGTCCTGCTGGATGCCCGGGAACGCGCGGCCCATGCCGTCGGCGTTGATCAAGGGCAGGCCGGCGCGCGCCGCGGCGCTGATCGGAACCATGGAGTTCATGCCGCCCGCTTCGGAAAGCAGGAACGCGTCGAGCTTCTTGCCCAGCATGCGCTCCATCATTGCGCGCACCTTGGGATATTCAACGCCGTTGGTGCCTTTCTCGAGCGACACGCTCGGGGCGCCCACGCCGCAGATGGGCGCGACCGTCCAATCATCGGGCACCTCGTCCGTGTCGAGCAGCGTCACCGGGCCGTATTCCTTCACCGCGGCGATAGCTTCGAGGCGGCCCATATACGGGTCGCCGCCACCGCCCGATCCGAGGAGCGACGAGCCGAGCGCGATGTCGTCGATATCTTCCAAACCTATCGTGCGCACGTCGATGTCCTTTCCTTCTTCTTCTTCGTCCGACTGCGCGGACGGAACTTTCATATATGCGGAAGGCGCCCTCGCGGATGCGCGAACGCCCTGATGCCGGAGGAATGCCGCGCGCCTAGCGCTGCGGCGTCTTGAACTGGATGGGACCCTCGAAAGCGGGAAGTTTCATGGCTTTGTAGATGAGCACGTACAGCGCCATGGAGACCGCGATGCCGTTGACGGGGCCCAGCAAGAACGGGATGTCGAAGAACGCGAGCGCCGTGCCCGCGAACGTGCCGCCCGTGACCATAGCGACCGCCGAGCCCGCGACGAAACTCACGATGCCGGGCACCGACACGCCGTCGAGAGGCTTGAAGTTCTCGGGACGCGCCTTGCGCACCAGCCAGTAGTCGGCGATCATCGAGCCCGCCAGCGCGGGGATCATGGCCGAAAGCAGCGTGAGGAAGAACGTGAAGTGGTCCATGATGCCCACGGCCGCCAGAACGATGCCGACGACACCCGACACGAGCGTGGCCGTCTTGTAGCCGCGCTCGCCCTTGCCCAGCATGACCGCGAAGGCCAGGCCCGCCGAATAGGCGTTGCTCACGTTGACGGTCCAGGTGCTCGCCACGAGCGCCACCATGCCCACCACGGCCAGGCCGAGACCCGCCATGATCAGCGTGATGTCGCCGCCCGATTCGGGAACAACGATGGCCAGCACGGCGCCGATCATCATCACGAACACGTTCGCGGGCCACACGCCCGCGGCCGAAGAGACTACGGCGTCGCGGCGGCTTTTCGCGTAGCGGGTGAAATCGCCGATGGTGGCGCCGCCGAGCGCGAACAGGCCGACCGAGATGTTGATGCCCGCGACCAGGCCCATGCCTTCGGCGGGAACATAATCGAAGACGCTGTCGACGCCAGTGCCCGCTAGGGAGACGACCAGGCCGTACATGCAGATGAGAAAGAGCATGGGCAGCGCGATGTAATTGACCCATTTCACGCCGTCGAAGCCGAACACGGCCGTGGCCAGCATGAGCCCGCCGAGCACGACCGACGAGGCCCAGACAGGTATTTCGAATCCGGTGATTTCGGCGAGCGCGATCGAGAACGACGAGCCGCACACGGCCGCTTGCACGCCGAACCAGCCGATGAGCGCCAAGCCCACCACGGCGCTGATCAGGTAGCGCCCGCCCGTCTTGCCCAACGCGGCGGTCGAAAGCGCAGACGTGGGAAGTCCCAGGTCCGCGGCCTGCATGGCCACGAGCACCATATAGGCCGTGATGATGCCGAAGCCGACGAAGGCGGCGATGAAGCTATCGCCCAAAGTCAGTGCGGCGCCGAGAACCGCGCCCGTCATGAGCGTCGAGACGTTGAATGCGTTGCTGACCCAGATGACCGTGAGCGGCAGAATGCCCTTACGCTGGGATTCGTCGATATGCATTCCCTCGGTTTCGAAGCTCATGGCTTCTGATTCAGACGACATGAAACGCCTCCTTTGCGTGATGCGGCCGATGCGCCGGCCATGCGGGCGCGCGCACGCCTTCCCCGATGAGACGGGCGGCATGAAAAATCGCCCGAAGGCGATCGCGCGCGGTATCGTATGCACTGCATACCGGCAGTTCGAGCTAGTCTATCACACTAAAGCGCGATATTGCCTCGGAATATCGTCTCATTGATGCATGAAAGTCGATGCTCGACCGCTGAATTCAAACTATATCGCATAAATACGCCTCTAAAGGCCTTTTCATGCACGGATGCCGTGCATAGACGCCGGCCTCCGACAAGGCGCTAACGAGCGTTTTTCTTCTTCGATTTCTTCTTCCCGCGCACTTCCTTCTTGCAGCGCTTCTCGATATGGGACACGCTCCATACGAGCGATGCGATGATCGCAACGATCATCGCGACCGTATAGACGGGAAGCACCGCATCGAGCGGCGCGCTCGTCAGCGCGACGTACTTCAACGCGATGAATACGAGCACGGCAATGCCTGCGACCAGTGCGAACACGCCCGTCGCCTTGCAGGCGCGCGGCACGTCGTAAGACTCTTCGCGCTCGGCGGGATCCATGCGGTTCAGCGTCGCCACCATGAACACGCCGCGCCCCGAAAACAGCACGACCGCCGATATCAGGCACGCCGCCGCGACGAACCCTCCGATGACTATTTCCGTCATAGCCTTCGCTCCTTGCCCGTTCGGCTCTCAAACGGCCGGTTCCTTCATTCTGCGATCCGGGCCCCGGCGCATCGTCGCGAAGCCTCGGCGGCGCATACCATATCACGACGTGCGCTCGCACAGCGCGTATTTGCGTCCGATGCGCGCCAACTTGCGCCGCCACGGGGCATAGAGCGCCGAGAGGAACGCGACCGTCGCCACAGCGTGCGTGGCATCGAAGGGCAATGCCGCGGCATAGACCGCAAACGCCTGCACCAGGCTTTCGGGATGGAAGAAGCCCACGATGCTCCACGTATTCAAAACCACGCCGTAGCCGAAGCCCGAGGCAAACCCGTAGCAGCACATGATCGGAAGGCTCTTCTCGAGCCCGGCCTGGGCAAGCAGCCCGGCTCCGTAGCCGATCATGCCCCACGCATACATCTGCCACGGGGTCCAAGGCCCCTGCCCGAAGAAGAAATTCGAGGCCAGGGCCGCGAGCGCACCCACCAAAAAGCCGCTGCGCCGCCCGAACACGGCACCCGCGATGATCGCGATGGCCGACACGGGCTTGAAGCTCGGAAACGGCGCGAACAGGATACGGCCCGCCGCGGCAAGCGCGGCGAGCACCGCAACGGGCATGATATCGCGCAAACGCGGGCGGCTTGCCTCGTAGCCCGCGAAGAACAGCAGCAGCGCGCACGCCACCACGACCATGCTGACGAGCGCCGTCTGCTCGACGCCGTACCAGGCGCAGGCGATAAGCACCGCAGGCACCGCGCCCACGGCGAACGCCTCGGCGAGAAGGGGGAATACGCGCAACCGCAGCCGGCCCGACGTGCGCACGGCGCGCGCGTCGGGCGTCTGCGCCGCATGCTTTCGCGAACCCATCTAGACCTCCCCGAACAGGTGCGCCTGCGCGTTCGGACGGTAGACCAGGTTGTTCGCGAAGAATTCTTCCGCGTCTTCGGTGCAGGCCATCTCGCCGTCGAAGAGCATCGACACATCGTCGGCCGTCACCAGCGCGAAATCGAGGTCGTGCGTCACGATGACGACCGTGCGCCCCTCGTCGGCCAGCGCACGCACGATGCGCGACGCGTCGGCACACGACGCAGGGTCCAGGCCCTTGGTAGGCTCGTCCAAAAACAGCAGACGCGCGCCCGTGAGCAGCAGCTTCGCGAAAGCGAGCTTCTGCTGCTGGCCGCCCGACAGGTCGTACGGATGCTGCGCGGCATGCTTCGCGAGCCCGAAACGGCGCAGCGCCTCGGCCTCGTCGTCTTCGCCGTAGCCGCAGCGCGCGCTCCATTCGTGCAGTTCTTCGGCCACGCTGTCGCATACGAACAGGGCCTTGGGGTCTTGCGGCATCAGGGCCTGAGAGCCCGCCAACGCGTTTTTCACGCTGCCGCGCTGCGGTCGCAGAATGCCCGCCATCAGCTTGAGCAGCGTCGATTTGCCGCATCCGTTGCCGCCGACGAGCGCATGCACGCTACCGCGGCGCACGCGCAGGTCCATGCCGCGCAGCACCCAAGGCGCCTGACGATCGTAGCGCACAAACGCGTCGCGCACCTCGATCGCGGCCCCCGCCGACGCTGATTCCTCGCGGCGCGCCCTCCTGCGCGGGGCGACCTTCGCTTCGGCCTCTTCGCGCGACGCGGCCGCGCCCAAAGGCTGCAACTCGATCACACGCGTCGCGTACGCGGATACGTCTTCGGGGGCATGGGTCGCCATGACCACCGTGATGCCGAGCTCTCTGTTCACGCGCGCGAGCATGAACAGGAAGCGCTTGAGCGCGTTGGGATCGAGTTGGGCGGTCGGCTCGTCGAGCAGCAGGAGCTGCGGGCGCAGCGCCAGCACGGCCGCCAGGTTGACCAGCTGCTGCTGGCCGCCAGACAGCGATTCGACATCGCTGCGCACCCACGGCTCGATACCGAAGAAATGAGCGACCTCTGCCACGCGCCGACGCATCTCGTCCTGCGGAATGCCGAGATTTTCCAACCCGAAGGCAAGCTCGTGCCACACGGTGTCGCAGACGATCTGGGCGCCGGGGTCCTGCATCACATACCCGATCGAAGACGCGCTTTCCAGCGGTGTGAAGCCACGCACGACTTCGCCGTCCTCCACAAGAGAGCGGTCCGCCACGCGCACAGACCCGGCGCGCGTTCCCACAGGCGAAAGCTCGGGCTTCAGACTGCGCAGCAACGTGGTCTTGCCGCAGCCGGTCGATCCCACGACCACGCAGAAATCGCCCTCTTCCACCTGAAAGTCCACGTCACGCACAACCCATGCGGGCTCGTCGGCGCCGGCCCGCGAACGGGACGGCCGCCCTTCCGCAGGCGGATACGCGAAGAAATAGCCTTCTACTTCAATGAACGCCACTGCCACCACTCCTTCGCCTGCAGCACGATCGGAATTGCCAAAAACACGGCATAAGCCGCATAGCCCGCCTGCATATGCAGCGGGGTCATCACGGGATAGAACTCGTAGGCCGAGCACGCGGCCGCGATCAGGCCCGCGTTCAACGCCGCCAAAGCGACGATCAGCGCCGTCAGCGCGGCATCGGTCGGCCCAAAGCGATAACGCTTGTACGTGGTGCGACGCGCCCCGCAGCCGTAGCCGCGAGCCCTCATAGCGTCGGTCCGGCCGATGCCGTCCTCCATCCCCCACTCCATCAACACCGATACGATGCGGAAACGGCCCTGCGCCGCATCGCGCTTCGTGGCGGGGGCGGCGGTGCTCGCCGCATCCTGCACGGCGGCCACCGAGACGCCGCGCGAAACGAATTGCGGAACCAGACGCAGCACCTGCGATGCCATAAGCATCACCGTCGGCGCGATATTACCCAGCAGCGCAAGCGAATTCTCGCTGGTCATGCAGCGGGCATACGAAGCGAACCACAGAAAGACCGCCGCGAACATGCCGCCCGAGCACAGGCCGTAGACGACCGATTCGACATAAACGACCAGGCCGCCGACGCGAAAGAGCTCGGTCGAGCCCGATGCGGAAAACAACGGGTTCGCGCAGGCCATAATCGCACACATCGGCACGACCCACGCCAGCGAGCGCGCGGTTTGACGGGCGCCGCGCAGTACGATCGACGCAGCGAGCGCGCCCGCGAGCGAAAGCGCCACGTACACGGGATGCATGGCGGCCATGGAAAGCAGGGCCGCGCTCACGATGAACGCGAACGCCGCCGCGGGATGGTAGGACGAAAACGCGTGATGCATAAGAGGATGCGCATTCCCTTCTTTTTCTCGTCGTCGAACGCCGGCTCGACACAGGCGGCCGGCGATGCGCGCCATGGGCCCCGTTTTCTTCGCGGACGATGCGCCGACGAAAACAGGGCCCATGAAGCGCGAAGCCGGCGAAGGACGGATGCCCGTCGTTCGCCGGCTTTGAAACTAGCCGTTGATCGAGGTCACGTAGCGCCACGCCACGATGTCGCCATCGGAAAGCACGTACGACCCACACGACACCGAGGGGTCGACTCCGTTGACGGAGTACTTCCAACCGCTCTGGCTGCCGTGGTCGAACTCGGCGAGGCCGCCGATGGCGCGCACGTAGTTCGGACCGCCGTTCGGCGTGGTCAGCTGGCACAACGCGTCATAGACCGTAGACCCCTGCGGCAACGAGAACGAACCCGACCCGGAAACGGGGTTGCCGACGATCGAGGAGTCCACCGTCACCGTCACGTTCACCATACGTGCGGCGGGCGGCTCGCTCGCCGAAGGCTGCGACTGCGGCGCAGGTGCCTGGTTCGTCGGCACGGGAGCCTGCTGGACGGTCGCGACCGTCGCCGACTCGGACGGCTCGGCCGAATCCGACCGCACGCTCACAGGCGCGGAATCGGCGGCGTCGCCTTCGGCCTCATGCGATGCGTCCGACGCGTCTTCGTCGGGCGCCGCGACATCTTCCTCTTCCGCCTCGACGACCGACTCGACGGCCGCGGGCTCCTGGGCCGCCGTTTCGCTCTCGTCGGACGCTCCGCCGCTTGCAAGCGTAAAGGCGGAAACGCCGATCAGAAGCGCCGACAACAGCGCGACGACCCCGATGCCGATGCGCTGGACGCGCGCGTTGCGCGAAACGCCTGCGCCCTCGACGGGCGGCATCGCGACGGTCTCGTCGGCAGACGAACCCACATTCAGCGCCGCCGCAGCAACGGAATCGCGCTCGGCCAGGGGCGCAAGCGGCTTGGTCTTGTCGTCTTCCATGCGGCTACCTTCCGTTCGCCTTGCGCGCCCTCATCGCCCACACGAGCGCGGCCGCCAGGCCGCACACGCCGACCGCCAGGCCGACGAACGGCCACCACGGCATCGAACCGCCCTGCTCGGACCGCTCGGCGTCGGCTGCGCCGGCGGATGCCGCCGCAGGCTCGGCGGAACGCGGCTGCACGGAAGATTCAGCAGCATCCTTCGACGTCTCGCCGGATGCCGCAGATGCCGCTTCGGCCTTAGCGGACGTGCCCGCCGCCGAAAGCACCGTCTTGCCCGTGAGGACCGTCTTCACGACATTGGTGGACGAAGACGCCGCGCCCTGGGAGCCGGCGACGCCGCCCGTCTGCACGGTTCCGCCGGAACCATTGCCGGGAGCCGTCCATTTTGCAAAAAGCTTCATGTCGCCCGAAGGAGCCGCCGCGAAATCCCACGGCTGCGTGCATGCCTCGTCGGCATACCATCCCGCGAACGAGAAGCCCTCGCGCGCAGGGTCGGCGGGACGCGTCAGGGCCTGGCCCTTCGCCACATACGCCGTCTCGATTGCGCTGCCGCCGCAGGAATCGAACGTCACCTTCCACGAATCGGCGGGCGCCAGCGAGAACAGAACGCCCGAATCGTTGGCGTAATACAGGTTGCCCTGGGCATCGGCCACCACCGTGGAGGTGCAATACTGCTGATGCGCCTGGTCAGGCACGTAGATCTGCGTGACCGCATCGTCTTCCAGGCAATACGAGTACACGCCGCCCGGCTGGCCGTTGCACGTGAAGTACGCGTAGGTCTTGCCACCCGTCGTGGACACGAGCGGAGAGCCCTGGGCCTTGCCGTAGCCGCCGCGCGCCGTGGAGACGACCTTCATGGAGACCACGTCGATCGCCGAAACGGTGCCGTAGCCCTGTGCGTCGACGCCGCAGACGAACGCCTTGCCGCCCACAACGGCGGGCGTCGAGGTGGATTCGGCCGCGAACGAAACCGATGCCTTCAACGACAGTGAATCGCCCGTGCGCGCGATCTTGTGCAGGACGCCGTTGTCGCGTGACACGACCAAGAACGCCGCGTCATCGCCGGGAACAGAAATCACGCCCGCCCGCACCGCGCCGCCGAGGCCCTTCACGCGGGACAACAGGGAGCCGGTCGCGCCGTCGATGAGCGAAACCGCGCCCGACTCGTCGCCGATCACGATATCGTCGCCGGAAGAAGCCGCTCCCGCCCAGTAGTAGCCGGCGGCTTCGCCCGTCAGCGCGGAATCGGACACCTTCGTCCACGCCACGCGGCCGTCGCGCGCGTCGACGCATACTAGGGCGCCTGCGACGGACAGGTCATGCGATGCACCCAAGCTGCCCGCCATGGTGAAGCCCGCGTAGATGTAGTCGCCGTTCACCGTCAGGGTCGAAAGGGCCTGGTACTGATTGCCGGCGTGCGACTCGAGCGTGCCGAGGGCGTCGCTGACCCACACGCATGCCAGCGTATCGGCCGTAAAGGCCGCGAGGCTTCCGTCCTCCCGCGGAACCACCACGACGCCGTTCACGTATGCAGGACGGCAGAAGTAACCCACCTGCGCGCCGATCGAAGCCTGCGCGGTCTGAAGACCGGTCTTCATATCGATGATACGCAGAGCGCTGCCCGCCACCACATACAGATTGCCGTTGACGATCAGCGGGTCGGAGCCGCTCCTGAGGCCTTCGCCGAACTCGTATACCCAGTTCAGCTGCGTGCCCGTCATGGGCGTAGGAGCCTGCGTGACGTTGCCGCCCTGCGTGGAGCCGCCGAACATGGGGTGCTGTGCCTCGTAGTCGGGGCGCGGAGCGTTCGGGTCGACCACGACGTCGTCGGCATCGGGGAGCTCGGCGCCGTACGTGGTGTAGCACCAGCTCACCGCGTCGCCTTCCTCCAGCACGACGCCGCTGGGACCCAGCTCGGAGGCCTTGCCGTTGACGAAGAGGCACCAGTATTTGCCGGTGGCCTCGTCCCAGCCGAGCACGCGGCCGTCGAAGGGGGACGTGATCGTGCTGAGGAACCAGCCGTATGCGCCCGTGCCGTAGTCGGCCGCGA
>JARIED010000007.1 GCA_029266945.1 Slackia sp. | reverse complement strand
TGCAGGCCGAACAGCTTGAAGCCGATCGCCATGGTAAAGCAATAAGTCAGCGTGCCGCCCACCATGGACGCGATCGCGCCCGTCTTGTTCGCACGCTTCCAGAACAGCGCGCCCACGAACACCCAGCAGAACGCCGTTTCCAGGCCGCCGAAGGCGAACATGTTGATCTTCCAAATCACGTCGGGCGGGGTAACGGCCAGCGCGAACACAATGACGCCGATGCCGAACGTGGCGATCTGGCTGAAGCGAGAAACGTTTGCGTCCTTCACTTCGACGCCCTTTTCCTCGGCGCGATGCAGCCACAGGTCTTTGATAATCGCAGAAGAAGAAGCGATCAGCAGCGACGAAACCGTCGAGATGGATGCGGCGATCGGGCCGACGATCGCAATGCCCGCAAGCCACGGAGACAGCGTCTGGGCGATAGCGATCGGAATGATGTTGTCGACGCTTCCGCCGTATGCGGCCAGGTCGTCAGTCAGCACGCCCGCAGACAGGGTGCCCAGGGCGGTGATGCCGATCATCATGGCGCCGATGATCACAGTGCCCCAGATCATGGCCTTATGCAGCGACTTGGTGTCCTTATAGCCCATGCAGCGGACGACCGACTGGGGCAGGCAGAACGTCAGTACTCCCACCAACAGCCACTGCGTGAAGTACAGGCTCAGAGGCATGGCGCCGCCGGCGAAGGGCTCGAGCAGTTCGGGACGGTTGGCCTGGATGGTGTTCATCACGTTCTCATAGCCGCCGCCTGCGCTGAAAATGCCGCCCGCCAGCACGGCGATGCCCACCAGCATGGCGATGCCGCACAGCGCGTCGGTCACAGCGACGCCGCGAAAACCGCCGACCGCCGTGAAGATGATCACAGCCGCGCCGAACAGGAACAAGCCGGTGACGTAGGAATAGCCCGTCACGGCCTCGAACAGCTTCGCGCCGCCGACGAACTGGGCAACCATGGTGGCGGCGAAGAACAGCACCAGAATGAACGCTGCGGCCACGGCCAGGGCGTTGGACTGATAACGCTCGCGAATCACGTCGATGACCGTGACGGCGCCAAGCTTGCGCGACACAAGGGCCATCTTCTTGCCCATGATGCCGTACAACAAGAACAGCGTGACGACCTGCACCGTAGCCATGTAGACCCATCCGAAGCCGACATTCCACGCCTGGCCGGGGCCGCCAACGAACGAGCTCACCGAGCCGTACGTGGCGATCGTGGTCATGGCAAGCACGAAGCCGCCCAGCGCGCGGTCGCCGATGAAGTATTCCTTGACGAATCCGCCCGTCGAAGTGGCGCGCGACCTCCTGCGCACTATGAGCGCGAGGCCCAGGGCCGCAAGCAAGAATACGAGCACGGGCACCATGCCCGCGAGTCCGATGGCATTAGTCACGGTCGGCACCCTCTTCCTCGTCGTCCAGATCGAAATCGGCGAAGACGCGCTTCGCCAGGAACACCGCCACCGCGACGGCGAACAGCCACGTTCCCACCGTGCCGCCGATGATCCACACGGGCGCGCCGAATACCTTCACATCAAGGCCCGAAAGGCCGAAGCCCGCCACGGCCCAAACCGCAACGCAGAGCACGAGCGAGACCACCGTGGCCTTCGCTTCTTTGTTCGCCTGAAGCATCTTCTGGCGATAGGTCAATCCGTCTTTCGACGACGCCATGAGCGCTCCCTCCATGTTTCCAAACGCTTCCTCCTACCTGGCGCGGACCGTGAAATATCCGCCGCCGGCGCCGCCTCGAAAAACGGCACGCATGATTGTACTGACGCGGCGCAAAAGAGACCTTGTGGAACATGGCGAAAGAAAGTTTTACGCCGCTTTCCGCTCGATATGCCTTTCACCTGGGAAAACACTTGCAGCTACCGAAGCGCTGTTTTATATTTTATGCGGGGTTCTGCGGGGTACATCCTGCGCAAACCCTTTCGAAACGCAAAAATCGACGACATACGGCTCGCGAAGCGAGCACCGTCGCGCCGAAGAAAGGCCCGCCATGCATCTGAAGAAAACCAAGCGCAACGGCCGCGTCTACCTTTCCATCGTGCAGAACTATCGCGAAGACGGAACCACCAAAACGCGCACGGTGGAAACCATCGGATACGCCGACGCCTATGCCGAGCAATATGCCGACCCCATCGCGCATTTCGAAGAACGCGTGGCGGCCATGAACGAAAGCCGGCGCGCCGACCGCACGGCGATCGAATTCGCGTTTCCGCCCAACTGCGCCATCGACGCCAACCGCACGGAATCGGCCCGCTGGGGCGTGGCCATCGCGCTCGCCTACCTCGATGCGCTGGAGGCGAAACGCGCCATATGCCCCGTCGAACGCGACGGTCGCAGCGCGAAAGCCGCCGATGAGGTCGACAGCAAACAGGCCGTATCTGCACGCACCGATGCATTCATGGCGCAACGAACGTTCGAAATCTTCACCGTGGAACGCGTGCTGCATGCATCATCCAAGCACGAAACCTGGGAGCGGCGCGAATCGTTTCCGCGCACGTGCGACTTCGCGATCGACGAGGCCTACCGCGTGCTGCCCGCGATCGCCCGCGCCGACGGCCGCATCGCGCGGTCGATGCGCGCGGCATACGAACGCATCAGACCGGCCCATGCACCGCTCGAGTGCGCGCACGTGGTTCTGGGCGCCTTCGCCTTCGACGACACCGATGACGTGGACGCCGTCGAAGAAGGCCGCGTCGAGGGGCGCATGGCCGTCTGCCTGGCCATGGTGCTCGACGAAGACGGCATGCCTGCAGGCTATCGACTGCTGGAAGCCGATCCCGACGAGTGCGCCGTGCAGCGCCTGGCTGCCGACATCAAGAAGAACACGGGAGCGCGACGCGTGGTCATGGTGGCGGGGCGCCTATCGCGCGCCGAAGCGATCATGCGGATGCTGGCGGCGCAAGGAGACGGGTTCATAATGCACCGCCCGCTCGAAACCGCCGTCGCGGACATGCGCCACTGGGTAGCCGATGACCAGGGATACACCACCAGCCGTTCGGGCAACTACCGCATCAAGTCGCGCGTGCGTGCCGCCACGGTGCAAGCCGACGAGCAAGAAGGAGGCCGGGGCAGGCGCGTCCGCGTGCGCGATATCGTGTTTTGGGGCCGCGATTACGTAAGGCGCCAAAGCGGGCGCGGAGATGCGGAATCGGACACGCTGGACGGCTACGCGTGCATCGTGACCAGCGAGCTCGACCTCAAGGCGCCCGAGGTGTTCCACCTGTACCGCGAGCTGTGGCGTCTGGCCGAGCCGTTCCAGGTGCTGGAATCGGACTTCTCGCCCTCGCCCTACCCTACGCCACGCGATGAACATATGCGCGCCCATTTCGCGATCTGCTACGCGGCGTTTTTCGCCATGCGTCTGATGCGAAGCGACCTGCACTGGCGCTTCAACGCGGCTCAAGTGGCCGACGCGCTCATTCGCATGGAAGGCGGCCACTTGGAGGAAAACTGGTTCCTGTTCGGCTACCGCAGCCCTGCGAGCGATGCGATCGAGCAGGCCGCAGGAGTCGATGCGGCCCGGCGTCTGCGGACGCGCCAAGACATCCGCGAAGGAATAGCTCAGGCGCGTCGCCACATCAGGCGCGAACAGGCCAGACCCGGCATGTGATCCGCGGCATGCAAAAAGCCGCGCCCGAAGGGCGCGGCTTCGCTATTCATCGTATGGGACAGAAAGGCCTAGAGGCCCAACGCCTTTTTCAGGGAGGACACGCGGCGGCGGGAAACCGGAATCTTGTCTTCCACGCCGTTCAGGGTGAGCAGCAGGGTGCCGCCCGCCACGGGCTCGACTTCCTCGACCATGGCCAGGTTGACCAGGTAACCGCGATGCACGCGGAAGAATCCGTGGCCGTCCAGGCGCTTCTCGAGCTGAGCCAGCGAAACCGTGGAGAAGTAGCGGTCGGAATCGGTCTGGAGGTAGGCGTAATCGTCGCGCGCCATGACATAGCGGATGCTGTCGATCGCGATGAGAATCTTCTTGCCGCCCTTTTCGACGGGAATGCGCTCGGACTGAGTGGCCTTCACGTGCAGGGTGACATGCTCGGTGGCACGATTGACGGCCTGATGCAGACGATCGATTTCGACGGGCTTGACCAGGTAGTCGACCGCGTTCACCTTGAAGCCTTCGAGGGCATGCTCGCTATATGCAGTGACGAAAATGACCGCCGGCGGGTTCTTCAGACGCTGCAGCGCCTCGGCGAACTGGATACCCGTGACCTCGGGCATGCTTACATCGAGGAACAGCACGTCCACCGGATAGCTCTGCATTTTTTCGATGGCCTCGCGCACGCTTGCCGCTTCGGCCATAACCTCGACACCGCCGACCTCGCCGAGCAGATAGCGCAGCTCGGAACGCGCGGGGGCTTCGTCGTCTACGATAATTGCGTTAAGCAAAACGTCCTCCATCATGCATCGATCCGCCTGAAATCGTTCTTGCATATTAGCCGAAATATGCATCCCCGTGAAGAAGTTCGCAGGGAATGGGACACGATAGGCATCATTCTATGAATATCAGCGGATATTCCTCCACATATCGCCGTTCGCCGACGCATCGATGCCGTCTGCTGCAGCGCGCATACCGTCCGCCGGATCGTCACTGACCGACGCGGCGCGCCGCACACCGACCGTTCGCCAGCTATTCGTCCAGCAGCGCGTCCTTGAGATACATGCGCACGCAGGTGCCGTTGCCGGGGGTGGATTCCACTTCCATGCGCGATTCGATGCCGTAGTATCCGGTCAAACGCTCGCTGATATTCTTCATGGCGATGCCCAGGCCCTTCGAGGCGGACGGGCTGAGAAGCTTGCGCTGTTGCTCGGCGTCCATGCCGATGCCGTTGTCGGACACGGAGATATACACGTCGTCGCCTTCGCTGTACGCCTCCACGGCGATGCGCAGCTGGCCTTCCTGGGGCATGGCGTGGCGCACGGCGTTTTCGACGAGGGGCTGGATCATGAACGCGGGCACCATAAGGTCTTCGAGGCCCGATTCCACATCGACATCCATCACCAGGCGGTCTTCGCCGAAACGCGCCACCTCGAACGTGAAGTAGCGCATGGTCTGCTCGATTTCCTTCATCAGCTCGACCAGGTCGTCGGAGCTTTCCAGCGTGCGACGGTAGAAAATCGCGAACTCGCGTAGCAGCATGCGGGCCCGGTCGGGATCAGTGCGCACGAGCGAGGCGATCGTGTTGATCGTATTGAACAGGAAGTGCGGGTTAATCTGGGACTGCAGCGCCTTGAGCTCCATCGTGGTGGCCAGCTTGGTTTGCTGCTCCAGCTCGACGGCGGCGACCTGGGTGGACATGAGCTCGCCCAGGCCCTCGGCCAGCGTCAGCTGCGTCTCGGTGATGTCGTTGGCGTGGCGGTAGTAGAACTTCAGCGTGCCGATGATGGCGTCGCCGCGGCGCAGCGGCACGATGATGCCGGCGCGCAGGTTCTTGGCCTTCGTGGGGAAGCCGATTTCTTCAGGCGTGTGCAGCGCGCGGATGCGGCCGTCTTCGATCGTGGCATGCGTGGCCTTCGTGCGGATGGGGGTGCCGGGCGTGCTGGGCGCTTCTTCCAGACCGACGTATCCCAGGATGTATTCCCTGTCGGTGATGGCCACGGCCTGCGCGCTTGTCGCGGGAAGCAGCAGGCGGCACACCTTCTGCGCCGTTTCCACGTTAAGGCCCTCCTGGAAGCACGCCAGCGTCTCGCGGGCGATCTTCAGGATGGTATCCGACTGGCGCGCGCGCACCGAATCGGGATTGAGGTGCAGATAGATCAGCAGCGCGAGCGACACGGTGAACGAAACGCCCGCGATCACGTTCAGGTTGCCGAACATCGACGGCCGGCAGACGCCCATGACAAGCACCGCGGCGGCAAGCGTGGCGACGGTGAACAAAACCAGGTCGATCAGCTTCGCGTAGTTCGCCTTTATGTTGTTGATGGTCACGAAAACCTCTCCTTATCCGATGAGTCCAAGCTCGTTCACCGTCAGTACGGCGGCGACGACCAGCAAAAATGCCGCGAATGCGAAGCGAAGGGCGCGCTCGGGCACGCGCTTGACCAGTCCCGCCCCCAGAATGGCGCCGGGAATGGAGCCTGCCGCCGTCGCAATGCCCACAAGATAGTCGATATTGCCCAGGATTCCCTGCTCCACCGCTCCAGGAATCGCCAGAATGCACACAGCCAGCAGCGAAGTGCCGGACGCGAGGCGCATGGGCACGCCGAGCAACGCCATGAACAGCGGCACCATGATGAAGCCGCCGCCCACGCCCACGTAGCCGCTCAAAAAGCCGGCAAGGATGCCGATCAGCGCCACCTTCGCCACGAACGCGGGCTTCAGAGCGAAGCGCACGTCGGACGCGTCCATATCGGCCTTTCGGGCCTTGCCGCCCGACTCGCCCTTCGGAGAAGCGGAAACGCCCGCGTCGCCTTCGGCCTTGGCCTTAGGCGCGGCGAGCGCTTTCTTGAACATGGTGTACGCCGAATAGGCGATGACGAGCGCCGCAGCGCCCATGACCATCCACGAGGGCGACGCTGCGGCGGCAAGCACGCCGATCGGCGAGAGCACCGCTCCCGCCAAACCGCATATCACGCCGACGCGGATCACGCACGTCTTGTTGCGAGCATGCTTGATCATGCCCGAAACCGACGTAGGGATGATCGTGAACAGCGATGTGGCCGTGGCGGCGATAGGGTCGAGCCCGAACACCAGCCTGAACAACGGCACCATGACCACGCCGCCGCCGATTCCCAACAGGCCCGACAACACGCCGACCAGCACGCCCGCGAGGGCCGCGATGACGAACATCTCCATGCGTTATTCTCCCGCCCCGAGATTCAACCTGATTTCCGTGGTCTCGCCGGGGCTTACGCCGCCCGCGGCGCGCGTCGCGGCGCGCATCTCATAGGCGCGCTCCGTTTCCTGGTTGGACGAACCCGCCAGCGCCGACTGCATGATGACGTCGTTTTCGAGGCGCGCCATGATGGTGGGCCACTTGAACTGGAACTGAAAGTAGTTCGCGCAGTTCTCTTCCGCATAACGCGCGGCGTCGGTGGTCGCCGACTTCGCGGCGCGGCGGTAGCCCTTGCCGTCGGGGCGGCCGATCGAACGCAGCCACGCGGTGCGCTTGGCGCGCTTTGCCACACCCGGCTGCAAAAACGGGCCGGGGTACGGCAGCAGCGACTGCGGCTTGATCTGCAGCAGGTCGATCTGCGTGCAGGCGTATTCGACCTTGCGATGCTCGTAGAGCCAGCGGAAGATGTCCTGGCGGAAGCGCAGGCCTTCGCGCGGGGTGTCGGGCGGCAAATGGCGCATATACCACTGATTGTCGAACCAGATGTCGCTGCCGTACATACGCAGGTCGAGCATATAATCGAGGTCTTCGCCGCGCGCGATCCACGGATCGAACGACACACGCCTGAACGCCTCGCGATGCAGCGCCAAGCAGCCGCCGCACACGTGGTTGGAACGGGAAAGGCGCGGGCCGTGCATGGCCTTTTCGATCCACTCGTTGAACGCGCGGCCCTGCTCCCAGAATCGGTCGTACCACTTCTGCGACCTGCCGGAACGGTAGCTTCCTTCCTTGTTGAGGTAGTAGCCCGTCTTGGCCAGAATAGGAATGCCGCGGCGCGTCAGCTTGCCCAGGCCGTACATGGCCTTCTCGAGAAACGCCTCGTCTTCCACCACGGCGTCGTCGTCCAAGAACACGGCCGCGTCGAAATCGAGCATGTCGGCCACGAGCAGGCCCAGGTTGCGCACGGCGCCGTAACCCGTCAGGCCTACCTCGTCGCCCACGGACACGCCCAGCTGGCCCATGCGCTGGCGCGCGATCGCAAGCTCGGGCGAGCCGACCACGGTGATGTCCAGGTCGGAGAAATGGTCGGCCACATCGCGGATCTTGTTGACCGCCTGGTTCTCGACGGCCGATTCGGCGGCCACCAGGATGACGATCTGGCCTAAGCCGCGCACCTTGCGCAGCGAATCGAGGCAGCGCGGCAGTTCGCCCTGCGTCGAAAGCGTGGTGGTGTGGTCGTAAGTGGCCGTGACCGGGCCTGCATCGGTGCGGCGGCGCGCCGATATATACGTAGGTATAAGAACAACAGGGTTCATGGATGCCTTTCTGTCGGGCACCGCAAGCCTGCGGGCCGTTGCTGCGGCAATGCCGAGCACGACGCATGTCGCATCGTCCCTCCCCTGCCGACATCGCACATTCGAGTTCTATTCTACTCTTTTGCGGCACAATCCGCCCGTGAACAGCGAAGGCGGGGGCCGCGCACGAAAACGCCCCCTGCGCCGTTGGGGCGCGCAGAGGGCGTGCGATGCATCCGCACGAATGCGGAATCCGTCAGGCGAAGCGGCGCGCGGCAATGCGCGACGCGCGGCTTACGCCAGGTGTTTGAAGATGTTGGCCTTGCGCAGCGCCGAAAGCAGCGGCATGCCCAGCGCATAGACCACCACGGCTTCGCCGATACCCGTTGCCACCAGGCCGAACAGATACATGGCCAGATAAGCGCCGTCGAGGCTGATCGTGGTGAAGGGAATGGTGTAAAAGCCCAGGCCCTGCAACAGCAGGGGAAGATACGCGGGCACGATAAGCGCGTTGGCAAGCACGGGGCCCAACAGCGCGATGCCGGGACGAGAAGCGAACTTGCGGCACCACAGCGCGCCGACAAGCGTCGCGGCCGAGCCGAACACCACGTCGAGCAAGCCGAGCACGCCCGTTCCCGAAATGACCATGTTGGCCAGGTTGGCCACGATGCAGCCGATCGTCAGGCCTGGCACGGCGGCGGGCGTCAGCACGGCCAGCACCACAAGGGCCTCGGAAATCCTGAACTGGACGGGGCCCCAGGCAAGGCCCTGCAAAAGCACGAGAGCGGCAAGCGTGCAGGCGGCATACACCGCGCCGATCATGCCAGCCTGGGCAACGTAGGACGTGCGCGCCGAAGACGCGCCCTTCACGGCGGTTTTCTTCATGGGATTCTCCTTTTCCGCATGCGAAAGGATTCACACGGGCTATGGGCAACGAATAAACGAACGAGGCACAGGACCCAACGATGCACCTCGCGACAGCGCAGTATAGCAGAAGCCCCGCCAGGCGGCGGGGCTTCTGTGGTTCGATCGAATTCGAAAGAACTATTCGGCGGATTCCCCCGCTTCCTTGGCAGCCTTTTTGGCGGCCTCGCGCTCGGCCTTCAGCTGAGCGATCGGCTTGGAAGCATCTTCCTTGGCCTTGGCTTCGGCGGCTTCTTTTCCAGCCTGGGCCTTGACCTCGGCCTCGAAAGGCGCGGGGGCCTCCTCTTTCTTCTTCTTGCCGAAGGTATGGCCGAAGCGCTTCACCTGCTTGGCCTCCTTCTTCGCCTTGCGGGCGTCCTCTTTCTCCTGGGCGACCTGGTTGGCGGCGTTGGTGGCCATGTGCTGCTTCACTTCTTTAGGGTGCTTCTTCATCATTTCCATCTGGTACGCACGGCGAACCTTGCGGATTTTGGAGAAGTCGAGCCACAGGGCACCGATGATGCAGCCGTAGGCGGGGATGATGCACATCCACGTGGCCCAGACGTTGTCGGGCATGAAGTTGGGCATGATCATGCCGAGCACCGTGAGCACGATGGCGCTGATCAGCAGCACCCACCAGATGCGACGGAGCTTCTTGTATTCGTCGGTGGGCGGGTTGTAGAACATGCGGTCGAGCTCGGCACGCTTGGCGCGGTCGGCCTTCTTGATGGCCTTCTTCTCCTTCGGAGTGTGACCGGCGGGACGCACGTACACGCTTGCGGCGGCCTTCGCCTTCGGCTTAGCGGCGGCTGCGGACTTCTTGGTCTGACCCTTAGGCTGTTCGCTTTGATAGCGCTCGTTCATCGGATTACGCTGAGACACTTGGCTTCGTTCCTTTCGATACGCGGATGCGCAGAATTTCCGTAAAGTGAAATAATGCCAAAGGCCAGGCCCTGCCGCAAGCGGCAAAGCGCCGTCGTTTCGACGTCGTTACGTCGCGCAAGACGAAAAAGCGGGGCCGCATCCGCGAACCCCGCCTTGGCGCGCGCCTCGTGGGACGCGCGTTATTTCTTCGTTTTCAGCTTGCGCATGCTGCCCGTCTTGTTAGCAGATTTGTCTTTGGAATCCTTCTTTTCCTTCATGGCCTTGATGCGCTCGTAGTCGTACAGGGGAATATGGATGGTGAAGCAGGCGCCTTCGCCCTTCTTGCCTTCCACCTGCACCCAGCCGCCGTGGCGGTCGACGATTTCCTTCACGACGGCCAGGCCGACGCCCAGGCCGCCGCTCTGGCGTTCGCGGCTTTCCTCGGCGCGCCAGAACCTGTTGAACACCATCTTGCACTCTTCGGGCGACAGGCCGATGCCCGTGTCGCGCACGGCGATCGACGCCATGATGTCGCCCTTGCGCACGATGACCGACACCTTGCCGGGCGGAGGCGTGTAGCGCACCGCGTTCGAAATCAGGTTGGCCGTGGCCTGGCGGATCATGTCGCGGTCGCCGTACACCATGACCTCGTCTTCGGTGTCGAACTCGAGCGAGAGGCCGGCGTCGCGCACGAACGCCTCGTGCGACATGACCAGCGGACGGATGAGCTCGCCCACGTTGATGACCTCTTCGTTCATGGGCGTGGAACGGCTTTCCAGACGCGACAGGCGCAACAACGCGTCGACCAGGCGGCTCAGGCGCTGGACCTCGACGTTCACCGTGCTCAGACGCTCAGCGTCGGGCTCGAACACGCCGTCGACGATCGCTTCGACGGTCGACTGGATGGCCATCAGCGGCGTACGCAGCTCGTGGGCCACGTCCATGGTCAGACGACGTTCGAGTTGCTGGTTCTTCTCGACGCTTTCGGCCATGGCGTCGAAGGTCTTGCCCAGCTCGGCGATTTCGTCGTTGCCTTCGAGATTGGTACGCGCCGAAAGGTCGCCCTCTTTGATGGCGGCGGCGGTGCGCGTCATGCGATTGATGGGATTGACCAGACCGCGCGCGAACAGGAAGCCGATGCACGACGCCAGGATGACCGACAGCACGGCCGCGAACGCCATGGCCTGATAGCTCTGGTTGCGGAAGGTCTGGTCGGCCTTGGACAGCAGCACTTCGGAGCCGTAGACCCACATGTGGACCGAACCGACCGTCTTGCCGTTCGACAGCACGATCGACGACGTGGCCAGCTTATCGTTGCCATCGGGGGCGAACGATGCGTCGGCGGTAATGTCGCGGTCCTTGCCGCTGGAGCTTCGCCCGCCGTTCGGCAGCGACGAGTCGTAGACCACCTGGCCGCCCTGGGCCGAAGTGACCTGGATGCCCATGCCAGGCTGCAGCATGTGCGCCGACTGCGCGGGCTGCACGTCGTCGACGCCGATAGGCGAATACGGCATATCGCCCGATTCGCGCGCCGCTTCAAGCGCCGCGGCGTGATTGGATTCATAGCGTGCCGCCACGCTTTCGGCCGTGGCGTCGGCCAGCTCCTGCACGTTTTCGCGCGTGTAGGCCTGAAAGTGCTGTTCCCACACATACGAAAGAACGCCCATGGCCACGATGACGGTCATCATGGCCACGAGCGCGAACGTCACAGTGACGCGTGTAGTATAGGAATATTCGAAAAGGCGATCGTGGATCCGCGAGAAAACTCCCTTGCGGTCCTTGGTCGAAGTGTCGCCCGGTGATGCCATGGCACACGCCACCTTTCTAAGCCGCTACGGAAGGTTCGCGGCATCCGCTAGCTTACTTTCGTGGGATCCTCGAAGCGATAGCCCACGCCGTGCACGGTGTGCAGCCACTTGGGGTTGCGCGGGTTGTCGCCGATCTTGGCACGCAGGTTCTTGACGTGCGAGTCGATCGTGCGCTCGTAGCCTTCGAAGTCGTAGCCGAGCACCTTTTCGACCAGCTCCATGCGCGAATACACTCGGCCGGGATAGCGGGACAAGGTGGTGAGCAGCTTGAATTCGCTGGCGGTCAGGTCCACTTCCTCGTCGTTGACGAGCACCTTGTGGCCGGACACGTCGATGGTCAGCTCGCCGAACTCGAGCACCTCGCGCTGAGGCTCGGAATCGGCATGCACGCGGCGCAGCAGGGCGCGCACGCGGGCGACCAGCTCGCGGGGGCTGAAGGGCTTGACCAGATAGTCGTCGGCGCCCAGCTCGAGGCCGATGATGCGGTCCTCGACTTCACCCTTGGCGGTCAGCATGATGATGGGCACATCGGAGTTGTCGCGGATGGCTCGGCAGACGCGCTCGCCCGGCACGCGGGGGAGCATAAGGTCGAGAACCACCAGGTCGAAATGATGCTTCCCGAATTCTTCGAGGGCTTCCTGGCCGTCGCCGACGGCGGTGACCCAGTAATTCTCACGCTCGAGATAGGCCGCCACGGCGTCGCGGATGGCCTTCTCGTCTTCGACCAGCAGGATACGGCGAGTTTCGTTGCTCATGATTGGACTCCTCCAATTCTCGGGGGGTTGAAACCCTCGCGCGAACACCCCGTTTCGCGCGGGCCCGGTTTGCGTTTATTGTAACGATTCGGGACGCGGCCCATGTCACCTCTGGTGAAAATGACACAATAAGCTCCTATGGATCAAAGAAAACCTACACCACGCCGAACGACCTCATCGCGGAATACGCGCCCCCGGCATGCGCAGCCGAGCAGGTCGCCGCAGGCCCGACGCAGCACGCGGGCCTCTGTCGGCGTTTCCGCAAGTCGCGCCACGAAGAGCAATCGAAGCGCCCATACTACGCGCGCGCACGGGCGAAACCCCCGCAGCGCTGAAATGCCGGCGCTGGCCAAGGGCGCCTCGAGCGCGGCGTTTCGCGCGAGCCACGCCGCCACGGCACGTGCCGCCGCGGCGTACAAGCCCAAGGCGCGCCGCGTCGCGAGCCCGCTCGATAGCCAGGTGCGCATCCCCCTTCCCGAGGGCGAACGCACCCTCACGCGCCGCCAGCTGCTTATCGGAGCGGCAGGCCTGGGCACGCTGCTCGCCATGGGCGCCGGAGCCCAGGCGGTCACGAAATCGAAGAAGGCGGCCAACGCCGTCGAAACCCTCGAGGTTCCCGCCGACGCCGTGACGCTGCTCAGCAGCGACGCGTATTCCGCCGTCGAAGGCGATACGCCGCTTGCCGCCGCTGGCGAATACAAGCTCCCCTACGGCACGCTGGTCTGGGCGAACTGCGATTCCTACGCCGCATGCCTGCTGCCCACCAAAAGCTCCACGCCGCTGACGCAGGCGGGTATCATCACGCTGGCCGACGGCACCGTGAACACGGTGCTGCCCCAGCCCGCAAGCACGGAGCGCGGCTTCGACATCTACGACGTGCGCTGCGACGAGCACGGCATGGTCTGGGTAGAGGCGAACTGCCTCACCGGCGAATGGCGCATTTACCAGGCAACGCATTCCGGCGCGGCGCTCGGCTCCCCCGTTCTGGCGGAATCAGGCACGGCCGATCACGACGTGCCCTTCATCGCCGCCGCGGGCGGACGGGCGTTTTGGCAGGTGGTTCCCGATAACGCAGGCGCCGCGGCAAGCGAGGCGTCGCTGCTTAAATCGGCGGCCTTCGGTTCGTCGGACGTACGCGAGGACTGGCGATCCAACGGCCGCATGGGCACGCCGATCTATTCCACGGGCGACGGCGTGGTCATCACGCCGCGCGTCGACGCGACAGGCGTGTACTACCGCCTCACGCTGATCGACGCCGCAAGCGGCCAGACCAAAGATTCCATGACCCTCCCCGCCGGCATGAAGCCGCTCGAAGCGGGCTACGTCAACGGGCGTTTCACGTTCTCGTTCGACGCGGGCTACTCCCAGCAGAAGGGCCTTTCGAGCATCGGCACCTACACGCCCGTCGACAAGGGCGGGGCGAGCGGCGAACAGTGGTTCTGCTTCGACCGCAACCCCACCGCTGCGCCCGCATGGGCGGGGCCGCATTTCATCGTGAAATCCACGCGCACGGTCAGCGGCGTCGACCTGGCGTCCGGCACGTATTTCTCGCTGCCCTGCCCGAACGGCTGCGACAACTACGGCGACTATCTTGCCAGCAGCGGCACAGTGAACACCCTGGTCACCTACGTGGCCATGCCCGCCGCAGGCGAAACCGAGGCGCATACGCTCCTGCGCGTCTGGAAAGCGTAGACGGCGCGTCCGGCCGAAATCCGGCGACATCGCGCCTTCGACGACTTGGACGACTACCCGTACCCGTCCTACGAGCAGGGCGACTTCAATTCGTTCTATTTCTCGGAAGAGCCCGCATCCACCCTGGACCGCCGCAAAACATCCGCGTGCGCGACCGCGCCACGCTGTTCAACCTGCTCATCGACCTGAACGGTTATACGGTGTGCTCGGGCGTGATCAGCCACGAGCTCAATGGCGAAAACATCATCGCACCGCCGCTCGACGCCGACGAGCATATGGAAATCGGCGTGATCACGCGCAAAGGAACCACGCTTTCGCGTTACGGCAAGGCGTATCTCGAGGCGATTCGTAAGCACGTTCCCGGCGCTGCGGGCGATCCTGGCGTCGAAGGCGCATAAGCGTTCGCCGCACCCCATTCCATAGGAAATTCCTATAGCAAAAGCTCGTTTTCTTGTATTTCTCAATCTCGAATGCGAGCGTCATACTCCTCGGCATCGAATATTCCACCGCACATCCGACGAGAGGATTCACCACGACCCAGCTTGCACCCAACCGCTACGACGTCGTCGGCAGCTTCCTTCGCCCCGAGCGTCTCAAGGAGACCCAGGCCCAGCACGCCGCCGGCGCCATCGACGACGCCGCGCTGACCGCAATCGAAGACGAATGCATCACGAAGCTGATTGAAAAGGAGAAGGCCGCCGGCCTGCTCTTTATTACCGACGGCGAGTTCCGACGCGGCTACTGGCACCTCGACTTCATGTGAGGATTCGGCGGCATCGATCACGTCGAACTCGAGCGCGGCTACCAGTTCGTCGGCGAAGAAACCACGAAGGGTTCGGCCATCCTGACGGGCAAGATCACCGGCAGCGGCCATCCGTTCATCGAGTATTTCAAGTTCGTTCAACAGTTCGAAGACGAGAACCGCACCGCCAAGCAAACCGTTCCCGCGCCCGCTCAGCTTCTGCTCGAGCTGTACCGCAACGAAGCTGCCATTGAGCGAGTGCACGCCATCTATCCCGACGAGGAAGAGCTTTTCGCGGACATCGCCGGGCGTATCGCATCTTCATCGAAGAAATCTACGAATCCAGCTGCCGCAACCTGCAGTTCGATGACTGCACCTGGGACATCCTGGTCGACGACCGCTACTGGAAAGACCGCCGCGGCGACGATTTCTCCGAAATCACCGAGGCAGAAAAGCACCTGCGCTTGAACAACCTTGTGCTGGAAGGCAAGCCCGAAGGCATGGTGATCAATACGCACGTATGCCGCGGCAATTACTACTCCACCTACGCCAGCAGCAGCCCGTACGATACCATCGCACCGTTCCTGTTCTCGCGCGAACATACAGATGCGTTCTACCTGGAGTTCGATGGCGAGCGCTCCGGCAGCTTCGAGCCGCTGAAATACGTTTCCGAAGCAAGAGGTCGTCTTGGGCCTGATTACCACGAAGCGCCCCGAACTGGAAGACCGCGATACCGTGATCGCCCGCATCCACGAAGCCGCGCAAATCGTGCCGCCTGAAAACCTGTGCCTGTCGCCGCAGTGCGGTTTCGCGAGCTGCAAAATCGGCAACAAACTCACCGAAGACGAGCGGTGGGCGAAAGTCGCGCTGGTCAAAAGCATCGCCGAAGAAGCCTGGAGCTGCTAAACCCGGACCCATAGCGAAAAGGCTGCATCCGACCCATCGGTGCAGCCTTTTCGCATGTCTGACCAGCGAATGCGAGCGTGTAAGCCCGACTTTCTTCCCCGCCCCGTCAATCAGTCCGAGCGTTTCACGTGAAACACTCGGTTTCGATATCTATCGGCCCCTTTCTGACATGGCATACGCATGGCCCAGTTGCCCATATTCGCGCCTATGCCAACCGAATGCCCTGGCTCAGAAAGGGAGGCTCGTCGTCAAAAAAGAGAAGAGACTGCTTCGGACGCCCTTAAAAATAAAATAGCTCTTCGAATTTTTTGTCGAGCGCGATACAGAGAATAAGCGCGAGTTTCGCCGTAGGGCTGAATTGCCCCGTTTCGATGGAGCTAATCGTGTTTCGCGACACTCCCGTTAACTCAGCAAGCTGCGCCTGTGAAAGGCCACGCTGATTGCGTGCCTCTCTCAAAGAATTCTTCAGAATCAACGATTCCTTCATAGTCGCATCAATCCGCAATCACATAGGCGCACAACCATCCAAACGCGATAACGCCATACAGAATAGTCACCAGAAACGTCCACCCCGACTTGCCTTTGCTCCATTTATAGGCACTCGCGGCAGCAAGATACACAAACAGGATGGCGAGCAAATCGTACGGATCCCCTCCCGTAAAAAGCATTCGGACAAGAAAGATAGAGAAGACCGCCGCTGCCATAGCGATTATCCCCCAGGCTCCTGCCTCATCGGTCATCCTGCGCTCACGCTCATCACAACGCCGATTTTCCAGACGGCTTTTAACGAGAACCTCTTCCCTGTCCATGACAGCCTCCAATCATGCCAAGTTTTATTGTCATTACAAGTATAAAAATGACAATAAAACTTGGCAAGTGGCCGCTTCAAAACGAGGGCAGCTAAAACGCAAGGAGCCACAACAGCCCGTCAAGCCAACCTAGCAATTTACCCGTTTAAGGCAAGTTGCCAGGTCGGCTCGATATCTGATTCTCATGCATCACAGTTGTCGCAACTATCCATATGGCGGACGATTCCACATACGAACGCAAGCTCTCCCACGCTCGAAAACTTATCCGACCCCTTCCGAAAAACCGCCCCCGCACCAGGCCATTGCCGCATGGGAGTCATGAAAACGGGGCGAGCATCGTCGACCTCATCGATTGGCTACTCGAAAAGGATGAGCGATAGGCTAGACGCATAACGGGTCGGAAAGGCAATTGCCATCAGGGCATGCAGCCTGGAGCACGGCATCCGCATGGTTCAATTGCAATACGGATCGCGATTCTGACATAGAAAGAAATAGGCAGACTATATGCTGCGAACGGGATGACGAATGACCGTCTTGAGGTTTTCGGGCTTCGAGCGACGCGGATCGCTTAGATAGATCTCATGATGCAGACGTATCGACGGCACGGCGCCGTGCGCATCAAGCGCGGCTAGCACGGCGGCGGCGTCGAATGCTGCCTGCGCCGGATGCCCCATGGGCGACTCTCCTCCGCTGGCTATATCGCACAGCAATCCTTCCTCCTGCGCATAGGCCGTCAGCTTCGCAACGGTAGCGAGCTCGCCATCGTACGAACCCCGATGCGTAGCTTGAACGCATGGACCTTCAGCAAAACGAATCAAGCACGGAATCCTTTCCGCGCGGCCTCCGCAAGCAGCCTCGCACGGTTCGACCAACGCAGGCTTCTTCCTTGCCAGCTCGGCACATGCCCATGCAAACACCTCAGGCGTCACGAAGTCGGGCTGGCGAATAAGCGACACCCAAGAAAGAGCTCGCTTATCGACGATCGAGGCGCCGTCGAACGCGCCAGCGCCCGCCCACCATAAGCCTTCAAGCGGCGGCACGACATAATCGAAATATCCCCTGGGCTGCCACGAGCCCATCTTCGACATTTTCACCGTACACGAAAGCCCGTAAAGCAACTCGATCGCCTTCGCGTAGACGCCATCAGATTCATTCGGATCGCCCGTTCCAGCAACGGCGAAAAACGTCATGGGCGAAACATCAACGAAAGCCGGCTCGGCCTTAGGCGCGTAAAGGTCTTTGTATTCCTTCTTGAAATCGAACGGCATCGCAATCTCCCGCGTCATCTTTAATCGACTTCGAAGGCAGAGCGAGCACCATCGGATTTCGAGGCGATTTCACGCTGCAGCTTCTTGGTAAGCTTGGAAAACACCAGGCCATACGAATGGTCGCACAACTCCACAAGCAAACTGCCAGCCACGTCTGCATCGAGGTCGATCGATATCCAATTGCGCTTATCCATGTAAAACCCTGGATAAATGACACGAGGAAACTCCGACCGCAGAGCTTCGGCCCATACAGGATCGCACTTGAGCGTCAAGAGATGGCGTCCTTTGTACGGCTCCTTATGCTCGGGGCCCACCGTGAATTCGGCGGCGAACATCTTTCCGCCTACCAGGTAGCGCCACCACTCCCATTCGGCTTTGAAATCTTTTTCGGCGCCAGGCTTGGCGCGCAAATACGCATCGATTTTCTCAGTCTTCATCGAATCCTCCTGACAACATGACGCGCCCATCCTACAGAAGAAAACTGGACAACGCATGGCCTGTTTCGAAGCAAAGAGAGTCCTACGCCAAAAAAAAGAAACGACCAGGCAAGCCTGCACGACCAAACAACAACCGACGCAGGCGCTGGGCCGTAGGCACAGCGCCTAAAGAGACGTTGCCGACATGAGCGTTTCAGTGCGTGGGCAAAACACGATGCGAATTCTATCTCCCACGGTGGATGTCGCGAAAAACTCGATTTCGTCGCCATCGATCGACGCCAGCTCTATGCGATACAATGTCGACCCCTCAACGCCACCTTGGACCTCCGCGAAGTCGACCTCCGTCACTTCGACCGAAAAGCCTCCTTTTCGGGCATCGCCGCTGCGCTTCGCCGCATCCACTTCGACAATAGACGCCTCAATACCCTGCGGTCCTGTCGCCGCATCGATCGCCAAACATGAAAAACGTACGACCCCGAACGTAAGCGCGGCGCAGGCAAGCATAGCGACGAACACGACGATCACGCTGCTTATCACGCGTCCCCGCAACAACACGACATCGCAGCGAGCCCCGAATCGCGCACGAAACGCACGCCACACGAACACGACCCAAGCGATCATCGCTACAACAACCCCCGCAACAAGAGCCATGCGAGCAGCGCCATAAGGGAGCAAACTGGAAACCGCAATCCCAAGCGCCCACACCCCGACGACGCCCGCCACTTCCGAAGCCGCGCAAAACAACACGGGGCGTTCGGCCCTAAGGGCCTCTTTGTAAGAAAATTCCAGTCGTTGATTACGGCCCTTGGCCCACGCATCACGTAAAACCATTCCCGTCAAAACAGCGCAGATGCCACCGAGGAGCAAAGCCGCCAGAATCATCGACGCAGCGCCCACGGCATACGTAACCAACCCTGCCACGCCGACGCGCGAAGCCGCACGGGAATAAAGAATGCATGCAATGGCGCATACCGCCACTATCCCTGCCGCAAAACGTGCTTTACGCGAAAAGCTCGACTTCGCCATCTACCGGCCCCTTTCCAGCATGGCTCGCGCTTGGTCATTCATCCAATCATGCACCCAAACCGGCTCGAGTATCTCTAATTGTGCGCCATAAGAAAACAAGTGACGAAGCATTCGGTCGCTCGGCTGGCAAAATACCGTCACCGACAAAAACCCGTCAGGCGCAACGTCGATAACGTCGGGGGCGAATTCCTCTCGAACACGACTGGCCGCCTCGGGGGCGAATATCATAGAAAGACGGGGCGCGTCGGCGGGCTGGCCACCTTGGGCGGCCTCCCCATCAGGCCCGACAAAACGCGTGATGGCCGGGGCTTCGCGCGGCTCGAACACGGCGGGCAAAAGTTCGATCGACTCCCAGTCCATGCGCAACAGCTTGAATGTACGCCAATCACAGCGCGCTCTGCACCATGCGCGCAGATACCACGACCGCTCTTTGAACAAAAGCTTCGCAGGTTCGACCTCGCGCACGGTCAGGCGATCGGCGCCATCGCGATACGAAAACCGCAAGACGCAGTGGTGCACAATGGCCTCGCGCACAACGTCGAAAGCGCGACGACACGTTGGCGGAGCACCCCAAAAAGAGAAGTCGACTTCGATCCAATCGCTCGGCTCCCGACGAAAGAGTCCGGCGAGCCGCCTTGCAAGGCCGTCATCGGCGGCGACGGGCGCGTCTATGCTCGAGATGAGGGAAAGCGCTGCGAGCACATCGTCTTTCTCCGCATCACTCACGAACGACGACTCGATTGCATACCCTGGCAACAAACGCACGCCGCCGCCTTTTCCTTGCACCGTATAGATAGGAACGCCCGCAGCCGAGAGCGCCTCGATATCTCGACGCACCGTACGCGGCGATACCTCGAGCATGCGAGCAAGATCACCCACCGTGCATGTTTCCCGCGACATCACCGCGTAGACGATTTCGAAGAGACGCTGTTGTTTCACGGCCTCGCCCCATTCCCCTCTGCATTCGAAACATCGCCGGCATCATACGGCGTCTATTCCTGCGGCGACGCATTCTCCAAAAGCGCGGCGAAACGCGCTGCGGCCGAAGACGGGCGCTGCGGAAAAAGCGCCACTGACGAGACGCCTTCGCCAACGATAACCTCGATACGGCAGACGCCGCCCCACAGTTTCTCGCATGCGGCAGCCGACACGTCCGACACCTCGATGATGTCGACGCTGCCGCCCAGATTGACGACCACCCCCAGGTCGTCATCGTAGATATCGCCGATCGGCACCAATTCCAGATGCAGCGAAGAATCGGCCTCGTGAATACGGGGCCATGCGGCGAGCACCGCATGCGCGGGGCACGCCGCCGAAATCCCCAAACGCACCGTTGCGCCGCCGAACGCCTCCTGCTCGCGTGCGCGGCGCAGCACGTCTTCGGACATGCGCATGATCGCACGCGCGTCTTCGACGACCGATGCGCCGGCGGGCGTGAGAAACACACCGCGACGCGTGCGGCTGAACAGCTCGATTCCGTATTCGCTTTCAAACGTCTCGATGCGTTTAGCAAGGGCGGGAGTCGATACGCCGAGCTGCTTCGCAGCTTTCGAGAAGCTGCCGCAATCCGCCGCCGCGACGACGGAATCGAGCCTTCGATCGTACACTCCGCCCTCCCTTCTTTTCCCCGTAGTTTTCCACAGTGTATTAACTAATTGTTAATAACTTTTTCCCCTTTTTGTCCATATTCAGAGGATAATCTCGCTTGAGTGTTTTGTTTTAGTTAACACTAAAAAAGATACTTTTGTCCGGAGGGAAATCGACATAAATGTCCTGGAAATGTAAAACGGCCGGATAAATGCATAAAAAAACGGGCCCTCGCACAGCGCGAAGGCCCGATTCACGCATCGACCGCTCTTCAGTTGTTCGGTGGAAATAGGGAAAACCTTTCAAGGCCGCGACAACGCCTGGGGAAAACGTGACGAAAACCCACGGCGCGAAGCTTAAGACGGCAGCCCCGGCAGCGTCACCCCTATCCGATCGTCAGCGCGTCCGCCCCGTCGATACGCATATCGGCCGCGAAAAACGCCTGAATCGCACGGATACCGTTCAGCGCATCGCGCATGCCCATGGTCTCGAACGACGCATGCATCGCCAGCTGCGGCAAGCCCACATCGATCGCATGCATGCTCGCCTGGATGTTCGACAGGTTGCCAAGCGTGGAGCCGCCCGCGGTGTCGCTGCGGTTCGCGAACGACTGCAGCGCGACGCCCGCATCGGCGCACACGGCCGCGAACGCCGCGCGGCTGAACGCATCGGTGCAGTAGTGCTGATTGGCCGCTTCCTTCACCACGATGCCTCCATTGAGCACGGCCCTGTTGGCCTCGTCGTATTTCTCGGGGTGGTTCGGATGTACCGCATGGGCGTTATCGCAACTCACCAGCATCGACTTCGCCAGCGCGCGGCGGTAATCCTCGTCGGAGCCGCCCAGCGCGCTGCAGACGCGCGTCAGCACGTCGGGCAAGAACGTCGACATGGCGCCCTGTTTGGTGTTCGAGCCCACTTCCTCGTTATCGAAGCAGCACCACGCCGAAACCGCGGCCTCGTCGCCTTCGGCGCGCAAAAATGCCTCGAGCGACACGTACGCGCACGCCAGGTCATCGAGCTTCGGCGCCGAGAGGAATTCGCCCGCCGCTCCCCAGATGCAAGGCTTCTGGCGACTGACCAAGAACAGGTCGCGCGCCAGCACCTGGCCGGCCGTCACGCCCGCTTCTTCGGCCACGAGAGCGTCGAAGGCTCCGCGCTCGAGGTCGCCCGCCGAGAACAGCGGACACAGGTCGACCTGCCTGTTGGGAGCGAATCCCGCGTTCACGCCGCGATCAAGATGCACCGCCACGCTGGGAATGATCAGCAGGTCGCGATCAGACGCGATCAGGCGGCTCTCGATGCGATTGCCGTCACGCACCAGCACGCGACCCGCCACGGTGAGCGGGCGGTCGAACCAGGTGTGGTCGATCATGCCGCCGTACGCTTCCACGTTCAGACGCAGCGATCCGCCCGCGCCTTCCAGCTCGGGCACCGCCTTCACCTTGAACGTCGGCGAATCGGAATGCGACGCCGCCAACTTGAAATGGAATTCGCCGTTCGCAGGAGCCGCCTGCACACCCGCGCGAAACGCAATGACGCTCGAGTTGTTGCGCACCGTGTAGTAGCCGCGACCGGGCTCCATCTGCCAGGCGTCGCCTTCACGAAGATAGACGAAACCTGCCTCGTCGAGCCTGCGCCGCGCCGCCGCTGCGGCATGGAACATGCTCGGGCTTTCTTCGATGAACCCGATCAGGCCCTGAGCCGCCTCGGCGTAGCAGACGGAATCGCAACCCGCCCCATATCGTCTTTCGGCCGCCTGCTGCGTCCCGTTCGTCATTCCTGCTCCTTCGGTCATCTCCGACACCCCGCTTTTCGTGCGATCGCAAATCTCTGTCGAGGGCCATGGTATATGAATGCCTCCGGCGCGGCGGCCGAAGACTTCAGCGCGTCCGACGCTCCAACGAAAGAACAGCCTCACGCAATACAAAGCCGCCCCTCGCTTCCCGTTACCGGGAAAAGAGGGGCGGCTTGCCATCGGTTCACGCAAGCGCTTTAGAACTCCAGCGCCTCGAGCTTCTTGAACACCACGTCCTTGTGGTCCAAGAACACCCAGGGGTCGAAAATCTCGTCGAGCGTCTCGGGAGCGAGATTCGCCTCGGGGTCGGCCTCCAGGCGCTCGCGATACGTCGGGCCGTCCACGGCGTTCTGGATGTCTTCCCACACGGCCATGGCGTTGCGTTGCACGATCGCGTACGCCTCCTCGCGCGTGATGCCCGTATCCACCAGCGCCAGCAGCACCTTGGACGAATAGATCAGGCCGCGCGTGCGGTTGAGGTTGTACTCCATCTTCTCGGGATACACCTGCAGGCCGTCGAGCATCCACTGCATCTTGCCGAACATGTAGTCGAGCGCCGCGAAGCTGTCGGCCAGCACGACGCGCTCGGCGCCGGAGTGAGAGATGTCGCGCTCGAACCACAGGGCCACGTTGTCGTAGCCTACCTGAGCGTTCGCCTTCACTACGCGCGCCAGGCCGCAAACGCGCTCGGCCGTAATCGGATTGCGCTTGTGCGGCATGGCGGAGCTGCCCTTCTGGCCCGCGCGGAACGGCTCTTCGGCCTCGATGACGTCGGTCTCCTGCATGAGACGAACCTGCAACGCAATGGTCTCAAGAACGCTGGCGGCCACGGCCAGAGCGGAAAGCACTTGCGCATGACGGTCGCGGAACAGGACCTGCGTGGAAAGCGGATCGGCCGTCAGGCCCATCTTCTCGCACACGTGCTGCTCGACGAACGGGTCGATGCTCGAATACGTGCCCACGGCGCCCGAGATGGCGCCCGTAGCGGCAGCAGCGCGTGCCTCCTCCAGACGGGTCTGCGTGCGCTTGAGCGCCCACGCCCAGCTGCCGAACTTCATGCCGAACGTCATGGGCTCGGCGTGGATGCCGTGCGTGCGGCCGGCGCACAGGGCGTCCTGCAGCTTGAACGCGCGGCGCTTGCAAGTTTCGCCAAGGGCCTTCACGTCTTCCAGGATGATGTCGAGAGACTGGACCACCTGACACGAAAGCGCCGTGTCGCCCAGATCGGACGACGTCATGCCGTAGTGCACCCAGCGGCTGGGCTTCTCTTCGCCTTCGGGAACCTCGGCATCGATGTGCTCGCCCATGCACGTCAGAAACGCGATGACGTCATGATGGGTGACCGCTTCGATTTCGTTGATGCGCTCCACGGTGAAGCCCGCATGCTCGCGAATCCAGGCGGCGTCTTCCTTGGTGATGCCGCACTGGCCCAACTCGGCCTGGGCCTCGCAGGCGAGGACTTCGATTTCCTGCCAGATGGCGAACTTGTTTTCGAGCTCCCAGATCTTTCCCATGGCCGGACGCGTATAGCGAGAAATCATGCCGGTTCCTTTCAGCCGAACAAGGCCGCCGCGTATGCCGAAAGGCGCGGCGGCCGAAACGATATGCCGTCGCGCTGCGTAATAGGCCGCAGCGCCGTGTCAGGATTCACTATACCGCCGCAGAACGCGCTAAAAGCCCAGTTCGGGGCGGGTTCGCGAAAAACGAAGAAGCGCGCAGGCGCGAAATGCGCGCGGCATGCTCCGTGCTATATGCCCGTCATATTGACCTGAACAGGCATAACCTTTATCTATACAGTGTAAAAATAACGCTACTTGACGCAGTAAACTTACAGATTCGCGAACAAAGCGCGCACGTCATCGACCACATCGTGCTCGGCCACGACCACCGCCTTATCGCCCGGGTACAGCACCGAATCGGGCGTCGCGATTTCGGCGTCGTTGTATTCGCGGCGGTCGATGGCCGCGAGCAGCGCGCCTTCGGGCAGCGCGATCATGTAGGCCGGCACGCCCTGCTCGGGATCGAAATGCTTCATGCGCGCAGGAATGCCGAACTCGATGAGCGAAATGTCGCCTCGCGACAGCGCCGACACGACGCCCACGCTGCCCAGCAACGCCTCCTCCTCGATCATGTTCGCGATCAGCATCGTGGATGAAACGCTTTCGATGCCCACCTCGCGGAAGATGCGGCGGTTCTTGGGGTTGTTCACGCGTGCGATACAACGAGGCACGTTGAACACGCGCGTCGCGATCTCGCACGCCACCAGGTTATCGTCGTCGCGGCCGGTAACGGCTACGAACACGTCGGCGTTGCGGATGCCCGCATCCTCCTGGAAGTCGGAGTCGCATCCGTCGCCGTTGATGATCAGGTACTGCCCCTGCAGCTCCATGGACAGGCGGTCGGCCTGGGCGCGGTTCGCCTCGAGCACGGCCACTTCGTGATGCTGCCTCAGAAGAACGTCGGCCAAATAGTTGCCCACCTTGCCGCCGCCCATGATGACGATGTACATCGGTCCTCCCTGTTCCGCAGACTACATCTGCATGTACTTGGAAAAGGCGGCGAGCAGGTCGTGACGCACGCACGCCAAAACGCTGTCGCCGTGATACAGCACGCTATCGCGCGTAGGAATGGAGCTGGCGCTGCCGTCGCGACGCTCGAACACCACGATGCGGATGCCGTGATTGCGCTCGAGCTCGGACACCTTCACCTGCTTGCGCATGGTGCTGGACAGATCGAGCGAGAAGCGCAGGATCTCGAAATCGCCGAAGGTGTCCAGATGGCTACCGTGGCCCGACATGATCTTGGAGAACACCTCTTCTGCCACGAGCGAAGTGCCGCACACGTAGTCCAGACCGAGCTGCATGTACGCCCTTTCGCGCGCGGGGTTATACAGGCGCGCGATGACGTGAGGCACGTGGAAGATGCGGCGCGCCACCTCGACCACCATCAGGTTGGAGTTATCCGACTGGGTGACCGCCGCCACGACGTCGGCGTCTTCGACGCCCGCGCGGATCAGCACGTCCTCGTCGAAGCCGAGGCCTTGCAGCGTCGTGCCGTTGAAATTTCTGTTCAAGTTGGAAAACGCTTCGGCATTGCGGTCGACCACGCACACGTTGCCGTCGTTTTGCGAGAGCAACGTTGCCAGCTGAGAGCCGACGCGACCGCAACCCACGATGATGACATTCGCCATTGCACGCCCCCTGAAAAAGAAGATGCGCCCCCAAGCGCATCCTCGCCGTTTCCTTTATAGGAATTTGTAGTATACCGAGCGAACGCCCCAGTCGTGCACGTCGGTCACTCCGAAGGCCTTCCAGCATCCGGGAGCAAGATCGAGTGCGCGACCGTACGACCCGAAGCCGCCGGTGTCGGTGACCGTGGCCACGATGACGGTTTCGCCGTAACGAAGGGCCACAGCATGGCCCAGAAGATGCGCCTGAGATTCGGGAACGGCGACCGTCAAGCCTTCGCTGGACAGCGGCACGCCCGATGCGGTGACGTCGGTGCCGAAGTTGCCCTTGCCGTCATCGTTGTCGGCATGGCTGTAGGCCGAGGCGTTGCCCAAGGTCCAGCCATCGCTTTCGTCGGGCACGATATGCGGGGCCGTAGGAAGCGGGTCGGTGGTGCCGAGCTCCATGGCAGCCGCAGCGGTGGATGCGTTGGTGGCGTCGTATGCCGAAATGACGATGACCGGATCGGGGTCGCTCACGGTGATGGAGCGCGTGGCAGACGAAGAAACCGACGCCGTGTCCGCGCTTGCCGCACGCATGCGGTCGGCGGAAGAGGCGGGGGCTCCTTCGGCGGTATTGCGGGCATCGCCGATACCGATCGTGTCGACATCGACATCATGCGACGCGACGGCCGGCTGCATCATGAACGCGGAAACCGCCGCTACCACGGCGAGAATACACGCGCCCAATGCCAGAGGCGCCAGGCTAAGCGAGCTATGTGATGCCTGTCGAGCCAAACATACTCCCCTATACGGCGCAGGGCCCCGACGGAAACGTCGGCGCGCGGCGGTCGAAAGCAACACGCCGTCCTGCGCATACGGTCACGAAACTCAGTTATTGTACTCGATAGCGCAGGCGTTGGCCAACAGTGCGAAGGCCCTGGGAGCAAAGCACAGAATTATGCGCTATCCATCAGGCATTATGTATTTCGACAGAGAAGAAGAGGACAGCCGCCTGGGTTAAAAACGACGCTTTCGACGCCACTCGCCGGCGCGAAAACGCCGCCCGCTAGGCGCGCGGCACCAGCAGCGCCACGAGAATATAGGCGAACAGCACCGTAGGCGGCGACATGACCAGCAGGATCACCGCGATCACGCGCACGACCGTCGAATCGACGCCGAAGTAGTACGCGATACCGCCGCATACGCCCAGGAATCGCTTGTCGGCGATGCTGCGGCGGAACGGCCCGCGCGGGCGCGACGAAACGAAACCCGCAAGCTTGCCGCGCTTCGAGGCCCACAGCAGGTATCCGCCCGCAGCGACCAGCGCGCAAGGCCACAGGATGCGCCAGATCACGCCGATGACGGCGCCCACCTGCACCCAGATGCCGTGCGGAACGATATTTCCCGCCAGGCTGAGCAAGCCGAACGCGATCAGGGCCACGCCGAGCACGACTGCGGCACGGGGGCGACGCGGGGCATTTCGATAATCGGCCATCACGCACCCCTTCCTACAGCCACGGATTGATATGGTAGGTTCTCGGCCCGAACGGCAGGTTCACGGTGACCTGTTCCAACGTGCCGGGAAGGGCGAACACCGTGCACATGGCCACGCAGACCACGATTACGCACAGCGCAAGCCCGAAATCGAACATCTGGTCATGGATCGACACGTTCATGACCACGAGGCCCGCCATGATAAGGGCGATGGGCCACAGCTTGGCCATGGCATAGAACGCCGACGAGGGGGCCAGGATGCCGATCGACATGAATAGCATGACGACGCTCGCCGCGACGACCACCAGACCGCACGAGAAGCGGTGGGCGAATGAACCCTTCTTCGAGGGCACCACCATCAGCACGAGGCCCGATACCACGCACAGAACGGGCCACAGCTGCCACCAGACGATGCCTTCGACCAGGTGGCCGAACAGAAGCGCCGCATCGACGGCCAAAAGGCTCGAGCCGAGCCACACGCACAGGCGCGACCAGCCCGACATGCCGCAGCACTCGCACGGCTCTTCGGCCTGGTTCATGGACGCCACGGTAGGCGCAAGCTTGCAGCAGCCGTCGTCTACCACGAACCCCGCAGGCGGCACGGGCGCCGCGCCGCGATGCTTGCGGGGAAAGCCCGCAGGCATGGGCTCGGCCGCAGAAACGTATGCCGCGCACGCGATCGGCGCGGGGACTTCCATTCTTTTCGGCAGAACGAGCCACATGACCACGTAGACCGCGACGGCCAGACCGCCGGTGCAGATTGCCAGCAACACGGCCAGGATCCGCACCGCGATCGGGTCGAGGTCGAAGCATTCGGCAGCGCCTGCGCAGACGCCGGCTATGATCTCGTCATCGGAACGATGGAGGCGATTCGCCTCGAGCATACCCGGCCTCCTCTCTCTTCCGCGGTCAGTGCTGCCGAATTATTCCGTCTCCAGCGGCTGCTCCTCCTGCTTCGCGGCGTCGGACGTGCGCGTGACGCGCAGCTGAGAAACGCGGCGGCGGCGCATCTGCTGGACCTTGAACACGTATCCGTCGACGGCGAACTCGTCGCCCAGCTGAGGCACGCGGTCGAACCTGTCCATCAGCCAGCCCACGACGGTCTCGTAGCTTTCGTCTTCCTTCACGGGCCATCCCAGCTCGACGGCCTCGTCGCACGGAATCGAGCCCGCGGCGAGCCATTCGTTGTCGGACAGGCGCGTGACGTGCTCGTTTTCGCCGAAGTCGGTCTCGTCGACGATTTCGCCGACGATCTCTTCCACGATGTCTTCGATGGTAATTAAACCGGCTGTTCCGCCGTACTCGTCGACAATGATCGCCATCTGTTGACGATTCGTTTGCATCTCGTTGAGCAAGGGCAGCAGCGCCTTGCTTTCAGGCACGAAGCCCGCCTCCGCCATGTACTGGTCGACCGTGTCGGTCCCTTTGCCATCGAGCAGCGGATTGATCAGGTCCTTGTAGCGAACGACGCCCACGACGTTATCGAGGTCGTCATTATAGACGGGGAGGCGCGAGTAGCCGGTGCCGCGCATGCGGTCGAGTACCTGGCGCACCGTTTCGGTGTCTTCGGCGGCGATCACGTCGACGCGCGGGGTCATGGCGTCTTCGGCCGTGGCGTCGCCCAGGTCGAGCACCTCGTGGATCATGCGCTTCTCGTCGTCGTCGAGCTCTTCGTTATCGGCCACGATGTAGCGAATCTCTTCCTCGGAGACCTCCTGGCGCTCGTCGGCGCTCTTCACGCCCATCAGGCGGGCGATCAGGTTCGCAGAAGCGGCCGTGAAGCGCACGATGGGGCTCGCGACCTTCTGGAACACCTTCAAGGGACCGGCGACGGTCTTGGAGACCGATTCGGCCGACGCAAGCGCGATGCGCTTAGGCACGAGCTCGCCGATGACGATGCTGAAATACGACACGATCAACGTGATCAGGACGGGAGCCAGAGCAGGCGCCGCGAAGGCCAGCCAATCGATGCCGAACGACGACATCCACTGGGCCAGCGGATCGGAAAGATTCGTCGCCGCGGCGGCCGAGGCGAAAAATCCTACCAACGTGATCGCGACCTGGATGGTTGCCAGGAAGCGGTCGGAATCGGAGGCCAGCTCAAGGGCGGTAGCCGCCTTCTTGGAGCCCTCCTCCGCCTCCTTCTGAAGAACGACCCTGCGTGCGTTGACCAGGGCCATCTCCGATGCGGAAAAATACCCGTTCACCAGGATGAGAACGAACGTGACCAGAATGCTTATGCCGACGTCCATGGGGATATGTCACAACCTTTTCAAGCTCGCCGCCTACCAGGCGGATAAACACACGCGCTTACAGCACGTACAACACGATAGAAAGGAACTGCAGCACGCTGCCCGCAAACACCCACACGTGGAACACGGTGTGCATGTAGGGAATCTTCTTCAACACGTAGAAGATGCAGCCGATGCTGTAGCAAATGCCGCCCGCCAGCAGCAGCATGAGGCCGGGGAACGGCAAGCTGGCGATCAGCGGCGGCAGGAAGCCGACCACGCACCAGCCCAAAAGCAGATAGATGACCGCGGAAATCCAGCGCGGGCGGAACACCCAGAACGCTTCGAGCGCCACGCCCACGATGGCCAGCGCCCACACAGCCAGGCATAGCAGCATGCCGTTGGAATCGGCCAGCGTAATCAGGCAGAAGGGCGTGTAGCTGCCCGCGATGAACAGGTAGATCGCCGAATGATCGATGACCTTGAACACCTTTTTGGCGGGAATGGGAACCAGCGCGTGATAGAGCGTGGAGGCGACGTATTCGAGCAGCATCGAAATGGTGTAGATCAACGCCGCCGCCAAGGCCACGCCGCCGCCGTGGGAAACGGCCGCCACGACGCAGATGGGGATGGCCGCCACGGCGAGCGCGGCGCCGATGCCGTGCGAGATGGAATTGGCGATTTCCTCGCCCACCGTGTAGTCGCGCACGTTCTTCTTCGAACGCGGCGCGCCGGCCGTCGGGTCGGGGCACTTGGAGGCCCGTTTTTCGGCCTTTTCTTCCGCGCGCGACTTCTTGAAATTGGAAATTTCCCACGCGTGGGATGCGGAAGAGGCGCAGGCCGCGGCCTCGCCCGACGCCGCGGCGGTCGCACAAGACGCGCCGTCGGCGGTGGTGGTGTTCTTTGTCGTAGTATCCATGGCCGACATTCTAGCATGGGGCACCGCAGCCGCAGCATTGGCTCGGCGTGCGTTACCAATCCATCACGCAAGGCCCCGATGTGGGGTTTTTCTCCCCGAAAACGAGCCTCGGAATGCAAAAACGGCGCGACGGCGTTCGATCCGCCTCGACGAAGCGCTTTCTACGAAACGTCTTCGGCGGTTTCGGGCGCGCGGGACGTTCCTCGCGGGCGCACCCATTCCATCCAGCGGTCGGCGTCTTCTTCGGCCACGTCCCACAGCTGCTCGGTAGTGCCGCCGACGCCTGCGGCCGTACGGGCGTTCACGATGGCAACATGCGCCGCTCGCTGGAACGGATTGGTTTTCACGAATCCGAACTGGATCTTCTTACGCGGAAACACCGCCGTGCGCCTCGACAGGCCGCCGTTGGTGACGCTCATGAACGAACGGTCGTAGCCCATAGCCGACGCCTTGTACCACAGGATCGCATCGACCACGTTGAGCGCCATCGCGATGATGCACAGCGCCACGACCGAGGCGAAGCCGACCTCCAAAGCAGCGAGCATGCCGGGCTCCATCGCAAGAACGCCCGCGCGCAGCGCCGCCTCGAGCGCCACCCTGCCGACGACCACGCACGCCGTCAGCCAAAACACGGTGCTGCGAATGACCGCCTTGCGCACGATGGCGCGGCGCAAGGCGACAGGTGCAGGCCGCACCGTCTGAACGGGCATGTCGGAGAACTCGGGAAGCAGGCCCTCAAGCAGCTCGGGAACGCGGGCGGTCTTCACGAAGGGATGAATCACCATGCCGCGCGCCGATGCGCTCCCATCCTGGGAATCCTGCGCGACCGAATCGATTTTGCCCACCGAAAGCTCGCAATAGCCGAGCAGACGCCGCACGAACGACTCCTTCACGACGACCGTCTGCACGCGATCGACGTCGATGCCGTGGAACGTGCGCTGCAGCAGGCCGTGCTCGACCTCGATGCGGCTCTCGCGGCGGCGCACCTTGAATCCGCCGTACTGAACGACGGTTCCGACGACGGAAAACGCCCAGAGGGCCAGAACCGACACGACGGCCCACAGCGCCACCTGCCACGCGAACGAACCGAACAGGCCGCTCAGCGCCGCGACGCCCTGGTCGGTCAGCGGGGCGTCGGCCGAAACGCCCGCAACCGCGCCTTCGACCCATTCCTCGATATTCGACTCGAAAAACTGCGCCACCGTGCCCGCCAGGCCGATGATGCCCGCGATGATCACGCCGAAGCGCCCCGCGGCGCCCGAAAGGCCCGCGAAAAGCAGCTCTTTATTGCTCAAACCCGCCTCGTAGGCAACGGCGCCCGTGGCCACCTCTTGGCCGCCGAACACGCCGCGCATGTCGTTGAGGATCTCGTCCGCGCCGTCGAGCACGTTGCCCTGAGAGGACGCCCTGACGCCCGTCGCGACGCATGCCCGATCAAGAGGCACGTCAACCGTAGCGGGGTCGGCGCCGAATGCGATCTTCACAGCACGCGCATCGCCGCCGGCGCAGGCGAGCATCCACGCCGAGGGAACCACCGCGCCGTTCACGTACGCCGTTCCGAATTCATCGAGCGTGCCACCCGCCAGCAGCACTTTCTTGCGACGGAACAGCTCGGAACGCAGCGCCTCGGCTTCTGCGGTGCGCACATAGCGAAGCGTGACGGCTTTGTTGGCGGCGCCGCCCGCCGTGTCGATCTTCACGTCGCAGATGCCCAGCACGCGCTGCAGCACGCCCGCCTGCTGATTGACCGATTGGATGCGCCGATACGGCACGTGTCGGCGCTTTTTATTGATAATGCCCGAGAACAGGGAAAACCCCGTCGCGCTGAGCTCGTAGCTGAGGTTTTTCCAGGCAAGCCACTGCGCAACGAATACCACGGCGCCCACGACCGCGGCCGTAAGCAGCCCGACGCCCGCAGACATTGCCAGCGCGATGACCGCAGGAAGGCCGCCTTCGATCATCGACATGATGGAGCCGACCGAAGAGACGAGCATGATGAGCACGATAGTGCCCACGACAGAGAGCCCGCCGAGCCATATATATGAATGATGCACGGAATGCCTGCCAGGGCGCAGCGACACGGGAACGGCGTTGCGGGCGTCGTTCGGCGGAAGCGCAACCGCCCCTGCGCGCGCATACGAAACCAGCGCGTCGCGATACGCCTGCCATTCGGCGCTCAGGGGCGTCCGGGAGGGCATGGGGGCCTGTTCCCCTTCGACGGCCCGGAACGCGTCGTCGGGCCAGGCCCGATCGGATTGCGTGATGCGAGAATCGTCCATGGCCTACACGTCCTCCTGCGCAAGGCGCGCCTGCGTAGCAATGCGGTCGCGCAGCACGTCGGCCTCCTCGAACGCGAGACCCGGGATCACGTGTTCGCCCGCAGCCGTGGACACGGTCACGCTAGCCAGGCCGAACGCGCGCAGCACGGGCCCTTGCCTAGTGTCGGTGTTCTGAACGCGCACGAACGGAATCACCGACCGCGTGCGCCAGATGATGCCTTTTGCGATGTCGAGCTCGTTTTCGCCAACTTCGTAGCGCCAGCGCATATAGCGCAGGGGCGGCATGACGACCACCGCCACGACCAACGCGACCGCCCAGGCCGCCGTCATGGCCGCGACGACCATCCAGGCCCAACCCGCCGTCGAATCGCTCGTGGCCACGATGAAAAACGTGAACGCGCACACCAGGTACGTCGCAGTGACCCACAGCGTGTCGCCGATGCGCCAAACGCTTTTCACCTTGGGATTCAACTGGTTTTGAGGCAAAGGCCGCATAAGGCGCTCCCATCGAAAATCGGAACAGAGCCGCCCGCCGCAGCAGGCGCCGCGCGGCGCAATCGCCGCAAGGAAAATCACGCATAAGTATACAACCGAACGTGCGCGCCCCTGACGGCCGTAAGAATATCGTCAAACCGCGGACCGAGCTTTCGGCAATGTCTCGGACATGGGCGAACACATGGAATCTTTCGCCTCGAACGCTCCCGTTAGACCGCTTCGGCTAAGCTATAGCAACCGATCGGTCGCGAAGGCGGCCTTTTAAGCACGACCAGCAATCAAAGGATTCCCATGAGCACCCTGCCCTCTCTTTCGCTGAAATACCTCGTCGAACTGCTGAATGCAGCAGGATGCGCGGCACGCCTCGAAGGCGACGACGCGCAGGTCAGCGGCATGACGGTCGATTCGCGCGAAGCCGCGCCGGGATGCCTGTTCGTCTGCAAGGGCGTCTCGTTCAAGCCCGAGTTCCTCGCATCGGCAATCGATGCGGGCGCTGCGGCGTACCTGTGCGACGAAACGCTCGCCGGTGCCGTCGCGCAAGAGGGCGACGGCACGCCTCGCATCGTCGCGGACGACGTGCGCCGAACCATGGCGCTCGTGGCCGCCGAGGCCTACGGCAAGCCCGACAAGCGCCTGAACATCATCGGCATCACGGGCACGAAGGGCAAATCCACCACGGCCTACATGCTGCGTTCCATCTTCACCGCCGCGGCCGTCGAGACATCCATCCTTGGTTCGATCGAAACCGACGACGGCGTCGAGCGCTACGAAAGCCGCAACACCACGCCCGAAGCTCCTGAACTGTGGCGCCACCTGCGCAACACCGAAGACGCGGGGCGCGAAATCATGGTGATGGAAGTATCGAGCCACGGCCTGAAATACGACCGCGTACTCGGACTGCATCTGAACACCGCGTGCTTCCTCAACATCGGCCGCGACCACATCTCTCCTGTCGAGCACGCCGATTTCGAAGACTACTTCTCTTCGAAACTGCGCATCTTCGAGCAGTGCGAGACCGCCGTAGTGAACCTCGACTCCGACCACGCCGATTGCGTTCTTGAGGCCGCGAAATCCGCGAAATACCTGGTCACATTCGCGCTCGACCGAAACGACGACATGCAGGCCGACTATCTGGCGCGCGACATCGTCGCCTCCGAGCGCGGCATTTCCTTCACGGTCGAAGCCGAGGGCGAAGCCCATGCCATGACGCTCGGCATGGCGGGCGCCTTCAACGTGTCCAACGCCCTGGCGGCCATCGCTATGGCGCGCCTTGCGGGCGTAAGCTTCGACGCGATCGCTACGGGCCTTGCGCACGTGCGCGTGCCCGGCCGCATGGAGCTCGTAGCCTCCGCCGACGGCCGCACGGTCTGCATCGTCGACTACGCCCACAACGAGCTTTCGTTCGAAACCCTGTTCTCGTCCGTGGCCAAGGAATACCCAGGACGCAAGGTGATCGCCGTCTTCGGCGCGCCGGGCGGCAAGGCGGTCGAGCGCCGCGAATGCCTGCCCCGCGTTGCAGGCCGTTATGCCGACCTGATCATCTACACCGAAGAAGACCCTGCTCACGAACGTGTCGAAGATATCTGCGCCGAGCTTGCGGCCAATACCCCCACGGGCGTGGCGCACGAGGAAATCTATGACCGGGAAGCGGCCGTGGCCCGCGCGTTCGAGGCCGCCGGCGACGAAGAGGCCGTCGTGCTGCTGCTGGCGAAAGGCGACGAAACCACCCAGCATCGAGGCGACGACTACCCCGAAATCAAAAGCGACCTGGCGCTCGCCCGCGAAATCCTGAACGCCTAAGCGCCCGCGAGCCGCAACCGCGGCGCCGCCCGCCCACGCACCACCGGAAGGAGACCGATGCCCACCTATATCGCCCACTACAAATCGCCCAACGGATCCACGCAGGTCTCGGGCGTGTTCGAATTCGAAAGCACCCATCGCGCAGGCTCCAAGCAGAACATGCACGACGCGCGCATGTGCATGCTGCAGTCCTACGGAAACGAAGCCGTAGCCTGGCAGATCGATGCAATCGAGGCGAAAAAGGCCGACGAGGCGCGCTCGGACCATCAGATGCAGCTCGACTTCCGCGAGCCGGCCGAGCACAAGCCCAAAAAGCGCATCGTCCGCGGGTTCAAGTAGGAGCAACGGCGCCCGCCTTCCGATACGCCTTCATTCAAACAAGCTGCCGAGCAGGCATAACGCAAAAAAGACCGAACCGCACGAATGCGCGGTTCGGTCTTTTCATTTCCTGGGCTTTGCCGAAATATCGCGACGGGCGCGGCGCCGAAACGCCTTATGCGGCTACAGGGCCCTTCTCGTCCACGAAGTAACGCTTGTACCAGATCAGGAAGGTCAACGTGGTGTAAATCTTGCGATGGTTGAGCGCGCGGCCCTCGAAGTGGTCGTCCAGCATGGCCATGAGCTTCTTCGTGTCGAAGAACTCCTCGGCCCACGGTGCAGTGAAGTACTCTTTCACGTAGTCGTAGTACTTCTGCTCGCGCAGCCAGAACTTGATCGGCACCGGGAAGCCCTTCTTGGGACGCGTGGCCCACTCGTCGGGCAGCACGCGGTTGGCCGCATGGCGCAGCACCTGCTTGTTGCCGTTCTCGTTAACGCGATAGCGCGCAGGAATGTGCTGGGCGAACTCCATGACCTTCTTGTCCAGGAAGGGCACGCGAAGCTCGAGCGAATGAGCCATGCACATCTTGTCGGCCTTAAGCAGGATGTCGCCCGGCAGCCACATGTTCATGTCGAGATACTGGCGCTTGGACAGGTCGCAGAAGTTCTGCACGCGGTCATACACCGGAGCGCACAGCTCGAACGCGTCGGGACCCTTGGCGTAATCGGGCTTCACCACGTCGTCGATTTCGTCGGGACGGTAGATGAACGCCTGGCCCGTGAACCACTTCTCGGGCATTTCGGCGGCCTTCAACAGGAAGTTGCGGCCCTTGAAATACGACTTGTCCGCAACGAACTTGCCCAGGCCGCGGCGGATGCAGCGCGGCACGATGCGCTTGAACCTGGCCAGCGAGGGCACGTCTTCGTAGTAGGCGTAGCCCGCGAACAACTCGTCGGCGCCTTCGCCCGAAAGCACGACCGTGACCTGCTCGGATGCCAGCTGGGCCAAGAACCACAGCGGCACGCTGGACAAATTCGACTGAGGCTCGTCCATATGGTACTGGATCTGGGGCAGCATCTCGAAGAACTCGTCGGCCGTTACCATCTTGCGGAAATTCTTGATGCCCAGCTTGTCGGAAAGCTCGGCCGCGTAATTGGTCTCGTTGAAGTCCTTGTAGTCGAAGCCCACCGAGAACGTATTGTCGGGCATCAGGCATGCGGCGATATAGCTGGAATCGACGCCGCCCGAAAGGAACGAACCCACCTTCACGTCGGCGATGCGATGGGCCGCCACGCTCTCGTGAACCACCTGGTCGCATTCCTCGACGTACTGGTCGAAGGTCTTGGAATCATCGTCGGAGAAATCGGCATCCCAGTAACGGCGCACGTCCATCGTGCGCGTGGCCAGGTCGTACGTGAAGCAATGCGCCGCCGGCAGCTTGAAGACGCCCTCGAAGAACGTCTCGTCCGTCGCGGGGAACTGCATGGTCAGATACGGGCGCAGAGCCTGCTTGTTCACGGCCTTCACGAAGCCGGGATGCTCGAGGAAACTCTTGATTTCGCTGCCGTAAAGCAGGTCGCCCTGGGCAGTGGTGCAGTAATAAAACGGCTTGATGCCGAAGATATCGCGCGCACCGAACAGGCGGTTCTTCTTCTTATCCCAGATGACGAACGCATACATGCCGCGCAGGCGGTCGACGATGCCCTCGCCCCACTCTTCGTAGCCGTGAAGGAGCGACTCGGTGTCGGCGTCGCAATGGAACTCGTAGCCTTTGGCCTCGAGTTCGCGGCGCAGCTCCTGGAAATTGTAGATTTCGCCGTTGAACGTGATCACCACGCTACCGTCGGCGTTGCTCATGGGCTGCGAGCCCGCCTCGGTCAGATCGAGGATGGACAGGCGACGGAAGCCCATGGCCACGTTATCGGCCAGAAACGCATCGCCCATGTCGGGACCGCGATGCACGATGCGATCCATCATGGCCTGCAGGACCTGCTGCCTGTTTTCGATATCACCGGTGAATCCGACGAATCCGCACATAAGGCACCTTTCGTAGTTGGCAAGGCCCCTTCGCGAGGCCTGTTATTCCGAAACGATGATTTTACCGCCCGAAACCCCTCTTCAGGGGAATTTCGCCATTTCAATAAAAAGGCCCCGCTGAAAACGGGGCCGAACGCGCTATTTGTAGTTGTCCGGGTTGGCGAACTTGTCGATATAGCGGTGCAAGTGGATCTTCATCCAGGCCCAACGCATCGGGTTGAGGCGCAGGTCGGGAGCATAGTCGAAGCTCATGGACTCTTTGCCCTGGGCGACCAGCTGCTTGGCGCGCTCCACGAACTCGGGGTCTTTGACGTACTGGTACACCACTTTGCGCGGCACGGAATGCCAGAACACCTCGTTGGTGTTCTGCACGCATTCGCCCAGGTCGCGCTTGAACACGCGGTCCTCCACCACGTAGCGCGCGATATTGTGGCCCGCGGCCGTGACGTGGTAATTGGTGCGGCCCTGACGCAGATTGACCTCGAACACCTTGTAGGAGCCGTCGCGATCGTCGCGCTTGATGTCGAAGTTCGCAAAGCCGGTGAACCCGATGTTCTCGAGGAAGTTCTTGATGAGTTCCTGCAGCTCGGGATTCGGCTGCGTGATGATGGCACAAGGGTTACCGAGCGCCGTGGGCGTGTGCTCTTCGAGGCCCTCGCGGCCGAAGCAGATCAGCTTCACCTTGCGGTTGCGGTCACAGTAAGCGGTCAGGACGTTCATGTTGCAGTCCTCGCCGACCACCATGTCCTGCAGCAGCACCTCGTCTGGATAGCCCGCGCCGAAGATCAGACCCAGGATGCGCAGGGCATCGGCAGGATTCTCGGCGGTGTAGACCTTCCTCATGCCGTCGAAGGGGTGCTCCCAATACGTCACGCTCATGGCGGGCTTCACGATGATGGGATACACGAACCCGACCGCCTCTTCGGACAGGTCGGCCTCGGTAAGCCCCTGGTTGAAGCGCTCGGGCGTCACGGCGAAGGTTTTCGGGTACGGAATGCCATGCTCTTCGCACATGCGGTAGAAGCTCGATTTCGACTCGAGGCGGTCGCGCAGCTCGGCGTCGATGTAAAGCGTCACGCAGTTCTCGGGCAGGTCGTCCTGGATTTCGGAAAGCAAAGCCGCGTAAACGTCGGCGCAGCCCCACACCAGGTGCATCGTGTCGGGATGCTTGGCCGCGAACTCCTTGATGGTGGCAAGAAGCACCTCGGGTTTATCGAGGTTCTCGTTGTAGCTGCATTCCACGATGCGGCTGTGCATGGTGTCGCCCGCGGCGAAGCGGCCGAACGCATAGCTTTTCTTGCCGTACTGCTCATGGATGGCGCGAGCCACCGAGTAACAGTTCATATCCCCGCCGATCAGTACGGGAATGAAGTCGATTTCCTCAGACAAGGTCTCTCCTCGTTCAGTATCGGTACAGGCCAACGGGTTTGCCCGTTTGCCGCAAGCGCCTGCGATTATAGGCGAGAACGCTGGCGCGCGCGTAAAACATGGAAGCGGCGGCGCGTCGCATGGAGGCCCTTACGCCAGGCGGCTGCCCACTTCCTTCGCCGCGGCGGCCTTGTCGAAGTTTCCGCCGGTGGCGGCGTTGAGCGCGCCCATGACCTTGCCCATGTCGCGCTTGGTCTCTGCGCCCACTTCGGCGATCGTCTTCTCGACCAGGGCGACCAGCTCGGCGCCTTCGATCTGCTTGGGCAGATAGCCCTCGAGAATTTCGACCTGCTCCTTCAGCATGGCCGTACGCTCTTCGTTGTTGCCCGCCTTGATAGAGCCCTCAAGCGTTTCGCTCGTCTGCTTGACCAGGCGCTTCAACATGGCATCGACGTCGGCTTCCACGATTTCGCGGCGCTCGTTGACCTCGATGTTTTTCACCTCGCCCAGAACCTGGCGAAGAATGGACAGGCGGTTTTTATCGCGAGCGCGCATGGCGTTCTTGATTTCTTCCTGCAGTGCGGCGTATTCCATGATGCCTCCCCGTATCTCGTATCGCGCACCCGGCGGCGCGCTGATTTTGTCGTGCATCCAAGTATAACGCGCGCGAAAAAGCGCGGCGCGCAACGCGCTCTTCCGCAAAACAAAAAGCCGGACCCGATCGATTCGGGTCCGGCTTTGAAACCGTATGCTAGGACATTTGGTCCAAACGCTGTCGCACGCTTGAAAAGCGACGTCCGAACGCCTTAGTAGTGCAGGTCCTTCGTGTCCACGCGACCGCGGAAGGTGCGATAAATCATGAAGTGATACACGAGCACCAGCGGCAAGCCGACACAGGTGATACCCAGCATCCAGGCCAGAGCAAGGTCGGTCGATGCGGCGGTGGCGATGGTGATGCTCTCACCGGACGCAGCGGTGGCGAAGATGCTCAGCGGATCGCCCGCGCCCGCGACGACCAGGTTGGGGAACATGAGCGACGCCCACAAGGCCACCAGCATGGCGCATGCGGCCGAGGAAGCGATGAAGGTGAGCAGGTCGCCGGACTCGTCCCTGCTCTTCACGATGGCGGCGGCCAGAGCCACGACGACCAAGGCGAAGAAGAGAATGCGCAGGAGAGAGGTCTCGGGAGCCATCTCGGGCTTCAGGATGAACAGCGCGTAAGCGGCGGTCACCAGGAACAGGGCGCCCGCGACGACCAGGGCGATGCTGCGGATCTTCTTGGCGCGCGCACGCACATCGGAGTTCAGCGGCGCCTTGAGCGACAGCCAGCTGGAACCCTGGCAGATGAACAGGCTCATGCCCAGAAGACCGGTGAGCAGCGTGAACGGAGTGACCAGGCCCAGCAGCGGAACGCCCACGTAGTCGCCGTTGGCGTCCATCGGGATGCCGGCGAACACGTTGCCGGCGGCGACGCCCAGCAGCAGCGCGGGCAGAAGCGAACCGACGAAGAACAGCGCGTTCCAAATCTTGGACCACTCTTTGTCGTGGCCGGCGAATTCAACGGACACGGCACGCACGATCAGGCCCATGAGAACCAGGATGATGGCCAGGTAGAAACCGGAGAACGTGGTGGCGTACGCCGGCGCGAATGCGGCGAACAGCGCGCCGCCCGCGGTAAGCAGCCAAACCTCGTTGCCGTCCCACACAGGGCCGATGCTCTGGCGGACGATGGCCTTCTCTTCATCGTTTTTCGCGACGAAGGGGCTCAGAACGCCTGCACCCAGGTCGAAGCCGTCCAGAATGAAGTAGCCGGCGATCAGGACGAAGATGAGGCAGAACCAGATAATTCCGAGAGTCGTCATGACTTATGCCTCCTTCTTCTTATCGGCGTCGTCGGCAGCAGCCTCGGCGACGGCCTTGTCGGAAGCCTTCGCGGCGGCCTTCTCGGCCTTCTTGGCGGCGTGGGCCTCGGCAAGCACCGGGCCCTCCTTGATGAAGCGGCCGATCAGACGGACCCATGCCACGGCCAGGAACAAGTACACCACCAGGAACAGCAGGATGGTGATGATCAGCTCGGGAGCCGAAACGGACTGGGAGATAGCCTCGTTCGTCAGCAGCGAAACGCCGTCGGGACCGCTCACGGACGGATACACGACGTAGGGCTGACGGCCGACTTCAGCGGTCACCCAGCCGGACTGGATGGCCAGGAACGGGAACAGCGGGGACAGAATCAAGATCCACTGGACCCACTTCTTAGAGCCGAGCTTGCCGTTCTTCTTGAAGGCGACAAAAGCGGCCAGGATGATGGCGAGCGCGATCATGCCGAACAGCGCGACCATCAGGTGATAGCTCTGGAACACGAGGTTCACGGGCATCTCATCGAGCTTGAGCTCGGGGTTCTCGGCGGCCAGATCCTTGAGGCCCGGGTATTCCTTGTTGAAGTCGCCGGAAGCGAGCCAGCTGGTGAAGCCGGGCAGAGCGAAGGGAGCGATGGTTTCCTGGTTCTCTTCGTCGACGATGCCCACGGCGTACAGGGGCAGCGTGCCGGTCTCGTAGTGGCCTTCCATCATGGCGATCTTGGAGGGCTGCTCTTCGGCAACCACGACAGCGGAAGAATGCGCAGAGATGAACAGGCAGCCGGTGGCGACGATGGCAACCACGACGCCGGTCTTCATGGTCTTCTCGGCGAAGTGCTGATGCTTGTTCTTATGCATGTACCAAGCAGACAAAGCGATGGCCACGAACGCACCCAGGACCAGCAGCGCCAAAACGGTGTGGCTGTAACGCGGGAGCGTAGTGGGGTTGAATGCCGCAGCGAAGAAGTCGGTGATCACGGCCTTGCTGCCGTCGGCGGCGAGCTCGGCGCCGGCGGGAGTCTGCATCCAGGAGTTGGCGATGAGGATCCACAGCGCGGAAAGGCAGCTGCCGAACCAGACCAGCCAGGAAGAAATCATGTAGAACTTCGAGCTCACCTTGGCGCGGCCGAAGAGCACGATGCCCAGGAAGACCGACTCGAGGAAGAATGCGAGCAGAGCCTCGGCGGCCAGAGGAGCGCCGAAGATGTCGCCGACGAAGCGGCTGTAGTCAGCCCAGTTGGTACCGAAGGAGAACTCCATCGTGATGCCGGTGGCAACGCCGATGGCGAACGTCGTGGTGAAGATCTTCACCCAAAAGCGAGTAGCGGCTTCGTCTTTCGGATCGCGGGTTTTGTAGTACCGCGTTTCGTTGATGGCCATGATCAAGCCGAGACCGATGGACAGCGGAACGAAGCAGAAGTGGAAGATGACCACCAATGCAAACTGAATACGCGAAAGCAGCGCAACATCGGTAAAGAGCTCCATAGCACACCCCCTTTTCTTTTCTTGCGCCCACAGGCGCATCCCCTTTTACCTCCTTCGCGGCGCATGAATCATCCGCATGTGCCCCGAAGGCCTTCTTCTTAGGTGCTTTCCTTGACCTACGCCGCATGCGAACCGCGAATGGGATCGCCCACGGCCATACGCAAACACCGTTGGCCCAGAAAAACACGCTGCCATCATACCACGTTCTTCTTTTTATATGTTATTATTTTAGTATCAATTTATATATTTTTACAGGACGAAAACGCGCCCTGGTCAGAAGGGGCATAGCAAACGAACCTGCGCATACGAAAAAAGCGCGGAACCGTAGTTCCGCGCCTTCAGAACAGCACCTATCGTACTTGCATACGTTACTTGTCGGAGTGCTTGGAAGCGCCGCGACGCAGCAGGAAGAAAGCGAAGGCGGCGACGATGATCGTAGCGGTGCCCACGGCGCACACGGTCTGCAGATGGATCATGGGGATACCGACCAGCATGCCGATGATGTAGGGGATCAGCCAGAGCAGCCACACGAGGGTGCTGAACTTGTGGAAGGTCTTCTCAGCGCGCTCGTTGCGACGGATGTAGGTGGCAGTAGCCCAGATCGCATGCACGAGCATGAGGATGATAGCCAGAAGACCGGAGGCCGCATGAATGCCGAAGCCGGTAGCGCCGGAGGTCTGCGCGATGTTGGTCATGATCGTCGTGCCCGTGGTGTCGAACACCAGGCCGCACCAGAACATAATGACGTGGCTCAGCTTCAGCGAGCTGGAACGGCGCTCGGAGAACACACCCACGGTGTAGAAAACAAGTGCCAGGGTAATGGCGACAGAAGCGGCGATCAGTTCAAAACTCATAGCAGTCCCTTTCCTTATGCCATACGTTCACGAGTTCTTTTTTGTATTTATGAACGATGTTCATAAATGAACGTTGTTCATAATAGTAATATTCGAACCTGAACGCAATGGCATTCGCCTTGCTTCATCATTTCATCAAGATTTTTAAGGGGCCGGAAGCAGGTACGACATGGGAAACAAGGCCGTCATATCGAAGCAGCACATTCTTGAAACGGCATATGACCTGTTCAGAGCCGAAGAAACGTCTTCTCTCAGCATCCGCGGCGTCGCTGCCGCGTGCGGCGTCAGTGTGGGATCGATCTACAACTATTTCCCCACGAAATCGGCCCTTGTGGCAGAAATCGTCGAAATGTTCTGGCGCGAATCGCTTCATAAAGAGATGTTCATCGCCACGTCGGACGAGAACTTCGTCACATTCTGCGAACGCCTTCTGGAAGACCTGCGCGCCACACTCGAAATATTCCACCGCGAATGGCTGTCGAAGCTGATGGCGCTCGATACCGAAAGCGTCGGAGAAATCCGGCGCCGTGAAGAGGCCGCTTTCGTCCATATTCGCCGCGGCCTGACCGTGGTCATCCGCAACGACAAAGACATCAAGCTCGATGTCATCGGCGGCGAAGAGGGAATCGACAGGCTTGCAACCCTGGTCTGGAGCACGATCGTAACGTCTCTCGAGCACGGCGACGAGTCGTACAGGGCGCTATTCGCCCTTATCCACGAGGCGCTGTACGACTAAGCGCAATCGCGCACGAACGCCTCCAACGCAACGGGCCGCGGCATGCACGCCGCGACCCGTTGTATTCTCCTTATATATGCAATGTCACAGCATCCGCAACGCGGCGGAGTCTAGAGCGCCGCGCCCCTCAAAACGACCTGACGAAGCGTCAAATCTTCGCCGAGAAGGGCGATGTCGGCGATGGCACCCGGCTCGAGCGTGCCGCGCTCGCCAAGGATGCCCAGTGCACGAGCGGGATTGACCGAAACCGCCTTGATCGCCGCGACCAGGGGAATGTCCATGTCGCACACCGCAACGCGGAAGCACTCCATGAGGTCGGTCGCGCTGCCTGCGAGCGTGCCGTCGTGCAGCGTGGCGCGATTGCCGCGCACGGTGACGGCCTGGCCGCCCAAGCTGTATTCGCCGTCATCGAGGCCGGTGGCCATCATGGAGTCGCTGACCAGGATCATGTTGTCCTCGCCGAACAGGCGGAATGCCGCACGCACCGCCGAAGGGTGGATGTGCACGCCGTCGGTGATGATTTCGGGGGTCGCGCCCGCATCGGCCGCGGCGCCGATCACGCCCGGCTCACGATGAGCCAAAGGCGGCATGGCGTTGAACAGGTGGGTCACATGGGCCGCACCGGCTTCGAACGCCTCGCGCGCCTGGTCGTACGTCGCGCAGGTGTGGGCGATCGAAATGCGCACGCTATCGGACATGGCACGGATGAACTCGATCGCACCAGGCTCTTCGGGGGCGATGTCCACGATCTTGAACAGCCCGCCCGCGGCTTCCTGCAGGCGCTCGAACATGGCCGCGTCGGGCGTCTGCACGTATGCGGGGTTTTGCGCGCCCACCTTGTTCGGGCTGATATAGGGGCCCTCCATATTGATGCCCACGAGCGCGGCGGCGTCGGAAGCATCCTCGTGCTCGGCGGCGCAACGGGCGATGCCCGCGAGCTTTTCTTCGGGATAGGTCATCGTGGCGGGGCAGTATGCCGTCACGCCGCGCGACGCCTGGTAGCGGCAGATGGCATCGATCGCCTCATGCGTGCCGTCACAGAAGTCGTAGCCCATGGCGCCGTGGGAATGCACATCGACGAATCCTGGCACGGCGTAGCAGCCGGCGGCGTCGATCACGTCGCACGGGCCCTCGATGGGGCCTCCGATAATGCGCCCGTCCTGCATGAACAGGCTTTTCTCTTCGAAAGTGTCGCCAACGAACACCTTCGCCCCTTTGATTTCAAGAGCGTTCATGCCCTTTTCCTTTCTTTACAAGAACGGCCCGTCGCAAACGCGGCAGGCCGTTTCGTTCTTTATTTCATCCGCCCGACGAAGGCTCGTCGGACGGCGGTCGGCCGAACCGGCGCGCTGCGGACGAGAGCGGGCCGCCGCCTAGTGGCAGCTGCATCCCTCTTCGCCATGCTCGTGGTCGTGGCCGCAGCCGCACGCCTCTTCGGCGATTTCCTCGCACGCGGAGAACGCGGCCTCGTCGACGACGGCGATCGCGTTGGGGTGGAACTGCAGAATGGACGCGGGAACCTGCGGAGTAACGGGACCGAAGAACACGTCGCGCACGATCTGCGCCTTGTCTTCGCCGCTCACCACGAGTAGGATCTGCTTGGCGGCCATGATGGTGCCGATGCCCATGGTGTAGGCCTGACGGGGAACTTCGTCGATGGAGTTGAACAGACGGCTGTTCGCCTGAATGGTGCTTTCGGTCAGGTCGACGCAGTTGGTCTCTTTGGTGAACTCGTCAGCCGGCTCGTTGAAGCCGATGTGACCGTTGTGGCCCAGGCCGAGAAGCTGCAGGTCAACGCCGCCTGCCAGCGCGATGGATGCCTCGTAGGCCTCGCATGCAGCCTCGGCGTCGGGGTTGGCTCCGTTGGGGACATGCGTGTTCTCGGGACGCACGTTCACGTGGTTGAACAGGTGCTTCTGCATGAAGTAGCGGTAGCTCTGCTCGTGATCGGCAGGCAGGCCGCGGTACTCGTCGAGGTTGAACGTGGCCACGCGGGAGAAATCGAGGCCCTCCTCTTCGTAACGCTTCACCAGTTCGGCATACAGGCCCTCGGGCGTGGAGCCCGTAGCAAGGCCGAGAACGCAACCGGGCTTTTCAGCCACGAGCTCGGCGATGATGTCGGCCGCCGCCTCGCTCATGTCCTGATAATCTTTGGCTACGATGATTTCCATTGAAACCCCTCTCATATCATGCACGCCCAGGCCTTCCCGGCCGCGGGCGAAACGCTGCTTTCGCATACCGTTCCATAATGACAAAGCACGCGTATGATTGCTCCAGAATAACGAAATAGCACGGAATCAGCAGGGCGCGGCGCGGGCGGCGCGGACCGGCATTGCGAAACCTCTATGCGAAATGGATAGAGGCGGCGCGAACCGCCCTATACTTGCTGCAGAAACCACTGAGAAACCTCGGTCAGGAGGACGTCATGATCGCCGACAAAACCTTCGACGCCTTCGTATTCGACCTTGACGGAACGCTGCTCGACACGCTTCCCGACCTGGTCAGCGTCACCAACCAGACCCTGCGTCGCTTCGGGCAGCCCGAGCACACGCGCGACGAAATCCTCGCCATGGTAGGAAACGGCCTGCGCTCGCTCATTTCCCAGGCGGTGCCCGAAGACGTTTCCGAAGAAACGCTCGATGAGGAGCTCGCCTACTGGAAAAACGCCTACGATTCCTGCGGGCACGCGCGCACGGCCCTCTATCCCGGAATGATGGAAACGCTCGAGGAGCTGAAAGCCCGCGGCAAGAAGCTCGCCGTGCTGTCCAACAAGTTCGACGGCGGCGTGAAAGACGTCATGGCGCACTTCATGCCCGGGTTCATGGACTTCGAGTTGGGCGAAGGGCCCGTGCCCCGCAAGCCCGATCCCGAGGGGCTGGTGCTCGTGGCGAAGACCCTCGGCGTCGCGCCGGAGCGCGTGGCCTACGTAGGCGACTCCGCCGACACCGATATGCTGGCCGCTCATAACGCAGGAGCGTTCGGTATTGGTGTGACCTGGGGTTATCAGCCTGTCGAACGCCTTGCCGCAACCGCCGACGCGCTGATCGACACACCGCGCGAACTGCTCGATTTCGCATAACGCCGTTCGCCGGCAACAGTCGAAAGCGCGCCGGCGCTTCATGCGGCCTACAGCCGGCGAACGGCAATATGGCCTGCGGCGCGGCCGACCGTTCGCGACAAAGCCCGCCGCTCGCCGCGACGCCCTTGCTATAGCGACCTACCGTTCGCCCGCTGGCGAAAATCATCTGCGTACAACCCGAGCGACCGCTCACCGTCGGCCGCCGATCGAACCAGGAGGACCACGTGCACCGTTCGCCCCTTCTTTCCCCACGACCGCATGACGAAAACGGCGAAACCGCCACGCACGGCCGCTTCGCCGACATGAAGCTCCGTTTCGCGCGCCTATTCGCCGCACTCGCCCTCGCATGCTCGCTCGCGCTGCCGCTGGCCGCATGCGACAGCGCCTCGAACGCGCCCGTCGAAGCCCCGTCGGGCCAGGCGGCCGCGACAATCGAAGAACTCCCCGCATACGACGGCGAGCTTTCGGTCGAAGTGAACGGGGGACAGCCGGGCTTCACCGAACAAGAGTCGGCGCCCGAGGCCGCCGACGACCCGTTCGAAAACTACAGTCCCCTGGACGACCTGGGACGATGCGAAACCGCATTCGCTCTGGTGGGCCCCGAGACACTACCCGACAAACCGCGCGGCGACATCTCCAACGTCCGCCCCAGCGGCTGGAAGCAGGCGCGCTACGAGACCATCGACCAGAAAGCCCTCTATAACCGCAGCCACCTGATCGCCCATCAGCTTGCCGGCGAAGACGCCAACGAGCGCAACCTCATCACGGGCACGCGCACCATGAACGCCGAAGGCATGCTGCCTTACGAGGAGCTGGTCGGCGACTACGTACGCAAGACCGGCAACCACGTGCTCTACCGCGTCACGCCCGTCTACGAAGGCGACGAGTTGGTGGCCCGCGGCGTACAGATGGAAGGCCTCTCGGTCGAAGACAGCGGCCGCGCCGTGCGTTTCAACGTGTTCGTCTACAACGTCGAGCCCGGCATCCAAATCGACTACGCCACCGGCGACAGTTGGATGTCCGACGAAACGCCCGAAGTGACCTCGAACAAGGCCATCAATCAAGGTTCCGAAGGCGGCAAGCGCAGCTCGGGCGGCAATTCCGCGAAAGCCGAATCGTCCAAGATGCAAAACGGCGACGTGCAGGCCTCCTACGTGCTCAACACCAACAGCCGAAAATTCCACGACCCGTCGTGCCCGTCGGCCGCCGACATTGCAAGCAGCAACAGGGAAGACTTCGAAGGAACGCGAAGCGAGCTGATCGAAAAAGGCTACGAACCGTGCGGCCGTTGCAGCCCATAGTGCAGACACCGTGCCGTCGCGTGCGCGTTGCGGTTTCGTAACGTCGCTGCGGTAGAATGACGCCGAAACACAAGGTTCCTACTCTGGCGCTTTCCCTCGAAAAGGCGCCTCGGAAAGGCAGCCATGGCAGCATCCAACAACATCGGCGACCAGATCCGCGACGCGGTGCAGCAAGCCGTCTCTTCGCAGGATTACCGCGAGCTCCAGGCAACCGTTGAGCGCTCTATCGGCACGGCCGCCGAAAACATCGGCAAAGGCCTGGCGCAAGCCTCCAACGGCATCCGGCGCGCGCAGGAAGAATATGCGAAAGAAGTGCAGCGCAGGCAGCAGCAAGCCACCATGCAGACGCTCTACGCTAAAACGGGCGGGTCGCGGGCGGCGGGCATCGCCATGGCGGGATGGGGCGCCGCAATCGCCGTGCCATCCCTGCTCGTGGCAGGCATCCTGTCGTTCGCGGGCGAGGCGCTGTTTCTGGTCGCGCCCCTCATAGCGGCGGCGGGCGGCGGCGCGCTGATATTCGCGGGCATGAAGAGGCTTCGCCTGGTCAAAAACTTCGAAAACTACCGCGACACCATCGGCGTGCGCGAGCATTGCACCATCGACGAGCTGGCCGCAGGCACCGCGAGCTCGCCGAAGTCGGTGCTGAAAAACGTGAAGAAGATGCTCGGGAAAGGCATGTTCAAGCAAGCCGCGCTCGACGACTCCGAAACCATGATCATCATGACGCGCGAAGCCTACAAACAGTACCGCGAAGCGCAGATGGAAGCCCAGCACCGCAGGCATCAGCAGGACCTCGCGCAAAGCGTGGCCCCCGCGATCGCCGAGAAGCAGCCCCTGACGCCAGAAGCCCAGGCGCTGCTGGCGCGCGGTGAGGCCTACATCGCGCGCATCCGCGCGAACAACGACGCGATCGAAGGCGAAGAAATCTCGAAGAAAATCGACCAGATCGAACACGTGGTGCGCACCATCTTCGACCGCGCGGCCGAACAACCCCAGATTATCGACGATTTGAGCAAACTGATGGACTACTACCTGCCCACCACGGTGAAGCTGCTCGACGCCTACCGCGACCTTGACGCGCAGCCCGTGCAGGGCCCCAACATCGCCGCCTCGAAGCACGAAATCGAAGCAACGCTCGACACGCTGAGCGTGGCCTTCGAAAAACTGCTCGACTCGATTTTCCGCGACATGGCATGGGACGTTTCGTCCGACATCTCGGTGCTGCGTACCGTGCTCGCCCAGGAAGGCCTGGTCGACAGCCCGCTCAAAAGCCAGACAAGCGGCCAGCAGAAGCCCCGACAGCCGCTTTCCTAACGACGGCCCGAACCGCCGTTCGAACGTCCAAGGAGGACCCCATGACCGACACCGTGAACAACCCGCTTGCAAACGACGTGCCCGCCCCCACGCTCACGCTGACGCCCGTCCTCGATGACGCGCCCGCTCCCGCCGTGGCCGCACAGCCCGTGGCGGCGATCGAGGAGCAGCCCGCCGCAGCAAACCAGCTCGACGATAGCATGCTCACCGCCGAAGAAAAGCAGATGGTCGACAGCTTCGCGCAGCAGATAGACGTGCGCGATTCCGGCCTCGTGCTGCAATACGGCGCGGGCGCCCAGAAAAAGATGGCCGACTTCAGCGAAACGGCGCTGGCGAACGTGCGCACCCAAGACCTCGGGGAAGTGGGAGATTTGATCAGCGGCGTGGTCACCGAGCTGCGCAGCTTCGACGCCACCGAGGAAAAGGGGCTGTTCGGCTTCTTCAAAAAGGGCGCGAACAAAGTCGAGGCGCTGCGTGCCCGCTACGACAAGGCCGAAGGCAACGTCGACAAGATCGTGAAGGCGCTGCAGGGCCATCAGATGAAACTGATGAAGGACGCGGCGATGCTCGACAAGATGTACGAGCTCAACCTGACGTATTTCAAAGAGCTGACCATGTACATCCTGGCAGGCAAGAAGAAGATCGCCCAGGTGCGCGAAGTCGAGCTGAAGGAGCTCATCGCGAAGGCCTACGCCAGCGGCCGCGCCGAAGACGCCCAGGCAGCTCAGGACCTCGAGGCCATGTGCACGCGCTTCGAAAAGAAGATTTCCGACCTGGACCTCACGCGCACGATCGCCATGCAGACCGCGCCGCAGATCCGTCTGGTGCAAAACAACGAGGTCACCATGGTCGAAAAGATCCAGACCACGGTCGTGAACACCATTCCTCTGTGGAAGAGCCAGATGGTGCTGGCGCTGGGCATCGCGAACTCCGCCGAAGCGGTGCGCGCCCAGAATGCCGTCACCAACATGACAAACAACCTGCTGAAGAAAAACGCCGAGATGCTGCATACGTCCACCGTCGAAGTAGCCCGCGAATCCGAACGTGGCATCGTTGATATCGAGACTCTCAAGAACACCAACGAAACGCTGATCAAGACCTTCGACGAGGTCATGCAGATTCAGCAAGAAGGCCGCCAGAAGCGCGCCGAAGCCGAAGCGGAAATGCGCCGCATGGAAACCGAACTCAAGCAGAAGATGCTCGAGATTCCGCGCCTGCCGTAAGCGCCGCAACAGCGTCTTTGCAAAGGAGCCGAACGTCTTCGAGAGTTCGGCTCCTTTTTCTTACGTGTTACTTCGCAGCTTCGGAACGGGCAAAGCGCATGTCACGACCGGCCGATCACGCGCTCGTCCATGCGAACGACCTCCCCCTGCACGGCGTCAAGCAGCTCTTGGCGCGAATGCACATCGAATTTCCGATAAATATGCGACACGTGCGTTTTCACCGTACCATCCGACAAGTACAACACCTCGCAAATGTACGGGCGGCTTCGCCCCTGGGCGAGCAGCATGAACACGTCGGTCTCACGCGCCGACAGACAGTGGGTCTGCGCGATTTCCCGACGGTATTGCGCAAGGCGGCGCTCGACACGAAAATCACCCTCCAACGAAAGGCCGTCCCAGCTTCCTTTTTCCTGACCGCAAACATGGCCGCGCGTTTTATCACTCAATGGCAGAACAGCATGATGCACGCTCACGCTCTTCCTGCCGCAAAACGACGCACCATCACGCTCCGAAGCTTCGCTAGCAACAGATGGCTCGGCAAGCCCCTCGTCTGCGCGGCCCCAATCCACGCTCCCTTCCGTATCGAGAGAATGCTCTATCTCGAAGGGACGCGTGCTCATGGGCCTAATCGCTGCCACCATCACCAGGAAGATGGCTATCACCATAAAGGGCCTGATATCAATCGATGCGTCCTGGGCCAGAAAAATCCAAGGGATGGCCACCAGGCCGAACGCAGAATCGCTCACGCCCTGGAATGTCCATGCGGCAAGCTTCGTTGTGCGAATGGCGGTGATGATGAGCGTTCCCGAAAGCAAATGTCCAAACAGCTCAATGGTCAAATACAGCCAGTCGAAAAGCGGAGAGGGCCCCGATTCGGTGAGAAAGCTGTCCTGCAGAACGTAAAGGACGAAACCCGCCGCAAGAACCAGAAAAGCCGGCTGGAATCGGACAAGCATCTGATTATTGCTGTTGCGCACCAAGGTGAAATACGCGAACACGGAAAGGGCGAACCCCACCGTGGCGTATCCCGCAATGGTGGAGACGGGCGACCCGCTGTATCCTTCGCCCCATAATCCAAGATGACTCGTGCCACGCAAGGCCGCAAGCACCAGAGAGACAGCGACAAGCAGGAAAAGCAGGTCGGACACACCAGCGCTGCTGAGAGGCTTGCGAGAACGATAGTCATCAAGGCTGGCGGGACCGAAGCGGGACATGCCCGCAAGACAAACGAACGACACAATCGGAAGCACGCACGCAAGAGCCACTTGAACCCCGAGAGGGGCTGAAACGCTCAGCCACGATCCGAGCACCGTCTTAAGGAAAAGAGCCGCCGCCAAGACGCCGATAGCGACGAGAAGGAGTCTCACCTTCGCAAGCTCGCAATAGGAAAGAAGCGTCGTGGCGTAATAACCTACCCCGCAGCAGAACAGGCCGGCAATGGCCACGACGTCAGACGGCAAAAACGGCTGAGTATGAGAGACGGCGTAAAGAAGCGTTCCTGCCTCAGACGCCGCTAACGTAAAGCGCAAAGGAAGCCCCTTCATCCTTTCGGCATAGGGAGCCAAAAGGATTGATGCCAAAGCTGCAAAGGTAAAGCCGGCAAGAAAGAAGAGGCGCGAGTTTCCCAATTCCTGAACCGCCGTGGCAGAAGATTCAAACCCGAGCCCGTGGCCGAGAATGTCTGCCCAAAGGATGACGGCGACAAGAGACAGCATGGCAAGCAAGGCAAGAACGCCGTCCCCCCGTTGCACACACTTGTCCCAAAACCCGCGAAGACGATTCGCCACGTTGCACCTCCTCTGCATATCTCCCTTCGGTAAATTATAAATCACCGCGCAGACACAAGCCGACCGCCTCTTCCTTAACCAGCATACAACCAGGCGTTTTCTTGAAAATCATCCACTTCGGGGATATGAAAAACACGCTTTCGCGCAGATTAGGACATTCTGGGAGAGGAACGCCCCCTTGCCGTTCGGTATCACCGTTGCCAACGGCTCGACGGGGAATTCGAAAAAGGAAGCGAGCCGCAAATCGAATGAAACCATACAGGAGGAGACATGGCTCAAACCACCACGGGCGTGCGCAGCGCCGATATCCAGACCTCGCGTCGTTCCTTCCTCAAAGGAGCAGGCATCACGCTCGCAAGCACCGCAGCGTTTGGAATCGTCGGCTGCGCCCCGAGCGGCAAAAGCTCGGATAATGCCGGGGCAGAGGGTTCCTGGGACGGCGAATACGATGTCATCGTCGCGGGCGCCGGCATTGCGGGCCTGACCGCAGCCGTTACCGTCGCCAAAGAGGGCAACGGCGCATCGTGCCTTCTTCTGGAGAAGGAAGCACGTCCCAACGGCAACAGCCCGTTCTGCGCAGGATGGCAGATGTATTTCGAGGAGACTGAAGGCCCCCTTAACTATCTCGAGCACCTTATCGGCGACTGTACGCCGCAGGAGACCATCCGCGCCTACGTCGAAGAAACCATGCACAACCTCGAGTGGGTTTTGGGCCTGGGCGCAAAAGAGGAATGGCTTGACATCTACCGCCCCGAACCCGAAGAGACCAATGAGTACGCCGAATATCCCGACAGTCATACGGTAGGCTATCTCCTGTTCAAAACCGAAGGCGATCATCCGCATCACATCCACGAATTCCTGATGGGCCTGGTCGAGGAAAACAGCGACACCATCGATTACAAAACGTCGACCCCGATCGAGGCGCTCGTCCGCGACGGCGAAGGTGCCGTCATCGGCGTCGTTGCCGACGGCAAGCGTTATCGTGCCAAGGGCGGCGTGATTATGTGCACCGGCGGCTTCGAGAACGACCAGAAGATGCTTCAGGATTACACGGGCGTCAAGGGCTACCCTTATGCCGGCCAGGCCAACACCGGCGACGGACACCGCATCTGCCAGAAAATCGGCGCGGGCTTTTGGCACATGCACGGCGGCGCCACGTATTGGCTCTCGCTGCGCAACCTTGAAAACACGCGCTTCCTTTCCACCCTATATTCCTTCTCCACCAAACAGCACGGCATTACCGTGGGCGTGAATGGACGCAGGTTCTATCAGGACTTCGACGGCTGCAGCAACTTCAAGAAGTACGCGCTTCCCGGCACCGACATCACGCGCAATGTGGGCTACCGCCACGGCATCACGCAGTTCGGCGGCGGCATGGCCCATCTGCCGCTTCCCGAAAAGGGCTGGTTTATCTTCGACCAGGCAGGGCTTGACGCAGGCGCATGCCCGAAAGACAAGTCGGAAGACCCCGTCGCCGACGGCTGGGCCGTGCGCGCCGATTCGCTTGAAGAGCTTGCCGCCCTCATCGAGGTTCCGGCCGATGAGCTGGTGAAAACGGTAAACCAGTGGAACGAATTCGTCGAGCGCGGCGAAGACCTGGCATTCTACCGCCCCGCCGATACGCTGACCCCTGTCGCCCAGGCTCCGTATTATGCAATGCTGTGCGTGCCTGCGCTACTCAACACCGACGGCGGCCCCATCCGCAACGAAAAGGGCGAAGTGTGCGACCCCGACGGCAACGCCATCGCCGGCTTGTATTCCGCAGGCGAGTTCGGCTCGATTTGGGGCCATCTGTACCAGGGCGGCGGCAACGTCGGCGAATGCGGCGCATTCGGGCGCATCGCCACACGTAACGCCATGGCTCGACTTTCCTGACATATTCGCAGACAAAGGTGCGCGGCCGCATCCCCTCCCTTCACCAATCGAAACAACCCCCTCCTCGATCCCATATTGCAGCTGCGCCCCACTTGTCACCCAAGCCATTGCCCGAACGGGGTCGGACGTCCGAAAGCGTCCGGCCCCGTTCTTTTTTCCCGCCGAAAGCGCACACCTTGCATCCTTTCGCAAAATGCCTGCTCAGATATGAGGGGTCTGCGGTGCTATCCTTTTAATGCACCAATCTCGCGGAAAGGAGCGATTATGCTCGCATCCTCGAAAATCCGGCGATTCCTTCTGACAACGGCCGCGACCGCATGCGCCGCGCCGAGCGCTTTCGCCAGCCAGTTCAGCGACACGGCGGGGCACTGGGCCGAAAACGAAGGGGTCATCGACCGATCCGTCGAAGAGGGCATTATGGGCGCGTCTTGGAACATCAACCCGCAAGGCAACACGACGCGCGCCGAAAGCACCAAGATGATGCTCGTTTCGCTCGACATGTTCAACGGCGTCGAAACGGGCAACCCGCTCCTGAAATCCCACTTCATCGACGTGGGGCAGGGCGATAGCTGCTTCGTCGAGTTGGGCCATGGCAAGTCGATGCTGATCGATGCGGGGACCGCGAAATCGGCCCAGAAGATCGTCTCGTACCTCCAGAGGCAAGGCTACGACCGCATCGACTACCTGGTGCTGACGCACCCCGACGCCGATCACATCGGCGGCGCGGCGGCCGTGCTCGACGCGTTCGCGGTGGGTACGACGTTCATGCCCGACGTGGTTTCCACCACGCAAACCTTCGAGCGCACCATCGCGTCTCTCGAGCGCAACGGCTGCGCCGTGGTTCCCGCCGCCGCGAACACAACGCTGTTCACCGACGGAAAGCTAAGCGCGCGCTTCGTCTCGCCTACGCATATCGTTTCAGACAAAACGAACGAGAACAGCGCAGTCGTTTGGATGGATTACGGCGGCAAGACGTTCTCTTACACGGGCGACGCCGATGCGGCCAACCTGGCAAGGGTCGCGCCCGGCCATGTCGAGTCGACGTGCTGAAGGTAAGCCACCACGGGTCGAACACGGGAACCTCGGCGGCTCTCGTGGCCAAGAGACGCCTTTTCACGCCGTGATTTCGTGCGGGCTCGATAACAGTTACGGGCACCCAACCCAGGGCGTTCTGCAGCTTCTCGGCGGCTCCAACGTCTATCGTACCGACCACCAGGGCAGCATCACCGCCTACTCCGATACGACGAGAGTCTGGTTCACAACCGCTCCGACCGCACCTGTCGATCCGGCGCCGCAACCTCAGCCTCAGCCAGGACCAGACATGAGCACAACGGTCTACGTCACCAAGACGGGTACGAAATATCACTATGATTGGTGCTCCACCTTGAAGAACTCGAAGAACCTCACGCCCATGAGCGCAAGCGACGCCTGCAACAGGGGCTACGGCGCCTGCAAGGTCTGCAAGCCGCCGACGTGGTAGGAGGCGACAGCCCATGACCCGCTATATCATCGACCGCATCGAAGGTGGCCTCGCCGCGCTCGAACGCGAAGACGACGAGTTCATCACCATGCCGATCGACGACTTGCCGGTCGGCTCCAAGCAGCATGACTGCCTGGAATGCAGAAAAGGATGCTGGACGATCGACACGAAGCGAACGGGTGAGCGCAAAGAGCAGTTGCGCGATAGGCTCGATAATCTGTTCGGACGTTCGTGATCGAAAGCGACGACCCCTAAGAATATGCCGGGCGCGCAAGCGCCCGGCATAAGTTTTTTCGCGCGCCTGAGGCGATCCGTAAGTTTCTCTGTAAGCAATCGAACGGGAAGAGGAAATAAAAAAGCCGCTCGAAGAGCGGCTTCAAAATTCAATGGTGGTCAGAGAGGGACTTGAACCCCCGGCACGGGGATTTTCAATCCCCTGCTCTACCAACTGAGCTACCTGACCAGTTGCGCTAGCGCAGATACATATACTACCGATAACCTTCTCATTTTGCAAGAAGATTTTCCTATTTTTTTCTGCCCCATATCCCGAACCCTCGATCGGGCATACGCAGGCGCTTTCAAGCGTCTCTGGACGCATATTTACTATACGAGCTTTTCGACCCTATTTCATAGCGCAACCAGCGCCGAAAAGCAGATCGCGCTCATCGGCAGGAAGCGCCGAACGCGCCTGGTCGCGTAGGTTGTTCACGCCGATGAAGAACTGGCGCATCATCACCACCATCAGGTAACGACCCTTGGGGGTCAAGGTGATCTGTTCCGCATCATCGATGTCGAATGCACCGACCGACTTCATGAAGCCGTATTCGACGGGCAAGCCCGCCGCGACGCTGCAGCCGAAATCGCGCTTCCACTGCTTTTTGTCGAGGCGAAGACCGAACAGCTGCATCATGAAACGATAGCGCATGCGATTGCGCTTCGAGAACGTCGCCTTGCCCATCAAGGACATGCGTCCGCTCTCGATCGCCTCGTTGTATTCGCGAACGCTGAAGGTGTTCACATACTGGGTGGCGCCCAGATACGTCATGCCGCCCGAGCCGATGGCGGGATACTCCTCGTAGTCGACGATGTACTCGTCGATCATCTGGTCGGAGCCACCGCGGCCCGGTTCATCGGAATCGACCTTGTTGAACGTCCACGCCGAACCGTGCGTGAAGGCAGGGCTATCGCCACCCGCGAACGTCTCGCAGATAATCTCGTAGAAACGCTGCTCGCGGTCGTAATCGACCTTACCCACCGTGGCCGCCAGCGATTTCTCGACCGACGGAGACGCCATAAGCGGATAGAACGTGGTCTGGCTGGTGCCGCTCTCCAGAACCATCTCTAGGTCTCGCCTGAGAATCTCCTCCGTCTGCGCGGGGAAGTTGAAGATCATGTCCACGTTAAGCGACTTGAAATACGGGGCGGCCACCTTGATGGATTCGAGAATCGTCTTGCCGCTGCCGTACTTGTCGTATCTGTCCATCTGCTTGAGCAGGCCGTCATCAAAGCTCTGTACGCCGACGCTCATGCGGTCGACGCGGCCCTGCAGCTTCTCCAGATACGACGGGATTAAGTGGTTCGGGTTGGTCTCGCACGAAACCTCCTTGATGGAGAATTCGCTTTTCGCAAGATCGATCGTCGCGCACAGCTCATCGAGCATAATCGTGGGCGTGCCGCCGCCGATGTAGAGCGAATCGAAATCGTAGCCGAGTTCTTTGACCATCATCATTTCGCGACGCAGGTTCTCGAAATAAGGAACCGCGCGTTCTTCCGAGAACGGGAACCTGTTGAACGAACAATACGGGCACAGGCGCTCGCAGAACGGAATGTGGATGTAGAGCATGTAAGGCTGCCCCGGCGTGGGCCCGGGAATACGGGCGTCATCGCACGGTTCGATATTCATGAAGCGCGATGCGCAGGTGCGCACCGCGCGCGTAAGCATTCGTTCGCTAAGCATACCGTCCTAACCCTCGAGAGCGCGCAAAGCGATGTCGAAACGCATCTGCTTGCCTTCGAAATTGATCTTGTCGCAAGCCTCGTAGGCGCGCTCGCGCGCCTCTTCGAACGTGTCGGCCAGAGCCACGACGTTCAACACGCGGCCGCCGTTGGTGACGAGCTCTTCATCGGCGTTGAATGCGGTGCCTGCATGGAACACGGTGACGTCTTCGAGGCTTTCGGCCTCTTCGATGCCCAGGATGACCTTGCCCTTCTCGTAGGAGCCGGGATAGCCCTCGCTAGCAAGCACGACGCATACGGCGCGCTTGCTGCTCCAGCGCAGGTCGATATCGCCCAGACGGTCCTCGGCCACGGCGGAGAACACCTCGAGGGCGTCGCTTTCCATGCGCGGCATGATGACCTGCGTCTCGGGATCGCCGAAACGGGCGTTGAACTCGAGAAGCTTGGGGCCCTCGGCGGTCAGCATGAAGCCGCCGTAGAGAACGCCCTGATACGGCGTCTCGAAGTCTTCGGCCGTCGCGGCTGCCGCCTGCTGCATGATCTGCTGCATGCGCTCTTCGAGCTCGGGAGTAACGCACGGAACGGGAGAGTACACGCCCATGCCGCCCGTGTTGGGGCCGCGGTCGCCGTCATAGGCGCGCTTGTGATCCTGAGCGCACGGCATGCACAGGGCCTTGCCGCCCGCCAAAAACGCCAGCATGCTGCACTCGGGACCTTCGAGCATCTCCTCGATGACCACGATGCTGCCCGCTTCGCCGAAGTCGCCCGCGAAGCAGTCGCGCACGGCCTCTTCGGCGTCTTCCATGCAATCGGCCACGATGACGCCCTTGCCTGCGGCCAGGCCGTCGGCCTTTACCACGATGGGAGCACCCACTTCGTGCAGGTACTCCATGGCCTCCTGCTCGGAGGTGCACTTCTTATAGCGAGCCGTGGGAAGGCCATGGGCGATCATGAATTCCTTCGAGAAGCTCTTGCTGCCCTCGAGCTGCGCGCCCTGCGCGTCGGGGCCGAACACGGCGATGCCGGCCTTGCGGACCTCTTCGGCGACGCCCTTCACCAGCGGAGCCTCGGGGCCGACGACCACCAGGTCGATGGCATGGTCGCGCGAGAAGCCGATAACGGCCTCGGCGTCTTCCGCATCGAGCGGGACGTTTTTCGCAATGGCCGCCGTGCCGCCGTTGCCCGGGGCGACATACAGCTCGCCGACGCGAGGGGATTTCGCAATAGCCCACGTCAAAGCATGTTCGCGGCCGCCGCCGCCCAACACTAGTACGTTCACGTCGAGCTCATCCTTTCAATACGATCGCAAGGCCCTCCTTGCGAACCTTCGATCCGCGTCGAGCGCGGAACTTCTTTCTATCGTCGAGAACCCGGAGGCTATGCCCCCGGGTTCTTCATACCCGTTCTGCCGCGGCGTAGCCATGCACGCTCGCCGCGATTACGTTGTCGGAATGGCGCTACCAACCGCGCATGAAGGTCTGGTTGCGATCGGGGCCGACCGAAATGATCGAAGCCCTCACGCCGCTCAGACGCTCGATTTCCGCCACGTAATCCTTGGCGGTCTGCGGAAGCTCGTCGAAGCTCTTCGCGCTGGTAATGTCCTGACCCTTCCAGCCGGGCATGGTCTTATAGACCGGCTTGGCATGGAACAGAACGCTCTGCTGCATGGGGAAGTAGTCGTAGCGCTTTCCGTCGCACTCGTAAGCGACGCAGATCTTCAGCTCGTCGAATGCGGAAAGCACGTCGAGTTTGGTCAGCGCGATGTCGGTGAGACCGTTGACCTCGGCCGCATAGCGCGCGATCACCGCGTCGAACCAGCCGCAGCGACGCTTGCGTCCGGTGGTCACGCCGTATTCGTGGCCCTCGGCGCACAGAATGTCGCCGTCGATGGCATCCTGGCCCTCGCCGCCGTTTTCGGGGTACAGCAGCTCGGTGGGGAAGGGACCGGCGCCGACGCGCGTGACATAAGCCTTCTGAATGCCGAGCACGCGGTCGATGGCCGTAGGGCCGACGCCCGAACCGGTAGCTGCGCCGCCGGCGCAGCACGAAGAGCTGGTCACGAACGGATAGGTGCCGTGGTCGATATCAAGCAGGGTGCCCTGCGCGCCCTCGAAAAGAATCTGCTTGCCGTCGCGCAGCGCGTCGTTGAGCAGCTGGGCGGTTTCGGCCATATGAGGACGGATGACCTCGGCGTACGGCAGGTACGCGTCGCAGATCTCGTCGACCGTGAACGTGCGCTTGCCGTAGACCTTCTCGAGGATGGCGTTTTTGACCTCGAGGGCGGCCTCGACCTTCATGCGGAACACGTGCTCGTCGAGCAGGTCCTGGATGCGGATGCCGCTACGGGCGGCCTTGTCCTGGTAGCACGGACCGATTCCTCGGTTCGTGGTGCCGATTTCGTTTTTGCCCAAACGGAACTCGGATGCTTTGTCCAGTTCGATGTGATACGGCATGATGACATGGGCATCGCAAGAAATCTTCAAGCGCTCGCAGCTCAGACCCTCGCCTTCGAGCATCCTCATTTCCTCGACAAGCACCTGAGGATTCACCACGACGCCGTTGCCGATCACAGGCACCGCGTCTTCATACATGATGCCCGAGGGAATCAGGTGAAGGGCGAGCTTCTTGTCGCCGTGGATAACGGTATGGCCGGCATTGTTGCCGCCCTGATAGCGCACCACGTAGTCGAAATCACGGGCAATGAGGTCGGTTACCTTGCCCTTGCCTTCGTCGCCCCACTGGGCGCCGACCAAAACCACGTTCGGCATGTTCGTCCTTTCGATTGACATCCCTGAATAGGAAAAATGCGTTAGACAGCCTTAATACATTAGACAACCTTTAGATTATAGCGCTACCGTCGTGCACTCGCCGGCGTATCGCCTGACGGTCTCGAGAATCTCCTTATGACAGGTAAAAAACACCACCTGTCGCGTCTTCGCGAGCTGGGCGAGGGCCTTCACGGCGCCGACGCGGCGTTCGTCGTCGAAATTGACCAGGATGTCGTCGGCAAGCACCGGCAGCCCCGCGCCCACGTCGCCCGCGCGCTCGAGCAAGGCGATACGCAGCGCAAGGTAGAGCTGCTGGCAGGTGCCGGTCGACAGAAACCGCGGCTCGAAGCGCTTATGCACGGCGTCGACCGCGACGATCGCGCCGTTTTCATCCGTTCGGACCTGCGTCCAGGCGCCGTTCGTCATCAGCGACAACAGCTCGGACGCACGGCGATACACCTCGGGAACGCTTTCGCTTTTCCACGCATCCAACGCCTTCTGCAGCGCGCGGCGGGCCAGCAGAAGCTCGGCCAAGGCCTCGGCCGATTCACCTTTGCGCGTCACGATCTGCGCCTGACGGGTTTTCAAGACGTCGAACTCATTGGAAAGCGACCCTTCGCGCAGCATGTTCTTGAGCTCGCCGAGACGGGCGTCCGATCGGCGCATCTCTTCGACGGCCTCGCGGCGGCGCTCCTTCAGCAACGCCTCCTTCTGGTCGAAGGCGTCCGCGCCCTGAGAGGCTTCGAGGCCGCATCGCGCGAACAGCTCGTCTCTCGAGTCGAGCGCGCAGCGCAGCGATTCGAGAGAATGGGCGCGGATGCGCACCACCTCGTCGCGCGCAGAACGGCGGGCCTGCGAACGGCGACGGCATTCGCACGACGCCGCGACCATCTTCTGTGCCTGGGAAAGCGACCCTTGCGCCGCCCGAAGCCCCGCCGATGCCAGATCCTCCTCTATGCGAAGGCGCAGCATGAGCTCCTCCTCTTCGCACGCCTCGAGGACCGCTCGGGCCCGATTCATAGCCTGATGCGCGGCGTCGCCGCGGGCCGGGGCGGCCGCCCTGCGCGACAGGCGAAGCGTCCAGGCCGCGCAAACGGCCGCCATCGCAGCGACGGCGGCCGAGGCGATCACCCCCGCCATGCCGCCCGACCAGGCGAAATAGAACAGTGCCGCCGCTGCCGCAACGGCCAATCCCCCGAATATCGTCGGCACGGCCCGCGATGCGGGAGCCGCCGCGCCTTCCGACGCCTCCTGCGCTTCGGCGCGCGTGACGGCGAAGGCGTCGCGGGCGGCATCGATACGGCGCGCCAAACGGGCCGACTCGTCGGCCAGACGCTCCACCGTCGCCGCTGCGGCAGCCTCTGCCTGTTCGTCGGCGAACAGCGCCGCCTCGTCGCCCCCTTCGAGCGACGCGAGCCTGTCGTCGCATTCCCGCACACGAAGGCGTTCTTGGTCGGCTGCGCGCTCGAGACGGACCGCTTCGGCCCTCGAAGACGCGACGCTTTCGATCGATTCATTGAGGGCCGTCACCTCATCGGCACGGCGCTCTTTATCGGCCATAAGAGCCGTGTATTCGCGGTATTCGGCCTTCAGGGCGTCGGAGCGTTCGCGCGCCGCCGCAAGGCCCCGCTTGCATTCGTCCTCCTCGGCGCCCAGATGCACGAAAGACTCGGTCGCCGAAGCGGCACGGCTCGTATATGCCGCGATCCTTTTCTCCACGTCGACCAACGCCGTCGCAGGCGAGACGGCCGTTCCCGACCCTGCGGTCAGAAGCTTCGCCGCCATATCGGTAGCGCCTTCCAAGCTGAGCAATTCATCGCTGGTCAGCGCGAACATCGTGCCGAAGGTGTCCTTGTCGACCGTCGCCAGCAGCTCGGCCGCCTCGGCGGGCTCGAACGCCAGACCGTCGACGTTTCTCACGCGCGACATCTCATAGACGGAGCCGTCTTCGGCGTCGGCGAAAAACAAGGTTCCCGAACGGCGGGCGATGCTGGGTTTGTAGACATTTTTGCGCCCGCGGGCTTCGTCCCAGCCGAACAGCACGCCGCCGATGAACGCATTCAGCGTGGTCTTGCCGGCCTCATTCGGTCCGTACACCACGTTGAGACCCGGCGAAAACGGTCCGACCGTCGTGTCGAAAAATCGCCCGAACGCCGCAATGTGCAGGCGCTGGAGATACGTCTTCGGCGCATTCATCGCGAACGTCCTTCCTCAAGCAGCGAAAGCGCCGTGTCCTCGGCGCGACCGACGATCGAATCAAGATGAGAGGCCACGCAGCGCGGCACCGTCAGGCCGCGGACGGCGAATTCGTCCTGCAGATAGGCGAGAAGGGCGGCGGCGTCATCGTCGGCAGCGAAACAGCGCAACAACGTTCCTTCGAAGGTATTCGATGCGGCGATCTTCTCCTTGTCGCGCAGCGGCGTGGTCTCGCAGACCAGCGCATCGCAGTAAAACGACGGGTAGCTCTCGTTGAGCTCCGCGCGCAGCGCCTCGAGCGCTGCGGAGTTGGAAAGCATCTTATGCAGGGGCGTGGCGCCCTCCAGCACGATACGCACGACCATTTCCTCGCACGATCCACCAGCGTTTTCGGCGAATGCCGCGCGTACGCAGGCTGCGATAATCGCGTCCGATCCGGCGCATTCCGACACGTCGACGCGCACGCGGCCCCATTCCACCTGAGATGTCGCGATGAATTCGACTTTGTTCGGCTCGCCCTTAGCAAGCATCACCTTCAGGCAGCCGCGCGGGCCGGTCTCTTTGATGTCACGCCCCTGGACACAGCCGCAAAACGCGATGCGAGGGTCATGGGAAGGCGTCAGATAGCTCTTGTGGATATGGCCAAGGGCCCAATAATCCATATCGGCCGCGAGCAGCTCCTTTTCAGAGGTCGGGGCCTTATAGGGATCCATCCATAGACCCGAATGCAGCATGCCGATGCAAAACGGCGCTTCGACGCCGCAGACGCGCTCGGCAGCCGCGCGCGTCATGCCCTCGGCGATGTCGGTTCCCTTCTCCATGTTCGAGAACCCGCGCGCGGCGATGAGCGCGCAGGGACGCCCGTCTTTTTCGAACACCGAAAACGACGGAGCGTCGGAAGGAAGCAGACGGGCGTTGGAAGGGAGGTCGTCCACGATATCGTGCCAGGTCGCGAACGGGTCGTGATTACCCGCAATGATATAGACGGGGACGCCCCTCGACTCGAGGCGTTTAAGCCCCGCGAGGAAGCGGCGGTAATGCGCGTAGCTCGGCTTGTCGGTGTCGAACACGTCGCCTGCCAGCAGCAGAAAATCGACCTGCTCGTCGATACACGCCTGAATCACTTCGTCATAGGCATCGGGAATCGCCGTGGCGAGGCGGTCGGCCCAAGCGGAGGAAAGGGCCCGCAGGCCCCTGAAGGGCGCACCAAGATGGATATCGCCCGAATGGATGAATGTCACACGCTCTTGCATGCTTCGAGTCTAACGCATAGAGCCCGCGTGGGGCCGTGCGCGTCGATTGATGGCGAAAACCCCCGAATCGGGCGCGGGCTCTTTACCCGATGCGAAAGCGCTTAAATCTGGGACGCGTCGATGTAATTGCCGAACTTGGTGTATTCGGGATTGAACGAGAGCGTGATGTCTCTCGTGGCGCCGTTACGATGCTTCGCCACGATCAGTTCGGCCGTGCCCCACTCAGGACGGCCCTCCTGCTCGCCTTCCATTTCGTCCATGCTTCGGTCGATGAACATAACGATGTCGGCATCCTGCTCGATCGAGCCCGATTCGCGCAGGTCGGACAGCATCGGGCGCTTCGTGCCGCGCATCTCGACGGCTCGGGAAAGCTGAGAGAGCGCCAGCAGGGGCATGTTGAGCTCTTTCGCAAGCACCTTCAGGCCTCGCGAAATCTCGGCGACCTCGACGGCGCGGTTGCCGTCGCGACGGTTCGAAGGCGGCTGCATCAACTGCAGGTAGTCGACGATGATCAGTCCCTTTTCCTTATCGCGCAGCTGGCGACGGGCCTTGGCGCGCATCTCGAGCAGCGACAAGCCCGGAGTGTCGTCGATGTACAGCTCGAGGCCCGAAAGCGTGGCCGCGGCGTTCATGATGGCGTTCCAGTCTCCTTCGCTCAGCTTGCCCTGGCGCAGCTGGCCCAGATTCACGCGGGCTTCGGCGCACAGGATACGCTGAACGAGCTGATTGGCGCCCATCTCGAGGCTGAACAGGGCCACGGCGGCTCCTGCCTTGGCCGCGTTGGTTGCCAGGTTCAGCGCGAACGACGTCTTGCCGACGCCGGGGCGGGCGGCAAGAATAAGCAGGTCGCCGCCGCGCAGGCCCCAGAACAGCTTATCCACGTCGGTGAAGCCGGTCGGCACGCCCGCCATATGGTTCTGATTGTTCACCAGGTCATCGATTTCGTCGAAAGCCTGCGTCAGAAGGTCGGTGATGTTCTGGAACGAAGACGACACGCGCTTCTGCGTGACGTTGAAAAGCATCTTCTCGGCCTCTTCGATAACCTCGTTCGTATCGTCGGGGGCGTCGTAGGCGAGGGCGTTGATGTTCGTGGAGGCGTACACCAGATCGCGCAGGACGCTCGTGCGCTTGACGATTTCCGTATGGCTCTTCCAGTTCGTCAAGGACAACGTGTTGTTCGCAAGCTCGACCAGGTAGGGTTTTCCGCCCACCGCTTCGAGCTGGCCTTCGGCGGCCAGGCGCTCAGCCAGAGAGATCTGATCGATGGGAATATGCCTCGTGTTCAGCTCGAGCATGCCCTCGAAGATGCGCTGATGGGCAGGGCGGAAAAAGTTTTCCGGCCTGAGCTTGGTAGCGATGTCGTCGACGGCCTCGGGGTTGAGCATGCAAGCTGCAAGCACCGATTTTTCGGCCTCGATGTTATGGGGAAGGGTTCGCCCCGTGGTGGACTGAAGGACCGGGGGATTAGCGCTGGTGGTGTCGACCATAGTCACATGCTCCGTCGTACTCGTCAGAAATGGTTCGGACACCCATCTTAATCCATAGATCCGACGTTCGGCGTCGTTGCGCAAATCGGACAAAAAAAGGAGCGTTGAAACGAAAAAACGCCCCGCGGATGCGGGGCGTTTCGTAAGCATGAGAAGTGCTACTCGGCAGCTTCCTCGGCAGCCTCTTCGGCGGTCTCGACTTCCTCGACGACCTCCTCAGCGGCCTCTTCGGCCATGGCCTCGCCAACGACGAGGTTGAGGTCGACCTTGATGTCGCGGTAGATGGACAGAGCCACGACATGCTCGCCAGCGGTCTTGATGGCTTTCTTGACCTCAAGACGCTTGCGGTCGATGTCGATGCCCAGCTCAGCCTTGACCGCATCGGCGATCATGGCAGCGGTCACGGAGCCGAAGAGAACGCCCTCTTCGCCGACCTTGACCTCAACCAGGACCTTCTTGCCCTCGAGAGCAGCCTTGAGAGCGTTGGCATCGGCGATGCGCTGCTCTTCGCGCTTGGCGATGTTGTCCTTGCGCTGCTCCAGCTGCTTCAGGTTGCCCTTGGTAGCAAGGACAGCCATCTTCTGGGGGCCCAGGTAGTTGTTGAAGAAGCCGCGGGCGACCTCGACGACATCGCCTTCGCCACCCTTGCCCTTCAACTCGGTAAGCAGGATAACCTTCATGGAAACCTCCTAGCGGTTGCGACGATCGCCGCGGCCGCTGACAGCAGGCACCGTGTAGGGCATGAGAGCCATTTCACGAGCATTCTTGATAGCGGTGGCGATATCGCGCTGGTGCTGGACGCAAGCGCCCGTCACGCGACGGGGCTTGATCTTGCCACGATCGGTCATGTATTTGCGCAGCATAGCCGTGTCTTTGTAATCGACGTACTGCGTGTCCTCTTTGCAGAACTGGCAGTACTTGCGGCGCGGCTGCTTGGTGTATTCAGCCATGATTTCCTCTTTCAAATCCTTTTAAGATACTGGTGTCGGTGGCTCGCAGGTTTAGAAGGGGATGTCCTCGTCGTAGACGGAGGTATCCACCACAGGAGCTGCAGGCATCGCCGCGGGGGCATATGCCGGGGCGGACATGCGCGGCATGCCGGCGTTGCCGCCGTTGTCACGCGAAGTCATAAGCTCGATCTCGTCGACGATGACTTCGATCTTGCTACGCTTCTGTCCGTCGCGCTCCCACTGGGACCAGCGAAGCTTTCCTTCGATGGCAACCTTCGAACCCTTGCTCAGGAAACGAGAGACGCTTTCGGCGCGAGCTCCGAACATCGTGCAGTCGATGAAGTTCGGGTAATCCTCCCATTCGCCCGTCTGCTGGTTCTTGCGACGGTCGTTGACCGCCACGCCGAAGCCGAGAACCGGAAAACCGTTCGCGGTCTGACGCAGCTCGGGGTCGCGCGTGAGGTTGCCCGATATGACCACTTTGTTGATGCTCATTGCTCTTCCTCATTCCTTACAGCAACGAGAGCGTTCGCCCTCAATCCGATAGCTCGATCGCAATTAGTCGCGATCCTCGCGATGGACGATCTTGTGGCGGACCACCGCGTCGGTGATGCGCAGCACTCGATCCAGCTCCGCGATGTTAGCGGGATTTGCGTGGAAATCGATCAGGGTGTACTCACCCTCGGTCAGGCCCTCGACCTCGAAAGCAAGCTTGCGCTTGCCCCAGTCCTCGACGTTGTCGACCTTACCCTCGCCCTCGGCGATGGTGGTCTCGATACGCTTCATGACTGCCAAACGGGTTTCGTCGTCGATCGTAGGCGCGACAAAGAACAACAATTCATAAGCCTTCATTATGTCACCTCCTCTGGACTTACGGCCCCGGGACGCATGAAGGCATCTGCCCGGGACAGGAAACCTGGCTATAGTACCAGCAAGACGAGCCCGATGCAAATACAAAATCCCACGTCGGCACGCGCATCACAACTTGTCCATGAGCATAACCCTGCAAGCCGGCGCGCATTTCGCGGATTCTTGCCCGAGACCTGACGGCAAAACGTCCGGCACACGGCCGATTTCGGGTTTCCCTATGCACGAGCGCGCGCGAAGGGAAAACACATCGGACGTCTCTTATACTGCGAAACGAACGAAAGTCGCGACGCACAGGCGTCGCATGGAAAAAGGAGATGCCATGGCGGATAGGAATGTCGAAAGCGACGCTATCGGAGTTCCCCAGCTCGACGAGACCCTCGAAGTCCTGCTGCTGCAGACGATCGAAGAGGCCCAGCAGCGCATGGACGACGGCGAGGACGTCGTTCCCTTCACCGCTCTGCTCGTGGGCGAGTCGGTCTTCGAGGAAACCCACACCGGCACGACCGACGAATGCTTCGAGTCGGCTCAAAGCACCATCGAAGGCGCCGAGGGTGCGCGCGCATACGCGTTCTGCTACGACGGCTACGTCGAGACCGATGACGGCGACAAGGACGCCATCATCGCCGAGGGCGGCATGGCGGGAGACGCCGCAGGCGTCGCTGTGGGCCTGCTCTACACCGAGGGCGAGAACGGCATCGAATTCGAAGAAGAGGTCTGCTACATCGCCGAGGCCCCAAACTTTCTCGCCAGCAAGGAGCCCGTCTCCGACATCATCGAAGACGACGAGGAATAATTTCGCGCCCGTCTTCGCCAAGCCCGCCGTTTTCGGCGGGCTTTTTTTCTTCAGGGCGAAAGCAGCCGGCCAGGAAGTTTCGAAAAACATCGGCGCGCGCAACGCTTCGCGCGCCTCGCACATGTTAGGGGAGAAGGACGAAAGAAAGGAGGGCCATGAAACCGCATCGCTTGCGCAGCCAGGCCTTCATGGCGCGAGCGATGGATGCCTGGGCCAACACCGTATACCGCATCGCCCTTTCTCATATGTGCTCGGTGCCCGACGCCGAAGACATCACGCAGGACGTCTTCGTGAAGCTTCTGAAAAGCACGACGGTTTTCGAAGACGAAAACCACCTCAAGGCGTGGCTCGTATCCGTGACGCTCAACCGATGCCGCGAGGTACAACGCACCGCGGAGCGACGCAGAACCGCTCCGACGGAAAAGGTTCCGGATACGCGCACGGCCCCCGCGGCCGACGAAGGAATCCTCTCGCGTGCGAGCTCGGTCTGGAAGGCGCTCGTCGTTCTGCCGCCGAGCACGCGATCGGCACTGCATCTGCGCTACGTCGAAGGCTATTCGGCGGAAGAAATCGCCGACATGTGACCGCGAAATACGAAGGCGGGTCTTGCGAGACGAAAACGTACAAAGTAGCTCCCGTCGGCGATTTCGAAGAGCGCTACCTCGCTTTCCAAGACGAATGCGACGAAGCCAGGCTGAAGGAGATGAGTGGGGAAGCTCCTGGCTCCTATCCCGACGACCCCGAGCTCTACACCATCGCCGAAATCGTCTAAACGCAAAACGGGCCTGGAAATCTCCAAGCCCGTTTATTCATTCGGAGGGATTCCCGCGTTCGCTGCGCGAACGCTCTTCCCCTCGGGGAATTCCTAAAAACCGTCCACTGGACGGTTTTCCTGACGAAATTCCACCTTATCGGTTCGAATCCCGTTGACCGGAAATAAAAAAACAGGCCCGAGCTCTCCCGGACCTGTTTCATTCGTTCTGGCGGAGGAGGAGGGATTCGAACCCTCGTCACCCGGGTTACGGGTGAAACGGTTTTCGAGACCGCCGCATTCAACCACTCTGCCACCCCTCCGCAGGGTGACATGGCATCTGCCATGCGCAGTAGTGCATAGTAACAGGTTCGACAGGATCGGACAAGTGTTTCACGTGAAACGCCATGGGGTCCGATTTCATAATTCAATCCAGCCTACCTGAACGCAAAAAACGCCGCTCTTGCGAGCGGCGTGATGAATTCTGGCGGAGAGATGGGGATTCGAACCCCAGATACGCTTTTGGCGCATACACGATTTCCAATCGTGCTCCTTCGGCCAGCTCGGACATCTCTCCGTATTCGATTGTCTGCATATCTCATGCAGCAGCAATAAAGTATAGCAAAAACGGGAGAAATTACCATCCTTATTTGAAAATAAATAAGACCGCCCGAAAGCGGTCTTATTCGATCGTTATGAAACGAGACTATCGAGCGGTCGTGGTGCCGTCGGTCTCAGGGACCTGAGCGGAATCCGCAGCGGCCTCTTCGACGCCCTCGGTCTGCTCGGCGGCAGTCTGCTCGCCCTCGGTCTGCTCGGCGGATTCGGCGGCGTCATCGGCCGGCGCACCGCCGGGAACGCCGGGAGCGGCCATGTCTTCAGGGGTGCTCGGGGTCACGCCCGTGGTGTCGACGTTATAGGAAACATCAGCCGGCATGTCATTGATGACGATTTCGGCGCTTTCCTTATAGCCGGCATACCAGTCGGAGTACGCCTGGCTCCTGCTGGAGGACTCGATCGATTTCTTGATGCCGTCGCTGAACTCAACGGGGATCTGGTCGACGGAAGTCACTTCTTCAGGGGCGGTAAACACATCGGTGCACTTGATGATATGGATGCCGTAGTTCGTGGTGACGAGACCGCTCACCTGGTCCTTCTCGAGGCCGTCAAGGGCGGTCTGGTACTCCTCGACAAACGTGGTCAGCTTATCCCAGCCCACATTGCCGCCGTCTTCCTTAGAGCCCTCGTCGGTAGAGTACTGCTTCGCAGCCTCAGCGAAATCAAGCTCGCCGGCGTTGATCTTATCGAGAACCTCCTGAGCCGTGGCCTGGTCCTCGGAAGCGAACAGGATGTGACTGGACTTCTTTGCTCCGTCGTATGCGGAAGCATACATCTGCGCGTACTGCAGCATTTCCTCTTCGGTGGGCTCGGTAGGCGCTGCAACCTTGTCCATCAGGCCGGCCTCGATGAGGTTCAGCTTGATCATATCGCGATAGCGGTCCTCGGTCACGCCGACGGCTTGAAGGGCGTTCTTCCACTCTTCATCGGAAGAGTAATAGCCGCGCATGGTGGAAATCTGCTCATCGACCTGAGCATCGTCGACCTCGACGCCGTTCTCTTCGGCAGCCTGGCGAATGAGCTCCTGGCTCACATAGTAGTCGATGACTTCTTCGCGGACAGTGGTCGCGTCGCGGCCGTTATCGACCATCCACTGGGCCCAGTCGGAATCTTCCGTCAAACCGTTGGAAGCGCGGAAGTTGTCGACGTAGGCGGTAATCGCCTTCTCGCCGAGCTCGGTGCCATTCACCGTGGCGGCCACGCCGCCGGAAACGTCATTGATATCGGCGCCCGAAGAATCGGCGTTCGATTCGCCCGAGCACGCCATAAGGCCGAGCCCGCACATAACCGTCAAGGCCGCAACGCACGCAGCCTTCAACAAGCCAGAAGTTTTCATGAGTCACACCTCTCGAAACAATAATGCCAAGGGAAACGCCCCTTCGCTACAGCGATGGGTATTGTGCCATACGCCCTGAAAGCCGAAATAGCGTCCACAATACACCCACAACGACGGCTCTTTTTACCCGAAAAAGAGTATGCGACATGCTATTTCACCCGAGCCGGCGGCTTTTTCACCCCTGAAGGGCGAGCCCAAGCGCCCTTTCGCTTCTTCGCCCCCGAAACGAAAGGCCGGGCCGGGAAGTCAGACTTCCCGGCCCGGCCCCGTCGGCCGCATGCAGCAGCCGACGTGCGCGGCGTTCGCGCGTTATTTCTTGTTCGCCTTGCGGCGGTCGACCGCGGACAGCAGGCGCTTGCGCAGGCGGATGCTCTGAGGCGTCACCTCGACGAGCTCGTCGTCCTCGATGTACTCCAGCGCCTCTTCCAGCGTGAAGGTGATCGGCGGCGTGAGCTGGATCGCCTTATCGGCCGAAGACGAGCGCTGGTTGCCCAGGGACTTCGCCTTCTCGACGTTGACCACCATGTCGCCTTCCTTGGCGCTCTCGCCGACGATCATGCCTTCATAGCACTCGTCGCCAGGGCCGACGAACAGACGGCCGCGCTCCTGCAGCGTGTCGAGCGCGTACGCGACGGCCTTGCCGGTGCTCATGGCGATCATGCCGCCGTTCTTGCGACCGGTCATCTCGCCGGAGTAGGGGCCATACTCGCGGAAGTGATGGAACAGGATAGCCTCGCCGTGGCTCACGTTGAGCACGCGGGTCTTCAGTCCCATGGTGCCGCGAGAGGGGATGCGGAAGGTGAGGTGCGTGGCGACCTCGTCGGTGACCATGTCCTCCATGATGCCGCCCGCGGTGCCCAGAACCTCGATGACCTTGCCGGCGTAGTCGTTGGGAACGTCGACGGTGGCCTCCTCGATCGGCTCGAGCTTGTTGCCGTTCTCGTCGACCTTGTAAACGACCTGGGGACGGCCGACCTGGAACTCAAAGCCCTCGCGACGCATGGTCTCCATGAGAACGGACAGATGCAGGACGCCGCGGCCCGCGACGCGGACACCGGAATGGTCCTCGGTCTCCTCGATGCGCATGGAGATATTGCTCTCCTTCTCGCGCATGAGACGCTCCTTCAGCTGGCGGGCGCCGACGATGTCGCCCTCGCGGCCGACGATCGGGCTCGTAGAAGCCTCGAACACGACGGCCATGGTGGGCTCTTCGACGGCGATGGGGTCGAGCTCTACCGGATTCTCGCGGTCGGTGATGATGTCTCCGATGTCGGTGTCCTCGATGCCGATGACGGCGATGATATCGCCGGCCTGGGCCTCGGCGACCTCGTTCTTGCCGAGGTTCTCGAAGGTGTAGACCTTGCGGACCTGAGCGTTGTACTCGGAACCATCGGCCTTTTTCACCAGCACGAGCTCTTTCTCGTGCATGACGCCGCTATGCAGGCGGCCGATGCCGATGCGTCCCTCGTAGCTGCTGTGGTCGATCGTGCAGACCTGCAGCGCCACGGGAGCGTCGATTTCGACCTCGGGGGCGGGGATTTCCTTGATGATGGTGTCGAGCAGCGGAATCATGTCCATGTTGCCGTCTTCGGGATCGAAGCGGGCATAGCCGTTGACGGCCGAGGCGTACACCACGGGGAAGTCGAGCTGCTCGTCGCTGGCGCCGAGCTCGACCATGAGGTCGAACACCTTGTCGACGGCGACATGCGGATCGGCGTTGGGGCGGTCGATCTTGTTGACGACCACGACGATGCGCAGACCGAGTTCAAGGGCGTGCGAAAGCACGAAACGGGTCTGAGGCTTGGGGCCCTCGTAGGCGTCGACGATCAGCAGAGCGCCGTCGGCCATGTTGAGGACGCGCTCGACCTCGCCGCCGAAGTCGGCATGGCCAGGGGTGTCGATGACGTTGATCTTCGTATCCTTGTACTGGACCGAAATGTTCTTCGACAGAATGGTGATGCCGCGCTCGCGCTCCTGGTCGTTGCTGTCGAGCACGCGCTCCTCGACCTGCTGGTTGCTGCGGAACACGTTCGCGGCGAACAGCAGACGGTCGACCATCGTGGTCTTGCCGTGGTCGACGTGCGCGATGATGGCTACGTTACGGATGTTTTCTTGCTTCATCAGTCTTCTTCCCAATCTTGTTCAAGCTGACGTTTCTGCATGTCTATCTCTTTGAGGTGATCGTTGATGGTGGATATGTTCTGACACGCCGCGATCACCGAAACGATTCCCCAGACGATAAGCGCGCCCGCGATGCCTGCGATCCAGATGACGCGCCTTCCGAGGATGGCCCCCACCGCGCCGACGGCCATCATGATGACGGCGTTGCGGCGTTCGTCATACAGGGCGTCGCGCTGGGCGACAAGTTGCGTCCTGGCGGCAGCCAGACCGGCGAGCTGGGCCTCCGCGTAGGAAACCGACCGAGACGACCGGGTGGAACCCGACGCCTCCTTCGACCCGCGACCCGATCTGAGGAATTCGTAAGCATCCTGAAGGCGCTTGAATTGCTCGGTCGCGCGTTCCTGAAGCTTTTTATTGCCCGCGAAGCGGTCGGGGTGGAAGATCTGCACGCATTCTTTGTAGGCGGTTTTGATGTCTTGGGCCGTAGCATCGTCGTCGAGGCCGAGAATATTAAGCGCTTCGATGCGATTCACGCCGCTCCCTTCGTTTCTTTCGCCTGCCATTTTTTTGCGACGGGCCATTATAGCATCGCCCAAGGTAACGCGATGGTTCTGCGGGAAAAGCCCGGAGAGGCGACAAATAGACGGAACAAAGAAAATCGGCAATCGCCGGGAAGGGGAGGAGCGAGAATAAAAAAATGCAGGTTCGAATGAACCTGCATGACATTCATGGTGGAGCTTAGGGGGATCGAACCCCTGACCTCAGGCTTGCAAAGCCCGCGCTCTCCCAGCTGAGCTAAAGCCCCGAAATGGCACTTACAATAAACGCTCCACCGGCTCGTGGCTCACGGTGGAGCGTCTATTCATTACGGATGGTGGGCCTGACAAGACTCGAACTTGTGACCTCACGCTTATCAGGCGTGCGCTCTAACCACCTGAGCTACAGGCCCGCAACGAAAGTGCTCCGCTATAATAAAACAGACTTACGTAGTTTGGCAAGAACAATTTTGAAATTTTTTCCGACTTCTTCAGAACTAGCTTCTGAACTGGGAAAGCTCAAAATACTGAATCAAGCATCTCGTTTGCGCCGCCTATCCCCCGTCGAAGAACCCCGTCCGAAGCACCTGCGCCACGAAAAAGGCCGGCCCCGGAAACCCCAGAACCGGCCTTCGAAATAACCCTCTTCGCGGCCCGACGCCGCGGCGATGGCGATGGCGATGGCGATGGGACGACGCTAAGCCCTTTCGGCGCCCGACAGTTCGTCGTCATCGTCGTCGGCGGCGTTCGCCGCCACGTCGATCAACGACGCCTGGTTCGGGTCGGCCTCGACGAGCTCGGCGGCCTTCTTCTGGCGACGCTTCGTCGAATCGGTGGCGATAGCGACGGCCGTCACCTTGTCCTCGTCGGCGACGTTCATGACGCGCACGCCCTGGGTCGAGCGGCCGAGCTGGCTCACATCCTCGACGGGGGTGCGGATCACGACGCCTTCCTCGGAGATGATCATGAGCTCGCTCGAAGGCTTCACAACCTTCATGGCGGTCAGCAAGCCCTTCTTGGCGGTCATCGTGATGGTGAAGACGCCCTGGCCGCCGCGATGGTGCTCAGGGTACTCGCCGACCGGCGTCCTCTTGCCGTAGCCTTTCTCGGTGATGACGAACAGCTCCGTGTCGGGCTTGGCCACTTCCATACCCAAAACCTTCACGCCCGCAGGCACCGTCATGCCGCGCACGCCCATGGTGTCGCGACCCATGGCGCGGGCCTCGGACTCGTCCCACATGATGGCCTTGCCGGCGCTCGACACCATCATGACCTTTTCGCCCTGCTTCACGCGGCGCACGGCGATCAGGCTGTCGCCGTCCTTCAAATTGATGGCGATCAGGCCGTCGCGACGCGTGCGGTCGTACAGGCTCATGGAGGTCTTCTTCACCATGCCCTGCTCGGTGCCGAACATGAGGAACTCGTCCTCGGGGAAATCCTTCGTGGCGATAATGGCCGAAATGGTCTCGCCCTTGGAAAGCGGCAGCAGGTTCACGATAGCCGTGCCGCGCGCATGACGGCTCGCCTCGGGGAGCTCGTAGACCTTCAGGCGATACACCTTGCCGGCCGTGGAGAAGAACAGCATGTAGCTATGCGTCGACGCCACGAACAGATGCTCGACGAAGTCGTTGTCCTTGAGGTTGACGCCCTGCATGCCCTTGCCGCCGCGCTTCTGCTGGCGATACGTGGCGACGGGAAGGCGCTTCACATAGCCGGCTTTAGTGACTGTGACGACCATGTCCTCTTCCGCGATCAGGTCCTCGACGTCGAGCTCTTTCGCTTCGGCGGCCAGACGGGTGCGGCGCGGGGTGTCGAACTTGCTCTTGACCTCCTGCAGCTCCTCCTTGATGACCTGACGCACGAGCGTCTCGTCGGACAGAATCTGCTTGTAATAGGCGATTTTCTCACGCAGCTCGTTCAACTCGTCCTCGAGCTTGTGGCGCTCCAGACCGGTCAGACGGCGCAGGCGCATCTCGAGAATCGCAGCGGTCTGAGCCTCGGACAGCGAGAAGCGCTCCATCAACTTCGCGGACGCCTCTTTGTCGGTCTGAGAGCCGCGGATGATGGAGATGACCTCGTCGATGTTGTCAAGCGCGACCAGCAGGCCCTCCAGGATATGGGCGCGCTCCTCCGCCTTGCGCAGATCGAAGCGCGTACGGCGAACGATGACGTCTTCTTGATGCTTGATGTAGTGGAACAGCATCTCCTTGAGCGAAAGCGTGTGGGGCACGCCGTCGACCAGAGCGAGCATGTTCACACCCCAGCCGACCTGCAGTTGGGTGTGCTTGTACAACTTGTTGAGCACCACCTGGGGAATGGCGTTCTGCTTCAGCTCGATGATGATGTCGACCGGGCTGTTGCGGTCGGCGCCGTCATGCACGTTCGAGATCTCGGGGAGCTTCTTCTCGCGGATGAGCTCGCCCAGCTTGGTCATCAGGTTGGTGCGGTTCACCTGATAGGGGATTTCGGTGATGACGATGGAGCTCTTGCCGTTCTTGCCCTCGACGATCTTGTGCTTAGCGCGGATCGTCAGGCTGCCGCGGCCGGTTTCGTATGCGTCGATGATGCCCTTGCGGCCCATGATGATGCCGCCGGTGGGGAAGTCGGGGCCGGGGAGCACCTTCATGAGCTCCTCGGTGGTGACGTCCGGGTTGTCGAGCATCATGCACGTGGCGTCGATCGTCTCGCCCAGGTTATGGGGCGGGATGTTCGTCGCCATGCCGACGGCGATGCCGTTGCTGCCGTTGACGAGCAGGTTCGGGAAGCGCGCAGGAAGCACTTCGGGCTCCTGCAGGCTTTCGTCGTAGTTCGGGCGCCAATCGACCGTTTCCTTCTCGAGGTCGCGCAGGAGCTCCATTGCGGGCTTCGCCAGACGGGCCTCGGTGTAGCGCATTGCGGCGGCGGAGTCGCCGTCGATGCTGCCGAAGTTGCCGTGGCCGTCGACCAGGGGAACGCGCATGGAGAAGTCCTGGGCCAAGCGGACCATGGTGTCGTACACGGCGGAGTCGCCATGCGGATGATATTTGCCGATAACGTCGCCGACCGTACGCGCAGACTTGCTGTGCGGACGAGAAGGCGTGATACCGCTGTCGTGCATTGCGTACAGGATGCGGCGGTGCACGGGCTTGAGGCCGTCGCGCACGTCAGGAAGGGCGCGCGACATGATGACGCTCATCGAATACTCGAGAAACGACGTGCGCATCTCCTTGCCAAGCTCGGCGGATTGGATTCCGGAGGCTCCGGAATCGATATCGTCGAAGTTCTGTTCAGCCACGATTCTTCCTCCAAAGTAGAAGTCGTAGGTTCGTTAATCAAAAGCGCGAAACATGCGATGTTTCACGTGAAACAAGCGCTTGCCGAAACGCCGCGGAAAGGGCGGGGCAGGCACGGTCGGCGCTCGAAACGCCGACGCGGCGCCCCGCCCGGCGGGATTAGATGTCCAGGAAGCGCACGTCGCGGGCGTGCTTCTGGATGAATTCCTTACGCGGTTCGACCTGGTCGCCCATGAGCTCGGACACGGCCAGTTCCGCGGCGGCGGCGTCTTCGATGCTCACCTGCAGAAGCGTGCGGCTCTCGGGATCCATGGTGGTTTCCCACAGCTGTTCGGGGTCCATCTCGCCCAAACCTTTGTAGCGCTGCATGTCGTATTTCTCGGCTTCGGCGCCGAGCTCCTCCATGAGCTGGTCTTTCGCCTCGTCGTTGAAGAGGTACTTCAAGATCTTGCCCGTTTTCGAATTCTTCTTCTTCAGGCCGTACAGCGGCGGCTGCGCGATGTAGATGTAGCCGCGGTTGATCAGGTCCGGCATGTAGCGGTAGAAGAACGTCAGCAGCAGGCAGCGGATGTGCGCGCCGTCGACGTCGGCATCGGTCATGATGATGATGCGGTGGTAGCGCGCGGCGTCGCCGTTGTAGTCGTCGCCGATGTTCGTACCGACCGCCGTGATCAGGCTCGAGATGGTGTCGCTCGACAGGGCGCGGTTGAGGCCGGCGCGCTCGACGTTGAGGATCTTGCCGCGCAGCGGCAGGATGGCCTGGTACTTACGATCGCGCGCCTGCTTCGCGGAGCCGCCTGCCGAGTCGCCCTCGACGATGAAGATTTCAGAGAGCGAGGGGTCTTTGCTGGAGCAGTCGGCCAGCTTGCCCGGCATGCTGAAGCTGTCGAGCACGCCCTTGCGGCGGGTCATCTCGCGAGCCTTGCGTGCGGCCTCGCGGGCCTTGAGGGCCTGCGTCGCCTTGCCGATGATGCGCTTGGCGGAGGCGGGGTTTTCTTCCAGGAACTCTGCGAGGCCCTTGGTCACCGCGCCCTGCACCAGACCGCGGATCTCGGTGTTGCCGAGCTTGGTCTTGGTCTGGCCTTCGAACTGGGGGTCGTGCAGCTTCACGCTCACGACGGCGGCCAAGCCCTCGCGCGTGTCGTCGCCCGAAAGGTTGTTGTCCTTCTCCTTCAGAATGCCGTGCGAACGCGCGTAATCGTTGATAGTGCGCGTCAAGGCGTTCTTGAAGCCGTCGAGGTGCGTGCCGCCCTCGTGCGTGTTGATGTTGTTGGCGAAAGCGAGCACACCGCTCGAGGAGTAACTGCTCGACCACTGCATGGCAACCTCGACCGTGCCGTCGTCGCTTTCAGCCTCGAAATAAATCGGCTTGTTCAGCGTCTCTTTGCCCTCGTTGAGGTATTTCACGAAGTCGACGATGCCGCCGGCGTACTGGAAGGTCTCGCTTTTCGGCTTGCCGTCGGCGTCGAGGACGCGCTCGTCGGTCAGCTCGATATGCAGGCCCCTGTTCAAAAACGCCATCTCGCGGAAGCGGGTGGCGAGTGTGTCGTAGTCGTAGACCAGCGTCTCGGTGAACACCTCGGGGTCGGGCCAGAACGTCGTCTTGGTGCCCGTGCCCTCGGCATCGCCGATGCGATGGAGCTTCTCGACCGTCTTGCCGCGCTCGAACGCGATGGCGTACACACCGCCGTCGCGTTTGACCTCGACCTCGAGGCGCGTCGAAAGCGCGTTGACGCAGGAAACGCCGACGCCGTGCAGACCGCCCGACACCTTGTAGCCTTCGCCGCCGAACTTACCGCCGGCGTGGAGGATTGTCAGAACGACCTCGACCGTGGGGATCTTCTCTTTGGGATGCTTGTCGATAGGAATGCCGCGGCCGTTATCGACGACCGTGATGGAATTGTCCTCATGGATGGCCACGTCGATCTTGGTGCAGTAGCCGGCCAAAGCCTCGTCGACCGAGTTGTCGACGACCTCGTAGACCAGATGATGCAGACCGCGCGGACCGGTGGAACCGATGTACATGCCGGGGCGCTTGCGGACCGCTTCGAGGCCCTCGAGCACCTGGATGTCCGAGCCATCGTAATGGCCGGGATTCTTCTGTGCCACGTGCCTACTCCTTTTCAAGTTCGTCTGATGGGTTGACACGCTGTCGGAGGGGAGCGACGCCGAAGACCGGGATGCGCCTGAGGCGGGTCCCGGGAATCCGCGCGAACCGATCGCCCGGCCCCATGCGAAAAAGAGGAGGCCGAAGCGTCGCCAAATCGTTTGAAGCTGGGATGAAATGACTTTCCGACAACCTGTTTATAGTACCACAAAAGGGCGTTTGATACGCCCTTCGAACGCGCCGTTAGCGATGCTTCATACCGCCTACAAGAGGGGGTTATCGCGTTTTTCCTTTTCTATCCCCGATTTCCATTCCATATCGGAAATCATGGCCCTTAGTAGCGCTTCTCGCAGGCGCTCGTCCTCGATGGCGGAACATTGGGCCTCGAGTTCCGCGCGCTTCTCAGCGGGCAGGGGAACGCGTTGGGCGCGCGCGATATAGAACGGCTCGCCCTCTTGCGCGCGAAACGGGTAGTTCTTCTTGTACTTGCCGCGCGAAACGAGAATGCGGAACTCGGCGATTTCCTCGTTGTAGCGCTCGAGCAGCTTGAGCTTGATCAGCTCGCGGCGAGCATCGAGCTCGGCGGCGAACAGGCTGTCGTCCACGTAGACGATGAGCACCTTCGCGCCGTGTTCGTTGATGATGTAGACCGCGTTGGTGTGGTCGAGAAACATCGGCTCCATGACGTCGCGCCACATCTGCTTCACCTTGTTCGCCCGCGCGGCTTTGGCGGCAAGCTCGCTCGTCGCCGCGGTCGAGCGCAGCGTCTTCTGCAGAGCCGACGAAAACGACGTCATCGAAGCCATAAGTTCTGCCCTCCAAGGTCGATCACGGATGCCGCGTCCAACAAATCGCCGTCGAAGCACGACGGGTCGGTCGCGGTGATGAAAGTCTGGGTGTCGTCGGCCAGAAGGCCGACCAGCGCGCGGCGACGACGCACGTCGAGCTCGCTCATCACGTCGTCGAGCAACAGGACGGGCGACGTCCCGGTCATCTCGCGCATCAGCGCCACTTCGGCCATCTTCCACGCAAGCACGAGGGAACGCTGCTGGCCCTGGGAAGCGAACGTCGACGCGTTGCGACCGTCGATGAAGAACTCGAGCCTGTCGTGATGGGGGCCCACCACCGACCTTTTTCGCACGCGCTCTTCGGCGGCACGGGAGCGCAACGCGGCATCGAGCGCCGCTCGGGCTTCTTCCTTCGTGTACGAAAACGTCATCGGAGCCGCCTGCGCCGCGGCGCGCACGTCATCCGATTCCCACGACGGCACATACGACGCCTCGATGCGCTCGGCGCCACCCGCCATCACAGCGTACGCGGCGGCCATATGGGAGAACAGCTTCGAAACGAGCGCGGCGCGATACAGGTACAGCTGCGCGGCGGCGGGAGCGAGCATATCGTTGACGCTTTCGATAAGCAACGCGGGAGATTCGTCTTTCAACAGGGCGTTCTTATGTTTCACCAGGCGCTCGAAATCACGCTTGATCACCCGGTGGTTGCGGGAAAGCTGGCATCCCAGCAAATCGAGCGCCGCGCGGCGCTCGGCCTGGGCCCCTTTCGCCAACACCAGGTCATCCGGCGAAAACACCACCGAAGGCAGCAATCCCTGCAGATCGTGGACGGCCTTTTTCTTGCCGTTCAGCCGATACGTTCTCGACCCCGGCTTGATTTCCGCCTGCACGGTCAAGTCGCGCGACGACGAGACCACATGCGCGGTCAGCCGGGCGCAGGGGGCGCTCCAGCGAATCAGCTCTTTGCCGGCAGGATTGCGAAACGACCCGAACGCGGTCATGAGCTGGATTCCCTCGATGGCGTTGGTCTTACCCGTGGCGTTCGGCCCCAGCAAGACGGTCAAGCCTCCGAGGTTTTCAAGCGAAAACGACTCGTAGCTGCGGAAATCTTGAAATTGTATGCCCTCGAGACGCAGCGTCACCGGCTCCGCCCTATGCGATGCGCACCGGCATGACGAGATAGAGGAACTTCTCCTCGCCCACGGATTTGAAGATGCCGGGCTTGAGCGGCGACTGCGTCTCCAGGTAGACCTGCTGCGTCGGAATGGAGGCCAGGCCGTCCAAAACGTACTGGTGGTTGAACGCGATCTGCGTGCTTTCTCCGATGACGTCGCAATCCAAAACCACCTCGGCCGATCCGACGTCCTGCGAAACGGTATTGATCACCGCGTTGCCAGCGGCGTCGTTGATATCGAATTTCACCGGAGAGGACAGGCTGCTGATCAAACTGACGCGTTTGACTGCGGTAATGAGCTCCTGCGTGGAGAAACAGGTCTGCGTCACATAGGAATTCGGAATGAGTTGCTTGTAATTGGGGAAGTTACCCTCGATACGACGATTGATGAACACCATGTTCTGATGGGTGAACACGATTTGGTTCTGGGACAAGCCGATTTCGATCGTCTCGTCGATTTTCGGCAGGGAAGCGACCTCTTGAAGGAAGGCACCGGAAACGATGGCTTCGAAACCCTGCTGGCAACCGGCGAAATCGATCTCGGACACGGCAAGGCGATACGAGTCGGTCGCGACCATCTTGAGGCCGGTGTCGCTCGTGGAAATGAGAACGCCGGTGAGCACGGCGTGGCTTTGGTCTTTGGAAGCGACTTTCGCGACGCGCTTGACCATCGTGCAGAAGTCATCGAACGGAACGGTGATGCGGCTCATGACGTCAACTTCCGGAAACTCCGGGAAGTCTTCGGCTTCAAGGGTTTTCAGGACGAAGGAAGACTGGTCGCAGGAAACAGAAACGGTTCCCTCGAAGGTCTCGAAAGAGACTGCGGCTTCGGGAAGTTGCTTGACGATGTCGAGGAGCAGTTTTTCTGGGATGACGATAGCGCCTTCTTCTTCGACCAAGGCAGGGACGTCGTAGCGCACAGAACGTTCGAGGTCGGTGGTTTGCATGATGAGACCGCCGCCTTGTGCTTTAACGTAGACGCCGGAAAGCACCGGCAGGGTGGATCGGGAGGAGGCTCCCTTGGAGACGATCGTGAGCGCGTTAAGCAGCTCGCTCTTGTTGATGTTGAATTTCATGCCGGTATCCCTTCTTCCTAGAAAGGTAGAGTAATTAGAATAGTAGTAATAATAAGGACGGTTGAAATGAAGAAAATTCGGCGTTTCAGCTGGTCATCATTAAAAAATGACGGCTGAATACTTGTTTCCGGGATCCCACCGATTTCCACCGGATTCCGGAGCCGAATTTTCTTTCCACGCTCTTTCCCGGGTTTTGCCCTAGTTTTCCCTAATGTTCTTAATGATCAATTCGATCTCTTCCTGAAGCTCCCGGCTCTTCGTGAGCTTCTCTTCGACCTGGCCGACGGAGTACATGACGGAGGAGTGGTCGCGGTCGAAGCGTTTGCCGATGTCGTTGTAGGGAATATCGAGCATCTGGCGGCAAAGATACATAGCGACCTGTCGCGCGTAGGCGATGTTGCGTGAGCGTTTCTTGCCTACCAGGTCGGCGTGGCTGATCTTGTAGTAGCGTTCGACTTCCTTCTGGATGCTGGCCACGTCGAGGCGCTTGGAGCCGCCGGAAAGGAAGTGGTTTTCAAGCAATACGCGCACGTCGGGCAGCGAGATGTCCGGGTTGTTGAAGTACGTGATCTGCGAAATGACCTTGGTCACCGCGCTTTTCAGCTCGCGGACGTTGGAGCTCGAGATCTCGGCTATATACATTTGTATATCTTCGGGCACGTAGAGGTCGTAGGCGTTTTCCGAAGAACGGTATTCCTCGATGAATCCCTTGATGATGCCCAGCTTGGTTTCGACCTCCGGCGGCTGGATATCGCAGGTTCCGCCGGAGTTGAAGCGGCTCGTGTAGCGTTCGTCGATGTCGATCGTCTTCGGCGCGCGGTCGGCGGCCAGAACGACCTGTTTGCCCATGTCGGTCAACTTGTTGAACAGCTGGAACACGATATCGACGGTAGCGGATTTGCCCTGGAACTTCTGCACGTCGTCGATTAGCAGGACGTCGGCGTCGAGGTAGCGGTTCTGGAAGTTCAGGTAGCTGTCCTTGTTTTTGTCGTGCGCCACGACGGCCGCCGTGTAGTCGGACAGGAATTCGGAAGAGTCGATATAAACGACCCTCATCTGGGGATTCGTCGCGATGATGTAGTTCTGGATAGCGCGCAGCAAGTGGGTTTTGCCCAGGCCGCTGCGGCCGTAGATGAACAGCGGGTTGAGGTTCTTCTTGCCCGGTTCTTCGGCTACCGCGACGGCCATGGAATACGCCAGACGGTTGGAGTTGCCGACGACGAAGGTCTCGAACGTGAGCGCCGAAGCAAGAAGGGCGGTGTCGTTGACCGCATTGCGCGGATGGCGTGCGTTGGCGCCGCGCGGCGAAGGAAGGACCTGCTCGACGAATTCGGTTTCTTCGCCGGCGGTCATCGGAAACGCTGCGGCATCGGTTGCGTCGGGTGCTTCCTCTGCTGGCATGGGCTGCGCCTGAACAGGCGGGATGGGCTGGGTCGTGCCCGTGTGATGCGCCTGGACCGGCGCCGGCTGCGTTTCGGCGACTGTCTGCTGCGGCGCGGCGACGCTCCCTGCGAAAGGATGTACCGGCACGGGAGCGGGAGCCATGGGAGCGGGAGCTGCGGCGGGGGCCGTCATCTGAACGGGGGCGCCCGCCGCAGCATCGCCCATGGGGTCGACTTCGATTTCGACCAGGTAGTCGATTCCGAACAGGTCTTTGAGGGCCTGCTGGATGGTGGTCATGAATCGGCGTTCGACCTGGCTTTTGATGAAGGCGGTATCGGCGGTCACGATGAGGAAGCCGTCCGAGATGGCCTGCGGCTGCAGGCGGCTGAAGAAGGCGTCGACCTGCACGGGGTTGACGGAATCGTAGCCCTTGACCTGGTTGCAGACGAGCTGCCATGTTTCGTAAAGATTGCTGGAATCTACCATCGTTATCCGACCTTTTCCTTAAAAACCCTCGTCAGAGGATGAATATCGTGTTTCGTGACGCTTTTTCGCGTCGGGTTCAGAACAGCTTTCCTGCAATCCGGCGTCCGAGTTCCGTCAGCGTTCTGATTTTCCCGACGCTTTCGACCAGTCCCGCTTCTTCGAGATTCGTCAGTGCTCGGTGAACGGTGCTGGGGCTGAGCTCGAGCTCGTTTTTGATGTCGGTGAGCCTGAGCGACCCGTCTTTCATCAAAAGATAGAGGATGTCTTTCTCTCTATCGGTGAGCGGCGGCACCAAGGCGCTTCGTTTGGGCTTGGGCTGCGGCGGCTCTTGCTTGCGCGGCGGTTCGCGGCCGTCGTCAGGGTTGATGCTGATGGTGACGACGGCGCCCGTGGTGAGGTTGTCCTCGATGGTTATGCGGCCGTGCGAAAACGAAAGGTACTCTTTGACCAGGGGAAGCCCGCTTCCGACGCCGCGGATGTATTTCTTCATCGGTTCGACCGCCGAAGAGAATCCGGGCATCTGGGCCTTTTCCTTCTGGGCTATGCCGGGGCCCTGGTCCGAGAACCGTATCGTATTGCCATTGTCATATATAGATACGATGATTTCGCGGAATTGGGCGTGGATGAAATTCTCGCTGACCTCCCTGACAACGGTGTAGGGGATGGCGCCTCCAGCCTGCTGGGCTTGGGCGTAGGTGGTCGAGGCGAGCTCCTCGATGAACTCCGCGGTCGAATTCGGCTTGACTTCGGTGATGCGGGGAGCGCTGCGGAAATCGTCGTAGCACGCGATGCGCGCGGACGTGAGCGCACGCGAAAAATCGCCGCTCAAGGAGGCGGCGACGTCAGGTGCGTTTTCCGGTGTGCTTGAAGTGTGTTCCAACGCTTTTCCGATTCCGATGTTTTCGCCGACACGCGCTTCCATCGGAAAAATGACGCGTCGTTTTCCCGAGTGGATTTCTCATTCTATGGTTTGTGGAAAAGTTTTCCAAGGGCGTTTTGCACCCCGTGTGGAATTCTTCATTGAATCCGACTGAGGTTTTCCACGATTTCAACTTTTTATTCAGGAAGTGTTGAAAGTATTGAAAACTATAGAAAAGAGAAATTGCATTGAGGAAAAATGACTTGAAAAGTGAGGAAAAGAAAAATGAAGGGAAGAAAAATGACTGAATCTGACAAGGTTATCCACGGTTTACTTCAAAATACCCCGGATTTTCAACCTTGTTATCGTCAAAATTGTTAGAAAAAGAATCACCAGTTCAAATATTAAAAAGAAGGGTTTTATTCCGACTGTTTCAACAAAATTCACGAGTTTGACTTTAGACATTGAGGAAATTAACAGATTGTTTTCAACATAGTGAAGAAAAAACCTTTTTTATTTTCAACAATTTCAACAATGCTCACAATAAGAGGGAAGGGCGAAAGAAAACGTAATGTGGAAAGAAGGATAGTTTTCCATTTTTCCACGATGGTCTTCGTGAAAAAAATTCTTTTCACGAAATCCTGGAGATCAAGTGGATACCTTTTCTGAAACCGAGAGGGGTTTTCCATAGCGTTGCGGTGGAAGAGGAAAATTCCGCCCTTTGCCGCGTCTGCCGGCGTGCATCGTGCGGAAAACGTTTTCGCGATTCGTTCGTTTTGCCCGGAAAAGAGCCTCGTCTTTTCCTGTCGCATGCGCGCGCATGCGTGCAAGGTCGCCGCCAGCCGATCCGACAGACTTTTCGCGCGGCAGCCCTGGCCGCCGTCGAGTTTTTTCTCGGGGCACGCCGATCGGGACGATGTCTCTTCATGCCTGGTCTTCTGGCACTCCATGTGCGACAAGATGGCGCTTCTATACATATATATAGTGGTAGGCGGTTGCGGAAAGGCGAGCCAGGGCTATGCGTCCGACTGCCTTTCATGCGGTGTTTTCCGTCTTGTCCCTGTTGAATAAGGAAAAAATGCTTTACTTTTGATCTGTGCGAGGTATACTCGTACGGCTATTCATCAAAGGATTATGGTTTCTGTCCGTTTGAAAGGGAGTCGATATGAAGCGCACTTATCAGCCGAATAAGCGCAAGCGCGCCAAGTGCCACGGTTTCCGTGCCCGCATGGCTACCAAGGGTGGTCGTGCCGTCTTGGCCGCACGTCGCGCCAAGGGCCGCAAGCGTCTTTGCGTGTAACGAAAGGTCATCGGTTTGAAATCGACCATTAAGTCGAGCGCCGATATATCCCTTCTTTTCTCGCAAGGAAAAAGATTCAGCACGCCGTTTCTGACGGTCATGGTGCTGAAGCATTGCAATCAACACGACCATGAGCTCGATCATGGTCGTGTTGCTTTTATTGCGGGAAAAAAGTCGGGAAATGCCGTTTGGCGCAACGGCGCAAAACGACGCATGAGGGAAATCGCCCGCGCATGCGGCGCTCCTTGGGACGGCTACGACGTTGTGTTTCTGGCCCGCGCCCCTATTCTCAAGGCGTCTTATAGTAAAGTGAGCACTGCGTGTTCTAAGGCCCTGTCGAAGGCGGGGCTTGTGAAGTCTGCTTCGCGATAATGCTCCGGGCGGATACGAGAAGGTGCATATGAAGATCAAGGCGGCTTTGTCGTTTATTCGAGCGCTGCCCAAAAATGCTGCGCTCGCATTGATAAAAGTGTATCGCGTCGCCATATCGCCCCTTTTCCCCGCGTGTTGTCGCTATATTCCCACGTGTTCCGAATACGGACTTATCGCCATTCAGCGGTTCGGGTTCATTCGCGGGGGATGGCTGACTGTCAAGAGGATATGCAGGTGTCATCCCTTCCATCCCGGAGGCTATGACCCTGTGCCCGACGAACTGTAGAAAGGTGTAAGTCTATGTGGGACGCGTTCAAAGATTGGATATTCAGCTGTATCCAATTCTTCTTTAATTTCGTTGGCGACTGGGGTCTCGCGATCATCGTCATCACGATCATCTTCCGCGCGATCGTCGCCCCGATCATGCACAAGCAGATCAAATCGAACTTTCAGATGCAGAAGATTCAGCCCCTGATCAAGGAAGTCCAGACCAAGTTCTCCAACGACCCTGTTCGCATGAACGAGGAGATGCAGAAGCTTTACGCCGAGACCAAGTTCAATCCTCTGGCGGGCTGCCTGCCCATGCTTTTGCAGATGCCTATCTTCCTTGCCATGTTCCAGACCCTTCGTGAACTGGGAGGACGCCAGGGAGAGACCGCGTACACGTTCTACAGCATGGTTCCCGACCTCACCCAGACCCCTTCGGGCGTCTTCGGCGACGGCTTCATGGCGTTCTTCCCGTATCTGGTCCTGATGCTGGTGTTCGCCGGCGCGACCTTCCTGCCCATGGTGCTGCAGAACATCCACAACGACAGCGCGCAGCGTAACCAGATGCTGATCATGGGCGGCATCATGACCCTCATGATGCTCTGGATTTCCTGGGGTTCGCCCGCAGGTGTTCTGCTGTTCTGGGGTACGTCCTCCATCATCGGCATCCTGCAGAGCCAGCTGACCATGCGCATCCTGAAGAAGGAAGAGGCCGCGAAAGAGGCCGAGCGGATCGAGGTCCAGCCGGTGAAGGTCAGCGTCGAGCGCAAGGTGAAGAAGAAGCGCCCGACCAAGAAGCGCTAAAAGAGTTCGTTCGCCGGATGCCGTTCCGGCGTTGTGAAAGAAAGGACCCGTCATGGCCGAGGAAGATATCATGGTCGAAGAGGGCATCGTCGAGGAGGATGCTCCTCGTGAGCTGAAGGGCGACACCGCCCATACCGAGATGACCGAGCTGACCGAAGAGGAACTCGACCGCGTGGCCGACACCGCCATCGACGCGCTTCAGGGCATCCTGAAGCACTTCGATGTCGGCGAAGTGACCATCGACGAGTACGAGGGCGACGAAGGCGAACTGATCTTGGATATCACCGGCGACAACCTGGCTATTCTGATCGGCCGCCATGGCAAGACCCTCGATGCGCTGCAGTTCATCATTTCCGCCATCACCACGCGCACGCTCGGCTTCCGCTATCCCGTGGTGGTTGACGTCGAAGGCTACAAGAACCGCCAGCGTCAGAAGCTCGAGTCCATCGCCGAATCGGCCGCTCGTCGCGCCGTTTCCCAGGACCGCAATGTCAAGTTGCGCCCGATGACTCCGTACGAGCGTCGCATCGTCCATCTCGCCCTGCGCGACCGTGACGATGTTGAGACCGCTTCCGAGGGCGAGGGCAGTGCCCGCCATGTGGTGGTCATTCCCCGCTAGCGGATACGATTCGACCGGATCGAGCGGCTTTCCGCTCGCGGGAAGCCGCCGCAACGCCGCCCTTTCTGGGGCGGCGTTTTTTTATGGGCGCCGTGCCGCGCGGATCGCGATGCGCGGGCTCGGATACAATGGCAATGCCGTACCGAATATGCGAAAGAGGTGGATATGGGCCGCTTGGCGGACATCATGGCGCAATGCCATGGCATCGATATCGACGAGGGTCAGGAGCGCTTGCTCATGGACGACCTGCACGCGATTATGAAGGTGAACGAGACGATGAACCTCACCAGGATTCTTTCCGAAGAGGGCGGCATCGTGCTTCACTTGGAAGACAGCCTGACCGGCCTTCCGTTCGTTGCGGATGCGCCTGAGGGTCTGTATGCCGACCTCGGCACGGGCGGCGGCTTTCCCGGCATGCCGATGTGCATCATGACGGGCAGGCAGACCCTGCTCGTCGATTCGGTCCAGAAGAAGGTGCGCGCGCTCGAGGGCGTCGCCGCGCAGCTTGGTCTGGGCGACAGGGTCGACGTGTATGCGGGCAGAATCGAAGACCTCGGCCGCGAACGCGCCGGCGAATTCTCGGTTCTCACGGCGCGCGCGTTGAGCGCCCTGGGCTCGTTGATGGAGCTTGCCTCGCCGCTGCTGAAACGCGGCGGCCGTCTTGTGTGCTACAAAGCGCAGCCGTCGGAAGAGGAGCTGTCTTGCGCACTAGATATTCAGGACATGGTGGGGCTCGCGCTTGTCGAGCGCCACGATTTCTCATTGAGCGACGGCTCCACGCGCTGCATCTTCGTATTCGAGAAAACGGGCAAGCCGCGTGTCAAGCTTCCGCGCAGGGTCGGCCTGGCCCAGAAGGATCCGCTGCGTCCGCGCTAAGGGAGGTTTGCCAAAAGTTCCCGTGGCGGGAAGTTTTGGCGAGGCATCGCTGTCTGCTATCGACCATGCCGGGCGGCCGCCTTCTGTTTAACGTGAAAAACGGTGCGGCCGCCCGGCTTTTTTTTCGTGATAT